>JBBSBM010000001.1:0-218793 GCA_038251275.1 Aggregatilineales bacterium
AGCAATACTCTAAACATCTCTTAAGAGCTACTCTGAACCAAGTGTAATAGTCGACTATACAGAAATTCCTATGTATTCCTACGGAAAGTCGGTTCAGTTTAGTTCAAAAGGGTTCAAACCAATTTTGATGCGATTACCCTGGGTGTACTAGACCTTTGTGGTTAAATTGCAGCTTTTGAGTACAATGATTAATAATTCATCCTGATTAGATCTATATAGGTGCAATAGTGGTTGCGATCCCGCGAAACACTAAGGTTCTCCGGCAGCGCCAATGGACAGACGATCAGCTTTTTAAGTCGGGCTTCCGTTATTATGCACCGATTAAGCGGATTGTAATGGCGCAGATGCTGGCTAACCACGCTGACATTAATGTGACCTTGGAGGTATTGTCCGCCAATAAAGGTGACATTATGCTGTATACCGCTGGTAAAGTGTTGCACGATAGTTTGGATGAGTATGATCACTGGCCTGTCCGAGCCGATTTGTTCCGCCAAATCTATGCCCGTTGGGATGACATGACGTGGCAACCCACTGTTACAGAAAAATTCCTGATGCAAAACGGCTGTATTCCTTATTACCGCAAACGCGGTGTTTGGGCGCTCAGATTACCGATTAGCATCTACGTTCAATCGCTCGAAAGCCCTGAACCAGTTGTTGTCCCAGCCGGACGTTGGTTAGCCATCGGTACAGAGGGCGAACCGTATAACATGAGCGAAGACAGCTTTCGTGAACGCTATCAGGATCAGTCTAGTCCGGTGTGATTTGTGTGTTTTGTGGTAGCATAGCGACTTTATTGGACGCGCACCTTGCTGGACAACTCTCATAATCCCATGCTGACCACTCTCAAAAAAACCTTACGTGACAGCCCCATCCGACCGCTTTATCTCGGATTAGCCAACAGCTACCGTCAATTCAAACGGCTCTTTATCTATCCGTCGACTGCTCAAGTCGGTGTGTTGGATTATGATGTTTATTGGGATACCAAACTCGATAAAAGCATCGGTGAACTTTCACCGTGGCGGCGCAAACGGGCGCAGGTTTTCACCGATTTGGTGAGCGATGGTGACCGTGTGCTTGACCTCGGTGTGGGTGATGGTGCGCTGCTGATGTACATGTTAGAGCGCAAGAAGATCGAAGCCTTCGGATTGGATGTTTCACCCAAGGCGGTTGATTTTTGTAAAGCGCATGGTCTGAATGTGGTCCTGGCGGACATCAATAAGCCGATTAGTGATTTCTTGAGTGGACAGTACGATTACATCATTTGCTCGGAGATTATCGAGCATCTGCCTGATCCTGAAGGCTTGCTGAATAGTCTTCGTCCTTTTGCCCGTAAAGGCATCATCGTCTCGATCCCCAACACGGGCTATTATCAGCATCGGCTGCGACTGCTATTTGGACGCTTCCCGCTGCAATGGGTCGTTACACCCGGCGAACATCTGCGCTTCTGGACACTCACTGATTTTCGGTGGTGGGCCAGTCAGTTGAAGTTTACGATTACCCTTGAAGTGCCTTACGAAGGTACGCGCGGCCTGAAAGATGCGTGGCCGAGTTTATTCGCGGCAGCCTTTGTGTATGTGTTGCAGAATAACCGAGCATCTTGACTAACTCCTGCTAGACATGTTGTACAATAAGGCCTATTTCTTTACGGCTTGTGTACAAACTTCACAAATAATCAGCGTAAACTCCAACACTTGTGGCAGAATGATTAGTCGTGGTAATGTGGTTTACTGCGAATCAGCAGGCTTGTAACACAATAAACTTTTGAAAAGTGCGTTTTTTGTGACCCTGTAGGAAAAATACTTAAAAATTTTGTAATTTGAAAATGTCTATTTGGTACTTTTAGCTGATAACTGACGACTAAAGACTACTTACCGTAATCTAATGACAATTTTGGAGCGATATGAACATCCTTATCATTGGCGGCACGCGTAACGTCGGGCATTTTCTTGCGCTTGAACTCCTCAGCGCAGGTCACACAGTCACCATGCTGAACCGGGGTAAAACGCCTGATCACCTGCCTGATGAAGTTGAACGTTTGCGTGCCGACCGTACTAACTCATTCCAACTTGAAAAAGCGCTGATCGGACGCGAGTTTGATGTGGTGGTGGATAACGCGCTCTATAAAGGGCAGGAAGCCGAAACGATTATTCGGTTGCTCAATGGTCGTGTAGGGCATTATATTTTCCTGAGCACCGGACAGGTCTATCTCGTGCGGGAAGGTGCAGAACGCCCCTTTAGCGAAGAGAGTTATGAAGGGCGATTGATCCCTGCACCCAAAGCCAACACCTTCGCCTATGAAGAATGGTTGTATGGCATTGATAAGCGTAAGGCTGAAGATGTGATTGCCAGTGCCGGACAAGAACACGGTTTCCCATTTACAAGTCTTCGTTTACCGATGGTTAATGGTGAGCGTGATCATTTCAACCGTCTTTATAGTTATGTGCTGCGCCTGAAAGATGGTGGGCCGATACTCGTGCCGGAAACGCCAGATTATGCCCTGCGTCACATTTACAGCCACGACGTGGTCAAAGCCATTTTATTGGCAATGAAGCAGCCCGCTAAAGGCCGTGCCTATAACATCTCACAGGATGAAACCACATCCCTTGAAGAATTTTTGGGTATCGTCGGGGATTTACTGGGTGTGCAGCCGCAGCTTATTCATTTCCGTCGCGGCTTGCTGGAGGCCAACGGTTTCCTGCCCGATTGCTCGCCGTTTAGTGAGCGTTGGATGTCCGAACTGACCAATGACCGCAGCAAAGCTGAAATGGGCATGACCTATACCCCGCTGCGCGAATATCTCGGCCAAATCATCAACTTCTATGAATCTAATCCCCAGCGCGATCCGGTGGGTTACAAACGCCGTCACCGTGAAATCCAATTTGCCGAGCAAACTGCTGCCGAAAAATGATTGCTTTCCACGGCAAAAGTTTTTAATAAACAAAAAACCCTCCTCAAAAACTGAGGAGGGCGTGATGAATAAAGCTCCAAAAACGAAATCGTTATGAACCCATGCCTTTGACAACGTTGATTGGCAAATGCATACCCACATCATAATGTCCTGCGCCCGGATTATCTTCCGGTGCGTTGGGATCTAACGAGACAAAGCATCCTAATTCCCAATCACCGACTTTTTCATCGGGCAGTGTAAATTCGATTGCGAGGGTTTGCTTAACCAGAATTTCAAATTCATTAAACCCGGCTGCGCCAATTGTAAATCCGCTTTCTTCCTCACCATTCGTAATCGTGGTTTCAACATCTTCCAATAAATTATTTGTGAAATCATGCTTGAAACCACCCAGAATCTTGGGTTCATGTCCGATTAGGGCTTCATGTTCACCTGTTCCCATGTTATGAAAGATAAACCGGTAAGGTTTACCCGTCTCAAGCTTGATTGCTTCTCCTTCTTTTTGTCCTTCAACCACATACTTATACTCACTCATGCTAATGTTGAAACTAACGGGTTCGTCAGGCTTCTGTTTGGATGGTGCAGAAAGCGCAACAAAAGGCACAATAGTACATATTGCAACAACCAACAACAACTTAACCATACGTTGAATAAACATGTATTACTCCTAAACTGTTATATTTATTTAAATGGGACAAATAAAACATAACACATTTATGAAAGTAAAACAAAATTTTGAAGTGTATTTCCGGAAAGATACAATAGTACCTTTAGACTATTCTGAAAACTGAGAGGGTTTTAACCTAAATTTACGAACGAGGCTCAAAACAATCGCATTTGCCCCGGCTTATCATCGTTAGGTTTCTTAAGTGCTTTAGGCGTGAGGAGGTGATATTCACGCAGCCAATCAGCATCAGGTCCTTCCCAACCAAAGTTATTTAGGCTGATCTTACCCGCGCCACTGAATGTCACACCTTCGTTTTCCAAGCGTCTACGTTGCTCAAGTGCAGCATGGCTGCCTTCGGGCAAGCTGATTCCGCCTTGACTGTTAATCACGCGCTGCCATGGAATATCGGTATCGGCACTGGATGAAACCGCGTTCATGGCCTTGCCCACCCAGACCGCCCCCAGTCGTTCATAATCGATCTCATCCACGCCCGTTGGGGCAGGAATCATCGAGGCGATTTGTCCATAAGTGCTGACGATGCCTCTTGGGATTTGCCGCACAATCGTCCAAACAATGTCAAAGTACGTTTTGGTATCTGGTGGAAAGTTCATGGGAACCTCTGCGCTGGTTTCAGCGTCTTTGATTTGTTAGGTTCTACATCTTTTGACGGATTTTACAAGATTTAAGACGGATTTATTGTCGCTTTACTGGCGGAATTTATAAAAATCATTGTAGGATACATTAAACACTCGTCCTAAAAACCAAATTTTTGCGAAGGAGTTCATGTGATGCGGCGACTTATTCTATTTATTGTAGTGCTTACGCTCATGATTGCCATGCCCGTCAGCGCTAAATTACAAAGTGGTTCAACCGATGGTATTGATGTCAGTTGCCCTGATGGAACTGAGATCAAAAATGGGGTGGAAGTCATCGTCAACATGCGCCCGAATTTTACCTATACTGCCACCGCGATTGGGGTCAATGGTTATGATCCGGTCATCGGTGTCGGTGATGAAGCCGGTATTGCGCTTTGTAACGACGATGAACCCTCCGCAGGACGTTATTCGGTTAGCTTGCCTTCGACTGGTGAAGTCGACGCAAGCGAAGTCAACGCTCAAATGCCGTTTTTCCACAGCAATAAAGGGTTAACGGATATTTCGCTGGTAATCGGTTCGCCCGATGGTTCAGACGGTGAGTTCATTCTAGTGCTGGAAGGGATGGCAGTCACCACCAATGATGGTAAAGGTCGTGGTGCAGGTGATCCTTACCGCATACAAATCACCCAAAATATCGTCGATAGTGGTGTTCCTTTAGAAGTCTATATGGTCTCCAAAGTACGGCAGCTTAATTCCTTTGTACAACTGGCAGATTCCGATGGCAATGTCATCACCCAAAAAGATGGCTCAGCCATTGAATGTGACGATGCTGGTTCTGATTGCTGGAGCAATAGCGACAGCCTCGAAAATAGCTTTGTGCAGTCGCCTAATGCGCGGGCTATTGTCGGAAAGTCAACCGATGCAATGCTCGGTTTCGACCTGTCCAATTTCGTGGTGGATAGCAATCCCGAAAATAATTACCTGCGCTATCTGATGACCAGTGCAGGGCAAAGGTCTTTTGGTGAGTATATTGTGGTCATGCACATGGGTGTACAAGCTGGTGGCAGTAGCAGCGTTTCCAACAATGACAATACAGATACAACTGATAATACCGACACTACCGATACCACAGATAACGGCTCTAAACCACCGTTTGGCGACTTAGCTTCCGGTGTACCCGCGCCTGATAAAAACAATAAGGGCGGTGGTGGCATCAACGTAAGCTGCCCGGATAAAACCGAAATCAAAAACGGCGTTCATATTTCGGTTGGCATGGGGCCGGATAGCACCTACAAAGCGACCGTCGTTGGCGTAGATGGTTATGATCCTGCGATCGCTATGCTTGATAAAGATGGTGTCCAATTGTGTGTGGATGACGATACAGTTGGTGCCGACTACAGCCTCAGTTTGCCAACGACCGGTGCAGTTGACTCATCCGGCACAAGCACCCAAATATCCATTACCAATAACAACAGTGAAGTCACATATGTGTCATTGGTCATCGGCTCACCCGATGGATCAAGCGGTGAATTTGCGCTTATTTTGGAAGGCATGTCGGTTGATAAGAGTGACGGTAAGGGCGATGGCGCTGGTGATTTATACTCCGTTCAACTGACACAAAATATGCTCGACAGCGGCGTACCTTTGAACATCTATATGATGACCAAAGTAAAGAAGCTCGATCCTGTTCTTCAACTGGTTCATGCAGACAATACTGTAGTCGAGCTTAAAGACGGTTCCATCATGGAATGTGATAACGCAGGCGACGACTCGTGCTGGGGTAAGAGTGAGGATTTATCTGACAGCTTTGTATCGGATGGTGGAAACCTCGATATTCCCGGTACTTCGGGCGATGCTGAACTGAGTGTTCCTTTGAGTGGCATCACGCTCGACAAAAATCCGGATAACAATTTCTTCAACTTCCTGATGACGAGTGCCAACCAACGCACTTTTGGAGAATATCTGGTTGTCTTTCACATCGGCGTGAAGTAAGTGTAGGAAAAGGGCTGTCTTTTCCCTATAGCTCCAAGGGGTTTGTGAGATGACAAACCCCTTTTTTATTCCTTTAACCACTCCGGACGATTCTCTTGACTGTAGGCTTCCCCGATTCGTCCATAGATGCCGTGCCGCCGTTGATGCAGCAGCGGGAAATGTTCGCGCCAATGATTGATGACCTCACCTGATAAATCCGCCACAATCACCTCGGTGGTATCGCGCCCGGCTTGAGCCAATATTTTACCTGAAGGATCACATATAAAGCTGCTGCCGTACAAACGGATGCCGTTCTCAACGCCGACACGGTTGGCTGCCGCCACATACACGCCGTTAGCAATGGCATGTCCCCGCATGACCGTTTGCCATGCCTCGCTGCTATCCATTCTAGGATCGGTCGGTTCTTCACCAATCGCCGTTGGATAAAAAATCAGTTCTGCGCCGTTCAAGCTGTAAATCCGCGCCAGTTCAGGAAACCACTGGTCATAGCAGGTTGGGCTTGCCAATGTCAGCCCATCAACTGTGAAAGTTGGATATTGGTCGCTGCCCACAAAGTAATCGGTTTCGTGGTAACCCTCGCCGGATGGAATGTGAATCTTGCGTGTGGAGCCTGCCAGCTTGCCATCAAGTGTATGAATAGTCGCCGTGTCATAGAACGTGCCATCGTCGGCTTTTTCGTATAAGCTGCCGATAATCGTAACGCCGTTTTCTTTCGCCATCGCGCCGAAGAACTGCTCGGATACACCACCCGGTAACGGCTCCGCCCAGTCAAATCCAGCGAGATCACGCACACCGGGGAAGTAAGGGATCAGCGAGAACTCCGGTAGCCCGATGAGTGTTGCGCCTTGTGCCACCGCCTGCGGAATCAATTCTCGATACTGGACTTGCATCGACTCGATGCTGTCTGACCACGCCAATTGAACCAGCGCTAAACGAATAGGCGATTGCATAATAACTCCATGTTAAGCTGGAAACAACCAGATGGGAAACACCGTATCAAAGTAATGATTATTGGTCAGGCGGCGCAGCCCTGTGCCATCTACACCGATGACATAAAGATCGTTACCATGATCGATGTTCGACATAAACATGATGCTCTTGCCATCTGGCGACCAACTCGGTATATAGCCAATGGTGTAGCGGGTAATTTGCCGTCGTTCGCCTGTCGCCACATTAATAATGTGAAGTTCGTTATAACCATCTTCTGCCGAGGTAAAAACCAGTTGCGAACCATCCGGTGACCAGCTTGGCGAATCATCACGATAATGGTTGTTGGTTAATCGGCGCACTTCGCCACTGTTGACGTTTAAGATATAAAGTTCTTCACTGCCTTGTTGTCGCGATGAATCATAGGCGGCGAATGCCAGAAATTGTCCATCCGGCGACCATGCTGGGGGTGCGTAGAGCAGCGATTGTGTACCGTCAATGGTAAAATAACGGGGTTGTTCCGGCATACCATTCGCCATACGCATCGTTCCTAAGACGGTGATGTCAGTACTTTTCAAGAAAGCAAGCTGCTGTGAATCGCCTGACCAGACTAATGACCCTTGCGAGGCGATGACCTGCTCGAAATCAAACATACTTTGCCAGTCACTACCGTTTCGTCCTGTCGTGATACTCAATGACCCAGTCGGTGAATTCCTGAGTGCAGCATAGCGGTGATTAGGCGACCAATTAGAATAAGGCAGACAAATAGGCTTTTCATTCACCAGTGCGTAAGAGTCAGATGGTCGGTCGGTATCCATCAACTGGATAGCGCAGGGGTAACCATTCACCTGATAACCAAGACTCATTCCGCTGCTTTCGCGGCCTATCAATAAAGCACCGATGACAGTTAGCCCGAAGCACAAGCAGAGGATGGTTGACAGTTGGACGAATAGTTTCACGTCAGTTTTGGATAAAGAATGTCCCTAATCGGTGTCCGATATTGAGCAGATTATAGCGCCTTTTCAGCCTCATGGACATTCACAGGGAGTTTAATTGTGAAGGTACTCCCTTTACCAACGACACTCGTAACACTGACAGTGCCATCATGTGACTCAATGATCTTTTTGACGATGGGTAATCCTAGTCCTGAGCCGCCTGTAGCGCTGGTTCGTGCGCCATCCACCCGATAGAAGCGCTCGAAAATGTGAGGTAAATCCTTCTCATCAATGCCGATGCCATTATCCGTTATTGATAGTGTGACTTGGTTAGCCTCAAGAGCCGTCCGAATGGTTACTTTGCCGTTAGCGGGTGTGTAGTTGATTGCATTTTGAACCAAATGGATGACTGCTCGGCTGAACTTCAGCGCGTCAATTTGTATCAATGGAACATCGTTTTGGGGTATAAATTCGAGCGTTTGCCCTTTGGCGGTGGCTGTCGCTTGAAAGTCGTTAACGATCATTTGGATGAGGGAATTGATAAGCTCTTTGGTAAATTGAAATTTAAACCCTTTTTCATCTAAGCGTCCCATCTCAAGCAAATCATCCAGCAGCTTGAGCATCCGGTCACTTTGTTGTTCGATGTTCTTGAGTTTTTCTTCCCGTTTTTCAGGGTCGGTGATCCGATGCAGAAGATAAGTGCTGCTGTTAATAACACTCAACGGAGTGCGGAAATCGTGAGACATATCGGCAATAAACCGCTGCAACACCCGAACCCGTTCTTGCTCAGCCGCCAAAATGACAGTTTGCGATTCGAGCTGCTTGCGTTCTGTCACATCCCGGCTGATACCGACTAAACCTAATATTTGTCCATCTTTATCGCGCCACGGAATTTTGGTTGTAAGTACGAACTTACGATACCCCAATGCGTCGACGGTTTCACGCTCGGCATTAATGAGTGCTTCGCCGGAATACATAATTTTTTGATCGTCTTCGTGAAATTGTTTCGCCAATTCCGGCGAGAACACATCAAAAGCCGTTTTCCCAATTAAGTCATCCGGTTGAATATTCCCTGCGGCGTAAGCGTGTGCGGTATTTGTCAGGATGAAACGCCCTTCAGCATCTTTCAGAAAGATGTAATCTGGGGTGCTATCAATAAGGGTACGCAGTAAATCTCGTTCCTGACGCAATTTTTCGTGCGCCTTTTGTACCTCTGTAATATCCATAAAGGTCGTGAGTGCTGCATAGGGTGTCTTACTACCTTTGGCAAATAAGGGTTTGGAGTGAACACTTATCCACGTGAATGTTTCATCAGATTTTTGGATAACCATCATAATGTTTGCTTGTGCTTCTCCGGTGCGAAGCGCTAGCATCGAGGCGTGATCCTCTCTTAAAAATGGTGATCCATCTGGATGGAGCGCTTGCCACTTTGGAGGAGAAGGTTCTCGACCTGCTATTTGGTCAACCGTCAAACCTAACAGTGCTTCAGCAGCCGGATTAGAAGTCCTTATATCGCCTATTGCACTCTGTAAAATAATGCCTTCATTCAAGCTGGTTACAACAATTCGATAGCGTTCCTCACTTTCTCTCAATGCCGAGGCAATATCAAACTGCCGCTGTTGATAAAACAATAGATAACCGAGCAGCATAGTTCCAAGAGGTGTGATTAATAATAACGGAAATGTCACTTCTGCGAGAACTTGGGAACTTTGTGATCCACCGAGCAATTTAATCCAGAAGAGTGATTGTATGGCATTTATAAATCCGAGTAGAAACAATCGACTAAACAGGTTGTACGCCGAAGAATGCTCTTGAAATTTAAAAAACAAAATGCTGACGACAACCACTCCTAAAACCGTGGAGATAGTTGGTAAAGTCCCCGCACCCCCTAAAATCAGTCGGTATCCTATCATGCTCACGCCTGCAATCACGGCTGGAATCGTTCCCGCGAAAGCACCTGCAATTGCCAAAATAACGAGCCGCCCATCAATAATAAAACCGTTCCCAACAGCGATTCCGCTTGCCATCGCCAAAATCGCAAAGAAACCGAAGGCAATCCCTTGGAGAACATTTTTGGTTATAGGACGAAGATCCTTAACACGCGGAATAATTAGGCTGTAGACAAAGGTCAATGCAAAGAGCAGTGCAATGTTATGGGTCAATTCAAGTAGCAAATTCACAGAATCTAATCCTAACTTAAACAGCGTACCAACCATCTTATTTTACGCCCAATTTGATATGTGATGGGCAGCAATATATTCGCTTGTAAAGTTATCACGGATTGTAGTTAATGTCCGTTTGAGGGAAAAAGAGATTCTGGCGAGTTTGATAATTAATAATTAGTAATTTAATAATTTATTTACTGAAATTTAAGCATTTGAAAACAATTATTATAAGCTCTTTGACTCTGATTATTGCTTTAGCAATTTACGCAAAAAAAGACAGTGAGCACGCGAAGCCCACTGTCTAGAGAATGTCCAACGTGGTAGTCCCTTACCACGGCAAGACCGATTAGATAGGCTTGGGCGATGCACAATCCTCGCCGCGTGAACGAATACTGTTCACTTCCACATCCTGATGGTGATCCCGCAAGCTATGAATGACTCGTTTGAGCAGTGATGGTTTCTTCGCAGAAGGTTCATCCTCAATCGGAGCGATTTCCTCCACCTGCTTGAACAGTTCTCCCAGAATGGATACACCGACTGCGTCATAAGGGCTGTTATTGAAGTTCATGATTGTGACCTCTCCTAACTAAACTCATGACCTTACTTTACGCGCCCAACCCGGGGTGCTGTCACCTATCCAAAGATAGGTATTGGCGAGTGTGAAGGTTGGAGTTTTTAGGAGAGAAGTTGTAGTTCGTTAGCGCGGACAATGGCTTGTGTGCGGCTGCCGACTCCCAGCTTGCTATAAATCTGGTTCACGTACCATTTGACTGTACCCAACGAGAAAACTAATTTTTCGGCAATCTCGCGGTTAGATAATCCACTTGCAAGTAAGCAAAGGACTTCCTGTTCGCGTGGAGTAAGAGGATTAGCCGCTGTGGAATAATCTGGTTCGGCGCTTTGCTCCCAACTGGCGGACATGAGCATCTTGAGGGTTGCATTAATGTCGCGACTTTTGCCCCGTTCCCACGCATCGGCATAAGCTTCTGTGCCGAGTTGGTCTTGCCACCGCTTACGCAGACGGTTGAGCAGCGGCCACTTCTCCACCCAGCCCACCGACGGCAGATTCGGTAAGTCGGGAATCGCAGCCAGCCGCGCA
Organism: Aggregatilineales bacterium; assembly: GCA_038251275.1. GTDB lineage: Bacteria > Chloroflexota > Anaerolineae > Aggregatilineales > Phototrophicaceae > CFX2. The sequence goes on from JBBSBM010000001.1 coordinate 11,287, forward strand.
CTTACTTCTACGGCTAACAGGGTATGCCCGTAAGAATCCAGCACCAGAATAGCGCTCGTTCCCAGATTAACCATGAGATCGGATTCCGTTTGTGAGACCCAACTCTTGCCAATATGCTCCGCGAGCTGTGTGTAATAATCCCGTGTGGCATCAAGATCACCCTGAAGATAAGCCGCTACTGCTAAGCCGTTGAAGGCATCAATCTCGGCTTCAGTAATCGAACTGACCAGTACCAATTGAGTCGAAATAACCTTCGCGCACAGCGCTTGCCCTCGTTCAATCTCGGTTTCGGTGATTACCAGAATCAGCCCTAAAGTTGCCGACCCCGCACGTAAGGCGCTCATCATATTGAGTTTGGTGGCGATTTGCATACTTTCTTCGGCTGCTTGCTGCGCCTGCCCCCACTTGCCGCGCCGGAAGCCCCCCATCGTATAGTTAATCATGCTGTAGAGCATGCCTTTCCAGTCGCCGCGCTCTCGCTGAACAACTAAGGCACGTTCTCGATATTCGTCAGCGAGTGCGTAATTGTGTTCCATATAATTCGCACGCGACAACTGTGTTAATGACCAGCCGATACCGTTGCGGTCGCCAATAGCTTCTTGGATATGAAAGGCTTGCTGGTAATAATCCTTCGCTTGTTGAAAATCCATCGTGCAGGTCGCCAACAAATGCAGAGAGTCAGCCAGATAAAACTGATCCCCAAGCGCGGTGTAGATGCGAACGCATTCTGCAAAATAAGGTGCGCTCACTTCATCATAAGTTCGGAAGCCCTGCACAAATCCGATCTGGTAAATCGCGAAGGCTGTTTCTTCAGGATTATCGTAGGCCTCCAGCGCCTTTTGGATGTCCTGCAATTCGACCAGAAGATCATCCAAATCAGCCGCTACATAGGTCATGGCGTTTTGGAACATCCGCGCCCGTCGCAGCCGCAGTCGATAATAAGTCAGCTTATTTTCGTGGTCATCCAATTGTTCGAAGCAATCGGCTGTATTGCGGAATAAACGCTCACCTTCGACAAATCGCGCCCGCATATCGCAGAAGAAATTCAACGCTTCGATCATCGGGTTAATTAGCATGCCGTCCAGTTGGGCAGTCGCGCGGTTCCATGCCTGACGGATGTTGGCGAAGTCCATCTCAATATCATTCAACGCTTCATCCTGCCGCCGGAATTTAATTTCGCCTTCACGCTTTTGCATCCAAACGGAGAAAAATAAAGCGTGAGCATCCTGTGTGCGTTCCACTTGTCCTGCTTGAGTCAATTGTTCATTGGCATATTGTCGCAGCAGTTCATGAATATCGTAGCGCCGATGATTGGAGTGCCATCGCAGCCATGACTTATCCACCAATCCCGTTAAGACGCGCAGCGATGCACCGGCAACAGCTTCGGCTGCCTCGCGCGTAATGCCACCTTGAAAAACTGCCAACCGCATCATGACTTGCTGTTCTTCGTCAGTCAGAAGCGCCCACGACTGTGCCAGCACACCGCGCATCGTCCGATGACGTTCCGGCACATTCCGCGCTGAAGTCTCCAAAATGCTGATGTTGTTGGCGATCTCGTTAGCAATCTCATCGCACGACAGCGCCCGTACCCAAGCCGCCGCCAGTTCCAATCCCAAAGGCATCCCGCCGACCAACGCGCAAATCCGCTTGATGCCCGCCCGTTCATTTTCGACCGAGAAAGCGGGATATGCCCTCCGCGCACTTTGGATGAACAAGCGCACCGCGCTAAACGACTCCAGTGCTTCGAGGTCATCCTCACCGGGAAGAGTCATACCTGTGACGGTGTACAGCCATTCTTCCTGTAAGTTGAGCGCCTCGCGGGATGTTGCCAGCACTTTGACTCCGGGCGCATGTGCCAGAATTGCGCTGATAATCTCCACGCCGTTCAGCAAATGTTCGAGGTTATCCAGCAGCAGCAGTAAACGCTTTGGTGCGAGGTAACTGAGGAGTTCTTGCTGTTGGTCGGCAGTCTGAAAAAAGGTTAAGCCGACTGCGTCCGCAATCGTCGGGATGATTAAATGTTCAGCACACAAGGCTTGCAGTGGGACGAAATACACGCCATCCGAGTAATCTGCGCCGTCGGTTTCCGCGATCTGCCGCGCCACTTCCTGCGACATCCGCGTCTTACCGATGCCCCCCGGCCCAACCAGCGTCAGCAGACAGCAAGCGGGATCAACGAACAATGCACTAATCGCTGCGATTTCCTTACTGCGTCCTACAAATGGTGTTGGCTGTGTGGGCAGGTTTTGGTAAATCATCGGCAAATTCATCCCCCCTCGAATATGCGTTCTATTATAGCATATTTTCGGTCCGGTGAATATCACATTTCGCTAATTTGTTGCGTATCTATGACCGATTGCAACTGCTCTCCCAACAGTGTCTCCAGATATGGAGTGACACCCCAGAACGCCTTCAAATCGTTATACTCTTTGACGAACTCGGCCTCGCCAACTGTCGTCTTTTTCACCGCGCGGATCATCAAATTGCGTCCGGTATGCTCTGACGAAATAAACTCCACCACGTCCGTCTTATAACCCATAATCCGCAGCAGCAGCGCCCGAAAACTGTCCGTCAGAATATCGCCCATCCGCTGCTTGAGGATGCCCTGCCGCATCACCGGCTCGAACGGCGTACGGCTCTCCAACTGTTGATGCAGATGCTTATGGCAGCACGGCGCGGTCATGATGATACTTGCCCCGTACTTCACACCTAAAGCCAACGCCTCATCAGTCGCCGTGTCGCAGGCATGCAGTGCCAGCACAATATCCGGCGCGTGTTCCGACACATGCTCAATGATCGGTGACGCATAGAAACAAGCATCACCCAAACCCAACTCTTGACTGTAGATATTGCTGCGTGACATCAACTCGGCGTTCACATCCACACCGCTCAACTGCGCTGGAATCTGGCGGATGTTATTCAGGTAATGATAGGTGGCAAACGTCAAATGGGCTGAACCCGCGCCACAGTCGAGGATATGCAGCGGTGAATGGTCGAATGTGGTCAATGCGCCTGTATGGTCTAGCAGCTTTAAAAACTCGTTGATCTGCGCGAACTTATCCTGCATATCGGCTTTGATGCGTCCGTCGCTGGTTTGGATGCCGATCTTTTGCAAAAACGGATCAGGCAAACTCGCCGGAATCGGCCAATCTTTCCAACGGTCATGCTCCACATGCTCGATATGCGGCTTAATCGGCGCGCTCCGGTGGATAATCGCCTTGCCTTTCTTCGTGATCTGCACGTTGAGTTCTTCCATCGTTGACCGCAGATGAATGCTGTGGAAGGGCATCGCCAATAGTTCACGCAGATGAGTCAACGCCTCAACGCCTTCGAAATTCTTGGTGATGTCCTGCTTGGCGCTGAAGTGCGAGAATTGTAGATGTCGCCGTTGTTTAATCTGTACCGGACGCACCGTCACCACGCGCCACGGCAGCGTATTGCTGATCTCGCCCTTGAACGTCATTTGTACAAAAGTGGTTTCATCCAGCGCTGCCTGCTGGAGTATCTCACGGTAATTATCAGTCATCATATCGCTTTCGTAATCGTTTCGATCTTGTGCGTATTATCTGAAACTTGGAGAGTGAATAGGGTAGTGTTCTTACCTCTTTCATTATACTCCGCTCTTTCCCTAAACTGGGGTCATGTCAGGCACAGACGATACCGCACTTAATTTTATCTAGTCGCCCGATAACCAAGGCCTTGCTTTTGAATGTAATAACTTGCAAACGCTGTGCATAGTCAACGCTGATGGCAGTAATATGCAAAAGATTTATTTGCCCACTGATGCTTATGTAGCAGATGAAGTGTGGTCGCTGGGTAGCTGCCAAATTGTATTTCAACAGCAGTCTGTGATCCAAAATGAGCGTTATCTTGTGAAAGCTGATGGTTCAAACCTACACCGTTTAGTCGATTCTAAAGCTGTCTCTTTATGGCTGCCTAAACGGTCACCAAATGGTTCTTAGATTGTTTTTTGCAGTCTCGAACCAAATTATGCGAATCACCTCTATGTGGTTAACGGAGATGGTAGTGATTTACGCAGCCTTTCCCGTAGCTTAACTGATGGTGTATTTGGCGAAGTTTGGTCACCATATAGCCAGCATATTGCATTTTTTCTATAACAGACAATCTAAATGCATCTATTTACATTGTTGACTCAATCAGAGGTAATCTCGAAAAGATTGCTTATTTTCCAGTATATATAAATGGGCGAACTATTAGACCCGATTTGTTCTGGATACCTTAGGTCTACTTTAGCGGATAGACTGGTCCGTGACCGGGGTAGCTGCGTTTTGCGCCGTGTGCGCGGATGGCTGACCAACTGTGGTTGATGACATCGGCGCTGCTGCCTTCGCCTGCCATCATAGGGTGGGTTAGGTCGCCGGTGAAGGCTGTGCCATCGTCGGTGATGAGGCTAACGCTGTCATCGGAATGACCGGGGGTGGTGATGATTTCGCCTTGAATGTCGAGTTTGGCGAGAAAGGCGCGACTCTCGGCAAGTGTGATAGTGATGGCGGATTTTTTGTCGTAGGGTGAATACTGTTTGGCTAATTTAGGATCATGTTGCACGGCGGCGATGGCGGTTTGCTGGACATCCACTACGATGAGTTTAATGCCCATGCCTTGAAGTTCCTGCGCGAGTCCGGCGTGGTCGGGGTGATAGTGGGTTGAGAGTAGATGTTTAATATCGGCGAGCTGAATGCCTACACGCTTCAATTCATGCTGAAGTTTGGGCAGTGTTCCGGCGAAACCGACATCAATCAAGAGGTGCGGTTTGGCATCCGCAAGGATGTAGTAATTGGTTGATGAGTAGCCGACATTGAGGATGTTCATGGGAGAAATCATACCCCGCTTGCGTTCACAAGACGACAGTTTTGCGAAAATGAGGGAAAGAACCTCACCCCCTAGCCCCTCTCCGTGTACAGAGAGGGGAGATTTTGAGGGAGAGATTCGTTGGTGTTCGAAAAAGTGTCGTCTCCTGAACCCGCAAGTGCTGGAGGGAATAAAAAGCGAAGGAATTTTATTCATCGCGGATGAGCGAGTTGATTTTTTGAAGAGGGCACACGCCGTGCACCCCTACAGTTGGCTTTTGATCTAGCAAAATTATTCGTCGCGGACGACCATGCAGGCTTCGGGCATAAAGCTGAGCGAAACCGGTTGTCCGATGGCCGGCGGCTTGAGGTTGGGATTATTGAAAGAGTCGAAATTTACGTGTTGTGTTTCTAAACGGACACGCACGCGCACAACTGAACCGAGGAAGGACACATCATCAACCGCGCCCTTGAGATGATTGCCGAGGCTGCCCGAATTGCCGTTGATGCTGATAGCTTCGGGACGGATGGCGACGGATACGCCTTTGCCGACCTGTGCGCCTAGCAACTGCTGCCCGATTTCAATTTCTTGATCGTCAATCTTGATGCGACCGCCACGAGGATCGACCACTTTGGCGTCGAGCAGATTGAGCGTGCCAACAAAGGATGCGACGAAGCGGGTTTCCGGCGTATTGTAAATGTCCAGCGGTGAGCCGACTTGTTCCATGCGTCCTTTGCTCATGACGACGATGCGATCTGAAATGGAGAGGGCTTCTTCTTGATCGTGGGTGACATAGATGGTGGTGATGCCCAACTGACGTTGAATAGCACGAATTTCCTGCCGCAGCGAGATGCGAATTTTGGCATCCAAAGCGGAAAGCGGTTCGTCCATTAACAAGACCTGAGGGCGGATAGCGATGGCACGACCCAGCGCTACACGCTGCTGCTGTCCACCAGAGAGTTGATGCGGATAACGGTTGGCGAACTCTTGCATGCGGATAAGATCAAGCATTTCGCTGACCCGTTGTTTGATGACGCTGGCCGATTCACCTTTGACCTTGAGGCCGAAGCCGATGTTATTGGCAACGCTCAGGTTAGGGAAGAGGGCATAGGATTGGAAAACCATGCCAATATTGCGTTTATTGGCTGGCACACCGGTGATGTCATTGCCTTCAATCGTGATTTGACCGCCGCTGGGTTTCTCGAAGCCCGCAATCATGCGTAAGGTTGTGGTTTTGCCACATCCACTAGGGCCGAGAAAGGATACAAACTCACCTTTATCAACTTTCAGGTTGAAACCCTCGACAGCGGTGAAGTTGGTGAATTCTTTGCGAATGTTGGTCAGTTCCAAAAATGCCACGTCAATATCCTTATTTAGAAAACAGAGGGGCGAGCTTGTCTTGAACGCCGACCGAGTAATTGAATCAATGCAATACACAGCCACGTTAAACCCAAACTGAGGATGCTCAAAGCAGATGGTTCATAGACTTTGGATGAACTCAGTTGGTAGAGATAAGGGCCGAAGGTTTTCTGCGATAAAAGTGAGGCGATGGTAAATTCACCCATGACAATGGCAAAGGTGATAAATGCGCCGTTGATGATGGAGACGAACACATTGGGGAAAATGACCTGAAACAGAATGGTGAACCAGTTCGCACCCAAACTTTGAGCGGCTTCGGTCAATGTGCGTACTTTGATGGATTGCAGGCCGTTATCGACTGAGCGATAAACGTAGGGGAATGACAGGGTGACATATGCGCCAACCATGATGGTGTAAATGCCGTTGGAGCTGTCGGTTAGACCGGTGCCGTTATAGGCGCGAATGAGGCCGAAAACCAATACGACTGCCGGAATAACGAAGGGCAGCAGCGTAAAGAATTCAATCAACGAACGGGCGCGTGGGATTTTCAATTGAACCCAGTAAGCTGTAGGCACGATGAGCAGGGTACTGACCAGAATGGTAATTACCGCTGTTTGGAGCGATAAGGCGAAGCTTTTGGCAAACTCAGGTGATTGCAATACGTTGTTGTAAGCCGTGAAACTCAGTATGCCACGCTTGGCTTGCAGCGAGTATTGGAAGGTGGCGTATAAGGGGACGATAAAATATAAGGCGGTCAAAATGACCCAGAACCACGCCCAAAGGGAAGCTCGTTTTGGCATTATTCGCCTCCTACTTTGAGCCAGCGTCCGGCCATACGACGGAAGAAGCTATAGATGAAAATGGTTACAACCATGACGACAATCATGCCAAAGGCGAGGGCATTACCGATGCCGGGATTGTTGAAGGTGTCCGAGCTAAATTGGCTGCCAACGAGCAGCGTGATAACACTATATTGTCCACCTCCGCCGATTAAGGCATAAGCAGTGGCTTGTGCGCCAAAGGCATTACCGAAAAGCAGCGCACATGTTCCGGCAATCGAGGGAAGCAAAATGGGCAAAGCGACGTAGCGCCAATATTGGAAGCGGGTTGCGCCTAAGTTTTCGCTGGCTTCGCGCCACTCGCGGCGTAAGCCTTCAAAAGCTGGAGCCATGATGAGTACCATCAAGGGAACTTGAAAGTAAATATAGACGATGACTAAACCGGTAAAACTGTAGAGTTTGAAGTCGGGATAGAGGAAGATACCAATGGATTTGAGGGCAACGGTGAGGATGCCGACTTGCCCGATAGTGGCGATAAAGGCGAAGGCCAGCGGCACACCGCCAAAGTTGGAGGCCACACCGGAAAATGACAGGATGGCCGAGCGTACCCAACCGGGTAAATGTCCAAGAGTGATGGCCCACGCGAGGAAGAATCCAATGAGCGCGCCACCGACAGCGCTAAACAAACTCAATTTAATAGATGACCAGTATGTACCTAAAATTAAAGGGGTATTGAGTGCGTTGATATTGTCCAGTGTGAAGTGACCGTTGAGGTCTTGAAAGGATTTGACGACGATGGACAAGGCAGGCATCAATTGAAAAGCAATAATAAAAATGATGAACGGTAATAATCCGAGCCAATTCCATGACCACCAGCCTGTGAGTCGGCGGCGCAGTGTAGGCGGTGATACTACTTTACTGACTTCAATCGTTGTAAGTCCCGCCATGCGTTCCCCCATGAAACTGCCGATTAACTCTGTGGCAGATTATAACGACTCTCTTTTGTATGTGCATCTCATTACTGAAATGACAGGGGGCGCGCGATGCACCCCCTGCATAAATCCTGTGAAGCTGATGATTTGCTGATCGCTTTAGGAAGAAACCCCCACCCCAACCCTCCCCCGTAAACGAGGGAGGGAGTAGGACGAGTTTTCTAACCATTCGTGAAAGCCTATATTTAGGAAGCGGGGGCGGCGATTGCCAGACCGACTTTGTCTGCCCAGCCGCTCTTAATTTGATCGGCGACCTTGATGATTTGGTCAACGGTCGGGAATGCAACAGGTACATCCGACGCTGGCAGTTTGGCTGCCAATTCTTCGGGGATGGCCTTGTTCTTCACCAGATCATCGTAGCGGACGGGCTTGGCATAACCAGCCAACCATGCGAGTTGTCCGGCATCCGAGTAGAGGTATTCCATCCACAGACGGGCTGCATTCGGGCGGGGCGAATAGGCGCTGATGGCCTGAATGTACAAACCAGCGATAGAGCCGCTCTTGGGGTACACAATTTCAATCTTCACGCTGTCAGCATTGGCATCACGGTTGCCGAGTGAGTTGTAGTCCCAACGAATGGTGATGGGGGTTTCACCCTTGGCAATGGTTGCAGGGCTGGAGATGAGGGGAAGCAGGTTACCTGCATCGGCCAGTTGCTTGAAGAAGTCCAGACCGGCGGTGGCGTCATCCAGTGTTCCACCATTGGCGAGGGCGGCTGCCCAAACGGTGAAAACGGCCTGATTAGCAGCAGTTGGATCACCACCGAGTGCGATTTGACCCTTATATTCGGGCTTGAGCAAGTCTGACCAGTCTTGAGGAACATTGGTCACGACATCGGCATTGACTTCGAAAACGAGTGTGCCGTAGTAGTCACCGTACCAATAACCATCGGGGTCTTTGGCTGCGTCAGGAATGGTGTCCCATGTGGCGACCTTATAGGGTTGCAGTAAACCGGCTTCGATTGAGCTTTTGCCCCAGCTAAAGCCTACGTCAACGACATCGGGATTCTGAGGGCCTTTGTTACCAGCGTTTGATTTGATAGCTTCAATTTCTTGAGCCGAGCTACCATCGGGATTCAGGTCGTTGTATTTCAGGAAATCATATTGGGCGAAGAAGTCTTTTTTGATTTGTACATAATTTGCCCAGCTATCGGGGAGGGCGATAGTGGAGAGTTCACCTTCGGCTTTAGCGGCTTCGATCAGCTTGTCCATACCACCAGCGGCTTCGAGGTCAATCGGGCCGGGTGCAGGGGCGGCTGGCAGCGGTGCTTCGGGAGTTGCAGTCGCATCTTGGGCAAAGGCAGGGATACCTGCAATGCTTACGGCAATGCCAGCGCTGGCGAGCGAGGCTAATTGGAGGAACTTACGGCGAGACATATTCGTAGACTTCATCTCTGTTTTCTCCTAGAAAATCAAGTTATGGATTTGATCGAGCTTGCGGATGTAACCAGCGCACTGCGCCGTAAAGCTGTCAAAACCTACGCGTGATTATAACGCGAAATTAAAATTAGCTAATATTCGCTAAATGAATATGAACGAATTGTTAAGAATGAGGTAAAAGTATGTTAAATAAATCGTCTGATAGTAGGCTCTGAGCTTAACGTTTTGGTGATAGCGATGATGTTTTGAAATGTGAAAATTGTAACGAGCGCTAGACACTCGTCAGCGGTTGCTGCATAATGTCCACATCATTATAGACATTTTGAGGCGCATGGTGGGTTTACTCCTCGTTTTGGCGGGTGCGCTTTTCGCGCTGTTGTTTGTACTCATCGCCGTTATCCGAACGATTCGCCACTCGACTAAGATCACTTTTGTGGAACTGCTGCTGGCCTTTTTATCGGCATTATTGCCGTTGGCAGGTGTGATCGAAGGCTCGATGCGTGATGTGCCTGCGCCTTTACCTTTACGTGCGGGAATGATTACAGGTGCGGTGCTGGTTATTGCTGGCCTGTTGATCGCTGTGTTGGAGCTGCGGCGGGAACAAAAGCTCAAACAGTCACGCGGGATTTTTAGCATCGGCATCGGCGTTTTGGTTATGGTTGCGACTTTCACAGTACCGATTACGTCGCGGCAAATTTTGCTGCCTGCGCTGGCAACTGTGACACCGATTAATGTGGCAGCTATCCAGACAACGCCGACGCTGGGGGGTGCAACCTTCACCGCGACTCCTATTCCATCAGCGACTTTTACGCCGACTCCGACCATAACTCGTACACCGCGCCCGACCAGAACCGCGACAGCTACGCTTTATGTTTTCGTGACCAGTACAGCGTTACCCACCGTGACTTTGCACTCACCCTGTTTGGCTTTGACCAAGTTCAACGTCAACTTACGGGCTAAACCGGAGGCTGATGCATCGGTTGAGGCTACTATTCCTTTTGACAATACCATTTCACTTTATGGACATAGTGAAGATTTGATATGGTGGTATGGTGAATATCGGGGTAAACAGGGGTGGTTAAAAGCTGAGTTCCTGACCTTAACTGCGTCATGCGATACGTTACCTGTGAAGCAATCCGACTAATTAACCCCCTACAAAAAGGGGGATTGGTAAAAATGCATCACTGTATTATTACGGTGTCGATTGCTTTGGTGATAATTTACAGGGTTTCACTATCAAAATTCGACATACTGTTGCTGTTGCTCAAAACCAACATAAGGTTTATTATTTGCCCTCATGTCATTTGACGCTACGTGTTAAGGGGTAATATGGCTGCTTCGACACCTACATCCACTAACTCGCAATACATGAGAGACCGTGATCGTCGACAAGGTATATTCCTGTCTCTGCCTGCTGTTGTCTGGTTAGGTATCTTCTTTATTCTGCCGGTGCTTATTGTATTGGCGATTAGCTTTTTGACCCCGACAACCGATGGAGCAGGTGGGCAGCTTCCGCTGACACTGAACCACTATGCTGATGCATTTGATTTTTGGAAAGCCCGACCCATTTATTCGACGATTATCTTGCGCTCGGTGTGGATTTCGTTGATTACGACGTTGATTTGTTTAATCATGGGGTATCCCCTTTCATTTTTTATCGCTACTCGCAAGAGCCAATACTTTCGCCAGTTTGCGATGTTCCTGATTATTATGCCCTTTTGGACGAACTTTTTAGTGCGTACTTACGCCTTAAAAACGATTATCGCTCCCGAAGGTACGCTGGCCGGTATCCTAAATTTGGTTGGTGGGTTAGGAATATTGGTTAACGGCAAACTGACATGGTTGAACACGCGCGAGGCTGTTATCCTCGGTTTGGTTTATAGTTACCTGCCGTTTATGGTGCTGCCGATTTACGCAGTGGTTGAGAAATTCGACTTCCGGTTTGTGGAAGCGGCGAATGATTTGGGCGCGAATGACTGGAAGACCCTTATTCGAGTGGTACTGCCCATGACTGCACCGGGGTTGGTAGCCGGTTTTATATTGGTGTTTATCCCGACTATTGGTGCGTTCGTGACACCCGATCTGCTAGGCGGTACGCAGGGCTTGATGATTAGTAACCTGATTCAGCAAAACATCCGTGGCAGCGGTGCTAATTATCCGCGAGGTTCAGCGTTATCAGCAGTGTTGATGCTGCTGGTTACGATTGGTGTTGTTATCTATCTCCGTTATGGTGACCGGGAGGTGGCATGATGACTGAACAAACCATTACCCCACCCGTTCGACCGGCATTGAGCGAGATCGACTTTAACTATGGTCAGATTCGCCGTGACATGTTTGTGCGTCGATTTGGAAAAATCCTGTTTTATTTGAACCCAATCATCTCCTACTTCTTCCTATGGGCTCCGATTGTGGTGCTGGTGGTGCTGTCGTTTAATAAGAACAAAACAGTCTCGGTTTGGGGCGGTTTTACATTCGATTGGTATGCAGAAATTTTCAACGGCACCAGCCAATTTACAGGGGATATGGTGTCCGCTTTAAGGAATACCCTCTTTATTGCAGTCATATCAACGCTGATTTCGACGATTATCGGTACGATGGTTTCTATTGCGCTGGAACGTGGTTTTTTCCCGGGCAAGAAAATTGTGGACGCGGTGCTCTACCTGCCAGTGGTGATCCCTGAGATTACGCAGGCCGTTTCATTAGCCGTGTTTTTTAAATTTCTGTTCGACACCATCCAACTCATCACCGGTCAACGAGCAACATTGGGTTTTGGTACCATCATTATCGGACATGTGGTCTTCTCGGTGTCATTCGTAGTGATAACCATTCGTGGACGGTTGGCGGATATGAACCCGCGTTATGAAGAAGCGGCCCGCGATTTAGGTGCAAACGAGTGGTTGACCTTCTGGCGAGTTACTTTTCCGTTGATTTTACCCGGTATTATATCTGGTGCATTGCTGGCGTTTACGCTGTCATTGGATGATTATATTGTTACTTTCTTTACCAACGGCGTTGGCACGAACACGCTGCCAATCTTCGTTTATGGGTTACTCCGTAAAGCTGTATCGCCAGAGATTAATGCGATTTCCACCGTCCTGCTTCTGGCATCGATGGTGTTAGTCGGGTTTTCCTTGTTTATACAGGGCCGTGGGGCGAACCGCACTTGAAGCAGTGCCTAGCCTCACAATCGACCGTTTTCAAAGCATGTATCTAGGAGGCAAAATGTTACGTAAATTGACGCTTGTACTCTGTTTGGGATTGCTGGCGCTGGGAGTACCAGCTTTCGCTCAAGACGCCACAGCAGAGGCCACTGCCGCAACAACCACTTGGACTTGTCCAGCAGATATTGTTGCGATGGTACAAGGATTACCGGAAAGTGACCGTGTACTGAACTGGTACAACTGGACGACCTATGAAGCGGATAACACGCGTCCTGATTTCGGGACACTGTGTGGTGTGAAGGTCACCGAAGATAACTTCGGCAGCAATGAAGAAATGATCGCCAAGCTGCGCCAAGGCAACCCCGGTTATGACATTGTAGTCCCGACTGGTGTGAACATTCCGCAAATGGTTCGTGAAGGCTTGCTGGAAGAACTCGACTTGAGCAAGATTCCGAACTTCGCCAATGTTTCGACTTTGCTACAAAACCCGGCCTATGATCAGGGTAATAAGTACACCGTTCCTTATCAATGGGGTACGATTGCGATTGGCTACAATAAAGAAGCCGTTGGCAAAGATGTGACCAGTTGGGATGATCTGTGGAGTTTCCAAGGCAACGTGGCTTGGCTTGAAGATCCTCGCAGTATGATGGGTATTGCTTTGGTGCTGCTGGGCAAAGACCCGAACACAACCAATGCTGATGACATCGGCGCCGCCCGCGATTACTTGATTGATCATGGCAGTAATGTGAGGAGCATTGCCCAAGACGATGGTCAAGAAAAATTGGTCAGCGGCGAAGCGGACATGGTCATCGAATACAGCGGTGACATTTTCCAGAAGATGACTGACTGCGAAGATAACGCTGATCTGAAGTGCGCTGGCAAGTATGATTTTGTCATTCCTAAGGAAGGCGCAATTCGTTGGGTTGATAATCTGGCAATTCCCAAGGATGCTCCGCACAAGGAATTGGCTGAAGCATTTATCGACTACATCCTCGACCCACAGGTTGGCGCAGACATCAGCAACTATACGGCTTATGCCACACCCAACCAAAAGGCCATTGATGAAAAGTTGATTGACCCTACTTATCTGGATTCGACCATCATTTACCCTGACGAAACAACGAGCAAGACACTGTTCACTGTGGTCGATGTCGGTGATGATGCGGCTCGTTTGTACAACGATGCTTGGACGGAATTAAAGACCTTGCTCGGTCAGTAATTTTCAGACCTGAGCTAAAGGGGTAGGTTGCACGAAACCTGCCCCTTCTCATTTAAATTTATTTTTCCCGGGGAATTTAAATTCATTATTGATATTTTATTATGGCGATCGTAATTTGTTTTAGGCGGGTGGTCTTTCGTATTGATTAAAGGGATGGGACTATGGCTGAGTATGATGTCGAACTCATCAACGTTGTAAAAGAATTTGCCGCACCGCGTGGTGGTGGTATGGTGAGAGCCGTGGATGAGGTTTCGTTGAAGATTAATGACGGTGAATTTTTCGCGCTGCTGGGGCCGAGCGGCTGCGGCAAGACGACCACACTGCGGATGATTGCCGGCTTCGAAGATACATCATCAGGCCAAATCCTGATTCGTGGTAAGGCTGTGCAAGACGTACCGCCGTTTCATCGCCCTGTGAATACGGTATTCCAAGATTATGCGCTCTTCCCACACATGACAGGTTTACAAAACGTCATGTTCGGTTTGGAGATGGAGGGTGTGAACCGCGCTGAGGCCAAGAAGCGTGCCGAAGCGGCACTGGAACGAGTGCGTTTGCCACAGGCTCGGGATCGTCGTCCACGTCAGTTATCGGGTGGTCAGCAGCAGCGTGTAGCATTGGCGCGGGCGATCGTGAAGCGTCCACAGGTGCTGCTTTTGGACGAGCCGCTGTCGGCGCTCGATTTAAAGCTGCGCGAGGCCATGCGCTATGAGCTGAAGGCCATGCAGAAAGATTTGGGCATCACCTTTATTTTCGTGACGCATGACCAAGAAGAAGCGATGACCATGGCTGACCGGATCGCGGTTATGGATCGCGGTAAAGTGTTGCAGGTCGGTACACCCGAAGAAATTTATGAAGCGCCAACGACCAAATTTGTGGCGGATTTCATTGGTGAAACCAATTTCGTCAACGGCACATTTACCGATATGGCGGGTCAATATGCTCTGGTCAAGCTGGATGAGCAGACAACCATACGCGGGGTTCCAAGCCCTGATTTGACAGCACCGGTCGCCTGTGCGGTGGCAATTCGTCCTGAAAAGCTCAATCTATTCCAAGCAACAGGGCAGGTCAAGTTCCCTGATGGCAGCAGCGATACTGCTGAGAATTACAAAGCGGCAGTTCTTAAAGACCCCGATGTGAATATGGTGACAGGCAAGATTTTGCAGGACATTTATATCGGTACGGATACTCGCTACCGTATCGGCATCGGCGCGGATTACAAGATTGAAGTGATTGTGCGCGTGCAGAATTACGGCCTGCGCTCCGATAAATACTTTACAAACGGTGATATTGTGAACGTGTTCTGGGACAGTGACAACGCCCGTTTGCTTTCAAGCTAAGATTTCGCGCGATTGTATTGCATGAGGCGGTCATTTATCCGTTAGGCAAACAACGGACACGGCGTGCCGTATCCCTACAAAGTGCAAATTATATTTCCAAAACGTCAGTCGATCTGGCGTTTTTTATTTTCCTCACAGGATTGGCTTCTGGAACGCATTCCCCATCAGCGGTGTATAACTTGTATAACCGCTTGCCATTCGATAGGCATATTTTGAGCGAAGCAGAATTGATCAGCCGTGCGCGGTCAGGCGACTTGACGGCGTGGGACAGTATTATGCAGGAGCAGCAGGAAGCCATTTTCAGATTGGCTTATTTGCTGTTGGGTGATGCGGGCGATGCCGAAGATGTAGCGCAAGAGGCATTTATTCGAGCATATCGCTATTTGCATACCTTTGACTTGAACCGTCCACTGCGGCCTTGGCTGTTGGGCATTACGGCTAACCTCGCCCGTAACCGCCGCCGTTCGCTTGGTCGCTATGTTTATCATCTGGCGCGGATGGCACGGTTGACTCCGCCTGATGTGATTGACCCTGAGCAGGAAAGCGAGCGACATGCCGAAGCCAAGCTGTTATGGAAGGCTGTGCGCTGTTTGAGTGCAGACGATCAGGAAATCATTTACCTCCGTTATTTTATGGATTATTCGGTACATGAGGTGGCTGAAACCTTGAATATTGCCTCCGGTACGGTGAAGTCACGGCTATCGCGTGCCTTAGAACGGCTGCGAGGCGTTGCACGGGAAGAATTTCCGATGCTGCGGAGGACAGCCGATGAATGATGATCTGTTTGAGAAGTCACCGGAACAACCGGATGAGTCATGGGAAATAAACGTGCGTGAACTTGCGCGTGATTTTGCCTATCCACCCACGCCGGATATTGTGCGTCGGACGAGCCAGCGTTTGATGAAACCGCGCCGACCCGTGGTAGGTGTATTGAAATGGGCGACTGCCATTCTAATCGGGCTGATGGTGGTTATCGTCAGCGTGCCAGAAGCACGAGCATTTGTGGTCGAGATTATCCGCATCGGTGCGATACAGATATTTGTTGGTCAGCCAACAGCTACGCCCACGCTGTTACCCGCTGCCATGCGCACGGCAACCGCGATAGAGCCTTTACGGTTCGACATAGCGTCTGCCCTCTATATGCCGAATGAAACAACACTAGAAGACGCGATCACACAGCTTAAAAGTCCGATTCAAGTGCCAACGTATCCAGCAGATATTGGTAAACCGGATCATGTTTATGTGCAGCAATTTAAACCGGGTGTGCTGGTGACATTGGTCTGGCTTGTGCCGGGTGAAGTGGATCATATCTGGTTGACTCTGGATATTCTGGATGCCCAAATGATCGCCAGTAAATTTATTGATAACGCTGGTCAATATAGACCGGTACAGGTCAACAAAACACAGGCGCAGTTTCTTTCGGGGTTGCATCAAGTTGGATTCTTCGGTGGTCCATCGCAAATCTTCCGCAAGGTGAATGGGAATGTGTTGATCTGGGTTGTAGGGAAAAACCCTCAACTCACTTATCGACTGGAAGGGGATATCTCGCAAGAGGAAGCGATTCGGATCGCTGAATCCATGCACGACGCGGGAACGCCATAAGCATGAAGGGTGTAATACCTGTAGTTAGACAGGTTAGAGAGGTACACAATTATGAAACAACAGTGGTGTTTAATTATGGCGTTGGTCGTGATCTGCATGGGTTTGAGTAGCATCGTACAGGCCAAGTTTGATCCGTATATTGAAGACCCCGCACACGATTGGGGTGATATCAATAATCCTGAACCGGTATGGAGCAGCGGTGCATTAGTGGGTCATATGGGACGGCTTGATCCGGCAGGGGATGTGGATGCGTTCGCGCTTGAATTTGATAAGCCTGTAGAAAAATGGACATTTAGTGCGTCGGTTCCAGTTTGTGCCAACTATTTCGAGGCTGTGAAATTGAATATGGCACTGATTGGCACTGGCTTCGAGAGTCCGACTGTACCCCTGCCGTTTGATCTGCCGGATGGCATGGGTGCAATGGTCTATCGCAGCGACGACAAAGGTAGAGACTCGGTTTTGTATCGCAACACGGATGTGATGGGGATTCAGACTTATGTTTATCCGACTTTTTGGGTCAATATTCCGTCGGCGGGACATTATGTAATAGCGGTATGGAGTGACAATCAAGCGATTACACCGTATATCTTATTGACGGGTACTGGCTCGGATCAATTTTCGAACCGGACACCGCAGGAGCAGGAAAAAGCCTTCACACAAGTCTTTGATGGGACGTGGATGCATCAGAATTGCACACCCATTCCACCGACGCCGATGCCATTAACGGTTATCGGTCATGTAAGTGCTGCTGCATCAATGACGACTGCGCGTGCGGCACATACAGCGACTTTGCTCAACAATGGCAAGGTGTTGATCACAGGCGGTATCCTACGCGATGGCATTATTTTGAAGTCGGCTGAACTCTACGATCCCAAAACGAATGTGTTCAGTGCCATTGGTAATATGACGGTTGCCCGTACCAGCCACAGCGCGACCTTACTTAATGATGGTAAAGTCTTGCTGCTCGGCGGGGATTTTCGTAACGATATGATGAGCGCAGAATTGTACAATCCCGTGACGAATAGCTTCACTGCTACTGGTTCAGTCCATATACCGCGTGATGGTTTTCGAGCAACGCTGCTTAATGATGGTCGGGTGTTGATTACAGGTATGGGTTTGCAAGGAGGCCCAAGCGCTGAGATTTATGATCCAACGACAGGTGAATTTACGCTAACGGGTGAGATGAAAACACCGCGCAGTATGCACACGGCAATCTTATTGACTGATAGTAAAGTTTTGATCGCTGGTGGGAAAGACATAACCGGAAAGGTTTTGGCGAACGCGGAAATCTATGATCCTGCAACGGGTCGTTTTTCAACTACAGCAAATTGGATGACGGTTAAGCGTTATAAGCAGGCGGCTATTCAGTTGAAAGATGGACGTGTGATGATTAT
Source organism: Aggregatilineales bacterium (assembly GCA_038251275.1). Classification (GTDB taxonomy): domain Bacteria; phylum Chloroflexota; class Anaerolineae; order Aggregatilineales; family Phototrophicaceae; genus CFX2. Next base: position 29,318 of record JBBSBM010000001.1, read on the forward strand.
GGGTGGTGCAGACGAATCCGATTGGGCTGGCAGACGACGAACAACCGAAATTTATGATCCAGCTACCGGATTGTTTAAGCCCACAGGCGCGATGATTGATCCGCACTTCAAGTTTGATACGGCGATTGCCATGCTAGCTGATGGAGATGTAGTGGTTGGTGGTGCAGGCAAGCATGTCGAGATTTATAGTCTAGCTACAGGAGCATTTGCTGTGGCTGCGGAAGATTTGGACACCGAGCGCTTTTTCTCGACGGCAACAACCTTACTTGATGGACGTGTGCTGATTACGGGTGGCTATGATGACAAGATTCAGACCACTGCGCAGGCATGGATTTATCAGTAACCTAATCCATTTAAGCATCTATTTACTTCAAAAAAGCACATTACAAAAATGTGTTTTTTTGTTGTGCAACCTTTTTTGAGCATGTGCGTATTAATGATCAATACGTCCGCAATTAGAAATGGGGAAAAGATAATGGCTAAACAACATGATGGTCGTCCGGTACTGGCACTAGGATTGATTGCAGTGGGTGTGCTGGTGTTCTTCGGACAGTTGACCGGTTTTGGTGGGATGATTGGCACATTATGGCCGTTGTTCGTGGTCGTGCCGGGTTTGGCCTTTCTGTACTTCGCATATACTGGTGATAAGAACGTCGCTGGATTAGCTGTGCCGGGAACCGTGATTACTGGAACGGGTTTGATCCTGTTTTACCAGAACATCACAGGCCATTGGGCAAGCTGGGCATATGTATGGACATTGTATCCGTTGTTCGTAGGGCTGGCATTGCGCTTTATGTCTCAGCGTACCGGTGATGAAGGCACACAAAAAGCCTCTAGCCTTCTGATGCGTATCGGCGCGATTGGATTCATTGTTGGTGCGGTCTTCTTCGAACTCATGATTTTTGGTCATGGTGGCGTTTTTGGTAATCTGGCACTGCCGGTTGTACTGGTCGCTATTGGTGGGTTCATGTTGATGAGCAATAAGAAACGTCACTTCGCTACTGAATATATGGGCAAGCATAAGGTGGATGATTTCTACCGCAACGGTAAATATAAGAACAGTGACCGTTTGCAACAGCAGATTGATGAAGCACTGGCTGAAGACGACGATCATAACCCTGTCGTTTAGGAAGCGCAGCAGTACGACAATTGCATATAGCATATAATGATGGGGCGAGCCGATGGTTCGCCCTTTCGTTTCGATAAACAGAGCATATTTAATGGCAACGAGACGACAAAATGAGAAAAGTTTTGACCATTGGGAAGATTTACCAGATGGCGGACGGCGTTACTGGTTTGACCGAGTAGGTGCAATCTGGGGCGTACAACGCATCATCAAAATTGTTGATCAAGATGAGAAAACAGTTTTACTGCTCCAAGAAATATATAATGATGAAGGTGAACTGGTTGAACGTCATCAGAAGTTCCCTGTAGATACAGGCCATGAAATCATTAAGAGACAAAGTGAGGACTAGGCCATGATTACCCGTGAAATCGTTCGCGATAAACTGATGTCCTATTTGAATGAACAAATTACCCTTGCCGAATTGGTGGATTGGGCGGAAAGCAGCTTCATTGACGGCTGGTTTGAGCCCAATGAAGATATACCTGTATTGCGTAATATTATGGCATACCTTGCAGCCGCCGATACCGCCGCTTTCCCACTCACGTGGGATGTGTGTCTGGATTTTATGAAGCGGTTAGGGCTGCCTGTCCGGGTTGTACCCATCAGCGCAGCATCATAATCGTCTAAAACTATTGTTGAGGTCAACTCTTTGCAACTCAGTGAATATCAATGGTCGGGCAACCCGCGTGGGATGCACAACGAAGGCGCTTATAAGCCAATTAACCATGAGCGCTTAACCAGCTTGCACCTCGGTTGGTACAAAATGGTGACAGGTGGGGAAGAATTTGCGGATGACTGTGCGTGGATGTTGACACAGAACATCACACCGGTCGTGCGGATTTATCGCAGTGCGCCGGGGGCATCACCGCCGAATGACTCAAACTACAATCAGTGGGGTAAGTATCTTGGGGCGGGTGTGAAGTGGTTCGAGTTCTTTAACGAGCCAAACTTCCCTGATCCCGAATGGCCGGAAAGCATGAAGGGCCGTGTGAACCCCCAAAATATAAATGAAGTCATCAAACCGCTGTGTGAAAGCTGGATCATGTTTGCCGAGTTCATTATGAACCAAGGCGGTTACCCCGGCTTTTTCTCACTCGGTGAAACCAGTGGTGAGAATGGTGCCATTCAATGGATGGATGCTCTGCTGGTGTATATGCGCGATAATCAACGGGAACGCTTCGCCAAAATTATCGACAATGGTTTATGGTGGGGGACGCATCCTTATGCGCTCAACCACTGGTATCAAGAACAGCCGGGTGAACCGAGTGTACCGCGCTCACCGGGAGCGTATAACGGTTTAGAACGAGGGTGGCACTTCGAATATCCCTATGATCCTTATACCCAGAGTTATGATCCGGGACGCACAGTTTTTGGTAACACACCGAGTACGCCTTATGGTGATCCCAACGGCATAACGGCGATGGGCAAAGCTTTTAACCAGCGTTTGCAGGAGTGGTTTGGCGCGGGACCATTACCTGTATTTGGTACTGAAGGTGGTATTTATCCGCTGCCGACGCATGATCCACAACAACCTGATCCGCGCTTTCCACCGTATGACCGTGCGGCTCATGCTGAGGGAACGGTCGCTATGTTTAACTGGATTGCTGCGGAATCAGAGCCATGGATGTTTGGATTGGCGATGTGGAAAGAAGATGAGTATTACAATAATCAACTGCCTGCGGTCGACAAGCTGCAAAGTACGGCGCCAATCCCTAAAGGTGGCAAATGGCCGACGAATGCTGTGCGACCCAAAGGGCCGGGGCCGGTTATTGGTGAACCGACTTTCCATGCCATAATCCTCGCGCCGGGATTAGACCCGCAGTGGTTTATGGATGCCGGACGTTCTTATTGGAACACTTTCCATCCAATTGTGACAACCGTTTGGGATTTTATCCTGTATATTCCTTATGACCGCAGTTTGGCCGCGACCGTCATTGCGCCGCCTGATCTGGCGGAAAGCATGCGAAAAGTGATTCAGAAGGAATATCCGAATGTACTTTTCGACCTCATTTTGACAGGTGACAATCCACAGAGTGTGGCGGATGTCTTGAATTCGCGGGTGTGGTCGAACCGTCGTTTTGGATAGCGAGAACTAAGTCCTGAGTTAATCCACTTTGGTACATGTAAAGCAACTTGTAGCTATAAAGTGATATAACCTCCAGAGTGGAAACAAAGGGGCGAGGCGAGTCTTAAATCAAGGCTCGCCATATGCCCCAACCGTTATCAACATGCTGTGGAAAAGCGGTTCGCAGCTTATAAGGTCTTTGTCTCCACAATCCGGATAGGAGCGCGCGTGCGCCCCTACCTGCATGACACTTGTTCGATAAGATGGCTATGCATCCATTACAACCCGTTACCGGAAGTAAATAAGCTTTCAATCGTCGTACTCTTTTTCTTCACGCCGGTATTCCAAACGTGATAAATCGGCTGCGCGCGACTCAGCATCCTGCTCGATATGTCGTTTCCAGAGTCGGCGCGTGATGTCATCGGGGTTTTCAGCCGCCTTTACACCCTGTGCTGCGAAGTAGGAGCAGACGCGTTCGATGTCGCGTTTTAGAATGAAGTGTGATTGGCTGTTACCCAGAGTGCTGCTCACCTGTGGGAAGTCAATCAATGTGATTTTTCCTTCCCAATACAGGATATTGTAGGCTGACAGGTCACCGTGAATCATGCCGTGTACCAGCATCAGTTCGACGTTACGCATGGTCTCAGCGAAAAGTGGCCGTGCTTCATCGCGCTGCAATTCTATCGTGCTGAGTGTTGGCCCGGCCATCTCTTCATCACCGACATAACCCATGAGGATAGCGTTTTCCGCAACCGCATAAGGCCTGGGTACGGCTGCACCTGCGTCATATAACGTTTTGAGTGTGTTGAACTCGTACATTAACCATGAAGTGTGTTCGACCTGTACGCCGAAGTCACTTTTCTTGCCGATGGCACGCATCAGACGGTGATCGGTTTCTTTAGCTTCCTTGCCGTCAGCGGTCAGAATAGCGCGGCCTTCGCGGTACATTTTGTCATTACGAAGCTGCCGGAATTGGCGCGGGCGATAAACCTTTGCCGCCAGCAAATCAACATCCAAACCCGGTCGAGCGGCGCAACGGTAGACGCTGGCTTCCTTGCCACCCCGTACCATCGCAAGCACATCCGTGATGTACTCTTGACGGTAGAAGTCACTCAGTGATTGCAGTAACCATGTGGCTTCGTACTTCGACGGTTGATAAGTGGTTACGTATTTACCTTCACCTTCCAGTGCGTCGGGTTCGGCAAGCGATTGTACGATTTCAGCCTGTGATTTTTTGGGTGCGTGTTTACCCTTTTGTTTACGGACGCGGCGTTCCTGCCGGTCTACAAATAGGTCGTTATATTCTTCGTCTGTATCCATTTGATATTTCAGATTCAAGATTGTTATCCCTCAAGATAGCAAATAGCATTTAGCGTTTTGGTTTTAGCTGTTCGCGGATATTCGCGAATTCAGCATGCTGAAAATGCTTTGGTGCTAAAGCGGTTTGTCTTACTGAGGTGGATCAGACGGATCACCAGCAGGCAAACAAAAACAAGCACCCCGAAGTGGGCTGCCGTCGATTCGTTTTACCTGTGGCTGTTAGCGAGTTATCAGAAAGGGGATAACAGTTACGCGGAACAAGCAGGCGCGAATAGACGGTTGGTTATGTTGGTTCCAAATTCAGCCATGTTGTCGAGCCTCCTGAAAATAATCGAGCAATATGATGACTATAGCATAGGTTCATGGTGGTTGTCAAAGGGGCGATTGGGGGATTGCTTTATCCGTCTTTAGTCGGATATTGATGTCGCTGACTCTCCATCTATTGGCTACACTCGGCGGGTAGTAAGGAGATTTCAAGATGCCTAATTATCATACTTCCGCTGCTAGTGTCCTTGGTCAAATAGGTTTACCGGAACCAGTGAGTGTGCTTGCTGCTCGTCAATGGGATGTGATTGTCGTCGGCGCGGGACATAACGCGCTGACCTGTGCGGCATATCTGACTCGTGCGGGTAAACGTGTGCTGGTATTAGAAGCGCGTGACCGCATCGGTGGCGCGAACACGATGGAGGAACCGTGGCCGGGGGTAAAGATGTCACCCTGTGCGTATGTATCCGGTTTGCTGCATCCGCTGGTGATTCGCGAATTGGAGATGGTCAAGCACGGTTACGATTTTACGCCTGCGGTCAACGGCATCTTCGTTCCGTTTGAAGATGGCACAAGTGTGCAGTTATATGAAGATGAGCACTGGGAGGATGAAGTGCGACGTTTATCGCCGCGAGATGTAGACGGTCACAAAGCGATGAAGGCGGTGTTCGACCGATTGAATGCGGTTATTCGCGCTGATGCGGATGATGGCTTATGGGTGGGTAATCCACCGAGTCGCGCCGAAATCGAGGCCAAATTAGCTGGCGATGATGAAGCACTCAATTTTCTTTTCAAATGGTCGATGATCGAGTTTGTTGAGCATTACTTGACCGATGAACGCTTGCAAATGGCTTACATCGGGCAGGGGGTGATTGGCAGCCGGTGCAGCCCTTATGACGCGGGAACGGCCTCCATTTATTATTACCACTACTGCTCCTCGCAATGTGGGCATCCCGGCATGTGGGGTTATGTGCGCGGCGGCATGGGGATGATCTCGTTTATCCTGTGTGATATTGCGCGTGAGGCTGGCGCAGTGATCGCGGCGGGTGTGCCTGTCGCCCGAATTATCCCCGGTGAAGGTGTAGAATTGGTGGGCGGCGAACGGATACATGCTCCTGTTGTGGTTTCGGGTGCTGATCCGCGAGTCACTTTGAGCCTGCTCGATAATATAGGGGACGCGAATTGGCAGGCACAAGTCGAGTCAATTCCGCATGTGGGTGCATCACTTAAGGTGAGTGTACTCATGCGTGAACTTCCGAACTTTACGGCACGTCCCGGTACGATGCAGCCGCATCATATGGCGACGATTGACACGCCGTTGACCAAATCCGAATGGCAAGCAGGTTATACAGCCATGATGCACGGTGAACTACCCGAACGGATGTGGACGGAGCTTTACTTCCAAACGGCGCATGATCGGAGTGTTGTGCCGGATGGCTTGCAAACCATGAGCGTCTTCGCCCAATATGCACCATATCAATTGGCGACAGGCGATTGGGAGTCCCGCCGAGCTGAAGCCGGACAAATCGCGCTGAATTCGATTGCGCGTTTTTGTAGCAATTTACCGGATGCGGTGGTTGATATGCAGGTGCTCGCGCCACCGGACATCGAGCGTAAAGTGGGCTTAACGGGCGGACATATCTTCCAAGGGGAAATCCTACCGCAGTATATGTGGCAGAATCGACTGGCTTACAAAACGCCGATGGATGGGGTTTATCTATGCGGAGCTTGTACGCATCCGGGTGGCGGGGTAGTGGCGATCAATGGGCGCAATGCGGCTATGGAGATTTTGAGACGGTAGATGGTATGCTATAAACATTTCAGTTCGTCTAAGTGTTATACATAAAATTACGCGATAAAGGATGATTTATGGCTAACTCTGCCTCAACAAAACCGATGACCCACTCGATGCCGCTGGTGCAGCAATGGGCTGCGGCGATCAACACCTGTAACTGCCCTGATGTGCATCACGCTAATTGGTTCACACGCTGGTTGGTAATCTCCCGTTCCTGCGTGTTCTCGATGACTTTTACATCGGGGTTTATTGGCGTGTTGTTGGCCGCCTCGCAAGGTGCGTTTATCGAAAACACACTCTATAAGATTTTCTTGGCGTTGTTGTGCGTGGTTGGATTGGTGTTCGCCCATGCCACCAACAACCTCGTCAATGACTGGACGGATGTACGGAAAGGTGTTGATACCGAAGATTATCCGCGTTCGCAATATAGTGTGCATCCGGTATTGGGTGGGTTAACCACACCGGGAATGCTACTCAAAGTTTCCGGTGCTTTAACCCTAATTGACGGATTGATTATGTTGTACTTGGCTTCGGTCAGCGGCCCATTAGTGATCTTCTTCGCGGTGGCTGGCTTGGCGTTGAGCCTCGGTTACACGGCGTTCCTTAAGCGGTATGCTTTGGGTGAACTGACCGCGCTCGTCGTCTGGGGGCCGTTGATGATTGGCGGCACAGTCTATGCGATTAGTGGCAGACTTGATTTTAATACGCTGTTGATGACACTGCCTTATGGCTTGATTGTTGCTTCGGTGTTGATCGGTAAGCATACTGACAAAATTGAAAATGACCGTCCGGTAGGCGTGCGGTCTGTACCGGTGTTGCTAGGCGAACAGAACGCGCTGGTGCTGAATAAGATCACCTTCATTGCCTTTTATGTGCTGGTGGTGGTGTTAGTCGTCGCCCAAGTTGCCAGCCCTTGGATACTGCTGACGTTCCTTGCGCTGCCACTTTTGTCGGCAGTATGGAAGATTTACAGCCAGCCCAAACCGACCAGCAAACCTGATAACTGGCCCGTTTGGCCGTTGTGGTATGTGGGTTGGGCGATGGCCTTAAACCGTCGTTACGGCAGTTTGTTTATTTTGGGACTCATCATCAGCCTGATTGCGCCACCGATTGCTCATGCTTTAGGCATCGGCTAAATAAGGTGATTAGCGCACTTATCCTCCTCATCGGCATCCCTATTTTGCTTATTGGCTTGGTAGGGATGGGGCCGCAAGTCAATGTGCATCAGATTCGACCGTGGTCAACAGCAGCGTGGGTATTTCGGGTTGGTGGCGCATTGATGATTATCAGTCTGTTGTTGAGTTTATCAAGCGGACTTGACCGAGCATTGGTGACAGTCAGTTTGATTATGGGAACGGCTTGTGTAACCAGCTATGCGGTAATTATTCATCATGAATGGGTACAAGCCGGTCACGCGGGGCAGCCTGACTTCCAACTCCATTTTTCGCCTGTGTTATTAGTGCTATGGTTAGGGACCATGTTGATGGGCGTGGTTTTGATTATCGGGCTGGCAGCGGGTTGGATGAACAGTACATTACAATGGTTGATTGTGATTGATATGTTCATCGGTTTTTTGCTGTTGGTGGGTATTCAAGAGTCAGTCGAGCGACGACGCGCAAACTTTATATTGAACTATTCCTTTAGTTTGCAAGCTTACGTCTTGGGAGTTGTCATAATGGCGTTGGGGCTAATCATACTGGTTAAAGGCGGTTCATAAACTATTTCGGTATGTTTTCGCCCCATTAAACAAAAATCTACTTCTTCTTTTCACTGCCGGGTTTTCCCGTGGTTTTGGGAGTGCCGCCAGAAGTTGTTTTTGACCCTGCCGTTTGACCACCGGAAGATTTACCTGACTCGCCGGATTTCTTATCATCAGCCATGTTGATTGTTCCCTCTTAATGACGATTAAAGCGATTGTACACCTAAAGGTTAAACGGGGCGCAAAACGGTTAGATACTCTTAATAAGTTCTTAGAGTCATTTTTGTGTAAAGATTTCCATTTGCGGTACACTTCGGCGGTACACGAATCACACTTTCTCGTCTACAATATGAGCATTATGGTGTTAGCCGGGTAGATTCTACCCGCTATGTGGTTCACGAGGTATTTCATGGCAACAATAAAGAAGGAAACCCTGCTGGAATGGTACCGGCAGATGGTTCTCATACGGCTGTTTGAAACCCGCTGTGACGAACTTTACCGTGAAAAGAAAATCACGGGTGTTTATTTGCATCTTTATAGTGGTCACGAGGCGACCGGTGTGGGCGCTTTGTCCGCACTCAAGCCGACCGATCATGTGATTACCGCTTACCGCGATCATGGCATCGCCATCGCACGGGGTGTTGATCCCAAAGTGGCTATGGCAGAAATGATGGGTAAGAAGACGGGCACGAGCGGTGGTAAAGGCGGTTCGATGCATTTGGCCTCTCGCGAACTTAACTTTTGGGGCGGCTATGCAATCGTTGGCGGACATCTGCCCTTGGCAACTGGAATCGGTTTGGCCTGCCAATATAATGAAACTGATGATGTCGTGGTGTCGTTCATTGGTGATGCGGCGACCAATAACGGTTACTTCCACGAAGCGCTCAACATGAGTGAGATTTGGCATTTACCTGTCGTCTGGATTATTGAGAATAATCTGGTTGGCATGGGTACACGTATCGAGGACTCCAGCGGACAACCCGAACTGCATAAACGTGCCATCGCCTATGGAATGCAGGATGGTGGACGTGTGGATGGTCAGGATGTGGTAGCGGTAAACAAAGTGGTCAGCGAAGCAGTGGCTTATGCCCGTAAGACTGGTCCGGTCCTTATCGAGTCCATGACTTATCGCTACAAAGGACATGGTGTATCTGATAAGACTTATGACAAGCGGATGGCGGATGAACTCAAAGAATGGATGGAAAACAAAGACCCCATCGAAATTTTGGGACGAACGCTCACGAGCAAGTACAAGGGTATTCAGAGCGAACTGGACGCGATTTATAAGACAGCAGCGGCGCAGGTTGACGAGGCGACACAGTACGGACTTGAAAGTCCGGCTCCGACTTACGAAGACTTGATCAGCAACGTCTACGCATAGCTTAACGAACACTGGACGGGTTTGCCATCTGCAAACCTCTACAAGAGACTAGGGATTACCAATGGCAGAACGAAATCGACCAATGCGCGAGGCGCTGCGTATGGCGCTCCGCGAGGAAATGCTTCGGGACGAAAAAGTATTTGTAATGGGTGAAGAAGTCGGTATTTGGAACGGTACGCACCGTGTCACCCAAGGTTTGCTGGAAGAATTTGGCGCTAAGCGTGTGAAAGATACACCGATTACCGAGATGGCGATTGCTGGTGCAGCCGTTGGCGCGGCGATGATGGGTTTGCGTCCGGTGGCGGAGATGATGACCATCAACTTCGCTTTTCTAGCGCTGGATGCCATCATCAACCACGCGGCGAAAATTCATTATATGTTCGACGGCCAATTCAAAGTGCCGTTGGTCATTCGTGCGGCGACGGGATGGGGCGACCAAGCGACCGCAACTCATTCGCAAACGCCGGAACCGATTTTCGCGCACTTCCCCGGTTTGTATGTGGGCTGCCCTTCGACTCCCCGCGATGCTAAGGGCATGTTGAAGGCTGCGATCCGTGACGATAATCCAGTTTTGTTCACCGAGTTTATCTCGTTATATTCCAAGCCGGGACCTGTACCGGACGACGAAGATTTTATCCTGCCGATTGGCAAGGCTGACATCAAGCGCGAAGGCAAGCATGTCACGATTGTGACCTACGGAAGTGGCATGACATGGTCACTGCATGCAGCCGATGAACTCGCCAAAGAAGGTGTAGAGTGCGAGATCGTCGATATGCGCTGGCTACGTCCGTTGGATATGGATACGGTTTTCGAGAGCTTTAAGAAAACCAATCGTTGTGTGGTGGTTGAAGAATCACTGCCTCACTTCAGCTTTGGGAGCGAAATCGCAGCCCAGATTCAGGAAAATATGTTTGACTATATGGACGCGCCCGTTAAGCGGGTGAGCGCAATGGATGTGCCTCTGCCTTATGCCCATGATATTGAGTTGATGGCACTGCCTAGCACCGAGAAAGTAATCGCAGCCGTGAGAGAGGTACTCTAAAATGGCGAGTCAAATTACTGCGTCGATGGATGGTACACTGCTGAATTGGTTGAAGAATGTTGGCGAAAACGTCAATAAAGGTGATGTGATCGCTGAAGTAGAGGCTGACAAAGCCACGGTTGAGATTGAAGCGCCTGAGTCAGGTGTTTTAAGCGCTGTGAGCGTTCAACCCGGTGACGAAATCAAAACCGGACAGTCGATTGGGTCGATTGGTGGTGAGGCGACTGCGCCAGCGACTGTGGGTTCCCCTGAGGGTAAAGTGGTTGAGTCAGAAATTGCTAAGGAAGAGGGAAGAGCGCCAGCTAAGCCTCCTGTTCTGGCAGCGACTCCGGGCGCACCAGCAGGCACAGCGGCGCGTACTAATGGCGCTCTTCCCGCCAGCACGAATGATGATGGTCGGATTAAAGCCTCACCGATTGCCCGCAAGATTGCCGAGGAAAAAGGTGTCAATCTGGCACAGGTACATGGCAGCGGCCCCGGTGGACGGATTGTTAAAGAAGATGTGGAAGGCTTTACACCATCGGCTGCACCTGCACCGGCAGCAGCCCCAACATCTGCACCTGCTCCAGCGGCTAGCGCAGGTTTGAGCGCTCCCGCAGCCCGTAAACTGCCAGAAGGGCCGGATGTTGAATACATCGACCTGACCAATATGCGGAAGCGCATTGTGGCGGTGACAATTGAGAGCAAGCAGTGGATTCCTCATTTCTATGTGACCAATGAAATTGATGTTGAACCCTTGTTGGCGCTGCGTAAGCAGATCAACGAAGGCTTGCCCGAAGAGAATAAAATCAGCGTCAACGATATGGTGGTGAAGGCCACTGCGCTGACTTTACGTCAGTTTCCCAATCTGAACACCCATTATTATGGTGATCGGTTGGTGCATTTCAAGCGGATCAACATTGGTATCGCGGTGGCACTGCCCAAGGGCGGCCTGATTAATGTGGTGGCACAGGACGCGGACAAGGTGACACTGAGTACAATGGCGGCACAGAATAAGGCGATGTTCGCCCGTGCGCGTGAAGGCAAGATCAAGCCGGAAGATATTACGGGTTCGACATTCACCGTCAGCAACCTCGGCCCGTATAATGTCGAACATTTCAGCGCGATCATCAATCCACCGGAAGCGGGTATTCTGGCGATTGGCACAGCGACGAAAGTGCCAGTAGTCAAGGCTGACGGTACGCTGGGTATTGGCAACCGCATGAAGGTGACGATCAGCGTGGATCATCGTGTAAGCGATGGTGCAGAAGGGGCGCAATATCTGCAAGCCTTCAAGACACTGCTCGAAAACCCGATGCGGATGCTGGTCTAAGACAAGAATTAACCACAGAGACACAGAGATATAGAGAAGACGGAGGCAGAAATGCCTCCGTTTTTATTTGTGGCAGTTATGGAAAATTGTGCAAATTATCCGCTGAAATGGCAGTCGGCGGCGAGGGAGTAATCCGCTGAATTGACATTTTTGTGCGGCGGGTGACTCGGCTGATGCCGCTGAAATAGCACAAGTGCAGTGAATAGCTCCCGTGTTACCGCCGCTATGCAATTTGGGTGTCGTTGCAGCGGATGCAGAGGAGTAATCCGCCGAAAATGCAAAAGGCAAATGCATTTTCAACCGCAAAGACACAGAGAAAGATAAAGAGAACTTTGACATCATGATTCTGGGGCAGAGTGACGGTACGCTAAAGTCAGAATAGCATAGACGCAAGGCGATAGGGTTACATTTTGGAAGACCATTTTGTAACTTTTTCGCGGGGTTGATACTAACCGGTTTGAGGGAGTGGAAAGCCGGTCAAGGTTGATGGGCGGTTTGAGATTAGTTTGTCGGGTTAACCGAAAGTAAACGTAGGATATAAAGTCGGCTGTCTTTAGTTTTTGGTTTGTAGTCTTATTCGAAATCCGCAAGTGGGCATATCCCATCACTTACCAATATCAAAAATTGAATCCCCTCTTAGTATCCCTCCTTTGACCCTCCTATTTTCTCTCCTGTAGGTAGGGTGACCCTAGGAGCCTCCCGGCATAGAGTAAGGATGTAAAGAAAAAACATCAGTTAGGGGAGAATATCATGTACAACCCAAATCAATATGCCAAAGACAAGTTGTATCGGACGCAGAAAATCCATGAAGCCGAACAGCAACATCTGGCCGACAGGGTACAGGGAAACCAGTCCACGTTTTCAATGCGCAAGTTCTATATGGGGCACAGACTGCTGGTTACGATGCTGCTGGTAGCCGTTTTTGTTCTTTTCCTGCTGTTGGTACCGCGAACCATCAACGCGAGTGATGATAAATCAGATCCCGGCGAAGGTGATGCGTTTTATGACCAAATGGTCGCTTTCCGGCTGGGGTACTATTATTATGTAACAGGTGAGTACGACCGCGCTGTGGATTACTACAATCAGGCGATTGAGGGGATACCGGAAGTCGTGTTTACCCGCATGAATGTGTTCCGCTGCATCTACTGGTATCGGGGGGATGCCCAGTTGAAAGCCGGACAACCGGAGGCCGCGCTCGAAAGTTACCACCATTATCTAGAGTTGATGGGTGACGAAGCGAACACTGTGACAGTTGATTTTGTCCAGACCGTTGAAGACAGCATCACATCCGGGGCGGTTATGCCGGAACCCCTATAAACTTATATGACCATCCATTACAGCCATAAGCGGCGGCAGAGTGTGACACCCACTATGCCGCTCTTTTATTTAAGACCGTGGGCGATTAGGTCTCTAAATGTTGCATCAAAGTTCATTTGTTTTCCGCGCTGCCAAGCATTCTCATAATCTTGCGGTGACAGTGCAGATTTCAATTCCACTAGCAAACGGACGGTCAAGGGTTCCTCTCTTGCCCACCATTTAGGAGAAAGGGGATCATGAATAGTGGTTGAGATCAACTCAAGCGCCCGTTCCGGTTCTTCGCTGTAAGCATAATAGTGAGCAATGCCCGTCAGCATGTAACGCTGCGATATATTTTCAGCGGGGGCATTTTCGGCATGTGGAAGCCCTGCAATTAGATGTGGAATAGCGGTGTCATATTCGCGCAGGCCGCATAATGCGCACCCGAGTGCGATACGCGGATATAGTGCTTCAAATTGATCATCAGTGACCAATCGTAAGCCTTCTCCAAGCGACTCTTCAGCAAAGGCACGCGCTTCGCCATAATGTCCCTGTATAAGATTCAACAGGCTGGCTTGATACAGAAAAGCCACTGCGTTGTTGCGGTGACCCGCTTCACGCGCCAAGGTTAAACCTTCACGAATATGGTTTTCAGCACTTTCCAGATCATGCCGGAATAACAACTGTGCAATTCGATTACGCAAGCCCATTCCAACACCAAACGTATTGCGATTTTTGCGGTGAAGTTGGAGGCACTCCAAAATACAACGCTCGGCCTCATCCCAATTGCCGACACGCTGATGATAATCTGCGAGGTTGTTGAGGGACACACCCAAGCCAAAGAAATCGCCAATTTCACGGCGGATCAGGCTGGCCTCGGTGGTCATCCGCACGTATTCGTCGGTATTTCGGGTGGTTAGGTAGATCGTGACTGCCAGTGTGTTGAGGCAGTAAGCCACCATATAGTGATCATTGTCATCCCGGCTGATTGCCAGCGCATCTTCAGTTGCCTGTATGACAGATTGATCTAGCTTGGCAAAGCCATAACGGTGCAGGCAAAAGGCTTCCAATGAACGGTCATGCTGTTCAAGGGCGATGGTACGGCCGCGTTCAATAGCAGGCAGACCGACTTCGTGGTGTGATAGCAAATTCTGATGATGACCGTGCCACGCCAAAGTCCAGCCTAAGAGTAAGGGATCAACAGTCTGCGAACGGTGTTTGAGAATGGATAGGCATTCACTCAATACATCGGCGGCTTCTTGATAACGACTGCGGATGTGATAGAAAAGGGCAAGTGATTTAATATATTGCAGACTAACCGCATCATGGCTTTGCTGCAATGCCCAGAATAATCCTGACGTGACGTTGTCCAAGTCGGCGGCAATATCTGTCAGGGCTTCGAGCTGGTTTCCACCTTTCAGGTATGGTTCGCGTTCAGCCATCGCTGCACCATAATAGTTGCTGTGAGCCGTGCGGACGGTATTTGCTTCACCCGTCTGCTCAAGCGCATCCGCAGCATACTGGCGAAGCAGTTCATGGATGACATAGCGTTCAGTAGCGGCTGACCAGCTCACCAAGGCTTTATCGGCCAGCGTGGTGAGGGTTTGCAGACCGACATTGGCGACGGATTGAGCCGCACGCCGTGTGCAACCCCCGCGAAAAACCGATAGTTTCATAAAGGCAGTACGTTCTTGGTCTGTGAGGCGCTTCCATGTCGATTCAAAGACGGCACGCACACTACGCTGGCGTTCTGGCAGATCCCGTAATGTCGAACTGAGGAAATCGAGACTGGCCGCAATTTCAGTGGCAATTTCTGCTGGGGATAAGACTTCAACCCAAGCCGCAGCGAGTTCAATGGCGAGGGGGAGTCCACTTACGAGTTTACAGATTTGGATGATGTCAGCGAGTTTGTTGTCCAGGTTGAAATCAGGGCGGGCACGATAAGCACATTGAAGAAAGAGCTGAATGGCGCTGTAGTTCAGAATATCTTCATCGAGCAGTGACGGATAATCGAGGCCATCCAGTGTGTAGACGGTTTCCCCACTCAAGCTCAGCTTTTCCCGTGACGTGACCAGAATCCGAAGCTCCGGAGCGCTTTGCAGCAGGTCAACCACAAAGGATGCAGCGTCCAGTAGATGTTCGAAGTTGTCCAGTACCAGCAGGGCTTTCTTTCTACTGAAGTAGTCGAGAAGCTGTTGGGTCGGCGTGTGGTTATTGCGCTCGAATTGGTAACCGGCCTGACTGGCAATGATTGAGACGATGTCTGCCGACGATTTCAGTGGGGCGAGCGCAACAAAGGTTACACCATCAGGGAATGCGCTCAATAATTTTTCGGCGACTGCCAATCCAAGGCGCGTTTTACCCATGCCGCCCGGTGCAAGCAGTGTTACCAAACGTGGCTCTTGATCTCGCAGCATATGGACGAGATTGTGTACCTCGGTTTCCCGCCCGACAAAGGGCGTTATCTGTGAGGGCAGATTGTGGCGGGGCATCACGAGCGGTTCCTGTGCAGCAAGAAGGTTGAGGGCTTTGGCTGCTTCGATAGCCTCGTGACGATTGTTTACGCCGAGCTTGTTGAATATTTGGCGGTTATGCCATTTGACGGTGGTGTAGGCGACCACCAAACGTTCAGCAATGACGCGGTCAGAAAGATTTTGTGCCATGAGGGAGAGGATTTCTAGCTCACGTTTGCCCAGCGGCTCGTAGGTATTCTGAATCACATGAGGTGTCATTCGAACATCCTTTATAGAGTGTTTGTGAGCGAAAGTATTATCTCATTTATCAGTATGGCGTAGTGTGAAGGGGGTTTGAAACGAAAAAGGTGATGGATTCGATATGGAATTCATCACCTTTGGGTTGTCATTTTGGGAACACGGGAATCTATGTAGGTTTGCGGGCGCGTTGATAGTGGGTGCGGGCTTTGGAGCGGTTGCCACAGGATGTCATGCTGCACCAGCGGCGGCTGTGATTTTTGGAGGTGTCCAAAAACAGCCATTCACACTCTTGGGAGGCGCACTCGCGCAGATAATGGAGATCGTGAGAGGTCATGAGTTCGGCTGCTGACCAGACCACAGGCCAAATCATCGTTTCAAGGTCGTTTTCATCCAGCGCACATGTCCAACTGAAATTGGCTGACGTGTGAGTCATGTGCAGGTGACTCATTGCCTGCGCTAATATGTTGTTGAAGGCTTGCATGTCGGCGGCATCCGGTTGGCGATTTTCTGCGGCTGCATCGAGTACACGGAACAGCGCTTCACGCACGGTGATAGCAAATTGGAGGGCTTCATCAGCTTTATCGGGATGCTGGTGGGCGAGGGAAAGCAGCGTTTCAGCCTGTTCATGGCTGATGGATTTGGAGAAAACGCTCCATTCAACGAGTCGGGCATAGCTGATCAAAAATTCGGCGGTGGGCTTGGAAGGATGCTGATCCGAGGTGTTGACGAAGTCCAGACAAAGCCGTTCCTTTAATGGCCCGAATGCTTCAATATGTTGAGTATCCACCTTTTGTCCTATATCCTAACTGCCAAAAGTCACTTGACGGGTTACTTGAATCTATGGTAACATAACCATCAAATCAATTATAGCAGGTTACAAAACCTGTGTATAGGGAAGTGTGTTATGTTTGGATATTTAGGATATGTGAAGTATACGTCGAAGCCGGGACGGTCGGAGTTTATTCCGAACCCGGAAGAACGTGAATTGATAGAGCAAGCGCGGCTTGAGACTGAGGTGGATGATCAAGCGCCATTTTATTACGACGCACTGGCGGGACTCGGTCGCCAATTAACCGGTTGGGGTGAAAGCCTCCAAGAACGATATGACCGTGAAATCTGACTGCCCCGCAATATCTAGTTAATAGCCCCCTCCGCGCGAGGGGGCTTTTTATTTCTATTGGGGAAGCAGCTCAAACGATTGATAACTTTGCTCAAAGGTTGGTAGACGATGCTCAAACTCAACTGTGTTCGTAGTATAAGCAGTAATCCATGCATCATTGTTTTCATCCATACGAATGTATTGCAATTCTTTAGCGGTGACTGTTTGCATTTGAATAATCAATACGGATCGAATTACTTCAATATCGTTTATTTTGACAATATCACTCGTTAAAAATTTAAAATTAGCTGGAAATTGTTTGATCAATTCTTTTTGTATATCTGCTAATGGATACTGTTCTTCCGAGAATCGTCCTTTAACAACATTGATATTCGTTGCAAATTTGTTCACGGAAGCTCTATCAAAGGCCAGAAATGCAAATTTCTCTGGATGTTGCAAAGCATCTTCTAAGATTGAAACAGCTTCAGGTAGTTGTTTCTTTGCAGACTCTAGCATTTGGTCAGAATAATTTTGGATATTCCCACCTATAAATGTATCCGGTAATTGCATAGCTACCCCTTTGCCTTCAAACCGTGCCCAGCCTTGGGGCGGAATAGTAGGAATGATAACCCGCGTTGTTTGAGGTGTCGTGACAGTCGTTGTAGAGGCAGTGTTACGGGAATTCATCGCATTCGCGATTCCTAGCACAAAGCACACAACGAAGATGATAACATGAACGGGTTTAGGTCGTCTCAAAGCAAATTATCTTTCATACCATTTATGTCTTATTCACCTTAAAACAGGTTCATAAAAAAGACAACTTTAGAAATTGTGTGATCAAAAATACAGTAAGTCAGTGCTACAAAAGCAAGTTGAGAGTCAATATTTGACTGCCAGTCCAATTGTTACGAAGTATTTGACAGTGAGCCGCATTTGACTTACATTATCTTGCCTACCCATTTTTGCAATTAAAGGGGCAAGTATATGAAACGACGTTTGATTCTTTTTTCGGTAATGCTTATTGGTGTGATGCTAATGAGCATGGGCGCGGCACTTGCACAGGACAATACGCTGATTGTCACCATGAATATTGATGACATCATCACGCTTGATCCGGCACGTTCTTATGAAACCACCAACTTGATGGTTCAACATGCCACTTATGACACACTGCTCGAAATCCGTGCGGACGATCTGAATAAAATTGTCCCCGGCTTGGCGGACAGCTATACCGTTTCGGATGACGGGTTGGTCTACACCTTCAGCCTGCACAAGGATGTGAAGTTTGCATCGGGCAATCCGCTGACCGCTGCTGATGTGGTTTTCTCGTGGACACGCCTTAAGAATATTAAGGGTAATCCTGCGTTTTATGTTGATCAAGTTGCCAGTGTGGAAGCTGTTGATGACCTGACGGTTAAGGTCACTTTATCGGTGAAGACTCCGGCTTTCGCGACGATTGTTACCGCGCCCGCTTTGAGCGTGTTGGATAGCAAATTGGCCAAGGAACACGGCGCAACTGACGCCGCCGATGCGGATACCACTGATACGGCTAATGACTGGTTGAGCCAGAACTCGGCTGGATCAGGACCATTCGTCCTTACTGGTTGGTCGGCGTTGACCGAAGTTACACTGGTTCGCAATGACGGTTACTGGCGTGGGCCTGCTAAATTGGCGGGTGTGAAGTTGGATCATGGCACGGATGCGACCAGCAAACTGCAACTTTTGGAAAAAGGTGATGTTGATGTCTATGAAGATGTCGACAAAGATTTGACTGATCAGGTTAAGGCCAATGCTGATCTGAAGATCGCCAATGGGCAAACTTTGAACCTGACCTATCTCGCGATTTCACCCAGCGACAAATTCAATTTGCCACTGAAGGATGCTAAGGTTCGCCAAGCCATTGCACAGTCGATTGACTACGATGGCATTATCAATGGTTTGCTGTTGGGCTATGGCGACCGTCCTGCCGCTATGCTGCCAATTGGTATCATTGGTTCAGACCCGACCAAGCGTTATGAACATAATGTTGATGCGGCCAAGAAACTGCTGGCAGACGCCGGTTATCCCGATGGTTTTGAATTGACCCTCGCGACTTCGACCAGTTCTTCAGGTGGTATCCCCAATGAAACGCTGGCTGCCAAGATTCAATCGGATCTGGCAGAGGTGGGTATCAAGGTCACGATCAAGCAGACTCCGAATACGGATTTCTTGACCTCATACCGCGCTCAGGAACTGCCATTCTTGTTTGCCACATGGACACCGGATTATCTGGATGCGACGATGTGGTCAGATTATTTCTCGTTCCCGGACAGCGGCCCAAGTAAGCGTATCCTGCTGGACTCGAAGGCCATTGCTGATCTGGCGACGCAGGGCGCGGCTGAGACCGATCCGGCTAAGCGTGCTGAGATTTACGCCCAATATCAACAGGCGCACCTCGACGAAGCGGTATTTATACCGTTGCTCCAACCGCAGCGTTTGTATGCGATGCGCTCGAACGTCGAAGGCTTTGTGTTCCATCCGGTTTACTTCATGGACTTCTACGAAATCAGCAAGTCGTAATTCAGTACCCCCTCCCTAGCCCTCCCCCGTAAACGAGGGGGGAATAATACAGGGCGCACAGCCGTGCGCCCCTACAAGAGAAGTGTAATCCGGAGGGCATAAATACCCCTCTGGTGTTTTTTGAAGGACTTTCATGCTTGGGCGTTATATTCTCCAGCGATTGTTGTTAACCATTCCGATGATGCTGGGCATCTCGTTGGTGCTGTTCCTGATCTACAATCTGGTTCAGGTTGACCCGTTGGTGATGATCGTCGGTGAACGGGCGCTGGATAAACCGGAAATTGTGGCGGCGGCTAAAGCCAAGTGGGGATTAGATCGTCCAGTATGGGAGCAGTACATCAGTTATGTTGGGAATATGGCGCGGGGTGATTTTGGTAATTCCTTTCTGACCAAACGCGCGGTGGTAACTGATCTGGTGACGTTCCTGCCTGCGACTATCGAACTGGCGATTAGTTCACTGATATTCGCGATTGTACTAGGGATTCCACTGGGGATTATTGCGGGTGTGAAGTTTCGCAGCATGTTTGACCGCATCGTGTGGTTTGTATCCCTGTTGAACGCCTCGCTCCCTCCGTTTTGGACTGGACTCATTTTCCTGACGATTTTTTACTTCAATCTGGGTATCGCACCGGGGCCGGGGCGACTCGATCCACGCATGACTGATCCCACGCGGGTGACGGGGTTGCTCACGGTTGATTCAGTGTTGAGCGGCAATTGGGTGGCACTTGGTAGCGCACTGCATCATTTGATGCTTCCAACATTGATCCTCGGTGGGTTCACACTGGCGCTGGTGGTGCGGGTGACACGGGCAGCGATTATCGAGGAGATGCGGCGGGATTATGTTCGCACGGCACGCGGCAAAGGCTTGAGCGAACGCAATGTGATTATCAACCATGCACTACGTAATGTGTTGATCCCGTTGGTGACAATTTTAGGGTTGGCCTTCGCGGGTTTGCTCAGCGGCGCAGTGATGACCGAGACGGTTTTCGATTGGCCGGGACTGGGACAATATTTAGTGAAGGCGGCGGTTAATTTGGATTATCCGGCGATTCAAGGCGGGACACTTCTGATTGCGGCGATTTACGTGCTGATTAATCTGGTGGTCGATATTATGTACGGGATTCTTGACCCGCGGGTGCGCCATGAGTAGTGTTACATTGACCGCAGCGCCTGTGCCTGTGGCTAAGGCTAAAAGCAGCACGAGCGCTCGTTTGTGGAAGCACATCCGTAAGTATCCCAGCTTTTGGGTGGGATTGATCGTGCTGATTTTTTTCGGCTTGGTGATCGTTTTTGGTGACCAGATCGCGCCGGTTGATCCACTGGCACAGAATTTGGCGCAGCGTTTGAAAGCCCCGACCGAAGCTCATATCTTCGGGACAGACGAACTCGGACGCGATATTTTTAGCCGGGTGGTACATGGGGCACGGATTTCGTTACCGGCTTCGTTTTTTGTGGTGCTGGTCTCCCTCGTGATGGGATCATTGTTAGGTGCAATCGCGGGCTTCGTCGGTGGTTTCATCGACGAGGCGATTATGCGGATGGCTGATGTAACACTGGCCTTTCCCTCGGTGGTGCTGGCGCTGGCGATTTCGGCGTTCCTCGGACCCAGCTTGAACAATGCGATTGTGGCGGCCTGTATCGTGTTATGGCCTGAATACGCACGGTTGATGCGGTCACAGGTGATCGTCATCCGGTCGAATGAATATGTAGTGGCGGCGCGGTCGTTGGGGATGCGCGAACCTTCGATTTTACTGCGTTATATCCTGCCGAACGCGTGGACACCGTTGATTATCAAGGCGGCGTTGGATGTGGGCAGTATCATCCTGTTGGTGTCGGCGTTGAGCTTCCTCGGTTTGGGTGTGACTCCGCCCGCACCGGAATGGGGTGCGATGATCGCGCTGGGGCGTACCAAGTTTTATAATTGGTGGTTGGCGACCTTCCCCGGTATCGCGATTTTGTGCGTCATTATGGCCTGTAACCTGCTCAGTGAAGGCTTGCGCGACTGGCTCGACCCGAACTACTAAATAGTCATAAGTTTAATGGCGGATTTGGCGACTTTTTGAGATATTTTGCCAAGATCGCCAGAAAATGTATGTCATTTCGGCGGGTTTCCCGGCTAAGACCGCTGTAATTTGCGGGGTGAATGTCCGCCGCCAAGATTGCCAATCCCCATAACCAATGTATTTTTAACCACAGAGACACAGAGAAGATAAAGAAATTCATAACTTCATTTTAGAACTAAAGTTCGATATTTGTCAACGCGATTCGGTTCGAGTTTTCAAACCTGCGTAAGCAATTTCATAAACTAATCCCCTCCGCTTGATGTGCGAATGAGCCTAGCTGCTTGTAGCATGTTTTCGTTCCCACTAGAATACAAACAACGATTATTTATTCAGCACATCCATACAACTTGCCGTATGGTTTCAATTAGGGGATAGCTATTTGCTAGACCATTATTAAATTATATAAAATCGTATAGATTTTTAGGGGTGAACATGACAACTGACGGACAACGTTTTAACCGCATTCGTCTCGGGATTGTTGTGGTAGTTGCATTATTCGCCATCGTCGTAATTGTTTTACTTACCTTGCAAAACGGCGAACAAAATACGCTTAACAACAATCTTTCAACCGCTATCGCCCTGCAAGCGACAGGTGCAAATGCAACACAGTTTGCCCAAGCCACACTCGATCAAAATCGACTTGATGCTACGGTTGCTGCACAGGTCAATGCCAATGCCATATTAGCTGCTCAATCTACACTGGCTAATGACAAGCTGAGCACCGCTATTGCCGCACAAGCCACGAATGAACGCCTCGCCAGTGAAGCGCAAAGCTTCACGTGGGCAGCCAACGCCAAAGAACGCGCTACGGCTGGTGACCCCTTGACTGCACTCGCGTTAGCGATAGAAGCCAACCGTATCCCAAACCCATCGATTGCCTCACAAGACTTGTTGGCGGATTTAGCCTATGCACCGGGAACCATCCGCAAATTCAAAGGACTCAATCCGGCTAATAATGTCACAGGAATGGCGTGGAACAACGATGGCAAAACTTTTGTGACGACTGACTCAGGCGGCGAAATTTTCTTATGGGATAAAGATCAAGACCAGCCGCTCCGCCAATTTAAAACACGGAATCCTATTAAACAGGTCACAGGAATGGCGTGGAACAGCGATGGCAAAACTTTTGTTACGGCGGGCTCTGATGGTGGTATTTTCTTGAGGGATAAAGATCAAGAGTTACCTATCCGCAAGTATATGGGAGTTTGGCTGGTTACTGTAAATGATGTGGCATGGAACAAGGATGGTGAAACATTTGTCACCGTTGATGAAGGTGGTGGAATCTTCTTGTGGGATAAAGATCAAGAGCAGCCCTTACGCCAATTCAAAGAGGATGAGAAAAACAGCGTCAATAAGGTGGCGTGGAGGAAAGACGGCAAAACATTTGTCACCGTTGATGAAGGTGGTGGAATCTTCTTGTGGGACAAAGATCAAGAACAGCCGATTCGCCAATTCATGAATCTTGAATATGGCGCGACAGATGTGGCGTGGAATGGTGCTGATGCATTGTTTGTGACGGTCGGCGGACGTGGAACCGTTTATTTGTGGGATAAAGATAATGAACAACCCCTGCGGCAGTTAAAAGGACATAAGCCACAAGAATATACCAGCGTACATCGTGTGGCATGGAGCAGTGATGGGCGAACATTCGTAACGGGCGGGGATTTTGGAGAGGTCTTTCTGTGGAATAAAGACGACATACAGCCCATCCGGCAGCTTAAGGGGCACAGTGACAAGACTCGTATCATAGATATCGTATGGAATCCGGATGGAAATTTGTTTGCGACCGTGAGCGAATTCGGTGAAATTATAGTATGGGACAAAAATCAAGAGCAGCCGATTCAGCAATTTAAAGGCCCTCAAGCCGGTATATCCAAAGTGGAATGGAGCAGCGATGGGCAACTCCTATTAACGGCTGGTGCAAAGGGTGAAGTTTTCTTATATACCATAGTTCAGAATCCGCCTAAACGCTTCGAGGGACACAGTACCGCCAACGATACACTGGTTTTGAGCGTGGCATGGAACAAGGATAATCAATCGTTTTTGACAACTGGTTATCATGGTGAAGTTTTCTTGTGGGATAAAGATCAAACGCTGCCTATTCGCCAGTTTAGAGGCCATTCCATTGACAGTATCGTAGCGGATGCAGCATGGAATCCTGATGGTCAATTTTTTGTCACACTGAGTACTGCTGGGGAGGCTTATTTATGGGACAAAGATCAAGAGCAGCCTATCCGTAAATTTAGGGGACTTGGATCCTACGCGCATAGTTATCATGTAGCATGGAACCCTGACGGAAAATTTTTTGTCACCACCAGCGAAAAAGGGAAAGTTATCCTGTGGGATAAAAATCAAGAACAGCCTATCCGTCGGTTTATCGGGCACAGCACAGTTGCTAATGTTTACCTGTTTTTGTTTGATGTGGAGTGGAATCCTGATGGAAAAACGTTTCTGACTGCTGGCTCGTTAGGTGAAATTTTCTTGTGGGATAAAGACCAAGAAAAACCTGTTCGTCAATTTGTCGGGCATGACCCTAAGTGGCAAGTCAATCGTGTTGTATGGAACCCTGATGGCAAGTCATTTGTTTCGGCTGGTAGTAATGACGAGGTTTTTCTATGGGACAAAGATCAAGAAAAACCTGTTCGCCAGTTTATGCTCCATGACGGTCCGATATCTAGTTATATAAATGCCCAAGATGTCGCGTGGAATAAAGATGGCAAATTGTTTGTGACGATTGGCACCGAAATTTTCTTGTGGGATAAAGATCAAGAACTGCCTGTTCGCCAGTTCAAAGCGACCGATGCGAATGGAGCGGGTGTGTCATGGAACAGCAATGGTCAAACCTTTATGACGATCAGTTTTGACAAAATCATGAAAGTCACGTTGTGGGATAAAGATCAAGAGCTACCCATTCACCAATTCAAAGGGCACGGCAGCACCGAACATATTCTGCCCTATATCTTGAGTGTTTCGCGTGGGGCATGGAACGGCAATTTATTTGTCAGTGTAAGTGTGAGCGGCGAGGTTTTTTTGTGGCAAGCTGATATGAACGGACTTATTGAGTGGACTCTCGCCAACCGTTTTGTGCCAGCGCTTACCTGCGACCAGCGCAATTTATATCATGTGCTGCCCTTATGTGACGCGGCATCGCCGATGCCGAAGGGGTAAAAATTAGGGCGCAAGCCTTGCGCCTCTACAAAGACAATTTATTGGGGAACTGCTATGGCTTCGAGTTCGGCGTTGGCAGTTATTTTATTGACGGCCTCACCCATGCGGATGACCACGCCTGCCCACGACAAACCGCTGCCAAAGGCGACCATGCCCGTGACATCACCTGAATGTAGGCGGCCTTCCTCGATGGCTTCGACCAATGCCAATGGGATCGAGGCGGCGGAGGTGTTGCCGTATTTATGCAGGTTGACGAAGAATTTATCCATCGGTAATTGCAGCAAACCGGCTGCGTACTCGATGATGCGCAGGTTGGCCTGATGCGGAATTATCAGGTCGAGGTCAGCCGGTGTCATGCCTGCACTGGCGGTGATGTTCTTGATGCAAGCGGTGAATTTGCGGGTGGCAAACTTGAAAACTTCCTGCCCGTTCATGCGGATGTACATTTCGCGCTTATCCACCACACTTTGTGACAGCGGATTGCGTGTGCCGCCACCGGGAACCCACAGGTGATGTGCTAAGCCGCCATCCGAACCGAGCTCAAAGTTGAGAATACCTGCGTCACTCTGGCTGGGTTGAATGACTACCGCTGCCGCCGCGTCACCGAAGAGGATGCAGGTCGAACGGTCGGTATAATCCAGCGCGTAGGAAATCAGTTCCACGCCGATGACGACGATATTTTTATAAGCGCCGGTCTGGATGAACTGGCTGGCGGTTACCAATGCATAGACGAAACCGGAGCAGCCTGCCGCAACGGTTAATGCCGGACATTTTGCGCCGAGTTCATGCTGAATATAATTGGATGGCGCAGGTAATAAATAATCCGGTGAGGAGTTGGCGACCACAATCAGGTCAATATCGGCTGGTGTTAATCCCGCCACCGCCATCGCGTCACGGGCGGCAGCGCAGGCCATACTGGTGGTGGTGTCGGTTTCGCTGCGGATGTGGCGCTCTTTGATGCCGGTGCGGGCGGTTATCCATTCGTCGCTGGTGTCGACCATTTTTGACAAATCATCGTTAGTCAGGATTTTGGTCGGGACGTACTTCCCCCATCCGGTAATTTCGGCGCGCGGCATCGTCATATTTATAAGCTCCTCATTGGCAATAAAATGTCTACAAGCGTCAGTTTTTAGGCAAGCGTCTATAACTAGATCAATCTATTGTAACGGTAGTTAGGGGAAATTGCATAATGATAAGCGTGATTGGGGTAGAGTAGGGGCGCATGACCATGCGCCCCTACGGCAGCATAATGCACAACTTATTGTTGTTGGAGGGCTGGTATTTCTTGTGAGTCGCGGCGTGCATCATCAATGAGACGACGACGGCTGAGGAGCATAAAGCCAGCGACCAGCGCAATACCGGCGGCGATCTGTACACGCGGCGGCAGATAACGGACGCGATTGACGATATTCTGTTGATGGCTGCCAACCAGATCATTACGGAGGCGGTTCACAAAACGGCGTGAGGGTTGTACGCCCACGAGTGTCATGTGCAGCTTGCGGACAAGCCCGACAAGTCCCTCGACTTCATTCTTGGGAACGGCATAGCGGTTGACGATTTGGTCTAAATTGGTGCGTTCGTCAGCCAAGAGCGCATCGGTTACGGCAGAGAGTAGATTTTCCAGTTCGTTGTGATTCGTCATCGGTTCAGTTGCCTTCTGTTCGTTTATCAGAATTCGAGACGGGTGCGCGACCCGGTGCGCCGACGCGGGTGTGCTGCATTTCAATGTCATCCCGCAGCGCTAAAAGTGTGCGGTGGTAAAGCGATTTGATCGCCCCTTCGGTTCGTTCCAGAATGTCGCCCACCTCAGCATTCGATAGGTTGGAGACAAACTTCAGGTAAAGCAACTGCTGACGTTCTTCAGGCAGCCGCGCGATAGCCGCCAATAGCGCCGCCCGTTCTTCTTTGTCCTCGGTGGCGGAGTCGGGCGAGTCGAAGTGTAAGTCCGGCCCGATAAACTCTTCCAACGGGATAATCTTGCGCCGACCACGATCTCGATGCCAATTGGCAACCAGATTGTGGGCGATGCGGTACAACCACGCCTGAAAGGGGACACCCCGCTCGGTATAGTTTTCGATGTGCGCCATGGCACGGTGGAAAACTGCCGCCGTGAGGTCTTCCGCATCCTGATGGTTGCCGGTGCGGTAGTAGATGTATTTGTAAATCTTCTCGATGTAACGTTCGTAGAGAACACCGAAGGCCTGCTGGTCATCTTTCGCCAGCAAAACCAATTCAGGATCATCCAACTTGGTTAGGTCGGGTTGTTTGGGTTTGCGTTTAAATATGTTCATCAGCAGTAATAACCCTCTTCCTTATGGGGAGTTGCGCGATTGGGAAGAAAAAAGATTGTAACACTTCATTACTTACCGTGTCTTAATAATCAGAGATGGCAGAAACTCTCTCAGGGCTAAGGTTAGGTGGGCAAGTGATGATTGTGCAGGACACTGATACTGATCTACAAGCAGATGACCTTCGCATCATGGAGGCAGCGAAAGCTGATCTGAGCCGATTTATGCCGCTTTACGAACGGTACTTCACGCGTATTTATCACTACTGCCTACGCCGTGTTGACAGCAATGAGTCAGCCGAGGACCTGACCAGTTCAATTTTTACACTAGCTATGACCAGTATTGATGGGTATCGAGGCGGTTCAGTAGCGGCATGGCTGTTCCGCATCGCCCATAATCAAATCGCTAACCACTATCGCAGCCGCCATCCGCAGGTGTCATTCGAGCGCGCCGAACTTGATCTGGTGGATGAGGAATGGGTTGAACCCATTGACCATTTAATTACAGCAGAACTAGGCGCTGTGCTGCGGACACTGATTGATAAACTGCCCGACGAGCAGCAAGAACTTTTAGAACTCAAAATGGCAGGTGGTCTGACAGCCGAGGAAATCGGGGTCGTTATTGGGAAAAGCGCTGGTGCGGTACGGGTAGAACTTCACCGAATCATCACCCGCTTGCGCGCAGAATGTGAACGGAGAGGGCTGTCATGAACGAAGTGGAACTTATTGATCTCTACCTAGATGCGCTCAACCGTAATCCAGAAGCCCCTCCACCGCTCGGGTTGGATGCCAAAACAGCCGCTTTTGTACATACGGTGTGGTTATTAGAGCATCCACAAACCACAAAACCCAACTTTGAAGCGGCGATCTGGCAAAAGGCACTGCATGCCGCTGAGAGCCAAAAAGTGGCTGACGTTATGAATAGCCTGCCAACCGCTCGAAATGGGATCGAACAGCATATCCAATTCACGCAGTCATCTGACAATCCCTATGAGGAGAAAATTACGATGTTACTATCCAAATCACTTGATAATTTCGCTCGTCCGCGTTCGACCTCAATGTATTGGTTCAATAGTCTCGTGGCAGCAGTACTATTGCTGGTGCTGGGCAGTGTACTCGTGTTAGGTATTGCACAGTATAGAGATGGACTTCCCTACGCGGTGATGCTGCAACAGGCCATCCCAACCCCTGTGCCACTCGAAAAAATTACGCCGGAAAATATTGCGAAATTGACACAAATTTATACCATTGAGTTAGCTGCTGATACCCCTGTCTATACGGCTGTCGCGTTTACACCGGATGGCAAGTATCTGGTGTACGGCAATGGACGCAACAATATTGATTTTTGGAATATTGCTACAAGACAAGTTGATAAAAAGCTCGCCAACCCGTATCGGTCAGCTCAACGATTGGCATTTTCTTATTCAAAGAACGGTGAATTGTTGGCTACATTAGGTGAGACGGGAACGGCAATCTGGGATATTTCAGGTAATAGAGACCCCATCCTTCTGCCATATGAAAGTGATGTCGTTGGAGGAGCACAAACAGCTTTCTCCAGCGATGGAAAAACTCTCTATAGTATTGCCTGTACACTTGCTAACAACCTCGGCTGTTTAAGTGATGTGGAATATGGATGGGGCATAAGCACCGGAAAGCGTACTCTATTCATCAATCGAGCCTCAGGGCTGATTGCAGATCAGGATATTAATCCTGCTAATGATCTCGCTGCCTATGGATTTGCGGACGGTCGACTGTTAACCCGTACATTGACGACCGGGCTTGATCAAAAGGTGTTTCAATATGAAGGTGCTAGCATCGTATTAGTTGGCTTTAGTCCGGACGGAACTCTTTTGTACGCGGGGAATCGCGACGGTGTGCTTCAAATATGGAATGTTGCCAATGGTGAGGCAATATTTAAGCAGACCCTAGCTGACAAAACACGAAAATTAGGATGGACGGCTTTAAGCCCTGATAATTCGCTGTTGGTTTCAGCTGGAAGAGAGGACAATAACCGGAACCTTTACTTCTGGGATGTGAAGAACGGGAAATTGGTAACGCAAGTTCAAGCAACGGATGTTGTTGATCCCTTCATCTCGCCGTTAGTCTTCAGCCCGGACGGTAAATTATTCATTTCCCTGAGCAACGACCATATTATACGGGTATGGGGCGTGATCGCTGCCAGCTAACACGAAGCGACAATTAAAAGGGGATGATATTTTGCATATGATCCCCTGAATATGCTATTCACCATTAGGCATGGCAGTCGCTACTGTATCCCAACCCGATTGGTAATCCGAGCGACTTTCGGTGTACGATTGGGAGTATGAATTTCCCCAGTATATCGATGGATCATATTCGGGTAGTTGGCGGCGTATCCCATCGAGTTGGTTCCATGCTGTCTGCCGTGCCAGATTAAACGAAGATAAAAGCTGTCCATCAGCCCGCTCTGCATCGAGATACGTCAATTTTTTGGCGAGCCATTGACCTGCCCATTTATTGACAGTTGGGTCGGTTTGCGGTTCCTGCCACAACGTGAGAATTGCTGGAACCGCATCCGCAGAGAGCGTGTTGAGGAAGCCGATGTCGAGGTCTTGGCTTTCGTGAAATCGGGCGATATTGCGATCCGCCATATAACGATCCACATCCATCAGGTTGAGTGTGCCCATATATCCGATAACTGCCAGCACCAGACCCAAGGAGAAGATATTCATTCGCAGCCGGAAAACCGCCAGCACATAAACACCAAATAGTACACCCAGCCACAGCATGAATATGTGGGTATAAACCCGTAGTTGGGTGAAGCCAAACGCTTCTTCATACAGCCACATGCGCTGGGAAGCCGACACCAACATAATCGTCGTCAGACCAACAATCATCAGTGCCAGTACACGGAAGACATTATTTTCACGTTTGCTCTGGCGCACACTGACGTGATCGAGAATCAAGGATAAGCCGAGTGTCAGTACCGATACAGCGACCAGTTCAAAGAAGCCGCGCCGTGCATATTGGGCGAAGCTGATGCCTGCCACTTGCACGGTACGCTCACCGCCGAAGAAATAAGCGAATTGAATGCTGACGAAGGCTGCGAACAGCGCCACCACACTGCCCATGATGATGCCGCTTTCGACCATGCCAAGCTTAAAACCCGGCTTGGATTTAGGTTTATGGTCAATCAGAACCGATTCACCTTCTTCAGCTTCTTCGCCCTCAACCGGTGGGTTAGGGGCAGTGACAGGTTCGGCAGTCGGACGGCGCACCAAGGCGAAGCCCAGCGAACCGGTCATCGCTACGACAAAACAACCTGTTACCACTAAACGCGCGGTGGTGTCACCAAGAGATTCGATGCCCAGCGCCCGCCAGACACCCTCTAAAGCTTGGCTGACGTAATTGGCGAAAACCGTATCTGCCGAACCCAGCAGGATGGCAAATACTAGAATAATAGGCAGGGCGAATATCCCGCCTCGCACCACGGATGCCAGCACACCACCACGCTGCTGCCGTTTCTCCCGCAGCCAAAACCACGATTCTGCCCCTTCACCGATTGCCCACATGGGAATCATGAAGCCTGCTTCGATCAGCGCTTTGGGATAGGCAGTCAGCGGTTCGGTATCTAAAGGGCGATTCAGCGGCAAATAATAGAGGCCGATTGCCCCCAATGTCAGTACCGCCATGATGTTCAAGATCATAATCAGTCCGTCGGCGCGGATGGCGACCATCACGGCGAAGAATGCCAGCGGCAGCAGCGGCCACAGGTTACCGCGATGAACGACCTGTCCGGCAGGGCGTGATAAAAGCAGCACCAGCGCGACCGCCAATAGAATGTAAAACGGAAATGAAAGACCCAGATTGTGGTTAAAAAAAAGAATATTGCCGAGCAGCCCCATCAGCAAACCCGTACCAACCGTTATGACAGCAAATGATCGTCGTTCCATATAAATCCCCTCGTGCTATAAACGTCAATAAGATGAATAGACGTATTCTCATCTTAAGCGGTTCCCGCCGATGCCCTAGCCCCCAATAACTTGGGGATAGCACTGGCATCTATAGAACATCATACAATTAGGGATTTATTTTTCCTCTGCGTGGCGACCTACGATTGATCTACGCAGAAAAATGTTGAGAGATTTTGAGAGGTTATGAGGGAGGGATTCGGTCGATAAGGGTTTGCCAGCGGCAAACCCCTACACAGCAATTTACTGATTCCATTACAAGTAAAACTTTATTAACCGATTACCAAAGTACAGGTATTGAATATTGAGCGAAAACGGGGTCTTTGCTGAGGAGGGTTATACTCTCGACTTTGGCCTGAGCAATCAATATACGATCAAACGGATCGCGATGATGATGCGGTAACGTGTCTAAGGCCAAAATGTGCATTACGTTGAAGGGGAATAATTCGATCCCATTTGCCTGCTGCTGCGTCAAAATTTCTCCCAGTGGAGCCGCCAATGTTAGTTTTCCCAATTGCACTTTGATTTGAATTTCCCAAACGGTTGCCAAACTAACAATCGGTGTATTGGATGAATCAGAGAGGATTTCAAATACTTTAGGTGACAGTCTTCCCGGCTTTTTATCAGTATCCCACCAGAGAAAAGTGTGAGTATCGAAAGCTTCATGAATCATTGCCCAACCAAAATTCGTCAGGCAGCAGGTCATCAAAATCGTCGCTCATCCAATGCCCCGGATGCAAACCTGCGACCCGCTGACTGGTTGCCTGTGGCGGCTTTTCGACTTGCGTTAACTTTGCTAATGGGGTATCGCCTTCCGTAAGAATAATCTCGGTATCCTGTTCCAATACCGAGAGCAAATATTCTTTGAATGCTTTCATTTTCCCAATGTCAATTGTTTTGGTGACCATTACTTATCATCCAACGAGCTTCACGCCAGATAATACCATACACTTTCGTCAATCGAACACATCAATAGAATCACTCTTACCTCTGCGATAAGCCTAGTGCGGCAAAAAATACAATGATGTTTCGTCGTAGTTTACTAGCGGCAAACCACTACGAAATAGACGAATGAAAATTACTCGCCGAAATCTTCGTCAATCAGATCAACATTGATGCCAATTCCGGCTAAAGCTCCCTGTGAAGCGGCGATGATGAGTTGACGCGCTGGATAAGCGATGTCACCTGCGGCATAAACCCCAGCAACATTGGTTCGTCCTTGGGGGTCAATTTTGACGATGCCGTTCTGGTTGACTTCGCAGCCCAATTGGGTCGCAAAATCGGAGTGCTGTGTGACAGTCGGGGCGATAAATATTGCTTTACGGGCTAAGGTCGAACCATCTGCAAACACGATTTGTTCAACTTGTGTGTCATGGCCTTCGACGCGCTCAATCGATGTTTCAATGAGGCGAATGTTGTGTTTGGCTAAGAATGCCCGTTGATCGGGGTCTAATTCTGCATCCCCATTTGAGCAAATGACCAGATCAGACGTCAGCACGCGCAGCAGTTTGGCGATGTGCAGTGCTTTCTCGCCGGTGTTAATAATCGCGACGGGTTGATCGCGTTGTTCCCATCCATCACAGTAGGGACAGTGAAAAGCACTTCTTCCCCAGAATGGCTCTAACCCCTCGATTGCTGGCAATGTATCTTTTAGACCGGATGCCAGCAAGATTTTACGTGCTGAATATTGGCTGCCATCCGCCAATGTGATGGCAAACCGCTGACCATCAGGCACAACACCTGTGACTTCGCCTGACTGGAGTGTGACCGTTTCATAAGGGCGTAATTGCTCTTTGCCAATCGCTACCAGCTCGGCAGGTGATATACCATCCCGTGTGAAAAAGCTGTGAGATGCATGAGAAAAACGATTCGCAGGTTTTTGCGAGTCAATAATCAAGACCTTGCGCCGAAAACGACCGAGATAAATCGCCGCGCTCAAGCCCGCTGTACTGCCCCCAACAATAATGGTATCAAACATAAGTCACCCCCTAGTTGATATTTCGTATCAATTAGATGCACTTGGTTTTATTTTCTTACGACATGGGCTAGGAATTCGTCCGGTTGAAAATAGCTACCTCGCAGGCGAGTATCGAACCACCATTAAGGACTTCACACCATTCTCATTTTTTTGTTCTAAAGTTCGTCATACAATAAGCGAATGGACAGTTTTTAACGCGTTGTTTCTCATTACACCACACAAGGAAGTTAAGCGTTTAGTGGAGATTGCATGGAATGATCCATCTGAATAAATGGCGCAGCAGCTTTATCGTCATGTTTACATTGATGACCATTGCCGTCGGGCTGACGCAAACCCAAGCTGCGGACATCCAATGGGAAACACGTTTTAACCACTCCCTTGGGATTAGCTTCCAACTGCCTAAAGGCTACGAACTCGAACCTTCCAGCGCACTCAGCTATAGCAACGGCGAGTCAACTATTTTCTTTCACGCTCTGCCGAACCGGCGTATTCACCGCGTTGAATTGGATGCAGCGTGCAATAACCTGTCAACCGATTCACCCGGTTATAACTACGAAATTGTGAATGGTGGCAAACACTCGATTTGCCTGTATACCAACCGCAGCCACGAAACCTACACCAGCATTATTGCTGATAACCAGCGGACGACCTCCGGTGGTAGACGTTATGATTATGTGCTGGTAATCGCACCTGCTGATGAGCTGCTGACACTCACCGAAAGCATCACCTTTGAAGACAGTGTATCCGCCGTAGCTTACTTGGATGAAGCACTACGCACCATCCGATCCAACTTTGTTTATCCTGATGCGGTGGATTGGAACACGCTTTACCAAACAGCCATGTCCTCGGTTGATCAATTTAGTTCATTAGATGATGCGCGAACCGCATTGAAGAACGTTTTCGCGATCCTCAACAAGGTGAGCGCTCACCCTGCACAGATTTTCTCACCGGATGACTTGAATTCACGGGGCGGTTACGGCTTCGAAAGTGAGAAGCTTGCGGGTAACACTTACCGAACGGTGACGTTGATATATCCTGATTCACCGGCTGACCAACAGGGATTAACGGTTGGTGATCGAATTGAAACGATCAATGGCATTGATGCGGTTGATGCGCCTGAACCCGATGGCTACAAGACTATCAGGCTTGAAGTGTCGCGACCGGGCAAATCCAGCACGCTCAACTTCCGTCTTGTGCCAGATTATTACAGCACTTCGCTGCCAGTTAATGGGCGCAGACTCTCGGATCAGGTGAGCTATATTGAAACTTACAGCGCAGGTGTCAATGATGGTGATCTGACGTACCCCAATGATGCCCAACAACTTATCCGCAAATTGGACAAGGCCAACACATGCGGTTGGATTGTGGATGTGCGGCGCAACCCCGGCGGGCAAGCGCTCATTATGAGTATGGCGCTGGCTCCCTTGCGCGGAAATGGACGCTGGTTCGGTCTGAAGAATATTATGGGCAGCGTGCAGTGGTACGATTATCAAAACAACGGTTTTCCGGCGATTGCCAATACCTTTATCGTCAACCGACCTTACGCGGTGCAGGAATCCGCGCCACCGGTAGCCGTATTGACCAGCCCGCACACCGCCAGTATGGGTGAGATGACCGCCTATATTTTCAAGAGCCGCACCAACGCCGCGACCCGCATTTTCGGGGAAGCGACGGGCGGATATCTGAGTGATGGATTGAACATTATCCGCCTGTTCGACGGCTCGGTGATGGATGTGGTGAGCGCCTTGGGGATTACGCCGGATGGTAAGCCTTTACCCAAGAACATCCAACCGGATGAAGTGGTTCAGACTGATTACAGCGTCTTCGGCACGGATAGCGACCCTGTGATCCAAGCAGCCGACACATGGTTGATGAGCCAGCCGGAGTGCCAGTCACAGCAGACGATTCAAATCCCGACGCAAAACCAACCGAGCATCCAAACTGGAAATGAAATTCGCCTTGTAGCGACCAGTGCTGGCATCGTTAACATTCGTTCGGGGCCGGGGACAGATTACAAAATCGTCATCAAGTTGGCGAACGGCTCACGCTTGGAGGTCATCGACCGCAGTGTTGATGGGACATGGCTCAAGGTGCGCTTCGAAGGTGGGGAAGGTTGGATTTCCACCACGCTGACACGTCCCGGCAACTGATAGGACACATTGGAGAAGGGGCGCACAGACGCTCCTTTTGATTCGGGGAACCGGAAATCCATTGACCTTGCCGAGCGTGGGGGTGTAGACTGAGGTCGTCCTTTGTTTTTCCGATGGACACCTGTTCAACGAGAGGAAATGACAATGGTTACCGATACCCTTCAGGCATTTATCACCGCCATAGAAAACGACTCCTATCTTCAGGCACAGTTGACGATTGCTTCACCCAACAGCTTGAGCGCTGTGGTGGATTTCGCCAGCAGCAAAGGTTACAGCTTCAGCAAAGATGAACTGGAAGCAGCCTTGCAAGCTGATCCGGCGAACAGCGTCATGATGGCGCAGCTTCGCCAGTATGTCGGCTCACCCGATAGCGAAAGCGGCATCGTCAGCGACCTTCTAGGCCGACAATCCGTCTTCAGACGACCTCAGAATCAGCCCTTCTCCCTCAGGTAGAGGCGGGAAAGGTGTGAGCGTGACTTCATTAGAGTGGCAGGAAATCCGTCCGATTCGCCCACTCGCTGGCATCGCTTGCACCTAAAATGGCGAGTAAATCATCAATAACTTTGGCAACGGGGAGCGTGTCACGAATGAAAATGACTCCAGCCATCGGTAAGCCCTGAGCAATCCGCTGATTAGCATCGTTTGTCATGGTATCGAGGTCATGGGTCAGCCGCCCATTCCAGCACCGTTGGATCATCCGCACCGGAGAGTTCGGTGTCTTGTATGCGGATCATATCGACATCGGGCTTTCGAGCGCGTAAACCCCGAACAACCTTACCGTTGAAGTTCTCATCAAGGAGAAAACGGATCATTTGGCGGTTTTTTGCTGGTCTTGATAAGCACGTAGACGCGTTCGTAAAGCATGCGCTTCCGGCGTTAGATTCGTTTCCATTTCAAGCATAATCTGATCCGCACGTTCGTCGCGTTGGCGCACATAAGCGTCGATTTCATCCCGATTGGCGAGATAATAACCGATGACAGCGTACACATCCGACGTGGTCAGGCTGGGATAACTATCGACAATGCCTTCGGGTGTCTCGCCCATATAGTAAGCATGAATCACCAATTCCAGCAGGATGCGCGTTTTGCCAATGCGGATTGTGCCATGTTCGTCGGTTCGCAGTGGGATTGTCATAGTGGGTGGATTCGGAATCATTCAGCCAACCTCATTACCTAGTGGCGTTCAAGGTCATTTTAGCATGGAAATACTTCACGGAGTTCATCCCAACGCTGGCAGCGCATTGACGATGGTGACGGTTTCCACACTCACGCGGGTGACGCGCATTGCAGATTGACGATATACCGTTCATCACCGCTGTAAGTATTAGGATCGCTGGTAATTCCGCTGCGTTTGTCAGTGCTGACCTTATACAGTTGTTCGACGTCTTACATCATCAAATTGTGGGCCAAGTACCGATTCTAATGAGGCCATTAGTGCTTTTAGGTGATTTGCAACTTTCTTAGATTGTTCAGCACTTCTCGGCACTTCATAGAATGCGTCTTTTCCCTGTTGTTCAACAACCAATGCTATCTGGGGCAAAATAGCACGGAGAGCAACAATCCATGCATCAGACATTGAATGATTTTCTGAGTTAATAATGCTTGTCTTAGATTTCCATTCAAACTGATCTGATACAGGTTTTCCTGCAATTTCTTCTGCCAACTCTCCAATAAGGTAAATTACGAAGGGTTTTGAAGCAGCATATTTTAATACGTCATTTTGAAGGGATTCTTGCTTAGTTGCATTTGCATTGGACACTTTCTCTCTTAGCTCAATTTTCAATTTATCGATCGCGATAGAAAGGGCGCGTACTAGAAATATATGATCAGCCGTAATTGTTTTGGGAAAAACTTTTTCATAAAGAGTATCATTAACAAAAATTTCTGGAGCATTGCGATGCGCAGTTTGTAAATCGCCGTGAAATGCGCAAAGTGCCGCTGCAATAGATGTCGCTGTTATATCATTCCGTGAAATTCGTACATTACTACGCCGATGTATATATGTAATCCCATATTTTTCAAATTGTTCTCGTAGAAGTTTCTGTATATAGTCATTACTTCTTCTATCAGCAGGTTTAATGTCGTTTTGAGTATTGTTGTATTGAATAATATGATGAATCATATCTTTTTGCGAACACTCCACGATGCGTATCAAAACTCTGACATTTAGCGTTGAATTTTTTGCTGCCTCACTCAAAGCTCCAGTAGTTTGTGCGCCATTAATTATGGAAATACCTCTAATCCTAATAGGTGTATTTGATACTAAATCTAACTCGTTGGTTAAGGCTGTAATTCCATTGTTATAGACCCAAAAATTCTGAGGTTCCGAAGTTGCTGTTTCAGTTATTTGCCTATTTATATTTGTCTTTCGTTGAGCAGAACCCAAATAGTCTCTGTAATTGGCACTGAATAAGCGAGTTTCATATCTGTTATAGAGGTCTTGAATCCAGTTGCCAGGAACTGTAGTCAATATTGCCTTCCAACCTTCACTGTTTTCTTGCACATACTCTTGGGTAGGAATTTCTAGCCATTCTTCAATCAGTATTTCACTTTGCCGACCCAAATATAGATCTTCAATATATTTAATTCCTAGTTCCATAGACGTTACATTTACTTGATGCTCCGAAGGCTCTACGATTGCGGCTATCGCAATACGGGCATTGGCACCGACTGCCTTCATTTCATCACTTACATGCATATTTTCATGGCAATTGTGAATATAAAAAATATCAATTTGGTTAATATCACCTGCTTTTAAGGCTCGCCGTAGTTCAATTGCTTTTGGCTTCAAACCGGATGGGATATCATCTTCACTTGCCGTAAGTAGCCATGCAATTGCGGTATTTAAATCAGAAGCTTTATTTCCGGGTGCACTAAATTTCCCCCAAGTGGTTGAGAAATAATTCTGTGCAATTATGGCCCTGTTTTCATTCAAATCTATAAAGAAAATATCAGCCTTTTTATCATTGGAATCATCAGTAATTGCATTGGCAGCAAACTCATTTATGTCCTCTACCATTAAGTAAAGTGAAAGAGCAAAGATTGCGAGAGCATTTTGCCCATAATTATTGAGGGCGTTTGCCTGCTCATATTCGAAAGCTGACTTAAACATAACCTCATTATTATTCTGTTGCTCTTGAGTCATTATTTCTCCAAAAGTGGGTAAGAATTTTCAAAAATTAAAAAGTAAGGACATGGTCATATAGCCGATTGTATTTAATTGTATCATGTTTTACTAATAATATAATAAGCCTGACATGTTGTTAATGAAAGTATTTTGTTAGAAATATGCTTTTTCAGTTCTTAGGTGTTTACTGAGTAAAGTTGCAAAAAGAGTAATAAACTTAACGATGAATCACCGTTTTGAACGCTTGAAGTTGGTTAGCATCCCGTTTGCGAAAACATACCGAAAATCGGCTCAATGTGGTTTTTCATGCTTTTTCAGGTCACTTGCTCAAACCGTTTACGCCCGTCTTGATCGCTGTTTCTCGGCTAAAAATCACCCCACTGCGTCAAAAGTTGTAATATTTTTCTTAATGTTGCCTGTTATCACCTGTTTATCAGGCTCAACTTGTATTTTCTTTCTTTTTCTCTGTGTCTCTGTGGTTAATCGCATTTGCATTGATCTATCGTATACCTGCCGTAGGTCATCCACCGAATGCCGTTTTGCCGAAGCATGTTAAGCTAAGATCAATTCAACCATTGGAGCTTATTTTTAACCATGTACCGCTTATGTTGTGTCCTTATCTGCCTACTCATTTTTGTCCCTCGCCTCGCTGCTCAAGATGCCACGCCTGAACCTATTCCTGATGCCATGCCGCTGATTGATGAAGGTAATCAGGACATCGTCAACATCCTGCTTATTGGTGCAGCTACCAACAACCCCAACAACCCCGGCCTCACCGACTCGTTGATGGTCATCTCGATCAACCGGACTGCTGGTGTTGTTTCGGCTGTCTCTATCCCCCGTGACTTATATGTTTACCTCGACCGTTTTAAGATGCAAAAGATTAACACCGCTTACTTCTATGGTGAAGAAAACCGTGTAGAAGGTGGTGGTTTTAAAACGCTCACCGATGCTGTTTTGTATAATCTCGGCCTCAAAATTGATTACTACGTCCGTGTTAATTACACCGGCTTTGGTGACATCATCGACGCTCTTGGTGGTATCAACATCACGGTTGATTGTGTCATCCGTGACTGGAAATTGAAGTCCCCCGAACTGGATAAACAGGTCGCTGATAACTACGAAATCTACACCATGGACATTGGCCTGCAACACATGGACTCCGAACTCGCCCTGTGGTATGTTCGCAGCCGCAAAACCAGCAGTGATTTAGATCGTGGTCGTCGTCAACAGGATATGCTCCGTGCCATCTGGCGCAAAATTCGTGCCAGTAATATGCTCCAAAGCCTGCCGCAAACATGGAATGTCCTCTCCCAAAACGTCATCACCAACATGACCTTGGCTGATGTTGCCGGTATGCTGCCTCTGGCTCTCAACATCGACACCAGTGACATTCGTTATTTCACATTTCGCCAGCAGCATGAAGTCGTCAATGCCTATTCACCCAAAGGCCAAGCTGTCCTCGTCCCTCAACGTGAAGCCATCACCGCACTCATGCAGCAAGTTGTTCTGCCACCCAACGCCAGCCAGATCAAACCGCAACGCCCTACGATTGCTGTCGTCAATGCCAGTGGTATGCCGAACCTCGAACAAGTCGCTGCTGACCGCCTCGAACTCGAAGGTTTCAAGACCTTCCTTGTGGATGAAGATGGTGTTCAATACCGCCAATATGACCACATTATTGACTACACCGGTGCTACAAAAGGCAGTCCTCTCGGCAAAATTGCCAAGATTCTCAAGGTCACTGATGATGGCATCGAAGTCATGCCTGACCCCAACCGTGAATATGACTATAAGGTTTATGTTGGTGGCATGTATAAGTACTGGTCATGCACCCGTGATGTGCTTCAACCCAAACCTGATCCGGTTGAAGCCACTCCCGAAGTTGACGGTTGATTTTGGCAATAAAAAAGGTGACCTCATCAGTCACCTTTTGCATTTAGATTATCCGGTTTTAGCCTAAAGTTGGCTGCCAATCGGCATCAGTCGTTTCGGCAATACAGCCGATAATCTCGTTGATGCTGGCATTAGTTGGCAAATGATGTGTCACACGGTCACTCCACACCTCGTCACCACCGACCACAATCATAGGCTCAACTTGCACTGAAGCCAGATGGAAATAAACCTCTTCAGCAATTTCCGTCATCGTTTCAGCATCCATCAGCACCACATCTGGCAAATAGCTGACGTACATCCCCAAGGCTTCAGTGTCATTTTGTGGTTGGTAAACCCACCAACCCAACGGTTCAACAGCCTTCAATAACTGTGTACCTTGGTCACTGCTGCCTACATATAA
The DNA here is from genome assembly GCA_038251275.1 of Aggregatilineales bacterium. Taxonomy (GTDB): domain Bacteria; phylum Chloroflexota; class Anaerolineae; order Aggregatilineales; family Phototrophicaceae; genus CFX2. The sequence continues at coordinate 70,009 of JBBSBM010000001.1, forward strand.
GATCATTGGATGTTGTTGAGACATGATGCGACTCCTTCGTTTACGCATGGCGTATGAATTACGCCGACTTCCTCTAGGAAGTGAATTAAAAATGGGATATTGAATACGGATGGAACTAGGTGATAACGGTGCCTAATCTTGGCCTGTTTGTTGGTGTTCGTACTCCAGCAAGACCTTCTTGTTACGCACCGAACGCTCACTGTAGTATTTGGTTGGTTTACCATCTTTGCACTCGGCTCGATGGCAAGGAATAATGACCGCAGTATGGTTGGCATTGACCGCTTCGGCAACTGCTCGTGCCGCTTTTGGATGCCCGATCATCGAAGCAATTTCGCCGTAGGTTCTGGTTTCACCGTAAGGAATTTCCAGTAAAGCTGTCCAAACTTTCCATTGGAAGGCTGTACCCTGAACATCCAACGGTAGATCAGTATGTGGCCTTGCACCTTTGATTACTTCCAGCAATGCCCGCACCCATTCACAGGCTTCATGAGCACCTTCTTCAATGACGGCTGCCGGATACTCACGTTTTAGAATCGATTCAAGTTCGGCATCGTTTTTGCCAATATGTACGGCACATATGCCCCGTTCGGTCATGCCGACTAAGATGCGTCCCATATGACAATCCACGATGGCATAGTGGATGAACATACCTTCGCCACCTTTGCTGTAAGTCGCAGGTGTCATACCCATTGTTTCCGGCGCATGTTCGTACAAACGGCTGCTTGAACCATAACCGGCATTGTACATGGCGTTGGTGACGTTTTCGCCTTCACGCAAACGGCACTTGAGGTCTTTCAGACGGCTGTAATCCGCATACTGACGCGGCGTAATGCCAACGACACGTTTAAAAGTGCGCTGAAGATGAAAGGGGCTGACGTTAAACGCCGCGCTCATTTCGTCCAATGTAGGCGACTCGGCAGGTGACTCTTGGATGAACCGCGCTAACCGGTTCGCCAAATCGACATCAAAACGCTCTTTACGTGAATTCAGCATTATGCCCTCCTATTATTGACAGTGTAAGGGCAAACGACATGTTGAGTCTATCCGATTCTTGCGCGGTGGACTTACTTGGTCAGCAATGGTGTATTAAGGGTCAATTGAGAGATGCTCTAGAAAGAAGAAAGTGGACTTAGTGCGAGGTTAGTTGAAGAGAAATTTAGATGGACGCAGCACGTTGCGTCCCTACAAAATGCATTAGGTCCCGATAATATTTAGTCGGTCGAGGCACGCCTCGACCCTACAGCATACACGTTTATTTGCGTTGACTGTTAGCCGATTTTGCTGGCGAACAGGCCGGATGCTTCGCCGAAGCCATAAGGATGACGGGCAATTTCTTTGTACGTGCCTTCACCGCGAAGTTCGTTGGCGATGTCGCGTACTAAGCCCATTGTTGCCAGCATGGCGGCTACACCGACGCTCACACGGATGACACCCATGCCAAAGAGTTCCGGTGCGGAGGGTGCGCCGGGGCCAGCCATGATATTCAACGGGGCATTAATGCCAGCGACAAGCGCTTCAACCGTTTCTTTATCGACCACGCCGGGGACGAAGATGCTATCTGCACCGGCATCAATATAGGCTTTGGCACGAACAAGGCTTTCTTCGAGGCGGTTGGCGGCTGGGCCGACTTGATGCAGAAAAGTATCAATCCGGGCGTTGATGACCAACGATGTTCCGGCGGTTTGTCGGGCGGCTTTGATGCGAGTTTCCTGAGCTTCGATGCCATACAAGGCATTGGGCATGCCGTTGTTATCTTCGAGATTGACTCCGGCTGCGCCTGCGTCCACTACACCGTTGATGGTGGCGGCTACGTCTTCCGGTGTTGGGCCATAACCGGCTTCAATGTCGGCGTTTACGGGTACGGTTACGGCAGCGACGATACGCTTGATTTGGGTCAACATTTCCTCGCGGGAAATTTGCTGACCATCAGGATAACCGTTGGCGAAGGCGATACCTGCACTGGTGGTGGCAATTGCTGGAAAGCCAGCTTGTTCGAATATTTTTGCGCTTGAAATGTCCCATGCGTTGGGCAGAAGGAGTGATGATCCTTTGCGGTGCATTTGCAAGAATAGAGCCGCTTTTTCGGCTTGTGATGTCATGGTTTGCTCCAAAAAAATAAAGGGAAAAGGAACGGTGTTTTCCCTAGTATAGTGAGGTTCATTTCCGAGGGACACGGCTAGGTGGCCTAATCCTATGGAAACCTAAGCGGTCGAGGCACGCCTCGACCCTACATCATACAGACTGTTGATTAATTGTGTTCGTGTTCCCGTTGGAGCAGGGCTTGTTTGCGAGCTAGACCCCATTTGTAACCACCCATTGATCCATCTTGGCGGATGACGCGGTGGCAGGGGATAACAACTGCGATGTGATTGTTGGCGATGGCGCTGGCAACGGCCCGTGTGGCTTCGGGCTGACCCATTGCTTCGGCAACCTGACTGTAGCTACGGGTTTCACCGTAGGGGATGGCTTGCAGCGCTTGCCAGACACGCTGCTGAAAGGCGGTTCCGCGAATATCCAAGGGGAGTTCGATGTGCGGCTGTTGGCCTTCGATGTATGCGAGGACAGCGGCTAGAGGTTCGCGTAAACTATCAGCGTCGGCTTGGATGTGTGCGCCGTGAAATTCGTCGTGGAGTCGTTCGATCATGGATTCGGGTTCGTCATCGAGCATGACGGCACAGATACCACGATTGGTGGCGGCGGCTAGGACATAGCCGAATGAACTGGGAGCGATGGTGTAGCGAATGGCTAATCCTTGGGCACCACTTTTGTAATCGGCGGGAGTCATGCCTAACTTTTCGGGGGCGTTTTCGTAGAGGCGGCTGCTGGAACTAAAGCCAGCATCGTATAAAGCTTCAGTCACAGTATCACCTGCTTTCAAGCGAGTTTTGAGGTGGTCAAGGCGGCGGGCAGCAATATATTCACGGGGGGAAATGCCCAAAGTGCGTTTGAACATGCGTTGGAGGTGCTGCGGGCTGATGACGACGACAGTGCCGAGTTCATCGAGGGATAGGCGTTGGTCGAGGTGAGCATCAACATAGCGGCAGATTTGTTCGGCGAGATCAGCTTCGAAGGCTTGCGTGTTGGGGCTACAGCGTTTACAGGCACGAAAACCAGAGGCTTCAGCTTCGGCAGGGGTGTAATAAAACGAGACATTTTCACGTTTGGGTGTACGTGCAGGGCAAGATGGGCGGCAGTAAATGCCGGTGGTGTGGACGGCAGTTACGAATTTGCCGTCCTGAGTACGATCACGGTTAAGGACGGCTTGATAGCAGGCTTCATCATCCATAATGGGGGTTGGTTTCATCCGTTTTTACCCTCGTTTCAGCTTATCATTTGACAGTCATTAGCTTAGCAGGGTTGGCGAGATGGGACTATCCATTTATTGTTGTCAATGCGAAAGAAGTTACAAGTTACAAGATTAAAAGGCAAAGAAAAGGGAGAGCAATGCAAAAGCAAATGCGGTTTAACCACAAAGTCACAAAGAAAGAGGCGGAAAAATACAAGATGAGCCTGATAAACAGGTGATAACAGGCAACATTAAGAAAAATATTACAGTTTTTGTGATGGTGAGGTGATTTTTAGCCGAGAAACAGCGATTAAGACGAACATAAACGGCTTGAGGACGTGACCTGATAAAACGTAGAAATCTGTTTTGAGCCGATTTTCGGTATGTTTTCACAAACGGAGTGCCAACTGTTTACCAACGCTCCATGATTGTGATTTTTGCGCCAAAGTACTGTGCTAGACATACGGCGGCTGAGGCACGCCTCAGCCCTACATTTATTCATTCACTTGAAGGTAATTCAGCGACGAGTTTGTGGGCTTGCTCGACGAGGGCATCTGCCCAGTTGAGTTCTTTTTGCAGCCAGTCCATATCGCCATAACGGGCATCAAGTTTGAGGAGTTCTTGCCAGAAGCGATTGGCTTCATTCTTGTTGCCGAGTGCGTAGTGGGTCACGGCGAGGCCAGCGAGTGCAAATTTGTGGTTGGATTTGAGTTCGAGTGCTTTCTGAAAATCTGCTAATGCTTCGGAATAACGCTTGAGTTCGAAATAGACTTCGGCGCGATTCGCATACATTACTTGACTTGTGGGCTTGAGAATTATTGAGCGCTCAAAATCTCCTAATGCGTCCTCTGTATCACCTTTACGGAATCGAGAATAGCCGCGATAACTATAGGCCGATGGGTATTCGGGATTTTTCTCGATAATCTGATTGTAAATATTGATCGCAGCATCAAAATCTCTCTGTCGTGCATAGGAAAGTCCTTCATATGCGATTGCGTCCCAATGATCTGGTTTGATCTCGCTGGCCTTCGCAAATTCAGTGACTGCCTTTGTAAAATCCCGCTGCCTAAAATAAACCAGCCCTCGATTATAGTTACCGTAGGGCGACTTAGGATTTAATTCTATGGTGCGAGCATAATCCGAAAGGGCTTCGTCATATCTTTCCAATCGCTGGTATGCTATGCCTCGTCTCAAATAGGCATCGGCAAAAGTTGGATTAAGTCGAAGGGCTTCATTTAGACTCTGAATCGCTTCATCATATTTTTCAAGGCGTGTATAAATGACACCACAATTCGCATAGGCATCGGCATAATTCGGTTCTAGTTCAACTGCCTTGTTCCAATCAGTAAGCGCCGATTCATAATCCGTTTTTCCCATCAAGGCCATAGCTCGATTGCCATAAGCGCGGCCTAGTTGAGAATTTAGTTCGATAGCCTTGTTACAGTCAGTTAGAGCATCGCCGTACCGCTCCAGTCTGAAATTAACAAAACCCCGGTTGGTATAAAATTCAGCACTGTTTGACCCTAATTCGGCGGCCTTATTGTAGTCAGCCAATGCCAAATCGTATTTTTCTTGTCGTAACCACACAGAACCACGATTGACATAGGCTGCCGCTAATTTGGAATCAAGCTGTATCGCAATGTTTAGGTCATTTAAGGCACTTGTATATTCACTCAATTGGCCTTGTACTGCGCCTCTCGCATTCAGAACACGAGCATTATTAGGAAGCAATTCCAATGCACGATTAAAATCTGCTAAGGCCTCGTCTAGCTTGTCTTGTCGTTGATAAGCAGCCCCTCGATTCAAATATGGTGTGCCGTCCATTGGATTGAGCGTTATAGCGTGTGAAGCGTCTTGAATTGTCTCGTCGAGTTTATTCAACTTTAGGTACAGGTTCGCACGGTTTATATAGGCTGGTACATTATCCTCTTGCAGTTTGATCGTCTGGCTAAGGTCTGCAATCGCATTTTCCAGCTGATTATTCCGATCTAGTACCATTGATCGTTCGAGATAGTATTGAGGCTTATCCGGACTCAGGCGAATTGCTTCATTCAAATCGAGTAAGGACTGATTGAAATCCTTTGACTTAACGTGAACAATCGCCCTAAAAAAGAAGAGATCAGACGAAAGGGGATTCAATGAGATGGCATAGGTATAATCAGTAATTGCTTTTGATAAATTGCCTCTAGCCTCGTGTATACCTGCCCGCATCACATAAGGCAAAAACCAATTAGGAGTAAGTCGAATAGCCTGATCAAAATCCATTAATGCACTCGCGAGGTCTTTTTTTCGCGTATAGACAATCCCTCTAGAATAGTATGCGGGGGCATGACGCGGGTTAAGCCGGATCGCCGTATTGAAACATTCAATGGCACTTGCTAAATCACCGGCCTCTAGCTTTTGATTGCCTAACTTGATTTGATCGTTAGGTGTTTGAGGTGGTGGGAATAACTTGCGGAAGAAATCCATTGGTTAATCTCCGATTATTCAGCGACGAGTTTGCGGACTTCTTCGAAAAGCGTGTCAGTCCAATTGAGTTCCTTTTGCAGCCAGTCTAAATCATTGCAGTGCGGTTCAAGTTTGAGGAGTTCTTGCCAATAGCGGTAGGCTTCATCCTTGTTGCCGAGAAGATTATGGGTGATGGCGAGGCCAGCAAGTGGAAACTTTTCGGGTTTTAGGCTGTATGCTTTTTGGAAATCAGTCAATGCTTCGGCATAACGTTTGAGTTCGGAATAGGCTTCTGCGCGGTTGCAGTACCATGCAACTTCTGAAGGGTTAAGGGCAATTGAGCGTTCAAAGTCGGCGAAAGCCCCCTGGAAATCATTCTTACGAAAACGAGCAAAGCCACGAAGGTTATAGGCGTTCGAATTATTCGCGTCTAGCGTCAATACATAATTATAGTCTGAGATAGCCGCATCAAACGCTCGAAGACGAGAGTGACTAAATCCGCGTTTAAGAGGCGCATAGAAATAATCAGGCTTTCGCAAAATAGCCCTTGTAAATTCTCTTCTGGCTGACTCAAAATCTTGCTGATCTATGAATATCAATCCACGATTATAGAATGGAAAATGAAGTGCCGGATTTAGCTTTGTAGCTTGATCAAAATCCGCTCGTGCTTTGTTTAAATCACCCTGAGCGCGATAGATAACCCCCCGATTATTATATGCCAATGCATGATTTGGATTTAGCTCAATCGCTTTATTGAAATCCGCGAGTCCCAAGTCGAATTTGCTCTGTTGATGGTATGTCCATCCCCGACTATTATAGGCATCCGCGTAGTTCGGGTTGATTTGAATAGCTGTGTCAAAAAGCTCTATCGCTCGCGAATAATTTTCCTTGTTCATTTCTTGGCTGCCCAAGTAAAATTGGGTCGCGGGCTTCAAGTGTGTTTCGAATAACCTATGGGCGGTTTCGATGAGTTCATCCGCCCAACTCATCTTCTTTTCCAGCCAGTCCAAATTACCATAGCGTACTTCAAGTGCGATCAATCTGTACCAATACTGATTGGCTTCATCGTTGTTGCCAAGTGTGTAGTGGATTATGGCGAGTCCCAACAGTGCAAAATTGTTGCGGGGATCGAGTTCAAGCGTTTTTTGAAAATCAGTTCGTGCCTCTGAATAACTTTTGAGTTCAAAGTAGGCTTGGCCCCGGTTCGCATAGGTGGACGAATATTTAGAATTTTGATCAATAAGGTTGTTATAAATTTTTATAGCGGTGTCAAAATCATGCTGCCCTGCGTAACTTAATCCTTTAAAGTCGAGAGCATCCCAATAATCCCGTCTTAATTGAAGTGCTTTATCAAATTCTTTAATGGCACTCTGGTAATTTTGCTGGCTAAAATGTACTGCCCCAAGGCAGAAATTGGCTGTAAACAACTGAGGGTCGAGTTCACTGGCTTTTACAAAATCGCGCACTGCTTGATCAATTTTTCCCTGATTGTTATATGTCATTCCCCGTTTGAGATAATATTCCGCCTGATTTGGAGCGAGTTCGATAGCTTTGTTGTAATTCGCTACAGCTTCATCGTATTGCTGACGCCGGTGGTATACCCCAGCTAACATTTCATACACAGAATGTAAATTAGGATTAAGCCGAATCGCTTCTTTAAAATCCTGTAGGGCGTTATCCATGTCTTTATTGTTGAAATAGGAGATACCTCTTGCGGAAAATAAACCGGCATCCGGCGGTTTTGGTTTTAATTGAATTGCCGTGGTGTAGCTGTCTATTGCCTGTGTGAAATTATCTTGTAAGGCTAGAACAGTCGCACGATTCACGTAAGGGGCATACCAATTTGGAACAATACGGAGTGCTTGGTCAAAATCTCGTAATGCAGATGACCGGTCGTTGAGTTTGGCATATGCAATACCGCGAGAGTGATATGCCACTGCATAATCGGGATGAAATTTTATTGCTTGACTGTAATAGTCAATCGCATTTTGGAAATTACCTTTATTGGTTTCTTCATCCCCGAGTTTATAGAGATCGTTAGCCATTCGTGGAGGTGGAAACAATTTGCGGAAGAAATCCATTGGTATTACTCCGACTATTCAGTGATCAATTTGTGGGCTTGTTCGACGAGGGCATCCGCCCAATTGAGTTCTTTTTGCAACCAGTCCATATCGCCGTAACGGGCATCGAGTTTGAGGAGTTCTTGCCAGTAGCGGTTGGCTTCATTCTTGTTGCCGAGTGCGTGATGGGTTACAGCAAGGCCAGCAAGAGGAAACTTATGATCGGGTTTCAGATCAGAGGCTTTTTGGAAATCTGCTAACGCTTCAGGATAACGTTTGAGTTCGAAATAGACTTCTGCGCGATTGGAATACCAAGTGGATGTTGTTGGCTTCAGTTCAATTGAGCGTTCAAAATCTGCGAAAGCCCCTTCGAGATCATTCTTACGAAAACGAGCAAATCCACGGAGATTATAGGCATTTGCATTGTTCGCATCCATTTTCAATACATAATCATAGTCGCTAATCGCAGCATCAAAAGTTTTCAGACGGGAGAGACTAAATCCGCGTCGAAGGACTGCGTCTATATAATCAGGCTTTCGTGAAATAGCCCTTGTAAATTCCCTTGTGGCTGACTCAAAGTCTCGCTGATCCATGAGTAGCAAGCCGCGATTATAGAATGGAAAATGGAGTGCCAGATTGATCTGTGTAGCACGATCATAATCCGCCTGTGCTTTTTCTGAATCCCCTTGAACGCGATATATAACGCCCCGATTATTGTGTGCTAACGCGTTATTGGGATCTAATTCGATTGCTTGATTGAACTCCAATAGGGCTAAATCGTATTTGGTCTGTAGGTAGTAGACCCAACCTCGACTGTTATAAGCATCGGCATATTGCGGGTTGATTTGAAGTGCTGTGTCAAAATAGTCGACGGCGCGTGAATAATTTTCCTTGTTGAGCTGCTGACAGCCCAGTTGATGTTGGGTTACGGGTTTCAAGTGTATTTCGAATAGTTTATGTGCTGCTGCAAAGAGGGCATCCGCCCAACTCAGTTCTCGTTGCAGCCATTCCAAATCTCCGTATCGGGATTCGATGTTGATTACTCTTGCCCATAAGCGGTTGGCATCGTCGTAGTTGCCGAGCGTGTAATGTGTTATGGCGAGACCCGCGAGCGCCAAATCATACTGGGAATAGAGTTCAAGTGCCTTTTGAAAATCGGCTAATGCCTCAGAATAGCGCTGGAGTTCGAAGTACATTACAGCGCGGTTCGCGTACCATGAGGATTGGTTGGGATAGAGTGATAGTGCTTTCTCAAAGTCTTCAAATGAACCTTGCAAATTGTCTTGGCGAAATCGCGTAAAAGCACGATTGGCATATGAGCTTGCATACTTCGGATTTTGTTCAATAATGCTGTCGTAAATCTCAATGGCCCGATCAAAATAGCGCAGCCTTGCATAACACAAAGCCCGATAAAGCATGGCATCCCAATTGTCTGCTTTTAGTTTTCCGGCTTTGGCGAAGTCATCTAAGGCTACTGAGTAATCTCTGATCTTGAAGAATGTAAGGCCGCGATTGTAATAAGCGGTATCCATTTCGGGTCTTAGTTCAATGGCGTAGTCGTAATCAGCTAGAGCATCGTCATAGCGCTTAAGCGTATTAAACACAATGCCCCGCTTCACATAAGCATTTACAGCCAGCGGGTTCAATGCAATAGTTTTGGTGTAATTGGCAAGCGCTTCGTCATATCGTCTCAATTGCTGAAAAATGATACCCCGATTTAAATAGGCATCTGCATGTTTAGGTGCAAGCGTTATCACCTTATCCCAATCTTTGAGCGAGTCTTCATAGGCGCTTTTGTTCTGTTTTGCCATCGCGCGACGTATAAACGCTGTGGCTGAACAGTCATCTAAGCTAATCGCTTTGTCAAAATCGGCAATGGCAGCATCATAATTCCGCAGCATGTAGTACTGCCAGCCACGACTGTTATAGATTTCAACACTCCTGATACCCAACTCGATAGCCTGACTATAATCCTCGAGTGCAAAATCAAAGCGCCGTTGTTTATCCCATAAATCCCCACGGTTGGCGTAAGACTGAGCAATTTTCTTGTCAACGTCAATAACATCGTTAAAGATCTTAAAAGCTTTGTCATAGTCACTGATTTGTGCGTATGCATTTCCTTTAGCAGCCAGCATTCGTACCTTTTTGGAAAAAAGCTCTAATGCGAGATCCAAGTCTGTTAGCGCAAGATCAAGATTGTTTTGCTTTAAATAGGCTGCCCCGCGATAACCAAATGCTTCGGCAGCAGTTGGATCCATTTCTATAGCAAGGTCAGCCTCACTTATTGCTTCGTCAAGTTTTCCCATTACCACACAACCACCTGCACGCCAGATATGAGAGATTAAACTATCTTTGGTTTGTGTAAGAACTGAACAAGCAAGATCAAAATCCGCCATTACTTTATCAAAATCTTTTTTATCCTCAAACACGGCAGAACGGTCAAAATAATAATCGGATATATCGGGCTTGAGGCGAATAGCTTCGGTTAAGTCAAGGATTGCTTGATCCACATTTTTAGTTTTATGGTGGCTTATTCCCCGGGCATAAAACAAGCTGTGGTCAAAAGGGTTTAGCGAAATAGCCGCCGTGTAATCGTCAATAGCAGGTTGTAATTCACCGCGAGATTTGAAAAGCGCAGCACGGGTTGCGTATCCGTAATACCAATTGGGAGCGAGTCGAACCACATCGTCAAGATTAGCAAGTGTGTTCGGGATGTCCTGCTGCCTGAAGGAAAATATCGCTCTGGCGTAGCAAGCCGGCGCGTAAAGGGAATCAATATGAATAGCTTGATTACAGTATTCGATTGCGCCTTCTATGTCGCCTTCTTCAAGCCGCTGATTGCCGAGTTCAATTAGATCTTCAAGTGATTGGGAAAACTTGCGGAAGAAATCCATTGGTATTGCTCCAATTATTTGGCGGGCAGATCAATCCAATAGCGGCGGGTGGGGACGGCACGGTGGCTCAATAAGACGGTGTTTTCGTGGATGCCGCCGTTGGCCTCGATGACTTTGGCGGAAGCGATGTTGTCATCATCACAGGTGACGAGGGCGCGGGTGATGCCGTGCTGACGGGCTTTTTCTAAGCCTAAGCGGAGGATGGCTGTGCCGTAACCCATGCGGCGTTTGCCGGGGCGGATTTCGTAGCCGATGTGTCCGCCAAATTGGAGTAAGCGATCATTGAGGTAATGACGCATGGACAAGCGCCCGATATACACATTATCGTCAATCAGCCAGAAAAAGGTTTCTGGCACAAGACCATCTCGACGGTTATCGGTGGACTGCCGTTCGAGATAGCGTATATAGCCCTCAAAATTCTGCATCAGCGCAATAGGGTCTTGTTCAAGATTGTGTAATTCAGCGTGGAATTCGCGCAGCGCATCCAAATAAGTGAGTCGATAGGCTGTATCGGGCGGCGAGAGAAAATAAGTCATGGTTGAAATCGATGACTGAATTATGATGCATTACGAGTTGGTATGGTATTTAACCAGCGGCTGAGGCACGCCTCAGCCCTACGAAAAACCGTAGGAATACCGATTACTGTATTTACCATGTTGGAAAGTAAACTAGCATCATTCAGTTTCTTTGGTGTCGGGGGGCATGTTGTGCATGCGCCGCGCATACTGAATGGCATAATTGATGCGCTTGAGGCCGCCAACTTCGCAACCTAACACGTAGCCATCAGGATGATTTTGCTCCGCATTATTGATGTGCATCAATTCGATAAAATCGACACCAGAGTTTGCTACAGAAATTTCACCCTCGCCCCAGATTTCGGTAATGACCTGCCGCACCGAGTCTTCTACCGGCCCCGCTTCACCGTCCACCATAATGACAAAATCGCGGTCATCCGGGAAACGGACAACGCCGACAAATACCTTAAGCATCTATTCCTCCATACGTTTGTGAGTGATTGGATTATTTTTTACACCCCACCTCAACCCCTCCCCAAAACACAGGGAGGGGCTTTCAAGCAGTTTATGATTCACCATCTGCTGGATGGTTACTGCAAAAATATTTCACTGTTTAGTGTAGTGCTACGTAAGCATCAGTATAAGAGCAAAGGAGGAAAGATGAAAGGATTCTGCGCTGTTATATGTGTATAGAATTAAGGAAACGAAGCCTTTCTGAATTCTCGTGAACATTTAAGTCTTTCGTTCTAATCCTTGACGTATAATGAATGTAGGGCGCGAACAGCGAAAATGATTGATTTTTCGTTGTGATGTGAGACCTACTGTTGAGGGCATTGAGGAGTGGAGTCATTATGGAATTTTCGACACGGAGTGCTAATCATGTGGCGATTGGCGAACTACAAGGGCGTTTTGACGCTTTAGAAGCTCCTAAACTGAGTACGTGGTTGGATACTGTTAGTGGTCAAAGTCCGGCACAGGTCATTGTTAATATGGCAGGTGTCACGTTTGTAGATTCAACTGCACTCTCGACATTGGTGAAGGGCATGAAACGCTGCCGCCAACAAAATGGCGATTTGTTGATTTGTGGTTTGCAGAAGCAGGTCAAAGTCATTTTTGAACTGACACGTTTGGATAAAGCTTTTAGCATTTACGCCGACGAAGCGACCGCGCTGCGTACATTGTCATAATGATCACTGCTGCCGAACCCGTCCATCTGCTTGACGACTTTCTGACCAGTAATCGGAAAACCATTTCCGCTATTGCTCAGTCATGGTTGGATTCAGGTGCAACGGCGTTCGGAATTAGTAGTGATGAGCGCTGGTTGGCATTATGGCCCGAAGATCCAATTACGGGAGCGGATGGGGCACATGCCAGCCTACGACTGAATAATCAGGTTGTGGCTGATCTCTGGGTCTTTGGCTTAAATGACCCGACCACTCGCTGTCGTTTGGATGCTGATGCGATGGTCATTGGCAGCATGGCAGGGCAAGAAAGTGAGCTGAATAACGTCACTTATGAGTTAATTGACGCACAAGATCAAATTCTCGCGCTGTATGATCTCACACAATCGATGCGAAACCGGCTGAGTATTGATGAAGCGCTGTCGTCGTTGGTGCGTGAAGCAGGGCGATTGATAAAGTCCAGCGCGTGTTCTGCTTATCTGGCATTTGATCCGCCGGTGATTGCTCAGTATCCACAGCCGATGATGAGTCCGTCGGCATTGCAGCACACGGCTGAACAGGTGATCGCCAGCGGTACACGTTTGATTATGAACAGCGGTGCTCCGGCTGATGACGTGGGAGTAGGGACGACCAGTATTTTACTTGAGCCGATTTCGATTGATGGGCATGTGATTGGGGTGCTGTGCTTACAGCGCGTGCGTGATGCTTTCAAATCTCCTGATTTGAAGTTGACACGGGCGGTCTGTGACCAAGCTGGGGCGCAGTTTGAAAATCTGCTACGTTACCGTGAATCATTGGTACAAACACGCATCCAAACGGAAATGGAACTGGCGAAAAATGTGCAAATGCACTTGCTGCCGCAGCGATTGCCCACCGTTGCTGGTTTGGAGGTTGCTGCTGGTGCACTACCTGCCTTACAAGTGGGTGGCGACTTTTATGATTTCATGGAGCATCCCGGCGATCCGTTTATTTTGACGGTCGGTGACATTACGGGTAAAGGAATGCCCGCCGCTATGTTGATGGCCATGACGCGCACATTGCTGCGCAGTAAAACGCGTTCGTTCGTTCGTCCATCTCCTGTTGATATTTTAGGATCGGTGAACGACGAAATGTATGATGATTTTACCGAGCTTGGCATGTTCGCGACGGTCTTCGTAGGGCAGTATGACCATGCAGAGAAAATTTTGTATTATGCCAATGCGGGTCACTCGCCAGTCATTTATTGTCCGGCGGGCGGTGAAGCCAGTCTTTTAGAAGCGGATGGTGCGCCAGTGGGTGTGCTGCCTAACAGTACCTGTGAAAATCAGGCGATCTATTTTAATCCGGGCGATGTGCTTGTCGCCGCAACTGACGGTTTTAATGAAGCAGGGAATAATCAGGGTGAGTTGTTTGGATATGCGAGGCTTTTAGACCTGGTGACCAATACGGCTCATACATCTGCTCAATCCATTATGGATACTTTGTTTCAAACCGTCGCCCAATTCAGTGCTGGACGTGCACAGGATGATGACCAAACGGTGGTCGTCATTAAAGGAGTTTGAGCATTATGCAGTCATCAGAAGTCGTACGACTGGAATTACCAGCAAACGCCCGCTATTTGAACGTACTCGCCGTTTGCATTGGTGAAATGCTCAGCCGTGTGGATGGCATGTCCGATCCGCAGCAAACCATATACAACATCCAATTGGCCGTGCATGAGGGCTGCACCAATATTGTCGACCATGCATATGTCGATGATGGCGGAAGGATTGCGGTTAACCTTATGTTAGGATGGTCTCCACCCCAAATTATTGTGGAGTTACATGATAACGGTCGTGCGTTTGATCCCACAACAATCCCTGAACCGGACTTTGAAGAACCTCAGGTGAGGGGGTATGGATTGTTCTTGATGCGACAAATTATGGATGAAGTGGCGTATGATCCGCAGCCCGGTCATAACTGCTGGCGGATGGTGAAATACCTGTAAACGTTTCTTGTACGAATTTTCGTTAAAACTCATGACTTGCCATTCCAAACTGGAATGGTGTGATAAAAAAGGACAAATGACTGTGGCAAAGATATTGATCGTTGAAGATTACCCCGTGACACAACGTGTGTTGAGCCTTACGCTAAAAAATAGTGGACATGATGTCCAAATTGCTAGCCATGGATTTGAAGCCTTAGAACAACTCAACCTTGGCCCCGTTGATTTGGCACTGGTTGATATTGCTATGCCCGAGATGGACGGCTTGGAACTGCTTCGGCAACTTCGCAATGACTCGCGTTATAACGCGCTGCCCGTGATTATGTTGACGGCTAGCGGACAAGATGAAGACCGTGCGGCTGCGCTTACTATTGGCGCAGATGGTTTCTTGACTAAGCCAACAAGTTCGCGTGAACTCCTTGAAACCATCAATCGTTTTATTGGCTAAAAAGCGTATGAGTTTTCTGCCAGAAAACCAAGAACCTTGGTCACCGTTAGTTCGCCCTTCTGTTCAGGTTCCTAAAACAGAATGGCGTACTGCCTCGCTGTTGGCAGGTTTGTTGTTGACGCGCATTGGCATTCATATCGGGTTGCTATTGGTAGTAGTAATCTATGTAATCACCGGACGCGATGCTTCATGGATGGCTATTAAGCTCAATCTCACGGGCATATTTTTTACCGTTTTCATGTATATTCTCAGCCGCAGCAGTCGCTATCGGATTGCTGCCGTCTTAATTGTTATCGAAACCGCTATCACCTTGTTTTTAGCGGTTATCTTCGGGACACCGGGATATGACTTTAGTAAAACCCTCATCTACCTTGTCATTCCCGTCCTTATGGCGGGTTTACTTTTTTCTCAGAGAGCCACATTAATCACTGCCGTTAGCTGCGTGGCAATAATCGTATTTGTGCTGCCGAGAATAATCGTCATTGGTGATCCCGATTGGATCGTCAAGACAATTTCTTTTATTGCGGCTGTATCGACTTTCATCATTGTATTTGTGAGACATCAAAATTTGTCGGAGGCAGATCGGCAGAAAGGGTTGGAAGAACGTGAACGCCAATATCGCTTATTAGCCGAAAATTCGACAGATATTATTGCTCGTTCCACTGTTGAAGGTCAGTTGTTATATATTTCACCTGCTTGCAAGTCCTTACTCGGTTATGACCCTGCCGATATGATCGGACATACCTATAAGGAATTTTCGCATGTAGATGACATGAATACGGATGGCAGCGAAGTCCAATCCGGTATTGCACGTACAAGTGATACCTTCACCTATGTTCACCGTATACGTCATAGTGATGGGCATTACCTGTGGTTTGAAACGATTACACGCCCCGTACGTGATCCAAAAACGCATGCGATGATGGAGTTGCAAATCGCTTCGCGTGATATTACACAACGTCGCGTGGTTGAAGAGGCATTGCGTGACAGCGAAACTCGTTATCGCCAACTGATTGAAGAAGCTAGTGATGCTATTTTTACAACGGGCATTGAGGGGCGTTTTACCTATGTCAATCCCGCTACAGAAAGCATTGTGGGGTATCCATCGGATGAACTCATCGGTAAGCATTTTACGATGGTGTTAGATCCGTATTGGAGCCGTTTACTTCAGCGTTTTTATTACAAACAAGTTACTCAAAAAAATCCCGAAACGATTTTAAATTTTCCGATCCGTACCCGTTCTGGTGATCAACGTTGGGTCGAACAAACGGTTAAGCTGATTGTTCAAAATGGGGTGGTAACACAACTCTCAGGCATTGTGCGAGATGTCACATCACGGCATGAAGCCGAGCAAAATCTTTTGCTCACCCAATTCTCGTTGGATGCTGCACAAGATGCTGCATTTTGGATTAAGCACGACGGTCATTTTGGTTATGTCAATCGTGCTACCAGTACCTCACTCGGATACCCTATTGACCATTTACTTAACCTCTCGATAAGTGATGTCTATCCTGATATTTCGCCGTCACAATGGCAAATCTTATGGGATCAAATTAAGCAAGAAGGGGAATTTTCAAAAGAACTGACCGGCCGTAAGCAAGATGGCACATTGTTCACGGTTGAGATGGCTGCTAATTTCATGAGCTACGATGATCAGGAATTTGTGTTTGCGTTTGTGCGTGACCTGACCTTACGCAAGCAAATGGAAAGCGAACTGGAACAGGAACGTGATTTTGCACATCAAATCATGGAAAACATGGGGCAAGCACTGCTTGTAAAAGATGTGCAGGGTAGTCTCGAATATGTCAATCCGGCTGTTGCGCGGATGCTTGGTTATCCTACGCAAGAACTTTTAGGACGCAACTTTGAATCGTTGATTGTCGAAGCCGATGTTGAAGTTTATTTGGAAAGTGGTAACCAACGGTTTAACGGTAATTCGACCATTTACGAGGTTCGCCTTAAACGTGCGGATAACTTGACTATCTACACATTAATCACCAGTGTGCCGCGTTATAAAGATGATGTTTATGTGGGTTCAATCGCTGTTATTACAGATATGACTGAACATATGCATCAAGAAGCTGAACGTAATCGTTTGATTACAGAAGTCCAACAAAATGCGGATTTGCTGCGAACAGTCATTGATTCCACGCCTGATTGGATTTTTGCCAAGGATCGGGACTTCCGTTATATCCTAGTAAATAAAGGTTTTGCCGACGGTATTGGCAAAACAACCGATGAAATTCTCGGCAAAACCGACGACGAATTAGGTGTTGGCGATGAGGTGGTTTTCGGTAATCCTGATAAAAACATCTTCGGCGCACGTAACGAAGATATGTTGGTTCTGTCTACAGGTAAATCTTATTTCAAACCGGATAACTGGCTAACCAAAACTGACGGTACAATCATCGCGCAGGATACGCAAATCCACGCGCTGCTGGATGCCAAAGGGCAACCGTATGCGGTTCTTGGTTTCTCACGGGATATTACGAACCGTAAGCAAATCGAAGTGGCTTTGCAAAACGCGCACGATAAAGCGTTGGAAGCCTCACAGTTGAAGTCGGAATTTCTGGCGACCATGAGCCATGAAATTCGCACACCGATGAACGGCATCTTGGGTATGTCGGAACTTCTGCTGGACACTCCATTAAATGTAGAACAGCAAGAATACACCAGCATCATTCTGGGTGAAGGTAATTCGCTGCTGACCATTATTAACGACATTCTCGACTTCTCAAAAATTGAAGCGGGGATGATGATTCTTGAGAAGATCGAGTTTGTGGTAGTCGATGTCATTGACCGGGTAGTGGAATTTCTTAATCCCCAACGTCAGGGTAAAAATGTCGTTATTATGAGCGACATTGCAGCGGATATTCCCTTTGTCATCAAAGGTGATCCTACTCGCTTACGCCAAATTCTTATCAACCTTGTTGGTAATGCCGTCAAATTCACGCTTGATGGTGAAATTGTGGTTCGTGTAAAAGTGGCAAAACGGGTGGCTAATCAAGTCACGCTCCGATTTGAGGTTAATGACACCGGGATTGGTCTTTCAGAAGTGGCACGGGAAAGATTGTTTCAGCCTTTCATGCAGGCCGAAAGTGGCACGACTCGCCGTTATGGTGGTACCGGACTTGGTTTGGCTATTTCACGACGTTTAACCGAGTTAATGGGTGGAGAACTGGGTGTTGAGAGCATCGAAGGTCAAGGATCGACCTTCTGGTTTACAGCTCAATTTGGACATGAGGAAGGGCTAAAAACGGTTTTCCCTGAAATTAATATTAAAGGTATGCGTATTCTGATCGTGGATGACAGTGAAACCCAATGCGAAATTTTGGAGCATTATTTGTCGGGACAACAAACAGAAACGGTCAGTGTCTACACTCCTGATGATGCGATAACTAAATTGCGACAGGCTGGCGAAGATCGTAAGCCTTTTGACGCGGTGATCGTTGATATGCTCATGCCGGGTATGAACGGTATTACATTCGCCCAAAAGATTCGCAAAGAAACGATGTTAGCTTCCACTGCTCTGATTGGCCTAACCAGCTCGGAAAATACCAAACTGAAGTCTGAAGCTAAAACCTTGGGCTTCAAGGCATACCTCAACAAGCCGGTGAAGCATAATGTACTGCTTGAGTCATTAGCCGCGATTCATAAAGGGCAATCCGATAACAACAATAGCAAGCCTGCCCGACCAAGAGCGCAAACGCTGATCATGTCCCCCAAACCCAAACGAGGGCGTATATTAATTGTTGAAGACAACGAAATTAATCAAAAGCTTGCTATTCAACAGCTTGATCATCTAGGTTATGAAGCTGATGGTGTGTTTGATGGTCGTGAAGCCGTTAAGCTGGTCATGGAGCAGCCTCCGAGTTATGTGCTGGTCTTGATGGATATGCATATGCCGACTATGGGGGGCATTGAAGCCACTCGCGAAATTCGCCGTAGTGAGGGTGAAGCAGCTAACCTGCATATTCCGATTATTGCCATGACCGCCAGTACTGCTCCTGATGATCAACGGAATTGTTTTGATGCGGGAATGGATGATTTTCTCTCTAAACCAGTCGGTATTGAGTCGTTAAAGATTGTATTAGAACGCTGGATAAAAGAAAAATCGCTGTAAATTCCGTAAAGTTTTACGCAGTTCGAAGCCAAGTTTTTATCAAACGTGTCCGGTCATAATGCCGCGTACAAGGATGCCTGCTAGCACGGCAAAGCCCCACATGTAGCTGCCCATCGCCGGACGCTTTTTAGCTGTCACCTCAACGAAGATGAAGAAGGGTAGCGCCAATACCGCACCTAACCCGTAAATCAGGTGAACATCTTCATAGGGTCGTCCGCCGATGATATACATGGTTAAGCCCAGCAGCGATTGCAGCAACATCACACCTGCAACTGTGTAGACTGCCCGACGATACCAGTGCGTCACATCGCCGTGTCGTACCAGACCGATGAACAGCCCTATTGCAAACATGATGACCGCAGCCAGCAGGCCAATGCGGCTAATCCAATAGTGAATAGTAGTAAAAAGAGGATATAAGCTGATCATAGATGTGATTCTTATGAAGACGCATGAAATCGCGTCAAATTAGGCTTCGATTATAGGGCTTCTAACGGTTATTGCTCGTTCTCATCGCGATGCTGACGGATTTTCTGTTCCCACGGCTTTTTGGCCTCACCTGTATAACCCATCTGTCGCAGCCGTTGAGTCTCCAACTGCTCTAGTTGGTCGGATACCAGTCCGTAATCCGCTAGCGGAATAGGCTTGTCAAGACCGTTTAGTTCGCGGTAAATATACCCGATTCCTTCGCACCAGTCACAATCCTGTGCCGCGCCATCATCATCTTCAAACCAGCCAAACCCTTCACATGAAGGGCATGGCACAATCGTTGGTGTCATTATGAATTGTCTCTCCTTGAGAAAAGATTATGCAATCGGAGGCTCAATCACAATAGGTTTGTTGAAATCGGCAAATGTGATACCGCTAGTAGTCATCTGATCTACAATAATCTGAGGGATATTGCTAGAAACAATCATCGTTGGATTTGTTCTGATAACTGATGCCATATCGGTACGGTAAATCATCTGATCGTCCAAACCAATCCAGTAGATGACCTCATAAATGGCGTTTTGCCCTAGTAGTGTACGTTGAGTTTCTATATCGGCAGATTGATCAATATTGAAGGTATTGAGCAACTTATCAAACTGTCCGTCTCTAAATACGCTGACTCCATCAAAAATGACTTTTATACCCTTTACGTTGACTTGGCTGTTTAAACTTTCTACGGGTAACTCTTGAATGGATAAGATGGACTGCTCATTTATTGGAAATGACATCTGTCCCGAAAAAATCCGGAGATAAGTGTTTATATCAAGGAATTCTGATCCAGAAAAGGCTGGCAATTGGTCAATGCGTGCCCAACCCTTTGGAAATTTCTCGACACGAAAGAAAGGTGTTATATCGCTAAACCGAAGGTAGAACTGCCCATCCACAACAATGGTATCAAATTGTTGAGTTGTGTCGCCTACAAACGGAGCGACATCGTCTTCGCCAACAGATGTATTTTGCTGCTTAATTGAGACTTGTACATCAGTTGAAGTGGACTTTTTTACAAATTTACCAGTCAATGTTTCATAGACTGCTTGATTAATTCGTGTATCTTTTCCGTTTAGGTGTGATACATCTTGTTCACTGCTGCGAAAATCACCTGTAAAGCTATAACTCGTCAGTTGTTGAAAATGATTAATTGCAGCCTGCAAGTCTTGAATAAGAAGCTTTTGATCTTCTGTAAAAAGAGACTGTGCAACAGTAATCGAAATGCTTAACAGGCTTATAAGAACCACTAATAAAATTGAGCTGATTAGCTTTTTGTTCATGTGAGCTTTTATTTGCCGAATCACTAATTCGCTATCCTATTCGTACATCTTAAAAGTAAATAGGTCGCGATGTATACAACTCTCGCGACCTTATAATCTACCTTTTTAACCGCCTGTTTGACCTTCCTTGAGTTCCAGTGGAATGTATTGCAGATTATTCCACCAGTAGGGGAAGGGTGCAGGATCAGCTTTGAAGTAGGTATCCAATACACGGCGGACAATCGGTGCGGCAGTTTCCGAGCCTTCACGTCCATATTCGACCATCGCCACAATTGCGATTTGGGGATCATCCTTCGGCGCATAGGTTGCAAACCAGCCATAAGGTTCGACCCGTCCCGACTGTGCCGTTCCTGTTTTGCCACAAGCCACATAAGGTGCATTGTACTTTTGTTGATTGCCTTCGTAGCCATAGAAGACAAATGAGGCCGTCCCGTAAGTCATATCCGATACTACACCGCACATCCCTTCGCGGATGGTTGCCAATGTCGCATCGCTCAGACCCATTGTGCCAGCGACTTTGGGCTGGGCTGTATAGGTTACCGGGAGGCCATCGACTCCGCCAACCTTATCAACGATATAAGGTTGGTAGAGTGTACCGCCGTTTGCGATACCGGCTACCATGCGTGCCATCTGCAAAATGCTGACTTGAACGCCACCCTGACCAATCGCTTCGTTGATCCCTTGCTCAACGCTGGTCGGGTTGGGTAATGTGCCTGCCGCCTCGGT
This sequence comes from Aggregatilineales bacterium, assembly GCA_038251275.1. Lineage (GTDB taxonomy): Bacteria > Chloroflexota > Anaerolineae > Aggregatilineales > Phototrophicaceae > CFX2. The sequence goes on from JBBSBM010000001.1 coordinate 91,407, forward strand.
TTCAGGGAGATCAATTCCGGTTGGTGCGCCAAATCCCAGCTTACGGGCGTAATTCATCAGCACATTCGCTCCAGCACGCGTATAGAGTCGTGCGCCCATTTCATAGAAGAAGGGATTGCAGGAAGCCATCAATGCTTGTGCCATTGTGACTGGCCCGGCTGGTTTACTGAAGTCTGATTTCGGGTCTTCCAGCGCACGCCAATCGGTGCGGACAGGCAGGGTATCGCCATACTGCTGACCGTGCCATTCGAGTGTGCAGTCGAAGGTCGGTTCTGTCATCATCTTTTCAGATGAAGCGGCGGCGGTGGTGACGATTTTGAAGGTCGAACCGGGGAAGTATTGATCTTGAATCGTCCGGTTACGCAGGGGAGCGCGCTGGTCTTGTACATTCACTGAGATTTCATCAGGTGCTGGCGAATCAGTACCGTTATAAACGCTCGGATCAAAGAACGGCCAACTAACCATCGCCAATATTGCGCCGGTTTTGATGTCAATTGCCACCAAACCCGCGCCCGGTGAATGGGCAGGATTGCCCCAATTCCCAGCGGCATAGTTATAGGCATCAGCCATTGCTTGTCCAGCAGTCATTTGCATCTCACGGTCAAGCGTCAGTGTTACGGGTTGGGGTGTTGTTCCCTGACGACCACCAAGTTCACGCAGCACCACATTCGACGGTGAAATAACTTGCAAAACCTGTTCGGGTTTGCCTGCCAATTGCTTTTCATAGAGCTTCTCGATACCCATTTGCCCTATGAGATCACCTTCGCGGTAACCGTCACTTTTGAGGGCATTCAATTGGTCTTGGGTGGCGTAAGCGATATAACCGGTAATCTGTGACGCAGCACCTTCGCCCAAATATGTGCGGGTGTCACGCGGGAAACGTTTCACGGCACACTTTTGATCTAGTTCGGATGCATTAGCCGCGTCCGTATCTTTGTCAACTTCGCCCAGATAGAAGATGGTTACGGGATCATAACTCGCGAAATATTTTTCTAAATCGTATCGTCGCCGTTTCAGTACCCGTGCGAGGAGATCAAGGCAGTCGGTCTCGCCAACCATTTCTTGTCGAGCACCATACAGCGCGATCATCGTACCGGCTTGGTCAACTATTAGTTGACCGTTGCGGTCATAGATATTGCCGCGCGGCAGCGGTCGTGATTTGACCACCACTTGTGATCCGCCGACCAGCCCATTCACAATGTCCATGCTCGACCACGCGATACCCCATCGATTCTGGGTTTTAATTAGACGCAAGGTGCGATCTTTATCGGCAATCGTGCCAAAAACCGCCGACGAGAACTCGACATCGTAAGCGATAGCCGCCGAGTCGCCTTGCAATGTGACCTTATTGAAGATGTAGGCAATCTTATCGGGCGCGATTTTGCTCATCGCATCTTGATAAATTTTCTGGAATACGGGGAAGGTATATTCTTGCTGGCTCGGTACGCTCAAATCGCCATACATCGCTTGATAATTAGCGGTTTTCCAATTATCAAGAAAACCTTTGGCTATATCTTCAGGAGATGCAATACCTTGGAGAATGGGAACAATACTGCTCCCGCCGGATGGGCTGGACGTGCCCCCGCAAGCTGCTAGAAATACCAGCAGCAGAATCGTCAAAATGGTCAGTTTACGATGCGGCATAATACCCGCCTCTCGCTTCTATTAAACACTGTCTTGCCTACTATAACGGCGAGCCAGTGGTGCGTAAAGGCAGCGTTGGGCAATCGGCGGTCGGTTTGGTAAATACTAATGATGAGTTGAAAAGTTGTACAGCTTTAGGTGTTGACCCGTGTTGAGGTCGTATCATCACGTTGTTTAGCGGCATCTTCACCTTCGGCTTTAATCGGCATTGCGCCTGTAATTCCACCGCTGTCGAATTCAGGTAAGCTAGAAGGTTGTGGAGGTTCGTGTCCAGTGTCGGACTTGATTTCAACACGTTGGATAAGCCCGGTTTCGGTTCCGGTACGGCGCTTCGGTTCAGGTTTATCGTGACCCATATGTAGCTCCTGCGCTGGTTTACAAATACATTGTAAACTAGATTGTAAGATTCCGTCTATGGTGGTACGTGAAGTACCACCTTGACTCGCTTCATTTATACGGCTGCGGGTGTGGTCATACCGGTTAACTGTTCACTGATGTCCCACAAGCGTTTCTGTGCTGCTTCGTCATACGAGGAGGCTGAGGATTTCTTTTCATGACTCTTGTCGAAATATTTACCCGTGACACCTTCAACTTGTGGCGATGAAGCCAGATAGACACTGGTTTTCGCGCCATCTTCTACTTTAATGGCAAAAACGGTCACCAGACCCATGACGATTTGCATCAATCCCTTGTTGTTTTTGCCGAAACCGGTATTCACAAAGCCGGGATGCAAAACGTTTGCGGTTACGCCTGTGCCTGCTAAACGCCGCGCTAGTTCGTAGGTGAACATCACGTTCATCAATTTAGATTGTGCGTAAGCTTTAAAGCCGCCCATACCATAAGCTGATTTTTTAAATTGAAGATCATCAAAGTCGAGCGCTCCACCGGATTGGGCATCAGACGACACATTGACGATGCGTGACGGCGCACTCGCCTTCAACATATCCAGTAAGAGATTGGTGAGCAGGAAGTAACTGAGGTGGTTGAGTGCAAACGTCATTTCATAGCCATCGACAGTTTCCTGCCGTGTATTGAACACTCCGCCAGCATTGTTCAGCAGCACATCCAACCGCGAAAACTCTTTCTTGAAGTCACCCGCGACCCGCCGTACTTCCGCCATTGATGATAAATCTGCCAACAGGGCATGAACATTCTTATTGCCACTTGCCGTTTGAATTTCACGCAGTGCTTCATCCGTTTTGGCTTTGTTGCGCCCGATGATAACGATTTGCGCGCCCATTTTTGCTAATTCGACTGCGGATTGTTTGCCGATGCCGTTGGTCGCTCCGCTGATTAAAATTGTTTTGCCCTGCATATTCGTTGCCATACTATCATTCCTCATAAATTAGGCCACGCGGACTATTTTGCCATTATAGGCTTAACACTCGCTAAGTATAAGCTGACAAAAAGTCTAGCGAATACATGTTACAATTTGTGTGAAGCAGCGGAGATTGAACCATGATCCCTGACCGAGATAAACCGATTAGCATCGATTTTGCGGACGCGGATTTGTGCGTCACCTTAGCCAATCAGCGCCAGTTAACTATTCCTCTCACAAATTATCCCCCACTGTTGCAGGCTACATCTGAACAACGCGCCAACTTCCAATTGAGCTTGAGTGGCATCTATTGGCCTGATCTTCAAGTAGATATATCGCTGCTGAAACTGCTCATGGGTTCCGCTTCCGAAACCCACAGCCATAAACCACGATTCTGTGAAGGCTAAAGGGAATATATGGGTGCTATTGTTAACTTCAATCGCCGTCTCGTATTTGCGTTCACTTTTCTCATCGTGTTTATATGTGGCATAGAGATTCACACCTTCATTACTGGTAATAATCACATCACGAACGTTCTGGAATTTGTGGTATTGCTTGGAGTATCTTTAGGATGCGCCTATTTTGCCGCCCGTCGATTTCCACCCGTGGGCAGACGATTGTAAGCCACTGACAAAGTCGTCATCGAAGTCTAAAACAAAATGTTACGTCCATTTCGATATACCAACCACACAGTTGGCGTTTTTGATTCTAAGTATCTGGATTGACTTCCTAATTTTATCCGGGTAAATTAATTTATTGAATGCAAGTGAGGTATGCAGCATGGTAGAAAATCTTTCTAATAGTTACAGATGTTTTGATGGACATACATGTATTGCAGCAGGTTCGCTGGCTACGGTCGCTTTAGCCGTCAAACGGACAATCGAAAGTGGTGTTACCAGCCCGATTTTAATTTTTGATGATGCCACGGGTCGTTCGATTGACCTTGACTTGAGAGGTTCGGACGATGCGGTATTGGCGCGATTAGGGTCGCCACCTGCACTGGTGATTGGAGAAGAAGAAGTAAGTGAATCACGCGGTCGAGGTCGCCCGAAATTAGGTGTGGTCGCTCGTGAGGTCACATTGCTGCCGCGTCATTGGGAATGGCTGGCAACCCAACCGGGCGGCGCATCGGTCACATTGCGGAAATTGGTTGAAGAAGCGCGACGAACGAATGCAACCAAAGACAGGAATCGGATTACGCAAGAACGTGCTTACCGTTTCATGTCGGCTGTAGCGGGGGATATGGTCAATTTTGAAGATGCCACTCGCGCACTTTTCGCTAACGATCAATCACGCTTTAGCGAACTCATCGCCCCTTGGCCGGATGACGTGCAAACCTACGCGACTATGCTTGCTTTCGGCGAAGACAATTAAGCCTCATCCAAAATAGCGATTAAAGGACACTCCCAAATGACAACATCAAATGTTCCAACGCCTTATCTCGAACCAACACAAGAATCGGGGCGTGCTTTTGTAATGCGCCAGATTCAAGGCAATATTGTCATGCTGAATTTGCTGCGCTTCCGCGAAACGGCTGATTATTCCGCAACGCCTGATTTAGCGCCTCAGGCACCGATAAGTGGTGCGGCAGCTTTTCAGAAATATATTGACCATACTTTGCCTTATCTCCATGAAACGGGCGGCGACATCATGTTTCTAGGAACAGGCGGCGCTTTCCTGATTGGGCCGGAAGCCGAGCGCTGGGATTTGGTGATGATGGTACGCCAGAGCAGCGCTGAATCATTTTTGGCGTTTGCTTCACATAAAGCGTATCTGGCTGGGATGGGACACCGAACTGCTGCGGTAGAGGATTCCCGTTTGCTGCCCCTCAGTGAAGTCACCATACCCTTATCCTAGCCAAGAAAAAACAGCTTGTCGTATTGCAAAGCAGCGAAACCATCGCTGCTATGTTCGCTCTCCAACCTGTAGAATCATACGCTTTTCGCATTTATTTAATTTTGTTTGTATTATAATTTCATAGTCAATAAAACAACTATCTTTTGAAGATTAAGATTTTATTCGAACCCTATAAACGAGGATTGTTATGAGTGTTTCAACCGCTGCGACTGCTGCCATAAGGACTCCAAACCGCTTACAGCTTTACATTGCATGGGCTGTTGTGCTGCTGCTCACCGTACCTCAGATTATCCTCGGTGCATTTATGCATTTGGATATCTCATGGTTGGTTTTTGCCCGCATCATTCTCCTTGCGGGATTGCTAGCAGTCAGTTTTGTTTGGGTGACCATCCGTCCGTTGCGCGGGCTGTTTATCGTGTTTTTGGTGATATATGGGGTCGAAGGCTGGTTTTTCCTAGATTTTATCCCATCAACTCAACCCTATAAAGACCTTTTTAGCGCCAACAGTAATCTCGCATTTTTTGGCGAACGCTTGATGCGCATTGGTGCAGTGTTTGTTATGGGGATTGTGCTGCTATTGATGGGGTACAAACGACGTGATTTTTATTTGGCTGTGGGGGATCTCAATGCGACGGCTGAACCCTCGCCGCGTGGTATTCCACGTAAACCGGAGTCATGGCGCAGGTTCGGAAGAAATTATGCCCTCATTTCGGTTGGGCTTCTCCTAATTTTTATGGTTCCTGCCTTCCAACCGTCACTGAGTAATTTTTCCTTCGGTCTATTCGTATTCGCTGCTTTGTGCGCGCTTATGAACGCTTTTGCAGAAGAATTCCTATACCGGTCTGCTTTGCTGCCTCAGGTCTTGAAGCTGTTTGGCAAGAACGCGTCTTTACTGCTTATTCCGTTATGGTTTGGCTTGGCGCATTATTTTGGCGTTCCTAACGGAATAACGGGTGTAATTATCACGTCTATCGGAGGTTGGTTTTTTGCCAAGAGCATGATCGAAACACGCGGTATGGGCTGGGCTTGGTTTTTACACTTCCTCGCCGATTTTACCGTTTATTTGGTGTTATTTCTGGCGGCACAACTGTAAATAGGAGATATGTGCCTTCTGTAAAGCCAATTTCTAACAGCTTAATTGCCTACTTTATTCTTCGCAATGATCTCAGCGACCAACTGCTGACCTTCTGCAAGCGTTTTGGTAAAGTGGACACGGTTGCGCCAATGGGGCAGCATCTTTATCACAACGTCAGCAAATACCTCAATGATATGAGACTGCAAAGCGACAATGATATTTGTCATGTTATTGGGCATCGTGTTGAAAGCTGAACGACCATAAGACAGCACATTACCCTGCGGCATTTGACTGGCTTGACTCATATCAATAAACAATAGCACATTATCCGGGACTGAATCTGCCAAAGTGCGTGTTTCTTGAGACGCGTGGTTAAAGTCTTCCCACGTCCATTTACCTTCGTAACGCTGAAAAATGACATGCTGTGTTTCATCATACCAACCTATAGAGACAGGCATCGTTATAAATTCCTCAAAATAACTTCTGGGCTAAGTATAGGCCGAAAATGTTTTATCTATAATCAAGATACCCATTGAATAAGTAAAAGGATGTATCGGTCACTGGATCATAGACGAATACATCCTCCTCAAGCAATTCGCGATTTTAGTTCCCAATCGGTGGTGCAAGCAATGTGTGCAAAGTTGTAAAGGGGATTTCAACCTTTTGCGGTCCGGCGACATAGGCGGCTACCTGATAAGGATCGAAGAAAAAGATGATCGATTTGTCGGTCAGTGCCCAATTCTTGTAATTGTCGTGGTTGGTTGCTGTTGTACCCGGATCGAGCATTGTCGGGTCTGCCATATCACCCAATTGAGTCTTTAAATCTTCTTGAGCCAATTTAGCGATGATGTCATAGGGAACATCGCCATTAAGGAAGATGTCGGCAATGGTGAGTTGTTTGCCTTGCTTGACGTCAAAGGTCATAGTGTTATAACCACTGTTAGGATGTGCGCCACCTGTATAAAAATAGGTGTTAAATACCACTGTCTGAATATCATCCGAAAACTTGTAAATTTCGTTGCTGATATTCATTTCCCAGTTATTGACATGTGCAGGCAGGGTATAGTCTGGCGTGTATGAAGCAATGAAACTCTTTTGCTGGTCGGCAATAAAGGTGTCAATTACCTTTGCGACCTCTGGATATTGAACCATCGCCAGCGGGTAATCTATGTCTACGTGTACGCCAACACTGACCACACACTTTTGAGTGTCGGGCATCCAATTGCCGTCTTTGCTGTAACAATCATCTTCTTGTGCAGCCGCTGGTAGCAGCGCCAAGGCAAACAGACTTATCATCATCGAAATACAAACCAAGACTCGCGTTTTCATGTTGAAATCTCCTCTGCGAATAGTCTTACATATGTCATTATTGAGCCACCTTTTGGAGAAATCAAGTTAGGTCAAACGCAAATTCTTTGCGAATAGGGCAGCCGTAGCGCAAGCGTAGAAAATGAAATCTGCTATGCTTATCACAATACATTTTCACCCCAAATTGGAGCGAACGACATGAACCCCTACCTGCAACCATCGGGATTCTTGGGAACAGGCGCGAGTCTGCTGGCAGATATTACGCTGTTAGCATATGTCTTGCTCATCGTACCGGGCATAATAGCCGGTTTCGTCTTTGCGCGGCGTGGCAAACATCGCCCTCACCACAAGCGCACCATGATAACGATTACGGTTGTCAACTGGCTGTTAATTATCTTCTTGATGCTTTTCGCCTACAGCTATGATGTCGTTGGTAACATCGCTGCTCAACCAAGCAATGCCCGTTATCTCATGCCGACTATTCATGGGATATTAGGTTTACTTGCCCAAGTGTTAGCAACCTACGTGATCTTCCGCATGCTGCGTGAGGATAGTCAGGTTGCTGCTGCAAAAGCACGCGGTGAAAAAGGGCAGCAGCTTTCGAAATATTGGTTCAAAAACGCCAAAATTGTGATGCGATTGACCATTGTTCTCTGGCTGCTTACGGCTTTACTCGGTGTGTTCAACTATCTGATTCGCTATGATATTTTGCCCTCGTTCGCCAGTAATCGTGGTACGCCTGCCGTTACTCTTGAACCAGCCGCTACCAGTGAAGCTCTCACTACAGCTGAACCCGGTATCACTGCGGAGCCAGCCACAACAGCCGAACCCGGTGTGACAGCTGAACCCGCAACGACCAATGAACCTATCGCAACAAGTACACTTAAGCCGCGACCAACTGCTACTCGCGCACCAGCCACGACTACCGAACCCGGTGTGACACCGGAAGTCACTCCCTAAATAATCCGCAATAAATTGATAGAGGTTTGCCGTGTGCAAACCTCGACACTATAAAAATGACTTGTATTCGTAACTTATGGACAAATGAAATAGACTACGAATAATTTCGGGCGGACGAGGCACGCCTCGTCCCTACAATTGTTTGTGTTCTAATTAGGTTATCCATTAGACTTACTGACTTACTGCTGCCTGCCACACAGCATTCACTGCCATCAATCCGGTGAGTTCCATTAAACCATAACCGCGCGTGAGCGATTCTGGCAAACGCCAATCGTGGGCGTAAAAGGTCGTTAGATGAACTTGATCTTCGCCTAAACCACGAGCGGGCAGCGTTCCCGCCAGCTGATCAAAATCCCACAGGGGTACATTATATTCAGCTGCCAATTTGCGAATGATCTCGTTGTTGATGTCGCTGCCTTCGTGGCGATCCGCTTTGGTACTCAGTACCGGAATCACTCCTTGCATGGTCGTATCTACCACCAAACGCCGGATATTGGCCTCGAATTGATCGGGTACACCCACATCATTCGAACCCAGTTTAATAATTAGCATCATCGGATTGTTCAGTCGGATTTCGCACAGCAGCATCGTTTCGCCTCTTTTGCATTGGCTGGTATCCGCCCACATTGGATCATACACCGACCAGCTATGCAACCCGCGCCGTACCGCGACACTGTCTCGTGCGAATGAGCCATGAAAAGCATCAATTGTCGTCTGTAAATAGCTGTAGTTGCCGAGGTTGTAATCGGTCGTATCAAAACGTGCTAGAAAATAAGGATTTTCAATTGTGCTGTCACCGAGTTTGGAAAATGCTGTCGGATTACGTTTGAAGGCTTGCCCGACCCCATAAATCATACGAATAGTTGCAACGGTTTGCGGAGGCATTATCACAATTGAAGTCATCGGTACGCCGTTGATGCTGTTGGGATCGTAAGGTGCGCTGATATTAATCATCGCGGTTATCATAGGTGCATCCGGTGTGGTTTGAACTTGAGCGGCAGCTTCGACGGTTGTTCCAGCAGCAGGGATAACTAGCACTTGCCCTACTTTGATTCGGTTAACATCGATAATGCCGTTCGCCGCTGCGATTGCCGCTACCGTCACCCCATACTGCTTGCTGATGCGGTACAGAATATCGCCGCGCTGCACCTTATAAGTTGTTGGGGGAGGTGTCGCAGACGGCGCATCCTGTGCATGGATGCTGTACGATCCCATCAATATAGTACTTGCTAGAACAATCAGCAGCATCGAACTTCGTACTACTTTTCGCACGTGCCACGCTCTAAATGATCGGATGCGTTGAAAGCGAATCCAACTCACCGTATTGATCTTGGCGACATGGCGGTTCAAGTGTGTTTTCATTATTACTTGGTAGTAAAAGCCAATAGGGTTTCACCTGTTTCCCGGCATTTCCAATCGCAGGAACAAGATTTTCTCTTTGCCACGTTCTAAGTCCATCATCACTGTGTGACTTTCCTCAAACCCTAAACGGCGGTAAAGTGCAGCTGCGCGTGGGTTATCCAACGCTACACCGATCTCGAAGGCTTTTGCACCCTTTGTGCGCGCACGCTTGACCAGTGCCTGAATAAGTGCTGTACCCACACCTTGCCCACGCAAGGATTCAGCCACCACCAAATCGCTAATCTCCGCGCAGGTCGGCCATAATGTGAATTGCCCGTAAGCCAAAGGGCTATCATCCGTCCCAACTACTACCAATCCCATGCCACGCCCATCCGCTGCATTCCGTACAGCTCGTGTGATCAGGTTATAAACGGTGAGGAAGGTGCGGTTGGGCCAACAGTTATTGCGAAGACGGTCGCTATCGGTCGTTCGCACTTGCCGCATCGTGATCGAAGTCGGCGGTGCTTCCAATGCCAATGGTTGTTTTTTCGTAATCAAATGACTCTCACCCCCAGCGGTTCGCCGTTTTGATAAATGCATAAGCCTCACTCAATAATTTGAAGCGGGCTTCTGCTTCCGGTTTAGGCAGCGTGCTCACGTCCGGATGAACCTCGAAGGCTAATTTGCGGAAAACAGCTTTCACCTCTTCACGGCTCGCGCTAGTCTCTACACCCAAGACTTCATACGCCAGTTCCAATTTAGATTTCTGTGGCAGGTTTGTACTCGGCGGCGGTGTCGTAGTCTTCTGGCCTTGAGGTACTTTTTCCCAGTGCGGCATGTCTTGAAAGGACGTGCGTGTCGCGGTGTATTGGTACCCACTATAATCCGTGCGTCGTATCGGCGGCACATTTGCGTTTGGATCACTTTCAAAATCCGCCAGAAGCCAGAAACCCTTGAGCGAACTTTGCCTCACTGTGACGCGCGAATGTTGGATTTGGCTAATCGACAATGGCGCACCATAACTTACTTCCAGTTCGATCCGGCTGTAAGGGCGGAATTGCATCGGGAAAACTACGGGCATGTTATCCTCTACCCGGTAACAATAAGCCCGATCATCAACCAGTGATTGAAATGGTACATACCACTGGTCGATGGTGATGTGCTCTTTAGCCGCAGGCATCAGAGCCGCATCCAAAAGGAAGAGTACCGGAATGCCGTTATCGGTCGCGCTCTCGATGATACGTCGAACTCTGCCAACCTTAATTGGTTCATCAATCACATGAATATGAATGACCACACCTGCCCACATTTTTACGACAATATCTACATCGCGCACCGGAGCCGCAGCCATCGCAGGCAGTCCAAGCGTGCAGCGTTGGACGCTCACAAAGCGGGCGATATGGTCACGAAGCAGTTTCTTGAAAAGCTGGGTTTGCGCGTTGTTCATGCAATTCGTCGGACTGTGTGTAATTGACCTTATGCTTATGCCTCATGAGCCAACTGTGCGCCCAACGGCCTAAGGTCAGTAAATGACGATGACTCTATTCATCAGAGTAACCTAATCCCGCTTCTCAATGCAATAGTTAACGCGATTATTTGTGCGATGAATACGCCAATTCTTAATGATACGACCCATAGTGAATAGCATCAAAAAATGTCTTGCAAATGTGAGAAGTGAAATAGATGGGGCAGCAAAAGACTAACGGGTCAATTTTCTAGAAGGAAACGAGTATACTGTGCCCCATTCGGCTAATTCGTTCATTTCCTTAGAGTGGTAGATAGTCTGCACTATGCCGTACCGATTTTGATCCACCAACCCTTAGCTTGACGGGGCAAAACCGTTGCGGCATAGATCGCGCCATCTGGCAATTGTATATATGTGGTATAGGATACGCGCCCAGCAGCTTGAATCGTTAAACTGATTTGAGCTTCCGGCGCGGTTCCCCAACCGAGTAGACTCTTTTCACCGCCTAATTCTGCCCATATCTTACCGAATCCGCGTTTAGGAACAAAGAAGGTGTTGGGTGCCGAAGCGCTTGGATCGGCCTGACCATCTACATAAGTGTCTTCAAATACTTGTAATTCAGTGCTGTTGTTTATGATAACCCAAATTTCGCGTGTGTCTTCGCGCCAGATCATCATGCCGTTTTGGAACAACTGTTGTGCGCCCAAAATCACTTCGGATTGCACTGCACAATCCAACGATTTGACGAGTTGTTGGCATGATGTGGCAGTCGTTTCGCCTTTTGCGTCTACATGGGGTAGCCACACCACTGAACCGATAGGCAGTGCCAGCGGATCATCAATGCAGTTGAGCGCAGCGGCTTGCGTCACACTCATATCACGAATGCCTTGCAGCAGCGCTGACAGGGTATCACCTGCCTTGACAATATGTGGTTCCCAACTCGCTTGGTAGGGTGCAGCACATAATGCCGGACGGGGATCTTCTGGCTTGGAAGGAATAGGTGTTCGCGTAGCAGTATTGATTGCGCCCAATACTTTGGGTGTAACGGTCATGGTTTCGCTGGCGTTCGCATCCGAAGTTGGTGTCGGCGATTGCATCCAAGCGACCCCGCTAATCATCACCAATAAACCCAAAGTGATTGGAAATAGTCGTCGCATCATATTGCCAATTGACCTTTCTATAGCATAAGGAGAATGGCATCCGCGACAATTTTACAGCATAAACATGAGCATATGGCTAATGTTATGTGGCATTTGCTATGCGTTAGTTGACCGACCGTGCGTGCGCTGGCCCGTATGCGTCACCTTCTATTCCCCAACTAACAATCCGCTTGGGTGTGATGACGAAACATTCTGGATCAAACCCGGGGCCGAGTATCTCGCCACCGGTTAAGATTGTCTGAGCCGCTCCACGAATTTCGATGCCAGCCACTTTCCACGGGTTGGTAGACACAATAGCGTCAAATACAACCGCGACCTGCGGATTTTGCTCGACATCATGCCAACGTTTGCGCTTGGCAAATCCGCCGTGCCCACCAATGATAAAGGTGTTGTTCTTCTCATCAAAATGAAATGACACCGGTGTAACGTGAGGCTGTCCTTTAGCATTAGCCGTCGCCATCCGGCAAAGCTGCTGAGTCTTCAAAAAAGCGATCTCGCCCTCTGTAAATAAGCTGGTCTGGGCGCCAGAGGTTTCAGTTTGCATCATCCAACTCCAATGTTTAACTTACTTTTAGTAGCCTAACTACTTATTGTAGGTATTTTGTAGGCAATGTCAAGTTGCCTACTTACGATTAGGAAGTAAATTTTGGTATAATTTGTTTACCGAGAAGGTGAGACTGAAACTAGGAATACCCAGTTATGTCCGCAGATAATCCCGCAGCCTGTAGCAAACATAGTCCTGAAGAATGGGCTCGTTGTATGGCTTTTCAGCAAGCCATCGAATTATTGGGTCGTCGTTGGACAGGCGTGATTTTCTACATGCTGCTGCAACGTCCACACCGTTTTAATGAACTGCTAACCAGTGTCCATGGCATATCTGATCGGTTGCTTACTGAACGCTTGCGTGAACTCGAAGAGCATGGCCTCGTCGAACGTCGTGTCATACCCGAGTCTCCGGTGCGGGTTGAATATCTCCTCACCGAAGCCGGACGCGATGCTGAAGCCAGTGTCTCTACCATTTTCCGATGGGGGAGTAAGTGGTTTATGGACGAAACCAAAACCGAATCTACACAAGAATAATAATGTCACCGTTATTCGGGTAATCAAAATTCGATAAAGGGCTGAGGTACAAGGGTTTTTGAAGCGCTTTAGTGCGCTGATCACGCAATTTGTAATGATGATGGCATATCGGGCAGTTCCGTCGTTCCTATAGCTGGCACAATCACCCGAAATATACTGCCTTCACCAATTGTACTATCAACCTCAATCGTACCATGATGGGCCGTCACAATCGTTTTGACAATCGCTAATCCTAACCCCAGTCCCACACCACCGGTCTCCGTTGTTCTTGTTTTATCCACGCGATACATTCGGTCAAAAATATGGGGCAAATCGCTTGGCGGAATACCTTGACCCGTATCCTGTATTTCGAGTGCAACGTCCTCATCATGCCGCCGTGTATACACAGTCACACTGCCGCCTTTGGGCGTATATTTCAAAGCATTCGTTAGTAAATTTTGTAACACCCGGACAAATTGGTTGTTATCCACAGCAATTTTTGGCAAACCTGTTTCCAAATTCAACTTCAGTTGAATACCCTTATCTTCTGCCAAGAATCGCTGCAAATTTACAGCCTGTTCGGCCAATATATTCAAATCACAGGGCTTAAAAGTGAAAATTTGTTTATCCAGTTTCACCATCTCCAGCATGCCTTCGACCAAACTCTGTAGCCGTAAAGCACTGGCATCCAGATTAGTACTCTTTTCCCGCATGGCATTCACGGTCGTTTCCAGCATCGACAAGGCTTCTACTGCACTTTCAGGATTTTCTTTAGCTTCAGCCGCCGCAAGGCTGATTTTGTCGGTCAAGGCCCGCAGTAAATAGGTCGAAATCCGCATCGCGGAAATCGGGGTCATAATGTCATGTGACGTATCGCTGATAAAGCTCTTGAGTAAATGTGTTCGTTCACGCTCTAAAGCCAAATCAAGCGCATGTTCTTCGGCACGTTTGGTTGCAGTTACGTCCCGTAAAACAAGGATACGTCCTGTAGTATGCTTATCGGTATTCCGCAGCGGTGAAATTCTCAAGTCAAAATATCGCGAAATATTGTTTTTGCCCGTAACCTCAATGATTTCTTGTACATCAAAAACCTTGTCAAATCGCTCGACCAGATGCGGTACATCGCTAAACACATCGTCGGCTGAACGTCCGACGATGCCTTCAGTATGGCTAGTTCGCAACCCAATAGCTGCCGGATTAGCTTGAACAATTCGTCCCTGTAAATCCAGCACCATCACCGCATCTTGCATACTCTGTAGCACAAGACTTTGTGCCGCAGGGACAATATCCAATAATTTGTAACGAAATAAGGCTAACCCCATTGGAAGAGATGCCAGACATAATGTGAAGACAGGTAAGTTGAGGTTTGGTATCAGATGAATACCCATGACCTCTAACACGATGCCTGCTGTGGGTAGCAAAATGGCAATCATGAAATAAATGATCTGTCCTCGCAACAGTCCCGGCGACCGTACAATTGCCCCCCATATAACATAAATCATGATGCCAACGACCACCAGAAAATAGAACTGTCCCATCCAATAGACAGCACTACCTGTAGCATCTTGATATTGTGCAAACAGTAATGATCCCATCCGAATTGTGGAATAGGACGACCATTGCAGATGATACGTATCGTTCGTCGCTACGGCGAATAAACGGATTATGGGTAGGATGCTCAGCAGCAGAAAGTTCTTCCATGTTACCCAGTCATCCAGTCCCACGTAGGCAAGGATAAACACCAGCCCCAACGGTGGCACAAAAATGGAAAATATATAACGCATCCGTACCCATAGCAGCAAACTGGTCGGATCAGCAGAAAGCAGTTCAAGCACGTAAACGAGCAGAGTCCAAGCCGAAACTAACGCACAGGCGATAAACAAACGAGCAGCTAATGTCGACCGATAATGATTAGCGCGGTAGGCAAAATAAATGAGCGGCATCAAACCTAACAGGATAAGGATTACGTAGGGGTTGAATTGCCAGTACATGCTTCAGTGATTTACCGAAAATAAAGTGTTACTAACTCTATTATAGACTCTATAAATGCAAAAACATCTCAACACGGCGAAATTCCTCGATGTAATTAAATTGTTGTAACGTTACCCAAGAATGATCATTAACCGGAAAGTTCTCAATCTTGGCACTATACTCAGGATGCAACGAATGCAAATGATAGAGCAAAGCAGGCAAAAGTTGTTCCTGCTGCGTTGCTGTTGTCTTCCAAACCACATGTGTCATTTCAGCATCTTGGCACCGAAATATAATCCAACCGCTGTCACCTGAAGCTAAAATAACTCGCAGTCCTTGTAATGCTTCAATCTTAGCCAGTGATGCATTCTCTGTCACCCACGACTCGTCAGTGTCGCGTTGCACTAAACATTCCCAAATTTCATCGTGGATAAGGTGGCTGACTGACGCCCACGGTGGTAATTTCTCAACGGGTAACGCTCCTGTTGGACGACGAACGACCATTAGTCGACGCAATTCTTTGAAGCCACAGCGCAAAAATAGTCGATGTGCTGGATCATTCCCCTCAATTACCTCAAGTTGAATCAATCGGGCATGCCGTTCACGAGCAGCAGCAATTAGTGCTTGCATCATGCATGTGCCCATCCCACCCTCTCGACGCTCCGGTGTGATTCCCAAACGGGTAATCCAACACCGATCTCCACGCACACCCAACATTCCAATACCAGCAGGTTGGTTATGAGAATCAAGAATGACGACTGAGGCATCCAAATCAATATCATACATACGAATGTAATTTTGGAGATGTTCCGCATCCGTCAGCATCGGCACAATGTAATCAGTACGTCCAGCATTGTAAATCTCAACCAATTCGTCTGTACTAAACCTGCTGGTTGCTACAAGTTTGAATTCGCTGCCTCGATTGTCGGATGCAAATGTCATACTTACAGAACTTTCTTAAATACACGTCTCATGACGATTATTTCCATAAGGTGTATTTTCAGGCGAAAACACAAGGCATTTTTCACCGAATTCATTTCATCATACCGCGCAAACCTAACAAACGCAGAAAATCTTACTATTTGTATTAACATTTGTTTTTCGTTTGGAGTTCAATCTTTTCTCTAGCTTTGCTAAACCTGCTTAATGATTTCATCCTCCTAAAATTGAGAGGGATAGAAAATTCATAACTACAAACCCTTGGATTCTTATATAGATTTATTATACGTGTCCTATCTTTTCACCTGACCAACCGTTATAATATGCGGCGTTTTGGCCTGAATATCCGGGCCTTGAAAGTGAGAATGACCAAAATGAGCGTTGAAAAAATCGAGGACGGCGTGGTTGTCAGCATGACCTACCTGCTCGTCGTAGATGGTGAAGAAGCGGGCCGGGCAGGTGAAGACGAACCGTTGGAATATCTGCATGGCGCGGAAAATATTGTTCCCGGCCTTGAAACAGCCCTTCAAGGTAAGAAGGTCGGTGACCGTGTACAAGTGAGCGTCCCACCGGAAGAAGCCTATGGTGATTATGACGACGAAGAGATGGACGAGTTCAGCATGGAAGAAATTCCCGGCTCCGAAAATCTCGAACTCGGCATGATTGTCGAAGTTGAAGATGATGATGGCTATATCTACGAAGGTACGGTTGTCGAAATTGAAGATGGTACGATTTTGGTGGACTTCAACCACCCATTGGCCGGTAAGACATTGAATTTTGATGTGACGGTTATCGGTCTGCGCGAAGCTGAGGCTGAAGAACTGGAACATGGTCATCCGCATTCGTTGGCAGGCATGTTCGAAGACGACGAAGAATAAACTTTTCGGCTCAACTTTCTAGTGAGCATACTCTGGCGGATTTTTGCGCTTAAAAATGTTCAAATCCGCCCGACAACAAATGGATACTGCCTTCAAACCTCGATTCGCTCTGCCAACTTTTATCACCATAGTGGTTATTGATGACTGACTTTATTCTGGCTTCAAGTTCTCCACGCCGCCGCGAACTTTTTGATACACTGGGTATCCCCTACACCATCTTGAAACCCGATATTGATGAAACCCAACATAAAGGCGAAGCCCCTCTCGATTATGTTCAGCGTCTTAGCCGTGAAAAGGCTGCTGAGGTTGCCAAACGCCTAACAAAACCATCAACTGTCCTCGCTGCCGACACGGTTGTAATCCTCAGTGCTGACACGATGGGCATTGATCAACAAGGGGTAATCCTCGGCAAACCCGTAGATGCAGCCGACGCTCGTAACATGCTCCAACGCCTACGCGGACGAACGCATCAGGTATGCACGGCAATGACCTTGCTCGTAATGTCTGACGGCATGCTTCAAACCACAACCCAAATTACAGCTACTGATGTCCTGATGCGCGATTACAGTGATGCGGAAATTGATGCCTATATCGTAACCGGTGATCCGTTCGATAAAGCGGGAAGCTATGCCATCCAACATCCGGTATTCAAGCCAGTAGCTCAGCTTGACGGTTGCTACACAAACGTGGTCGGCTTGCCGATGTGTACTCTGCAAACTATGTTAGTCACTATAAACTGGTCAGGGATTGAGACCCAACCCATCTGCCACTGTCGCAACAATTATGATGGATTATTCGGTTAACTTGATTGTAAAAGCGCTTTGAATTGAACTTGGCGTTCTCAACGTCTTGTTGATTAACGGTGTTTTCATCCGAACCGATGAAGAATCGAGTCCCGCATTTTATGGGCATAAGCTGGACAATGTGCGAGTTCCAACGACTCTTCAATATCCCGATCTAAATTGTAGATAATGTCAAAAACACGGCTGATTGTCCACTCAGGATATGGGCGTTTAAGTAGTTCAAGTTTTTGTCCCGCTTCGATCATTCCTTCTTGTAAGACGCGCACGTACCAACCCGCAAAGCCGTTTTGTTGTACCCGCACTGCTAAATCTTTTTGTGTCCAGCGCCGAGCCAACTTCCAACATGGCTGTCGTGGTTGAGACACCTCAACCCGTACATCACCGATAGCATAAACATCGCCAATTGCAACTTTGTCCTCGGTCATCTGAGTAACTGTTAAGTTTTCGCCAAAGCCACCGTAGACCCAACTATGCTGTGGAAGGATACGCTTCCAGTAAGAATAATGGCTCTCCGCATACATCAAGACCGCTTTATCCGGTCCACCATGATTTTTGAGGTCAGCCTGCGCATCACCGACAAAATCTTCCTTTCCTAAATAAACTGCGCCCTCGACAGTTTCTTTAAAGATGCCGGAACGCCAAACTTTGCCTTCACCGTCAGCATCATTACCATACTGGCGTTCAGTCGGAAGTCCAACCTGTAATGAAACAATCTGTGGCATAGTTCCTATTCCGTTTGTAATCCGTCTAAACAAGCAAAAGATGGACTCACGAGTCGTTATTTTACAAAATCCCTCAATTTGCAGAATCGTATGTACCATAAATCGGTTCGACAAAGTAGGCACCAGCTTGCCCTTCTGCTAGCCAACCCCGTACTGCACCAATACCGTACAAAATCTCGAACCACGCCATGCCTTCTCCGCAGGTCGGGCCGCTCACCACTTGGAAAGTTTGTCCCGGTGATACGCGTCCAATACGTTCATAGGTTGTGGCTGGACCTCTGCGAACGCTAACCGTTGTATTATCGGTATCGCTGGATGTAACACGTCCACGCGCACCCGGATATAACCGTGATGGAAGGTCAGTGGTACAACTGGCAGGTGCGGGAGTCGGTGAAGGTGCAGGTGTTGCGGTCGGTAATCCGAACTGAATATTTTCTTCATCAGTCAAAATGCGCGGCACACAGCATTTACGGGAGAATGTGATGAGTGCAAGTGCGTTGCGCCAGATTTGCCAGATACGCGCGGTGTTATCTCCACTTGCAGTAGCAAAGTATTGACCATCCGGTGACCACTTGAGGCTGTAGATAATTCCATTGTGTCCGTTAAAGGTCAGTAATAGGCCGCCACTTTCCGTATACCAAATTTTGGCCGTACCATCTGAACTGACCGTTATCAAACGGCTGCCACCGGGCGACCATTCCAACCCGTTGATTTCAGCTACATGACCGAATAATGTTCGAAGTAGGGTGCCATCTTCAGCATCCCAAATCTTAGCCGTGCCATCGGCACTCGCGGTAGCAATACGTGCCCCATCAGGCGACCATGCTACTCGCGTCACCTGTCGGATATGTCCTACAAGGGTAAATACTTCTTGCCCAGTACTCGTGTCCCAAACTTTAACCGTATTATCTGCACTGGCGGTCGCAACCTGTGTATTATCGCCCTTCCAAACTACACGGATCACACTCGCTCTATGCCCGCTTAATGTCAATAAGGCATCACCCGTGGTGGCATCCCATATACGGGCTGTATTATCAGTACTAGCCGTAGCGATATGTTGACCGTCCGGCGAAAAAGCTGCAAAGTTTACAACTCCTTTATGTCCGCTAAGGGTAAAAAGGAGCATTCCTTTGTTGGCATCCCAAATTTTAGCGGTACCATCATCACTTGCTGTGACAATTTCTTGCTTTTCGTACTCATAACTGTTAGATTTTTCACCCCACCACGTTAGGTTATTGATCTTTTTGGTATGTCCGGTGAGTGTATGAAGTAGTTGTGGATTATTGTCAGTTACCGACCAAATTTGAACAGTACCATCCACACCTGTGGTCGCAATTAATTTGCCATCCGGTGACCATAATGCTCGTGTGACAGCGCCTTGATGTCCTGCTAAAATTGCTAATGATTTACCCGTTAAATCCCATATTCGCGCTGTACCATCATTACTGGCACTCACAAGACGCTTGCCATCAGGTGACCAATCCACCCCCGTCACAATATCAGTGTGTCCGCTTAAGACATGCCTTTCGAGCAGCTTTTCGACGGCTTCAGCCAATGCGCGTTCCGCCTGCCATGTAACTTTAATCTGGAAGGCGCTGAGTGCAAGGATAACCGCGCGTTCCGGGCGAATACCATCAAGTTCAACCTGTGATTGCCCGGACATAGCAATGCTCTGCGAGGTATAACGTTCTTGCGATACCGCCGTAGCCTGTTCTTGAGCTTGTCCTTGTGCGACAGTAGCAGTAGCCGCGTTGTTGGCTGCAATAATGGCCTGTTCTTGAGCTTTTCCCTGTGCGACAGTAGCAGTAGCCGCTTTATTATCAGCAATTCCGCGCTGAGTATTGGCTTCCCCAAACAGGAATAACGATAAAATTGCTAAAGCAATCGAAACCACCAGCGCAACACTCACGCCAGCTAGTAATCGGCGCTGACGATTAGTCGCTGCTTGACGACCCGCCGAAATGTATTCAGCATGAAGCGGTGTAGGTGTGGGCTTTTTCGCGACCGCTTGCGCCAGCCATAATTCAGCTTTACCTAGGTCATCCCCCTGCAAAAGTAAGCTGGGATCATGATTACCTGCTTCCCATTCTTTTGCCCGCATGAGAAGCCGCGTATGAATTCGAGCATTGCTCAAATCCATATCCAGCGCATTCGTCAACGATTTAAAGGCGTTATCAAAATTATCGATTTCACGAAAGTAAATCCAGTTGTGTGAACTGATAACCGGATGCATAGCAGCTTGATCTGCACTATCAGTAATTTCACGATGTAACAGCGGAATGAACCGTTTGTTGTTGGCGATTGCATGGTCAATTTCATTGCGGCAAACCTGCGAACGGACTGAGTCCGGGCTGATGACAAACACAAAAGCATCGGCCTGCTCGATACCGGTTGTAACCTCTTTCCACCAATCAGCGGTCGCGGGAATATCTTCCCAGTCAACCCATGTGTCACGCTTTTGGGCAGCCAAAGCGTCGTTTAATTGATGAACGAAATCTTTATCTTTACGCGAATAGGAAATAAATACGTCGGTCATAAGCAGTCTTTATGCCTCAGTCTGAGAGAATGGCAACACAATCATTTAATCGCATCATAGCATAATCTGTGTTTTCTCACCTAACGAGTGACTATAGGGGTTGCAAAGCTGTAAGATACGAAATATTGGAGGGGGTTTGCCGTTGACAAACCCCCAACTAAAATCGGAGATATTAGGCTTTGACGGCTTCGCGGCGTTGGCTTTCGACGACACGCAGCGCTTCCGCAATAATTCCCATTGCCTCGTCCACCTGCTCATCAGTGATGTTGAGCGGTGGTAAGAAGCGGATGCAGTTGCTATATAACCCCGAACGGATGGCAATCAAGCCGCGTTTGATGCATTCCTGTGTCACCATTAATGTTTCGTCCGGCGCAGGAGTTTTGAGGTCACGGTCACGCACAAGTTCCATGAGCATCATCGGTCCTAAGCCGCGCACGTCACCAATCAAGGGTACTTCCGCCTGCAAGTCGAGTAAATGTTGGCGAATACGGTCGCCAATTTGGGTAGCGCGTTCCAAAAATTCTGGCTGGCGAATCATGCCAATGGCTTCAATCGCTGCCACACACGCCAACGGATTACCGCTGTACGTTCCACCCAAACCACCGGGATGCGGCCCATCCATAATTTCCGCCTTGCCCGTAACCGCCGCCAGAGGCATACCCGCTGCTAATGACTTAGCGGTAGCGATTAAATCGGGTACGATGCTGTAATGTTCGACTGCGAATAGTTTGCCGGTGCGTCCAAAACCGCACTGCACCTCATCAGCCACATAGACAATGCCATATTGTGTACACAGGTCACGAATACGTTGCAGGAACTTAGGTGGTGTGACAATAAAGCCACCTTCGCCCTGTACCGTTTCGATGACAATCGCTGCCACAGCGCTCGGATCAATTTGAGCGATAAACGCGTTTTCTAAACGGGCAATGCAGTCATCGACATATTGTTCTTCGGTCATGCTCGCCGGACGACGGTAGACATTGGGGAACGGCAGGCGATAGATTTCCGGTGCAAACGGCCCAAAGCTTTTCTTGAACAAGCCGTACTTGCTGGTCATAGAAAGCGTCATGTTGGTTCGCCCGTGATACGCTCCTTCAAAGACGATAATTCCGGGACGACCTGTAAATGCGCGGCTGATTTTGACGCAGGTTTCGAGTGCTTCAGCACCGCTGTTGAGCAGCACTGTTTTCTTAGGATAATCACCGGGTGTGATTTCATTCATCAATTCGGCTGTGCGGACATAAGGCTCATACGTCCCCACAATTGCGCACATGTGGATGAGTTCGGCGGCCTGTTTTTGCAACGCGGCGACTACATTCGGTGGGCAGTGACCCACCGCTAACACACCGATACCACCTGCAAAATCCAATAAAGTATTACCGTCCACATCAACGACGGCTGCGCCTTCAGCTTTTTCCACAGCAACCTGCGTCAGCTTAGAAGCACCACGTGCGGTCGCGGCTTCGCGTCGGGCGACCATCGCTTTACTTTTCGGACCGGGGATTTCTGTAACTAGATTAATCGTTGGCATTTTATATTCCAGCCTGTTTAGCTAACCGAGAGGTATATAGTGTGACACACTCGCCTCAAAATTGCACTGATGCGGAATGTATCTATGAACTAAGTCCGATTAGCCCTTATTGACACGCTCAAACCGCTGCCTACGGATACGTCCGGTGAACCACGTAAAACCATCAACGTTCCCGGATGAGTCGCGCGTGAATTGCAAATCGCCCTGCCCGAAAAAGGCATCCACAGCCGTTGGTTTTAAAAGCTGCGGTTGATGTTTGTAATGTTTGAATACGAGGCCATTTGCTGCGTATTCAACCTGATATTGCGTGTCGAGTTCCACACTGTAGTATTTACCAACAAAGTCTCCATGCTGTTCAGGTGTGAGGGTTGGTGCATCGACCCATTCATAAATCTCCAACTTCCCGGAACCCGCATCTTCGTGGAGTTCGCGTTTACCATCGTTATCCACGAAAACCATTTTGACAGGATAACCCTGCACCTCAAATTTCTCTGGCGTTGTGGCTTCCATTGGCAGA
This sequence comes from Aggregatilineales bacterium, assembly GCA_038251275.1. Taxonomy (GTDB): domain Bacteria; phylum Chloroflexota; class Anaerolineae; order Aggregatilineales; family Phototrophicaceae; genus CFX2. The sequence continues at coordinate 114,491 of JBBSBM010000001.1, forward strand.
GCAAAATCAGCCGCTAAAACTGCCCAAAGCTGACCATCGCGCATTTCGAGGCGGCGAGTTCCAGTGGTTTTCGGATCGCGATAGACTCCAGCTTTGCTAGCAAGCTGTTCTTGGCTCAGTGTGACTTTTTCAGTTACGGCATCAGTCGCTTGCAGGCTGTCGGCTAGATAAATATCGGCGACTTCTTTGCTTCGTATATTCGGCATCACGTTATCAATGTTGCAGAAAATAATGACCGCGAAACGCTGATCGGGGAAGCACAAAAAGTCGGAGCGATAACCGGCATCCGCACCGCTGTGACCGAAAACTCTTGCACCCCGATATTGGAAAACACGCAGACCAAAGGCATAGTCGATTTCTTCACCACGATTGAGCACAGCGGGTTTGAGCATCAAATCGATTACATCTGAGCCACCGACTTTTTTGTTGTAAAAGTTTTGCTCCCACAGTGCTAGATCCTCAACTGTCGAAAACAAGCTGGTCGCGCCAACCGTATCAAACAGCGGAATACTGATGCGATAGCCGCCTTCCTTTCGTGGTGAATATCCGTAAGCGCGATTTTTGACGATCATCTCAAAATCATCATGGAAGTGCGTGTTTTTCATGCCAAGCGGCTTGAAAATATGCTTGGTGGTAAATTGACGCAGTGTTTGACCGCTGACTCGTTCGACAATCAGACCAAGCAGCGTATAGCCAGTGTTGGAATATAAATATTCATCATTGGGTTGGAAGTTGAGTTCTTTTTGGCGTGATGCCAGATAAAGAACATCAGCATTCGTTTTGATGTCGTTCTCACGCCAGCCAGCCATTGAAAGCAGATCCCATTGGTCGCGCAAGCCGCTGGTATGGTTGGCTAGATGGCGAAGCGTTATCGTGTCGCCATAGTCCGGCATTTCAGGGATGTACTTGCGAATGTCGTCATCAATCGACAGTTTGCCCTGTTGATCGAGCAAAGCAATAGAGAAGGCCGTAAACTGTTTTGATATAGAGGCGATATGAAATACCGAATCGGGACGGATGGCGAGGTCGTAATCCAGATTAGCCATGCCGTAACCGCGCGAGTATATAATTTCTCCGCCTTGTACGATTGCCAGTGCACAGCCCGGACTGTTGCTCTTGTCCCATTGGGCAAAAATGGCATCCACTTTATTTGTGATCTCGCTCAAAATGAACCCTTTTTAGTTTAGAACATCCTAAAGAATGGTGGAGAGTGTGACACATGCAGCTCTAAAATGCACATACAATTGGATAGCAAGTCCAGTGAAATAAAAAAGCCGGAATGACAATTTACCCCGGCTTGATTATTCGTTCTTAGTGTGTCCTAACTGACGGTTTGTTTTTCGAGCATCTCAAGCGCGACATCCCAACTCTTATCTGAAAGGTCTTGAGCTTCCTCACTTGGGAGATTCTGCTCGGTGAGTGTTAGTTCCGTACTCCGCCCCTTCGATACCAGTGAAAAAGTAACATGCTGATAATTTTCTTGGCTGTCAGGCAAACCCGACATTGAACTCCAATGGCTGTATGAAAGCAACTTGGGCGGTTCAAATTTTAGAATCTTACCACGATCTTCATAGGGTTTACCTTGATATTCACCTCTGTGAGTAATGGGTGTACCTTCCATCCAAGTTGTTCTAGTATCCACACCGAAGAACCATCGACGGATGAGCTCTGGTCGAGTCAGTGCATCCCACACTTCTTCAATGGGTACGTTTAACATAATGGTTTTCTGTGAGCGTAAATTGGTTGGCATCTTGTTTAGCCTCTACTTTCTTTCTACGCCGGTCAGTAACCTAAGGGTATCAGCAGGATAGCCGCGGTAATACACCACTTTTTAGGGGGTGTACCTGAGTATCTGATGAGTAGAGAATAGCTACAGCCGTTTATCAGTTGGTTTTGCTAGAATGTCATTCATCAAAAACTAAGGAAGTCAGCATGAGCGAAACAAAACCTGAATTGCCGATCATCGAATTTGCGTCCGATGTGGAATTGGTGCAGTGGCTGGAAGAAAATGGCGCTATATCAAACGGTTTATGGATAAAAATGACCAAGAAAGAGTCGGGAATTGCTTCTGTGAACCATCCTCAAGCACTTGACGTGGCACTGTGCTTCGGCTGGATTGATGGGCAGCGCCTTAGATTTGATGACCAATATTTCCTGCAAAAGTTCACGCCGCGCCGTTCCAAAAGCCCTTGGTCAAAGATTAATCAGGACAAAGTTGCGGCACTCATTGCTGCGGGAAGGATGCGCGAGGGCGGGTTGAAAGAGATCGAACGGGCGAAAGAAGATGGGCGTTGGGAAGCTGCTTACGAGTCCCAAAGCAAAATGACTGTACCGGAAGACCTCCAAGTAGCATTAAATCAAAATCCGGCGGCACAAGCCTTTTTCGACAAACTCAACAGCGTGAATCGGTATTCCATCCTGTACCGAATCACAACGGCAAAGAAACCCGAGACGCGGCAAAAACGCCTCGAAAAATTTATAACAATGCTCAACGAAGGCAAGAAAATTTACGACTAACCGATACGTATAGTGGTCTTGGTATCGAAAAAGAGTAGTTCGTCATTTTTCAAACCACAATAGATGGTCGAACCGCGTTCAACCTGCTGGTCAAGCGGTGCGGCCAGTGTCCATGTTTCGCCTGCGAGGTGAACGGTAATTAACTGATGTCGCTCTGCTAACATAGGCACAACCTGTTCAACGACACCGGGAACGCCACCTTCTTGCAGAAACATATGCTCGGCGCGGATAGCCATCGTCACTTGACTGTCTTCGGGTAAATCGCGTCGTAGTGCATAACCACCAAAATTTTCGCCCTGCCAAAGACCATCTACGCTGCGTCCCTTAAAGAGATTGATGGGGGGACTGCCGATAAAGGCAGCGACGAAAATATTGTGCGGGCTGGTGTAAAGCTGCTGGTATGTACCGACTTGTTCGATTTTGCCAGCACGCATAACCGCAATGCGATGCGATAGCGCAATCGCCTCAACTTGATCGTGCGTCACGTAAACCGATGTAACTGGAAACGCATTCAACAAGCGTTTGAGTTCTACACGGGCTTCCGTGCGATATTTAGCATCCAAGTTAGCGAATGGTTCGTCAAACAGCAGCACTTGTAAGTCACGGGCAAGTGCGCGGGCGATTCCGATACGTTGTTTCTCGCCACCTGAAAGTTGTGCCGGACGACGAAGCAATAATTTGTCTAAGCCGATGCCCGTAATCTTGGCGATTTGGTGCAGTTTTTCTGGCACTTCTTCTTCACGCTGTCGCAGCGAAAGAAAGAATCCTACACTCTTGCGACTTTCCCAATGTGGGATGAGAGCGCCTTCCTGAAAAACCATCCCGATTCCGCGTTCACGCAACGGAACATCGCGCAAGTCAACATCATTGTACAAAATGCGCCCTGCATCCGGTTTATGAATGCCTGCAATCAAACGCAGAAGTGTGGATTTACCGCAACCGGATGGCCCTAGAATCGCCAGCACATCGCCAGTGTTCAGTTTAAGCGAAACATCTTCAACTGCCGCAACATAAGGATCACCGCTGATTTGATCCGAGCCAAAATGTTTGCTGATATGTTCCAGCGTAACAGTGGTCATATAATTTGTGCTCATAAATGATTAATTGTCTCCAGTTTAACGCGAATCTGGAGATTTTGTGGAGACTTAGTTACTAGGGGTTTGCATCGTGTCGCGTATCGTAGGCATTCTGAGCGACAGCAACACTACTAATATGCGATTCCGCCCAAATGCGAATGGCAGCAATCGGCTCAATCAACGTTCGTCCTAATGGAGTGAGCTCATACTCCACACGCGGCGGGATTTCAGGGTAAATGGTGCGGGTAACAAGACCATCGCGTTCGAGGCCGCGAAGGGTTTGCGCCAGCATTTTTTGCGAGATGCCACCGATGCTTCGTTGGAGATGTGAGAAGCGTTTTGGCTCATCTTCGAGCAGGGTAATAATCAAGACTGTCCATTTATCCGCAATAAGATCTAACACGCGGCGGGTCGGGCACTCTGCATCGTAAACATTTGGGGGTAGAGAAATTAAATTGACCATGAGTTTAGTATAGCACTATGTTGATAATATTCTATAAGATGATCAACCCTAGCTTAGTGGCACGGACAACTGCCTCTGTGCGGCTTTGAACACCCAACTTGGTCATGATGGCATTGACATGAAATTTAACGGTGTGGTCTGTGATGCTCAAACGGCTGGCGATAATTTTGTTGGGTAAACCTGAGGCTAGGAGTTGTAAGACTTCCATTTCGCGCGGGGTTAATGCTTCCACTTGGCCTTCCGGTTGTGCCGCTTCAACCTGAGCCAGTGTACTCACCAACGTCGGTTCGATAACCGCTAAACCATGTGAGGCAGCCGTGAGCGCTGCGCCAAGGCTATCTGGGTCAAGATTACCCAGTAATAACCCACGCGCACCCGCCCGCCACGCCTCAGCAGCCTGTGATGACTCTTTGAGAAGCGCGACAATCGGCATTTCGCGGGGGAGTTCAGGGACCACGTTCCAACTCCAATCCCACGCAATCACGTCCGGCTTAGCCATCTCAAGATCAATCGCCACTTGGTTACCACTGCTTTGTCCGGCAACCATCAAGCCGGATACGCCAGCTAAAAGTGCAGCCAATCCCATCCGAGCCAGTGGATTTTCTGCAACAAGCAATACTTTAATGTCACTCATATATAAAATTCTTCAGTCGCCAGTGATCAACTAAAACATCTTAAATGACTGGCACGGGTGATGAGAATTATGGTATCCGTTTACTGTTGGAAGCATGTCAGAATTATCCTGTACCTTTGTATGAGGAGACTTCCGCCCCAAGACCGATGCGTGCCGAGGCGAGATGTGAAATGATAAGGGCAAGGAGCGCAATATCATGAAGATGTTTGAACTACGACTGAAATACAATGATTTAACAGAGGCACGAGCCTTCTATCACGGTGTACTTAAGCTGGCAGTGCTGGAAGAAACGGCTGAGCAATTAGTTTTACAAGCCGGCAGTACGCGCTTGGTTTTCGAGCAGGAAATCGGCTGGCAAAGGAAATATCACTTCGCCTTTGACATACCCGAAAACCAAATCAACGAAGCGACTACGTGGATCACGGGCAAGGCCAAACTGGCAATACTTAACGGACAGACCATATTCAACTCGTCGAGCCGATGGAACTCGAATATGGTTTACTTTTATGACCCATCAGGCAACATTCTGGAATTTATCGCACGCCATAATCGCCCCAATGCCAGCAGTGAACCCTTCTCTGAACGAAGTATTATTTCGGTAAGCGAGATTGGGCTTGCAACCTGCGACGTACAACAAACGGTGAAGTGGTTATGCAACACCTTGGGGGCAACCGTCTATGATGGGGCAGGCAGCGATAATTTCTCAGCCGTTGGGGATGAACTTGGCTTGCTCATTGTGGTTAAAGAAGGGCGTAACTGGTACCCCGAAACGGGAATCGTGGCTGGATTAAATCCGGTTGGCGTTACTCTAGTTGATGAGGAGAAGGGTGAATACTGGGTACCCGGATTGCCCTATCAATTCCAGTGGGTACAATAAAAAAAGGCAGGCTAATCGCCTGCCCTTGAACTGATTGGTTTAACCTGTTGGTTTTAGTTGGAAGCGCCGTCTTCGGGCGTAACCTTTGACATATCAAGCTCAATAAGCTGCTTGATGAGATCACGGAATGCTGATTCAGGAAGCGCACCCGGTTGGCTGAAGACGATGGTCTTTTCCTTAACGAGCATAATGGTTGGAATGCTCATTACCCGGAAAGCCTGAGATAGACCGGGGTTAGCGTCAACGTCAACTTTAGCAACACGGATTTGACCGGCATATTCCTTGGCTAACTTTTCCAGTGCTGGAGCAACCTGACGACAGGGTCCACACCACTCTGCCCAGAAATCCACCAAGACAGGTTTGTCGTGGTTGATGACTTCGGCCTCAAAGGTGGCATCAGTGACATGGACGGGTGAATTCTCGATAACTACGGGGTTCTTCTCTTCCATAATTGGCTCCATAATTGCCTGAGATAGTTCAGGCTGGTGCGATTTGACCGCTGCCTGCATCATTTCGACAGCCACCGGGACATCTGTACCCCACGGGCGGTTGCGACGCAGGATTTCCTCGCCACAATACCAACCGAAGAGAATAGGTTTATCGCCGACTTCGAAACGCTGCACCAGTTCCGGGCTGGCAGTGGGGTCGATTTTCGCAAAAACGATAGATGATGATTCGTCAGCAGCTTTTTTGAAGGCGGATACAAATTCACCTTTAAGGCCACTGCCATCTGAAAAAAGAATCAGCGCAGGTTCGTCACCCAACAGCAGGGCTTCCAATTGTGTTCCGGTTAAAACAAGGGGCTCTGCCATCAATCCTGATCCTTCCATATACTTTATAGACACACCGACTAGACAATTTATTACACTGCAAAGTCGATGATATTCCGCTGCAAGTATTTTCGTAGCTATACTACTATTTGTCTATAGTAGCCTACTTCACACAGTCTGTTTGGGGCAGATTGAAGTGGCTCGAACCTATATCAATCACCGCCTATATTGAGGACAATCCAAGATGCCTAAATTACGCTTATCTCCAATTTTGTTGGTGATGAATATCGCGCTGGTTGTATACGGCTTAACGGCACTTTTGAGTCTGTGGGCCGCTTACGATTCTTCGTTAAGCGCCGCGACTATGACCGCAGTACTGGTGAGCGTTGTCGTTTATTTTGCATTAGTGAACCGTCTGCGTCGGCTGGACACTCAACCCACATTTGCTATGTTAGCCGTAGGAGTGGGATTGATTTTTAGCCTGTTTTTTATCAGCCAATTCAAATACCAGAATTATATTGAGACTCCGGGTGTCATCAATACTGTGGGGCGCATCACGAGCTTTTTGCCTAATTTGGATATGTTTATCCACCAAAATAGTGCTGCAACCGTTATTGAGTTGCTCCTGCCGATTGTTTTTGCGCTCTTAGTGATGGCAACTAACCAGAAGCTACGCCTAATTTGGGTATTCGCTCTGCTGGTTCTTGTCTACGCATTCGTGTTGACTTATTCACGCGGGGCATATATGGGATTAGGGTTGGCAGTGCTGTTCGGAGTGGGTGCTGTCGGCGCAAGACGATTATCCGGTAAACAAGCTATAGTGTTGATTATAGGCATCTTGGTCATCCTTGCGTTTTTGGTAGGTGGATTGGTGATCCTCGGTTCACGTGTGCCGTTTGTCGCGTCTTTGGTTGGTGTTACCACCAGTCGATTAGAAATTTACCGTAACAGCTTGTCACTAGCAGGCGATTATATTTTTACGGGAATTGGGCTTGGCGACACTTTCGCGATGGTTTATTCACGTTACAGTTTGATGATTTTCGTACCTCAATTTACCTATACACATAACCTATTTTTGGCTGTGCTTCTAGGGCAAGGCATCGTCGGTTTAATGGCTTTCCTCATCGTCATCATCACGTTTTATATGTTTGTGTTGCGGGTAATGGTGGTTGTGCAGATTACAGAACTCGCCCCTTTATTTTACGGTGCATGGATTGGCGTAACTGCCACACTGATACATGGATTGACAGATGCTCGTCAGTATGTGGAAAGTCCATTTAACTTACCGCTTCTATTTATTGGAATTGCCCTCACGATTGGTTGTGGCATTAATGCCATACGCGCCGAAGCTTTTGAGGACACCACTATCAACAGACGGCGTAATTGGCGCAGACTGAGGAGTGTTGCAGTGGGTTGTGTGTTGCTGCTATCACTCGGATTATTGATATTTAGAAAGCCTATTGTGGCAGCGTTTTATACCAATTTGGGTGCGTTGGATGAAACGCGTGGTGACGCAACCATCCAACCGAATATCGGTCACGAAATACAGGCTGATTATGTGAAATATGCTCAAAACTCGTATGAACAGGCACTCAAATTTGATCCTGATTATCCGAATGCTAACCGGCGACTAGGTAATCTGTTTGTGGATGGTGATGCATTTGATCAAGCAGTAACGTTATTGGAAAAAGCTTATGCAGCCGAGCCGAACTATCAAGCGACAATTAAGGGATTAGGTTTGGCCTACACGTGGGTAGGTCGCACACAGGATGCGGCTTGTATGTTCAAAAATCTATCTGATGTTGGCGCAATGGATAATGAGCTTTACACATGGCAAGGTTTCCGACACGACCAAAATAAGGATTTGCTTTCAGCTTATGCACTAGAAAGCGCTGCTATTTTGGAAGGTTATCAGCAGACCAATATGGATGTGTGGGTGCTCATTGGTGATCGTTTTCAAGCGGCGGGTAAACCGGAAAAGGCACAAGAATGGTATAGTCGCGTGTTGCAAAAAGATGCGAATAACACGACGGCTGAGGTCAAACTCAAGGCGCTAGGATTGGCCCAAATTAAGGCTTTTCCAGAAGTTAAGTGTACATGAGCGTAGGCTAATAGCCCGAATTGGTGGCCTAAGAGCCATGCTACAATACGAAACTTGAGTGTCAGCATTTAGGTCATTAATAACTTATGCGCCGATTCCTGTTTTACTTCAGACATGCTGCGAACAATTTGCGTCACAGCGGCCATTGGACAACTTTCGCGGTGTTTTGCGTAGCAGCAGGTGTAGCAACGGTGGTTGCGCTGCGTAGTCTAGGGTTAGCAATTGATGACTCGCTCATCAGCAACTTGCGGCAACTCAATCATGGTGACATCAATGTTACCAGCTTGGTTGGCTACGGGCCGTTCGCTTTCACGTTCCAACGTGGCGATTACGAGACGCAAATTATCAGCAAAGAAAACGTTGAATGGACGCGTAATTGGGCAGCAGGGCATAATGCTAAGATTTCACCCTATTCGTTAATTAGTAACATTCAATTCACACCCTATAGCGAGGATAAACCGAGCGCTCCACAGTTCGCGACCTCGTTTTTGATTGATCCACAAACGTTTGATATGGCGAGCCCGATTGTGGCGCTTGATCCGGCAGGTATTGCGCTCAAGGATTTGTTTACAGACGGGCATGATGTGGTGATGAGCCGCAACTTGGCGGATTCCCAAAACTTGAAAGTGGGCGATCAAGTGCGCGTCAGCAATTCCGATGAGCCGTTTGTGCTGCGTGGAATTGTGGCGACTGAAACCGAGTCGAGCATCAATAATGTGTTGGCCTCGTTTTTTGGTTTCGCCTACTTTGATATTGCACAGGCGAATACACTTCAACTGAACCCGAACCCCAACACGATCAGTATCGTGATGCCGGATGACGCGACAGCAGATGACATTTCAAAGGCAGCAGATGAACTTACGCCATTGGCACGTTTTCGCGATGTTAACGCGACTCCTTGGTTACTCAAACGCAACAAAGAACTAGCCGATTTGATCGGGCGTTTCATCGTGACAATGGGTTTAGGTGCGATGCTCATTGGTGGCGTGGGCATCATGAATACCATGCTGGTGCTGGTCGGTAGGCGCACAATGGAAATCGCGGCGCTGAAAACTTTCGGTCTCAAGGGTAGACAAATTGCAGCTTTGTTCATGGCTGAGGCATTTTTATTGGGGGTTATCGGAAGCCTGCTTGGTGTACTAGCGGGATTGGGCTTAAGTGGAGCGGTGAATGCTTTTGGCGAGACCTTTCTCCAACAAAAGCTGCCGTGGCGCTTACATCCTGACGCGATGGTTTATGGTGTAGCGTTGGGGATGGTCGTGACGTTGGTATTTGGTGTGCTTCCGGTGTTGATGGCTGCTAATGTTCGTCCAGCGATTGTGTTACGTCCGAATGAGACGCATCTACCACGCGCCAGTTTGTTCCAAGTTTTTATTGCTTTGTCAGTCGTGGTGATCGTGCTGGGTGTGATTGCAGGACAAATTATTGGGCCGGTGATTGACAGCGTATTTACACGTACAACGCCTCCCAATCCGATTATCATTGGGATTGTGTTGGTGTCTGTAGTGATGTTGGTGTTAGCTCTACTCACAGGTGTGATGTGGGGCGTGGTGTGGCTCATTGGTCGACTGCCGACTTTCGGACAGGTCGATATGCGGTTGGCGTTACGAAATCTTTCCAGCAGGCGAGTACGAACGGCAACCACCTTGTTGGCTCTGGCAGCAGGTATGTTCGCACTGAGTGCGATCACTTACTTCGGGTTGGGTGCGCGAGAAGTGATTCGTTTTCAGTTCGCGCAAACTTTAGGTGGAAATGTGATGTTAATCCCACTTGTGCCGAGGCAAATCGCGCAGCCTTTGGTGAGAACTTTGCTCAGCACCCAAGACAGTGTTCAATATGATACGTTACTCAATATCAATCTGGGGCGCATCACGGTGGTGGATAATGTGCCAATCAAGATACAAGGCAAGGTTAAAAATTTTCCACTGAGCATTTTGACGCGCGATACAGATAATCCAACCCTCACCAGCGGCCCATTGATAGCAGGACGGGATCTAACAGCAGCAGACCGGGGCAAAGATGTGATCATATTGACCCAACAGAACGCGATTGGCGGGTTGGTGCAGGGTTTCGACTCCTTGGATGATCTAGGGGTTAAAGTCGGTTCAATTATCCAACTCCAGTTCAGCGGACGCTCACACCGATTTGAGGTGGTGGGCATTGTGGGAACAGCCAGTCGATTCACACCGAGCATCGCGAACGCTTATATTCCACCGGATGTGAGCGGTTTAACGAATAGCGGCTATCAACTTAATGTAGTTCAGGTTGAGCCAGATAAGTTGAATACTTTTCTGACCAATATGAGCAAAATGCCTCTGGTATTTGCGTTTGACGTGTCCTTTATTGATGGACTGCTCAAGCGTTTGATTGACCAGTTGGCGGCTATCCCAACGATTGTGGGGCTGCTTTCTCTGACAGCAGCAGCAGTAATTATGGCGAACACAGTATCTCTGACGATGTTGGAGCGCCGACAGCAAATTGGAATATTGAAGGTGCTAGGGCTGAACCGACGGCGGGTGTTATGGGTGGTTCTTTTGGAAAACACGGTTATCGGTTTGCTGGGCGGTTTGATCGGCATCGGGATTAGCTCACTGGGTGTAACGATACTAACAGTGGTGGGAACGGGATTTAGTGTTCCATTACCGAGTGACGCAACATGGATTACGGTTGGGTTGGTGGTAGCTTCGGTGGTGATTGCTTGGGTAGCGACTTTGTTGAGCGCTCGGGTAGCGATTCGTGAGCGAGTAGCACGAATTTTGCGTTACGAGTGAGCGGTTACGGGAAAAGGTTTGCTAGCGGCAAACCCGTATAGGCATCAGATCAAACAAATCGTCAAATAGCTGAAACTGAAATTCGGAAAATGCAATTTTTATGCAGATTTTGCATATAATCCGCTGAAATGACCGGCGAGAAGCACGGGAGAAACCGCTGAATCAGCACAATTGACTGGCGGCTGGCTCGGCTGATGCCGCTGAGTGCAGCGGATCGCTCGGTCAATGCCACCGCCTGCATATTGGGGTGTCGTCGCAGCGGACGTGAGGGAGTAATCCGCTGAAAATGCAAAAGGCGAATTGAACCGCTGAGACGCAAAGAACGCAGAGAAAATACAGAGGGATTAGACATGAAGATTCCACACGAAAATGACTTTAAGATAAGGACATCGTAGCACAAATTGAGAGGTTTGGGGTTACATTTTGGTAGCTTTTTGAGAGGCAAATTGCTAACCGAAATAGGGGAGCGCGACTGTTAAATCGGTTGGGGAATGGTTGGAATTGGGTTGTCAGGCGCGTTGGCTGGGTAAATCAATGGGAGGGGCTTCAGGTTGGAGGCGGTTGATGGCTTCGCTGATGAGGGGAGAGAAGGTATAGATGAGAAAAGCGATGAGTGTAATGAGGACAATAAGCAAAAAGATTACTCGCTTCCACGTCCAATAGGGGGCGGGAGCATCGTCAACATCGGCATCTTCGGATTTCCATTCATCGTACATAATTTGCTCTAAGATCAACGGCTTATGTTTCTATTATCACTGAAAAGGCATCAAAGAGAAACGTCACTCTAAAATAATTGAATTGGATTATCAGCTTCAATCGGTTTAATACACATGGTTAATTTTATTTTTCTAGTTTTGCATATTTTATCCATAGGTTGGTTGTTATTAGTGGTAGGCGCAGGAATTGGTGAAATGGGACGAAATGCAGGAATGATTTTGTCATGGCGCAACATCTTTCTTACTGTTCTAGCGTCAGCTTTATTGATTGTTCTTGATCGATATTTCTCATCAGTTCAATTAGAAATTGCGACTTGGCGGCTCATCCCTGTATTCTTCTCTGGTTGTATTTTGCTTGGGACAACAGTTTTCTGGACAACTTCTACATCTCAGCCTGTAAATCCTATTTTAAAATATCTACCTAAAGTGATTGGGATAATCAACATTCTTTTTAGCTTAATATTAATTTTTGGCTAAAACCCTAATTTTATATGAAAAATGATGTAGCTCTATTATTTTATGTAGCAGTTCCTAGCAGACGATTACGGCTGATGACAATGGGGTATGGACTACTGCTTTTTATCTGGCTTACTCCAGAAGATAATACCGTTTGGCCTGTGACGTTAATCGGATTAGGGTTGGCTCTGTTGAGCGTGATTTGGCTGATCCAGCGGCGGTTCGGTGGGAGCGTGTTTTCCGCCAAGTATGTGCCAATGAGTGGTGCGCTGTTAGGTGGGATTATCGGTTTAGGTGGTGCGCTGGCGGCGGCGGGATTGATGTTTTTTAAGAACGCTTTACATGCACATGTATTCTGGGATTTCCCACCGGGAATGGTGGTGGCGATGCTGACACGAGCGCCAAGTTGGGCGTTAGCAGGCGGGTTGGCGGGATTAGCCATTGGTTGTTTGTGGCTATGGCACAGAAGTGCGGACAAGTTGCAGTAGTGTGACTTAGTGATTGGCATAATAGATAGCTAAAGCGCCAAAGGATTGCTTGGGTTCCCAATTCATATCAGGATAGGTTTGACCTTTGGTATTGGGAAGGGTTTTGACCACTCCATAGCTTGCCATATCCAGATCATATTTTGGATCAGGATTATAGGGATTGGCGGCGACGAAAGTAAAGACAAATGTGCCGTAGATGTGATCTGTTTCAAAGAGCGTTAATAGATCAGTGATATAGTTGGCTTGTGTTGCTTCGTCGCGGATGTAGGTATTGTTGAGTTGGGGCGGTGTAGTATTCCAATTCACGATTGCCCAGCCTTGACCGCCTTTATCTTCCGCACCACGATAGGCACAACAGCCAAATTCAGTAATGACGACTGGCTTATTATGGGTAAAAAGCGCTTTTACCTTTTGGTCGAAGGTCTTTTTGTTGCTGGCATCACGATACATATCCACACTTAGAAAATCGAAGAGACTCCAATCCACATCTTCCCACGTGCCGGAAGCGTAGGTCAATGGGCCATGAAAATGCTGTCGAACAACTTTGGTGGCTTGAACGAGAAACTTATTCAATCGTGAATTGAACGAGCCTATTTTGATTGCGCTGAAGAGTAAGCGCCACGGTTTCATGAAGCTATTCATGCGCTTGAACATATCATCGCCTGCTACCAATCCTTTCATGACCAAAGTTAGTTCGCAGCCTGTTATAAAGATCACTTGCGGATATTGCTGGCGCAATTTCTCGGCGGCTTGAGCACAGGTGGCAAAATAGTCTAAAGTTTCTTGCTCAGTAGCGTTGATGTAAGCAGGTGAAAACCAGACTTCCAGCCCTTGCTGAAGTGCAAATTGGGCGGCTGTGGTGAGACGATCAATATCGTAACCGGAAATACGGATAGCATTACAGTGTAAATCGTTCTTGATGATTTCCATCTCGTGTTTAATGACAGCCGATTCTAAATTTTCGCGAGATGACACACCTGCATGAAATATTGTTCCCACATCGTAGTTAATGCCTTTACGCTGCATGATGCACACTCCATAAATGCTTTAAAAGCGCGATTGCACAACTCACAACCTTTATACGCTGAGCATATTAGAAAGTAGCGGTGACAGGGCAATTAAATGATTTCGGCAGAGAGAATGGTATGCGTACCGGGGGTGTAATACAGTCGGTAGCGAAGATTTTCGTTAAATGCACGCTTAATCTGTTTGGAGAGCCGAAACGATTGACCCTCGATGACTGCTGCATTTCGTCCAAATGCCAAGTTCTTAAATGTTAGCTTGCCTGCAATCACTTCCACAGGGACATCTAAATCCTCCTGATAGCGCTGCCATGTCGCCAGCATGATGGTTACAAAACAGGCAGTAAAAAATGCAATGAGCAGAAACTGCATTTCAAAGACATAACCCAATACCAGCAGAAAAAGTATCAACCCTACCGACCAAGCAAGTGCCCGTGAACGGTGACCTGAAAGGTGTTGACGTTGATAAGGTGTGAGTACACCTAACCGGTTGGCATTTAAATCTGCCGCGGAAAAGCCAATTGCACCCGAAAGTACCATATACGGATTGGGGTTCAGCATGGATTTGTGTAATACTCCGTAATCTATTCTTGTCCTATGACGCCGTTCATTCTAGGACTGTTCTTCAGCGGATAATCCCCCATTAAGTGGGGGTGTCCAGCATTGCTCGGCTGACCGCACACTAATGTAATATTAGGGGTACAATAAGTATTAATAACACATCCAAGATGATGGGGTGAATTCATGGATTTAGGACCAATTGTGCTAGTGGGGGTGATACTGGTACTGGTGGTCGTGATTATATTTTTCTGGTGGCGGCCAAAGCATGAATCGCGTCAAGCGACTGAGGAAATCAATACCGTTCCCGAAAAGCCGACAGACAAAAATATTGATTTACCTGTAGCTGTAGATCCCGCAAATGAGGCTACTGTCCCGCTGCCTGTGCCTTTATCCGAGGTTATGCCGGGAGTACTGGCAGCTTTAGACGTTGAACAAGGGCCGGATGCTTTTGTAGATGGTGTCAACATTGGTCGACATGTTGAAATACGGGATCAACGAGTGACGATTGGACGAAGTCCGAAACAGGCTACCATCCAACTTTATAATGTGGATGAAATCAGCAGCGTCAGCCGCCTACACTGCACTTTGGAATTTCACAAAACTCTGCGCTGTTTCATGATTACCGACGAAGGTTCTTCCTCCGGAACGAAGGTCGCTGGTAAGCTTATTGCCCCGCACAAAGCACACTCGCTTAATGACAATGATGTCATTGAATTAGGGATGGTTGATCAAGAGGGTGCAATTTTACGCTTTCGTACTACATTCGACGCTCCAACCGACCGCCTGAGTATCGAGCCTTTGACCGAGCCGAAAGATACGCTTCGGCAGGCGGTTGGGCGTTCAACTGCTCAACTACGGCAAGATGTGTTTATGAGTTACAGCCGCCGCGACCGATCTGTGATGCGGATTGTGCGTGACGCATTACTGGATGCAGATTTCACGGTGTGGAGTGACGAGAATTTGGAACCGGGCAGCCCTTCATGGAAAAGTGATGTTCAACATGCGATTGAAGGGGCAGGCTGTGTAGTCGCAATCCTTTCGCCAGATGCTAAAGACTCGGAGTGGGTGAGCGAGGAATTGAATTATTCCCGCATCCATAAACGGCGTGTCTTTACTGTGTTGGTGCGCGGTGATGAGAGCAATGCTATCCCATTTGGGATGACGGGTGTGCAGTGGGTGGATATGCGATTGGACTACGATGAGGGCATGAAAGAACTGATGCAGCAATCGGCGTTGGAGCAATTGATTGCAGCGGTGAGAGAGCATCTTGGGAAGTAGGCGGTAAGCAGTAGTTTTTTATTCTCGTTCGTGGCGATTTGTGGATTTCCGACTTTTCTAAATTTAGTCCTGATAGGTAGGCTCGACATCAGACATTGGCTCGTTGCAAAAACACGGAACCCATTTCGTGTTTTTTGTTGCAATAAGTGTCGAATTGTGAATTTTGGGTTTGCTTTAAGAATGAATTGGATGATGAGTATTACAATTATTGATAAGGAATTACATTGGAGTTGGAAAATGGGTCATTTTATCAAATGGGATAATGCTGAAAAGACGGTTGTCTTTCAATCATATGTAGATACACCTGTCAAAGACGATCTTTACTATCTAGCAAAAGAATCAGCCACCATGCTCGGCAGTGTTCTGCATACCGTTCATCTCATCATAGACGAGAGCAATATCAAACTTAACTTGAACTCTGCCGATATGAAATACCTGGAAAAGAATGTTCCGCCTAATCAGGGCGCAGTTGTTATGATTGTGGGTAAAAGCGACGCGACTTATAAGAAGTTGATCCAAGGTATTGGTCAATCGGTCGCTCCTGTGGCATTTGGACAGACGCATTTTGTGACAAGTATTGAGGAAGCAAGACAACTATTGCAAAATCAACTTGGTGTCAGTTACCCGTAATCTAAGGGGTTTGCTAATCGTATAGATGAAGAAGCATTTGGGAGAGTATTTAGTTGGCGGACATCTCTAATGATGATTAATTAGAGTCATGTTTAGTCAGCGGACGCAGCACGCTGCGTCCCTACGAAAATTTGATACCCTTGATTATCACATTGAACGGTTAAAGAGGATTGGATATGCCCTCGTGTTCATGTGTAATCAGACGGCAGGTTTCGTACCGATTGCGGCATAGAAGAAGCCAAAGAACACGGGTTCACGCCAGTAATTTTGGGCTCGGGCGGCAAGCCATTCCCACGGGTGGCGGGTACTGTCGGTGATGATGAACAGATCGAGGATGTTCATGATCCAACCGATGGGACGAGCATACCAGAGGTCACTTTCACAAATATCAGCGATGGCATACGTGCCACCAGATTTGAGCGCATCCCAAGCCTGCTGCATGGCTTGCTCGTGACGCGGAATGACGATGAGTCCAAGCGTACACAGCACGACATCAAAGTCATTTCCGGGCTGCATAGTAGCTGCGTCGGATTGGATGAGTTCGACGTTTGTCCAGCCATGTTGGTCAATAACGCGTTGAGCGGCGGCTAACATTTCGGGACTGTAATCGACGGCAACGAGTTTACCAGTTGGGCCGATACGCTCCATGATGTAGTGGAAGTTCGCCCCAGCACCACATGCGAAATCCAACACTTTGTCACCCGCTTTAAGGTTGGCGAGGCGCATGATGGCATCACGCATTTCGAGGCGCGGCCAACGTCCGAATATGTTGACCTGTAGGTCAGTGTCATTATAGTTTTCGGCGCGGCGTTTGTAATATGCATCGAGACGCGATTGTGTGAGGGCATTTTTGCTGGTTTGACGGAGCACTGAAGCTATGGCCATGCCTGCAAAAAGCCCGAACCAAAATTGTCGCTTCAAATGGTTGACCTTTGCTCTAAATCACGAAAATTATGTAGAAGGCTGCGGATCAAGCCGTAGGTCACATAGAGGGCGACCCACGCAAACAGCGCTCGACCTTGAAACAATAAGAGGGTCACTACGGCTAGCAGAAGGAGTAAGCCCTTCCAACCACGGCGGGTGATGATGCTGTTGTGTTCATAAGGAACGGCGCTGATCATGAGTAAGGATGAACCTGCCATGAGGACCGCGGCGAGTGTCGGTGAGCCGTAACCTTTCATCAGTTCATTCATGAAGATGACGAAGCTCGCCAGCAAGCCAGCAGCAACAGTCGTTGGCAATCCAACGAAGAAACCGTCTTTTTCTTCTTCCTCACTCAGAACGTTAAAACGGGCGAGACGAATAGCGCTACATACGATGGGTAGGAAGGTAACGATGCTGCCTAAGATTGTCCAGTCTGAGAAGTAGGCGCGTTGAAAAAGCAGCGCAGGTGCAACACCATAGTTGATGGCATCCGCAAGCGAGTCAAAATAGCTACCGAACTTGCTACAGCCATTGACTTTACGCGCGATTTTTCCATCCATCGAGTCGAGGATGCCTGCGAGCACAATGAGCCATGCAGCCGTGACGAAATACCCTTGAAAAGTGTACATGATGGAGAGATAACCAAAGAATACACTAAGCGCCGTGACGCTGTTGGGTATCCAAGTGCGTTTCATGGGGATGCGACGTGTTTTCATTGCTTGTTATTATAACCTGACTTTTAAAAGCACATGATTGACGTAGGTTAGTCTTAACAATACTGGTAATGTGATTAAGAAGATTGCGCCAAGACAAGCGAAGAATTGAACCGTAGCCCTAAAGGAGGCTTCGCAGAGGTACGGCGAACACAGACTTGAGATGATGGGTAAAGATAAGAAAGAAATGTGAACCCCCACCTTAATCCTCCCCCGCAAGCGAAGGAGGAAACCAATGCAGAGACAAGAAATTTGGATTAGCCGCGACCCATAAAGGGCATTTGGGTTGCCATCACGGTCATAAACGGTACGTTGACATCGAGTGGTAGGTTCGCCATGTAGAGAACTGCCTGTGCAATATGATCGGCATCAATTGTCGGTTCGGGAATCACTACGCCGTTGGGTTGCAGCACACCCTCTTTCATTGTGGACGTCATATCGGTTTCCGCGTTACCAATGTCAATCTGTCCACAGGCAATGTTAAATGCCCGACCATCCAGTGCGGTTGATTTGGTGAGGCCTGTTATAGCATGTTTGGCAGTCGTATAAGCTGATGTATTGAGGCGCGGTTTTTGTGCGGAAAGCGATCCATTATTGATGATGCGTCCGCCGCGTGGATTTTGCGCTTTCATGATTCTGAATGCTTGCTGCGTACACAGAAATGTTCCGGTCACGCAGGTATCGAACACTGTACGCAACTGCTCATAACGGATTTCTTCGAGTGGCATTGTGGGTATATTGATACCCGCGTTGTTGAATAAAACGTCTAATCGTCCAAATTTGGCTTCGGTTGCCGCGAATAATGCTGCTACAGCTTGTGGGTCGGTTATATCAGTGGACATCACGAGTGTACGCGAGTCTGGCACACCAGCTTCTTGAACTAACTGTTGCAGCGGTTCAATCCGGCGGCCTGCTAGCACAACCGAATATCCGGCTTCCCAGAGTAAGAGTGTCGTCTGTTTGCCAACACCGGTTCCAGCGCCAGTGACGAGAGCGATACGATTAGTTGAATTCATTCGACCCTATTTCTTGTATGAATAATCTCAGTAAAAACAATCATTTCAAGTAGCTGTGCGTGCGATTATGGCTCAAGTTTAGATTGTTATTTATGAGTCTGCCAACAACCAAATCCTTGGGCAAGCTTAAGGCGCAAGGGCAAGGTCTGCAAACATGGGGAGATGATCACTGCCCACGAAATCGCCTTTCCATGCGTTGATGGCTTGCAAGCCTGCGCTGTGCCAGATGTAATCAATACGGATGATGGGCGGTATGACACTAGGTAATCCTAAGGCGCGGGCGGCAGGCCAACTGCTGCCTAAACCGATACCCGCTTCAGCAAAGCTATCCTGCATTTGGGCAGCAAGATGTGTATATGTCACGCTGAAGTCGCTGGTATTGAAATCACCTGCGACGATATACGGGTAAGGTTCTGTGGTGAGATAGGCCAAGAGTGCATTGACTTGACGATTTCGTAATGAGTCATCAAAGCCGAGAGCATAGTGTACAAAATAGTTGTTGGTGAGATTTGTCCATCGTCCAGCACCACCGGGACTGAGGAGATGAATGTTATAGAGGGCAATTCGCTGCCCATTCAGCTCGATAACATTACGGTACAGCGTCGGCATTCCGGGGATATGCGGATCAATTTCTTCGGAAATGACAAAGGGGAACTGTGAATAGGTGATATTCACAGCCGAATACATGCCAGTCCGCATCTCATCTTGCTGCCGGGTTTGGTAGGGATAGGCTAAAGGCTTGAGTGCCTGCTCTTGGTCAGATAACTGGATTTCCTGTAAAAAGATGATGTCGGGATTTTGGGCTAATGCCAATTGAGGAACACGTGCGGGGTCGATGTTGAAGTGCGATACATTGTTGCTCATGACACGGAAGGTAATGGCCTGTGTGTTCCTGTTTTTAGGCAAGAAGCGTGGGCCAATCCAGTGGGCAAGCAGGATGATGACTGGTAACAAATAGAGCAGTGTGCGCCGAGAACGTGCTAAGAGTGTAAGCAGTAATAAAATTGGCAGCGGGATGAACAAAAGAAGCGCGAAACTGTTGATTTGGGAGATGACCCAATGGCGATCTTGAATGGTCAACCGGACGAGCATGTAGACTGCCATCAACAGCAGATAGGCAAGGGCTGTGAAATTGGTGACGCGGCGAAATAGAAATAAGCGGCGATGGGATTGGGCAGTCATAATACCTCGGTAGTCAATAGCACCATCATTTAACGTGAGGATACCTTGCGAATGCCCATCATGAGGGAAATTGTCATCGAATTTTGATGATTCAATCATAAGATACAATTCGGGAGCACACATAGGTGCTCCCCTACAGACGCGTATATTCGACAGCAAAAGATGTCGAATATGGAAGAAGTTGAGAAATCCTAAAATAAGATTTGTGCTTGTAGATGCGTCTGAAAATATAGACAGGCTTGGGATGATTGCAAAAAACTTGACACATATGTTGCAATCATCTAAGATGTAAAAACATTTATAACCTATCTCATCAAGAGCGAGTGAGGGTACGGCCCTACGATCTCGCAGCAACCCCTGAAGCGTCGGGAAGGTGCTAAATCCGCCAGTAATACTGGAAGATGAGTGCGACAAGTCAGAACACTTCCATCGCGCTCCTTCCACATGAAGGGGCGCGTTTTGTTTCTTGGCACGGCGTTAAAGGGTTGAAAGATGACAGCAGTTGATTTGTTAGGGTATGTGGCATCGGTTGTGATTGTCATATCCCTGTTGATGAAGTCGATTTTACGGCTGCGAATCATCGGTTTGGCAGGTGGAGTGCTGTTTTTTGTCTACGGTTTGCTGCTGCACTCTGTGCCTGTGGCTGGTCTCAACCTCGTTAACATGTTCATCAATCTGTACTTCATCCGGCAAATGTTGATGACGAAATCCTACTTCAAACTGCTGGAAGTTGACCGCGATTCCAATTATGTGAAGGCGTTTTTGGAGTTTTATCAGAGCGACATTTCCAAGTTCTTTTCTAACTTCGAGTACCGTCCTGACCGTATTGATCTGGTGTATTTGATTTTGCGGGATTTACAGCCGGTGGGGTTATTTGTGATGGAACGGGATGCCAGCGGGCGGGCGTTGGTCAAGCTGGATTATGTGATACCGGGGTATCGTGATTTGAAAGCTGGACAGTTCTTGTACCACGAATTGGAGCAGCAGCTTCCGTCGAAGCAGATTAGCACGCTCTACAGTGTGCCGGGTGATGAGACCCATCAGCAGTATTTGAAGCGGATGGGGTTCACGGCTCAGGGTGGCGAGGGGCGCACGAAGTTGTATGCGCGGGGATTGAAATAGCCGTTACGGATAGGCTGTCGAGTTAGTAGTGAGGTGTGACAATGGTGATGAATATTCTTAGTATTGAAGAAATTGTATCTGATCCAAAAGTCCGAAGTGGACGACCTGTCATTCGCGGGACAGGTATCATGGTTATGACCATCGTTCTCGCCCATACGACAGGAGATAAATTAACCTTAGAAATTATTTCTAAGGATTATGGGCTGCCTTTAGGTCAAGTTATGGCAGCTATGGCTTATTACTATCTACACCAGCAAGAGATGGATGCCCAGTTTCAGCGAGAGAAAGAAGAAACAGATTTGTTGATTACTGAGTTAGAGCGTCAAGGGAAACTGACACGTCTTGGCTAACATACGTTTTTATATGGATGAGAACATCAATCCTGAAATTGCTGTTCAACTGGCTCGAACTGGTCTTGAAGTAGTTACAGTACGAGATTTGGAATTACTTGGAGATAGTGACTTTAACCAACTAAAACGTGCTAATGCAATGGGTTATGTACTGTGCACTCATGATAGCGATTTTTTGCAGATGCACGGCGAGGATAACAATCATGCCGGAATCGCTTTTGGTCAACATTATGGCTCAAGTATAGGCGGCTGGGTAAAAGCACTACGCAAACTCTACGATACGAAATCGGCTGAAGATGTAATTGGACAGGTTGAATTTCTGTCCGTGAAATAGGATGAGAACAATACATGACGACACGCACACACGATTTGACCTATAGTAACCGACGTTATTTGGACGCGATTGAAGACCATGTGGTGATCTTCGACGGCGCGACCGGGACGAATATCCAAAAGCTGAATCTGGTGGCAGCGGATTTCGGCGGCGAAAAGTATAACGGCTTGAATGAACATCTGGTGCTGACCAAGCCGGAAGTGCTGGAAAATCTCCACGCGTCATTCTTCGCGGTGGGCAGCGAGGTTGTAGAAACCTGTACCTTTCGCGGCAATCGCCTGACACTGAATGAGTTCGGCTTGGCGGATAAGACGCTGGAAATCAACCGGACAGCGGCGCAGATTGCACGGAAGGTTGCGGATCAGTTTGAAAAGGAAACCGGCATCCCGCGTTTTGTGGCGGGGAGCATGGGGCCAACGGGTAAATTGCCGAGTGGTAATGATCCCGATTTGAGCAACATCACTTTCGAAGAACTGGCATCAATTTTCTACCAGCAAACGCAGGGCTTGGTTGAAGGCGGCGTGGATGTACTGCTGATCGAGACCAGCCAAGATATCCTCGAAGTCAAGGCGGCGGTCGTCGGTATTAATCGCTATTTCGCGGACAGCAACACGCGGATTCCGGTGCAATGCCAAGTGACATTGGATGTCAGTGGGCGTATGTTGTTCGGTACAGATATTGCGGCTGCATTGGCGACGTTAGAAGCGTTACCCATAGACATCATCGGTATCAACTGTTCGACCGGGCCGGAGTACATGCGCGAACCGATTCAGTATCTAGTGGAACACAGCAGTATGCCGATTAGTGTGCTGCCGAACGCAGGTTTGCCCATCAATGTGGATGGCGAGGCGGTTTATCCGATGGAACCGGCTCCGTTTAGTGAAATGATTGCCGAGTTCACCCGTTGGGGTGTGAGTGTTGTGGGTGGATGCTGCGGATCGACAGCCGAACACATCGACCACATTTATCAACAGGTTCACGGTCATTCGTATCAAGAGTATTTGGAACAGCATAAGTCACTGATTCCTTCGCTGACACTGCATAACGGCGGCACATCCGCACCACCTGATACCAGCAAGTTGAATAAGTTGGTGGAAAAAGTCGCGCCGAAAGTGCGCGAAATCCAACACGAAGCGGTGACATCCAGCGGTATGACGGTTACGCCGATGATTCAGAATCCCGGCCCGACGCTGATTGGCGAACGTGTGAACAGCCAAGGCAGCCGGAAGGTCAAACAACTGCTGCTGGCGGATGATTACGACAGTTTGGTGCAGATTGCGGTCGATCAGGTCAACAGTGGCGCGCACATGTTGGACATCTGCGTGGCGCTGACTGAACGTGCCGATGAAAAAGAACAGATGGAGAAGGTCATTAAGAAGTTGTCGATGGCAGTGACTGTGCCGTTGATTATCGACACGACGGAAATTGATGTAGCCGAGGCGGCATTGGCGCTGTATCCGGGACGCGGCATCATCAACGGGAATAATCTCGAAAACGGACGTGACCGGATTGATAAAGTGCTGCCGATTGTCAAGAAATATGGCTCGGCAGTATTGAGCATGACTATCGACGAAGAAGGTATGGCGCATACCCGCGATAAGAAGTATGTGATTGCCAAGCGCATCACCGATATTGCGGTTAATGAATATGGATTAAAACCAGAAGATTTAATCTATGACGCGCTGACATTCCCGCTGACGACCGGACAGGAAGACCTTCGCAACGATGCGATGGAGACGCTTGAAGGTATCCGGTTAATCAAGCAGAACATCCCCGGTGTGATGACGGCGTTGGGTGTGAGTAATGTCAGCTTTGGGGTGACTCCGGCGGCACGCGGCGTATTGAACAGCGTGTTCCTGTATCACGCGGTACAGGCGGGTTTGGATATGGCGATTGTCAATCCGGCGCACATTACGCCTTACGCTGAAATTCCAGATGACCAACGCAAGATTGCCAACGATGTGATTTTCAATACGGATCAAGATGCGCTGCCGCGTTTTATTCAATACTTCGAGCAGAATTCAGTTCAAAGTTCGGCCAAAGAAGTCGAAAATCCAACGGCAGGAATGACCAGCGAACAGGCAGTCCATTGGCAAATCGTCCACCGCAAGAAAGAGGGTGTCGAAGCGTTGATTGATGACTGCCTGACACGCCAAGATGCGGTCGGTGTGCTAAACAATGTGCTGCTGCCTGCCATGAAGGAAGTTGGAGACAAGTTTGGATCAGGCGAGTTGATCCTGCCATTCGTGCTGCAAAGTGCCGAGACGATGAAGAAATCGGTGGCCTATCTTGAGAAGTTTATGGACAAGGTGGAAGGCTCGACCAAAGGCACGATTGTGCTGGCGACGGTTTACGGCGATGTGCATGACATCGGAAAAAACCTGGTCAAGACCATTTTGAGCAACAATGGTTACACGGTGCATGACTTGGGTAAGCAGGTTCCGGCGAACACAATTATCGAGAAGGCGCAAGAACTTGGGGCAGATGCGATTGGGCTGAGTGCGCTGCTGGTGAGTACATCGAAGCAGATGCCGATTATTGTCAACGAGTTGGCGCGGCGAGGCTTGAAGTATCCGGTAATTATCGGTGGTGCGGCGATCAACCGACGTTTTGGGCGACGAATTTTGTTCTTGGATGAGAGCAAACAGCCCTATGAACCGGGTGTGTTCTATTGCAAAGATGCATTCGAGGGTTTGTCGGTGATGGATAAATTGGTGGGTACGGAACATGATGGCTTCCTGCAAGATGTGATCGCCGAGGCTTATGAGGAGATCGGTAAGGTTCGCCCTGCCAAGCGAGAACGTTCGAATAAGACGAGCGATGTGAAGCCCGCACCGAGTATCCCGAAGCCGCCATTCTGGGGGGTGAAGTCTATCCTTGAGATGCCCTTGGAGATTGTGTTTAAGTATCTGCACAAGCCGGAGTTATTCCGTTTGTCATGGGGCGCGACCAACACACATGGCGAGGATTGGGTGAAGCTCGAAAAGGAATTTGAGGCACGGCTGGAAAAGATGCAGAAGGAAGCATTGCGCGAAAAGACGCTGCGTCCACAAGCGGTTTATGGTTATTTCCCCGGCAACCGCGATGGTGATGATCTGGTGATCTGGGATTGGCAGCCGTTTGCGAACGCGAATGGTGGTGAACCGGAAAAGCGTGAAGTCGCTCGCTTCTCCTTCCCACGCCAGAACAACGGCGAATACTTGTGTCTCGCGGATTATTTTGCGCCGATTGATAGCGGTGTGGTTGATACAGTTGCGTTGCAGGTGGTAACGGTGGGTGAACCAGCCAACGAAGCCTTCGAGAAGCTGCAATCCGCTGACAACTACAGCGAAGCCTATTTCTTCCACGGGTTGGCAGTGCAGACCGCCGAAGCGACTGCCAATTACGTCAATCGTGTGGTGGTGAATCAGCAAATGGGTATTCCGAATAACCAAGGTAAGCGTTACTCGTGGGGTTATCCGGCTTGCCCTGATTTGGATGATCACAAGTTGGTGTGGCAGTTGATGCCGCAGATCGAAACCGACATTGGTGTGAGCTTGACCGAGAGCTTCCAACTGGTGCCGGAGCAAAGCACAGCGGCGATTGTCATTCATCATCCTGACGCGAAGTACTTCAGCGTCGGCAGTTTGGATCGGACAGCGCAGATTTTGGGTGAGGGGTAGTAAGAACGACAACAGGTTAGATCAAATGTGTCGGTGTTTGCGCCGCATGAGGCTAAAGCCATCATGCTAACAGCCGGACAAGCGCACTAAAGACGCTTCAAAAGATGTTGATTTAGCCGGCGACGCTTCGTTAAAACCTTAACAAAATGCTGTCCTGCGAAAAATATGATATGGACGAAGATTAAGTATCAGTGCAGGCATGTTGGGGAAAGTCCGAGTCAACGGTGGTATACGCGGCCTAATGGCGCGGGATGGGGTGAGGGAAAAGTGATGGTGATACGCGAATGCAATACCTGTGGGAATGTTCAGTTATTTACTGAGACTTACCCTTCAAATGGATGAGCGCAGTTCGACTGGATGCCGGAAGATGATCGTCGGAACGCTGGCAATTATGGTTGCGATTGTTCTGTGTATATCGGTAACGTTGGTGGGTGTAGACCGAACGTGTGTTTCTGATATGGCACCGCGTTTGCCCATTTATCCCAACACCAGCATTAAGCTGCAACAGCATAACTTCCTGACTCAGTTTGGGATGGGTGAGTCGGTGATGATCTTGCACTCTGATGATCCGGTCGCAACCGTGCGTGACTGGTATTCAAAGACGGTCGGGGCGATTGTGTATGCCGATGTGCAAAAGGGAACTATCAAGCATATGGGACGAACGAATTGGACGGTGGATGAAGCGCCAGAAGGCAAAGGCAGTCAGATTATCCTGTACGGTTACTGCGGAGGATAAGTCTGCATGTCATTGAACGAATTTATCAAAGCGATGCCAAAGGCTGAACTGCATGTTCACCTGCAAGGGGCGACTCAACCGGAAACACTGCTGCAATTGGCGAGACGACACAATATTCCTGTGCCAGCACAGACCGTTGATGAGATGCGCGAATGGTATGCCTTCCGCGACTTCGACCACTTCATTGATGTTTACGATGTGATTTGTGAATGTTTTCGTACGGGTGAGGACATCGAACTGGCATTTCGCGAATTCTCTGAGGGGCAAGCGGCACAGAATATTCGTTATACCGAGGTGACGTTTACACCTCCACGTCATATTGTTTGGGCGGAGCAATTAGCAGCGTTGAAACGTGGACGGGATTGGGCAAGACATGAACTGGGCATTATCGTCAACGTCATTTTGGATATTCCGCGTGAGCAT
Source organism: Aggregatilineales bacterium (assembly GCA_038251275.1). Lineage (GTDB taxonomy): Bacteria > Chloroflexota > Anaerolineae > Aggregatilineales > Phototrophicaceae > CFX2. The sequence goes on from JBBSBM010000001.1 coordinate 141,313, forward strand.
GATGTTGACGATGCTAACCGAATTGCTGATTGGGTGATCGACGGCGCACGAGCCGGAGTAGTAGTTGCTATTGGACTCGGTGGGCCGGAAGTAGGCAATCCAGCAGAACGATTTTCGGAAGCATTTGATCGGATGCAAGCAGTAGGTATTCCGGCGGTGCTTCATGCAGGTGAACATGTTGGAGCGGAAAGCATTTGGGATGCGCTCAACAACGGACATTCGGTGAGGATTGGTCACGGTGTGCGGTGTTTGGAAGACCCGAAATTGGTGGATTACCTGCGTGAACGTCAGATTCCATTGGAAGTATGCCCGACCAGCAATGTTCTACTCAAGGTATGCAAGACGTTAAGTGAACATCCACTGCCCAAGCTGATGGAAGCGGGTTTGTACGTCACTGTTAACAGCGATGATCCACCGATGTTTAATGCCACTTTGACTGATGAACTGATTCGCTGTGCGGAAACATTCAATTGGGATGCTGAGCGTGTTGAGCAATTAACACTAAATGCGTTGGGGGCGGCTTTTTACCCTGAACGGCAAGGATTGGTTGATGATTATCGAGCGGCGTTCGTACAACTGCGTGAGCAATATGGACTCGTCACTGCTTGATCAATCTTTAAATCTCATTTTGGAAGGTTCGTAAATGACTCTGAGTGAATTCATTAAAGCGATGCCCAAGGTTGAACTGCATGTTCACCTGCAAGGCGCGACCCAACCGGAAACGTGGCTAGAACTAGCGGAACGTAATGGCGTAAAACTGCCTGCCGATACGATTGAAGGGATGCGGGAGTGGTTTGTGTTCAAAGACTTCCCACACTTTATCCAGATTTATATGGCGGTTTGTGGGACAATCCGCACAGGCGATGATGTGGAGTATATGGCACGGCGATTCTTGGCGGGACAAGCCGAGCAGAATATCCAATATACGGAAATTACTTACACGCCACATCTGCATTATAAGATTGCGGGATTGGATGCTCGAACTCAACTTGATGCTTTAAATCGGGCGCGGGCATGGGCGGAACATACACATAATATTAAGTGCGGTTTCATCCTCGATATTTCGCGGAATGTCACGCCTGAAGAGGGGTTGTGGACGACGGATATGGCGATTATGGGGATGAATGAAGGTGTGGTGGCGCTGGGATTGGGTGGGCCGGAAGTCGGACATCCGCCGGAGAAACATGCCATTTCATTCCAGAAAGCGCATGCGGCAGGACTGGCGTGTATCCTACACGCGGGGGAAACCGAGGGGCCAGCCAGCATCTGGGGGGCGATCAAACAGGGAACGGCGCGCATCGGGCATGGAGTACGGTGCATCGAAGACCCGAAATTGGTCGAGTATTTGCGCGAGACCCAAATCCCGTTGGAGGTCAGCCCGACGAGCAATGTTTGTTTGGGTGTGTTCCCTAGCATGAAAGAGCATCCATTACCGAAGTTGATCGCGGACGGTTTATATGTGACGCTTAACTCGGATGATCCGCCGATGTTTAATACGACACTGACCAATGAATATTTGACGGTGGCGGAAGTATTCGGGATGGATGAAGTGGCTTTAACAGGTTTGGTTATCAATGGGGTTCGGGCGAGTCGGTTATCGGACAGCGAAAAGTCCGACATGGAAGCCGAGTTTAAGCGAGAGTTTGAACGACTCAAGACTACGATATAGGCAATGCGTTAGGGGCGGCTGAAATTGGGGGTTAGGAAGTTACGAGGGCAATTATGCGCCGCTTGATTTCGATTCGGGTATTTATCCTTTGCATGACATTAAGTTTATTGTCTGGTGGGCTGGGCGTTTATGTGACCACAGCCCAAGATGCCGCGCCTTATATCTATTACTATCATTTTGATTTGAACGCTTGGGTCATCGAACGGGCAGACGGAACCGACGGGCGTTTGTTAGGGCAAGGTGTGACAAACACGAATGCGAATGCAGCGGATGGTTTTTGGTCACACACGGGCGAATGGTTCGCATGGAGGAATGGTAGTTTTTCAGCTGAAGCAGGTGGTTATTATAAATGGCACGCTGTTCGCACCGATGGGACACATACCGTTAATATAGCCAATGAATTCACGACTGCGGATTATTATATCCAGTGGGCGACGCAATCGGATTATCTTTTTGTTCAGTCAAGCTTGCGGGAGTCCCACCCATATTACCTAATCGATATTCCCAATGAGAAAATTATCTGGTCGCAAGTTGTCGGTGTAACACCGGGAGATATCAACGGTACGTTGGTTGGTGATTATTTTGTTTACTGGGAATACGGTGGGCAAGACCTTACTCATCTGAAAGACTCAATAAAGATACTTTCGCTGTCGAGCGGTGAAGTCCTCAGCATACCAGAGAACGATTCAGACCTAGAAATCTACCGTCAAGTCGTTGATCCAAGTCGGCTGACTCAGCCTTATTTGAAGATTGAGGTGGGACAACGGGTATTAATCCTTGATGTTGCCAAAGGGGAATTTTTCGAGATTGATCCTAAGGGGATTTCAGGCGAATACTTTCAATGGAGTGCGGATGGTCAATATGCCTTGATTGCTCTGCACAATAAGGTGTGCCCGAATACAGAAGTCATCAAAATGATGGAGTGTGCTGATCTCTGGTTGATTTCACCGGCACAGCGATTGGTTCAACATATCGCAGACGATTACGTTTGGAATGAGGGTATGTCTACAGGTGCCACCATTTTGTGGGCAGATAAAGAACCTATCGCTGTTTTTGCAAAGCAAGATGGCACTGTTTTTACGCTTGATGCACGTTCCGGAGTAGTCAAACCTATTCCAAATTCAAAAGCGGCTTTACCATTTCGATGGGTGGCTGTCGGCGATACAATCTATTTCGCGACTCAAACAAATCTGCGGACATTCGGAACCGCGAGTATCTCTCAAGCGCAGTTATTGGCTCCAATCTATTTGACATTCGGCAATACCGATTTTCTTCCTCCTTACTTTGGAGACCTACAAGTATCGCCTAACGGGCGCTATTTGGGACTAGCCGATTTTGAGGCTGTTTATGACATTGGGGCAAATTCAGTTTTACAATTCCCGCCTCACACTGGTGCAACCTTCGGCCACAGATATGGAGCGTATTATAAGTGGGATTCAAGCAGTAACTGGCTGATTACCGGCCAAGTCACTTACTACGCCGGAGGGATTGGCGGCCCACATCGAAACATGATTTTTCGGAGTGATGGAAGTGAGCGTCGTGAATTAAACACACTCTGGGGCCAACCGGAATGGCTACCAACAAATGTGATTTCACATTTACCGCCTGCCCAGCCAAACAGCATACTGCCTCAACCTTATCTAACGCTTGAGCATCTAGGGATTGTCACGGGTGCGGGATTGAATCCCGACGGTACGCGGTTAGCGGTGGTGGTGCATGTCGGGCAGATGCTTGATGCACAACTGTATATCTGGTCATTTGAAAAAGCTACTCCCCAAGTTGAACAGGTAATCCCGTTAGGTGCAGAATGTTATGGTGGTGAGTCAGGCCATTCCTGTCAAATCAACTGGAGTAGGGACGGACGTTTTATTTCCTTGGGATTAGCCTCGAATGATGATCCCTATGATTACTCGAAAAATTTCAGTCTGATTGATGTTGAAAAGGGAGTATGGTTGGGGCGCAGCGACTATCCGTTTGAATGGGGTGAAAAGGGTTTCTCAGTTAATAGCCTTGAACCCTCTCCAATCCGTGCTGAAAATGCTACCTTAAGCGCCGAGGCTTCATCGCTTGACTCGACCAACGACATGGTTGTAATCCGTCAGAAAGAGACGCAGCAAATTGTGTTTAAATTCTCTATCCAAGGGAAGGTCGCACGCTTGTGGTGGACAAGAGACAAAGAACATTTGATGGTGTTGCAACCCGATTGTTCATTACAGGAATGGAATGCCAAAGATGGTTTACTGGGGATATTTACGCCTTATAGTAATTGTAGTACGGGATGGGTTAATTATACTGTCTCACCTAAGGGACATTGGGCAGCTACACAGTCGATTTTTGCCCCTCTCCTTGTCTATGGCTTTGGGCTGAATAGAGCACCCATCAGCCTCAATTGGTACGCACAGTCCATCAGCTTTACGCCCGATGACTGCTGGTTGACGGCCTCTAATTCGTGGCTGGTCACCATCTGGAAACTCTCCGATTTGATCCCTGATGCACCAACCAATACCGATTCATGCATCTCTCTCGTAAAAGGCACATACAAGGTGAACCCTTCATGACACAACTCTCTTTCCGCGAACGGCTACAACAAGCAAATCCGATTTTGGGTGATGGGGCGATGGGAACGCTGTTACATCAGCACGGCGTACCGATTAGCACCTGTTTTGATGAACTCAATCTAACGCATCCCGAACAGGTGGAGCGGATTCACCGTGAATATTTGGAGGCGGGCGCAGAACTGATTGAAACCAATACATTTGGTGCGAACCGCTACAAATTAGAGAAGCACGGGCTTGAGGAGAAGGTTGTAGAGATCAACCGCGCAGGCGTGGAACTGGCAAGGCGAGTGATCACAGCCAGCGGTAAGGATGCTTATCTGGCAGGATCGATTGGGCCGTTGGGTATGCGGATGAAGCCGATGGGTCGTGTGAAGCCCGAAGAAGCGCGGACAGCTTTTAGTGAGCAAATTAAAGCACTGGCTGAGGCAGGTGCGGATGTGATCCTGATGGAGACATTCAGCGACCCAAAGGAATTACTGGAAGCATTGGCGGCCTCACGAGAAGTTGCACCGGAATTGCCTGTGGTGTGCCACATGACTTACGGGCAGGATGATCGCACGTTGCTGGGGGATTTACCGGCGGAGGTGGCGAGACTGCTCCATGAAGCCGGAGCCGATGTGATCGGTGTGAACTGTGGAGGTGGGCCACAGCAGCTTTCGCGTATTCTTCAGGCGATGCGGCAGGCTGTACCGGAGGCGGTGGTATCAGCGATGCCAAACGCGGGTTTCCCTGAGTCGGTGGGTGAGCGGATGATGTATCCGGCGACAGGGGAATATTTTGCGGATTATGCGCTGACGTTCAAGGCGATTGGCGCGAAGATGATCGGTGGGTGTTGTGGGACGACTCCAGCGCACATCTCGGCGATGCGAAAGGTGCTGGATAATCCGGCACTTCCACTACCTCATATCCAAGTTTATGAGACGCATTTTGATGATTCGATGGCTGTGCCTGAACGTCCAACCGAGTTGGCACGGAAGATGGCAGAGGGAAAGTTTGTGATTACGGTGGAGATGGCTCCCTTGCGGAGTTTCGTCCCGCAGAAGCTGCTGGCGGCGGCACAACTGCTCCAAGAAGCAGGTGCGGATATGGTGGATGTGGCGGACAGCCCGACTGCACGGATGCGGATGAGTCCGTGGGCGCTGTGCCATTTCTTGCAGACACGCGTGCATATGGAAACGGTACTGCACTTTCCGACGCGAGGGCGTAATATGCTACGGGTGCAAGGCGATTTGTTGGCGGCACACGCGATGGGACTGCGGAATTTGTTCGTGGTGATGGGCGACCCGACGAAGATTGGGGATTATCCGGAGGCGATGGACACTTTTGACGTGGCTCCATCGGCGCTGATCGGGATTATCAAGCATAAGATGAACACCGGAACGGATCAGGCAGGGAACAGTATCGGTCATCCGACGAGCTTTACAGTGGGATGCGCGTTGAATATGTTCGCGAGTGATCTTGACCACGAGATTAAAACGCTTATCAAGAAGCTTGAAAATGGAGCCGATTTCGCGCTGGGGCAAGCGGTGTTTGAACCGCACCGAATCGAAGTGTTCCATAAGCGTTACCGCGAGATTACGGGTGAGGATTTTAAACTGCCCGTTTTGATGGGGTTGATGCCCATGTACAGCTTGAAACATGCGCGGTTTCTCCATAATGAAATCCCCGGCATCAGCATCCCCGACAATTTGATGGAACGGATGGACAAGGCGGGTGAAAACGCGGCGAATGAGGGCGTGAAGATTGCACAGGAGTTACTGCACGATATGCGCGGGATGGTGCAAGGCGCGTATATCATTCCGGCGTTCGGGCGGTATGAGTTGGTGGCGGATGTGATTGATTCCGTAGTGGTTGGTCAGTAGTCGATAGCCTTTAGATTGAAGAAAATCGAGTTTGGGAAACCAGACTCGTTTTTATTTGCAGAAATTGCAAATTGTGCAATATATCCGCTGAAATGACAGGCGGGAGTAAGGGAGCCAGTCGCTGAATCAGCACAAACGACAGGTGGCTGGCTCGGCTGATGCCGCTGAGTGCAGCGGGTATGAGGGAGTGATGCGCCGCGTGCATATTTGGGGTGTCGTTGCAGCGGATGCGAGGGAGCAATGCGCCGAAACTGCAAAGCGAAATACATTTTTAACGCAAAGACGCGATGACTCAAAGGCACAGAGAGAAATGCAAATGTTTAACACGGAATCTCCCAAGCAGGATGACAACAAGCTAATAACAGAATAGCAGAAAACGAAGGGCTTTGGGTTACATTTTGGTAACTCTTTGCGAGGGAAGTTACCAACGGTTTTGAGGGAGCGGAGTGGTTAAGGATGTTGGTAGATGGTTGGGAAATGGTTTGTGGGTGTTTTTGAGGGCGAAATGTAGGGGTTATGAAAGGTTGGGCAGTGAAGGTTTTGTCAAGCGGGATGTCATACAGTATGCTTATATTATTCCGATATTAGGGGATAAGTCGATTATGCCAGCGTTCATATTCCTGAGCCACAGCAGCAAAAATGATGACATGGTGACGAAAATTCATGATGAGATCGAGGCGGCGACTGGTGAAGATGTGTGGGTGGATCATCGCGATTTGAAGGCTGGTGACCGCTGGCAGCCGTTGATTGATGAGGCGCTGGCAAAGTGTACCCACATGCTGGTGATCTTATCGCATGAGTCGGTGAAGAGCGCGGAGGTAGAAGCTGAGTGGCGAGATGCACTGCTGCGGAACAAGCTGCTGCTGCCGGTGATTATTGATGACTTGGAACTGACGGCGATTCCCTCACGATTGAGGACAATCCAGCCGGTGAATCTCACGAAGGATTGGGATGGTGGAATCAAACAGTTGGTAGAAGTGATTACCCGCGCCAACAAAGGCACTAGCACGGCAACAGACTTCGGGCGCTGGGCAGTGACAGGCACGATTGACCGTTTGCTGGTGAGCATCCCAATCAGCGGTCGGGAGAAAGATATTGAGACCGTACAGGAGTATTTGAAGAAAGCGCCGACCAGCATTTTGGGTGTGGGAGGGTTGGGGAAGAGCCGATTGGCGGCGGAAATCGTGTTGACACAGGCCGATACGAACGGGGCGGTGTGGCATGTGTGCAGTGAATACTCGACATCAGAGGATGTATACGGTTTGCTGCGGGAGCATTTGGGGTTAGACCCAACAACGGATGCGAAAGAGATATTGAAGCGGCTGCGGGCAGAACAGATTTTGGTGGTGCTGGACAATGCTGAGTCGATTGGTGAGAACGAAACGCGGCGCAAGGATTACGTGAAGCTGGTCAATGATCTGTACGCGACCAAAGGGGTACAAGTGTTGATGACAAGCCGGACGGAATGGGAGGATGTTAAAGCAAGCAAGCAACACCCACTTGAAGAACCTGAAGCCAAGGCCGCCGAAAAGATTGTCAGGGATATGGCGGAATTTTTTGAAATCAAAGGTTACAAAACAGACGATTATGCCGCTGAGATGGCAAAAGCGGCACGTTATCATCCACGTTTGATTGAATGGGCGGTGGGGAAGCTGGCGAAGTTCGCACCGGAGAAGGTGATCCGTGAACTGAATGAGTTGAAGGGCAAAGATGTGCAAGGGATGCTGGACGAGATGATCCGGCAGACGGTGGCGCAGATGACTACAGCGGAAGGGGCGATGCCCGAAGCGGCACTGCGGCGGTTGGTGGTGTGCAAGGGTGGGTTTACGTATGAGGCGGCGAAGGCATTGTTGAAGATGCTAACGGAACCCCCACCCCAACCCTCCCCCGCAAGCGATGGAGGGAGCGAAGAAGAGAGGGAGGGTCAAAGCCCCTCCCCTACGGATGAAGGGGAGAATTGGTGGGATGAGGATGGGCTGGATGAGGCGTTAGGGACGCTGATGGGGTGGCAGTTTGTGCGGAAGGTGGTGACAGAGAAGGGACAGACGCGCTACACGATTGAGCCGCTGGTGAGTGCGGCTGTGCAGGTAGATGAGGCAGCCTACAAGTCACATTATGATTATTACAAGGCATTGGCATGGCAGCACGACAAACGGCAGGATTATGTGGGATTGGCGGTAGAGGGGGACAATCTGGAAGCGGCGTTTGAATGGGCAATGGGAGCGGGAGATGGTGAGGATGCGCTATGGCTGGCGAATGCTTGTGGATATTTTTTGAGTAATCGTGGGCGATTTGATCAACGTCTAAAGTGGTCTGAACGAGTGGTGGAAAAACTGGCGCAACATGCTAATAATATGCTCAGGGCAAACGCACAAAATAGTTTGGGAGTCATTTATCTAGAGCATCCACTGGGAAATCATCATGATAATCTGAAGCGGGCGGTGGCGGCCTATGAGGCGGCGTTGGAGCATTACACGGCGGCAGCGGCACCGCTGGCTTATGCGATGACGCAGAACAATCTAGGGACTGCCTACCGCGCTCTGTCGGAGATGGAGGAGCGGGGGGCGAACTTGAAGCGAGCGGTGGCGGCCTATGAGGCGGCGTTGGAGCATTACACGGCGGCAGCGGCTCCGCTGGCTTATGCGATGACACGAGCCAATATGGGTCTTATCCATGAGGATACGGGTGCTATTACTTCGGCACTGGACTGCTGGCAAGAAGCGATAAGAATTTTTAAAGATATGGGAATGAACGACTATGCAGCGCGGGTGCAAGGATGGATTGATGGAGTATCCAAAAAATAATGGGCTAATTTGTGACTTCTGCTAAGATGATAGATATGAACGAGACACACGATACAAGCACTACGCCACCGGATTCGCTGATGTCGCTAGAGGCGATGCGGTTGGCGATGGATACCCCTTGGAAAGCCATCAATGAAATTGAACGGCTGCTGCTGTGGCCTGTGGCACGGATTCAGTGCGTGCTGGCAGGAGTTGGTTGGGGAGACGGTTGGAAGTTTTATGGGCTGCCGATCATCCAGAAGCATCGACGGAGTACGATGACGATTGGCGAGGGGTTGGAACTGCGCTCGACAGCACGGAGCAATCCGTTAGGGGCGAATCGTTCGTGTATTCTGAGTACGCGGGTAGCGGGCGCGGTGCTGCAAATCGGCGATGGTTTTGGGATGACTGGTGGGAGTGTTGTGTGCGATGAACGGGTCATCATCGGTGATCGGGTGATTGTGGGCGCGAACAGTGTGATTACCGACACGGATTTTCATCCGTTGGGGGCAGAACGGCGGCGAACACATATCCTTGATGGGGCGACGGCTCCGGTGGTGATTGGTGATGATGTGTTCATCGGCATGGGTGTGCTGATTCTAAAGGGTGTGACGATTGGGGCGGGCAGCGTAATCGGTGCGGGTAGTGTAGTGACGCGCGACGTGCCAGCGGGTGTGATCGTGGCGGGCAATCCGGCGAGGGTGATAAAGACGATTTAAACAAAGACAGAAAAAATACTCGGCTAACTGGCCTTAACCGTGTGGTGGTTGCTTAGATAAGCGTGGGCTTCTTCGAGGGATTTGGTGAAAATAAACTTCGGGGATTCAAATGTGCCTGATCCAGCAAAAGCAACGGTCATAATTTTGAGAATGCTATTAATGAACTGCACAAGGACTCTTGGAGCGATGTAGACTAGCAAACCACCGTTGGGATGCTGGATTTCGGCGGCCTTCCTAAAGTGTTTTATGGCATCAGGCGGCGGGAAGCCACCATCCCGGATATCGAATAAAACATCGACGCGATGGTTAACGCTGTTGAATAAGTTGAGCATTTGTTCAATTGCCGAATCAAATTCCTTCCATGTCCAAGGACGATGAAAGTCAATCATCACAACAGTTCTATCCAGATTATCCCACTGAACATTAATTGACATTTGGATTTGTCGTTCCCAATCAAACAACTTACAAAGTATTACAACTCTACCATAAGACGGCACAATAATGGCCATCTAAAATCCTAGATATAGGCTGAGTGTGTCTTATAAATCACCCGACTCGCTCATTACAGAAGAGTACCTATCGTCTATACTTCCTGCAATCAATACGGGAAGGTCAGCAAGAAAGCATAATGGCACACATTTTCATCAGTTACAGCAAGCAAGATATTGAGTTCACCCGCTACCTTCGGACACTGCTTGAAGCAGAAGGTTATGCGGTATGGGTGGACGAGGCACGACTAACACCTAGTGCCCGCTGGTGGAAAGCCATCGAGCAGAACATCGAGACATGCAGTGCATTTCTAATTGTGATGTCGCCGAATGCTTATGAGTCAGATTGGGTGGAGCGCGAGATTTTGTTAGCTGAGAAAGAGAAGCGCCCGATTATCCCAGTGCTGCTCGCTGGCGAGGCGTGGTCGCGGTTAGCAAATATCCAGCATGTGGATATGCGAGGTGGTTTGCGGGCAAAGCTTTCTGACCATTTTTTGAATACCCTTAAATCGCATGTTGAGCCTAAATCACCGGAAGTCGTTTTCACGATTGGTTTTGGTGACATCACGACTTATCAGGCAGATGTAGTGGGATTCAAATACGCTGGCGGTTTTCATGGCGTGGATAAAACTGTCAGTGAAAAGTTGGTGGAAAAAGGGGTGGAGACCACATCTTTTTCACCGAAAGAGACAGGCGAATACAAGGCGGTGGATAGTAAAGGGGCGATCCAAGCAGATAAAGTGTTGTATGTTGCAACACCGAAGATGCGGAATCTTGGCTATAAGCAACTGCGGCTGTTTGCCCAGCGCATGATTGAGTCTTTGAATGAAACTGCACCCACAACCAAACATCTCGCGATGACAGCGCATGGTTCAGGGTTTTCGCTAGACGAGCAAGAGGCAATGTTGTCGGTGTTCGCCGGACTGCGTGATGCAATGCAGGGCAGCAAGATGCCAAGTTCCTTGGAAAAGATTAGCATTGTCGAGATCAATACCAAACGGGTTAACCGGCTGCGAACGGCGATTGATAAGGTGATGAAGCAGGTCGATTATGCCACACCGTTGAGTGATGGTTGGGGCTATACGCTGAAGTATCAGGGGACATCTGCTGAAGCCGAACCTGATGATTTGCAAACAGCCGGTGGTGCAAAACACATCAAACCTCATGCGTTTGTGGTATTGGCGGCTAAAGATCAGGATGAGGATTTATTCGAGTATGGGATTCAAACGCCAGTTCACGCACATGGATTGTTGTGCGAACGGTACGAGGATGTGGCAGAAGACCAATACAGCGAACAAGTGTTGACGACCATTAAAGGAAATATTGATCACGCGCGGGTGGTGATTATCGAACTGACAAAGGCTGACCCCGGCGTTTATTTACAACTGGGATACGCTTGGGGTAAGGGGATACCGACGATACTTTTGCTCAAAGAAGATGAGAGTTTTTACTTTGAAATACCGGGTGAGGTCATCCGCTACCAGAAAATCAAGGATGTGGAAACGGCTATCAGCGAGGCACTGGACAAGCTGACCGCTGATGGAAAGATATAGGCGGGTTCTATTGTCGTCTGCGTTATTTGTGTAGCACTTGGGAAGCGGCATGCCTTTTCCCAATATAAACCCGATTACTTATGGTGTATTTCAAGTTAGGGGCAGATAATTTTATTACCAGCGGACGAGGCACGCCTTGTCCCTACACAAAGGCGTATTTTTAAGGGAAACATAACCTGAATACTGTCATGCCACCAAAGTGAAATGCATCCCATGGGTTGCGTCCGTTTTGTGCCTCCGCTGGTTTCAGTTATACTCATCACGATTATCAGAACCCGATCAAACGGCACTCATGGCACATATTTTTATTAGCTATAGTAAACAAGATATTGAGTTCATGCGCTATCTTAAAGCGTTATTGGAAGCTCAAGGCTACAGCGTTTGGGTGGATGAGGCGCGGTTGACACCCAGCGTCCGTTGGTGGAAAACCATCGAACAGAATGTGACCGAGTGCAGCGCTTTTGTGATTGTGATGTCGCCTACTGCCTCTGATTCGGATTGGGTGGAGCGCGAAATTCTGCTGGCGGAAAGTGAACATCGCCCGATTATTCCGGTCTTATTAGCCGGAAACCCTTGGCCGCGGCTGGCGAATATCCAATATGAAGATATGCGTGCCGGCGTACGAGCGAAATTATCGCCGCGCTTCATTGGAATATTGCGCAGTTCCATTGGTAAACCCGTTCAATCTACAACAACGCCGAAATTGATCTTCCGTATTGAGGAAGGTAATGTCACCCGATTTGAAGCTGACGTAATGGCTTTCAAATATGCACGTTCATTTCACGGTGCGGATTTGGTGGTGGCACGGCAATTGGAGCAACATGCTCGTATATTGCCCGAAGAACTTGCCGCAGAACCCGACGAATATCGCTATTTGGCAACGAACGGTGCTATCGCGGCTCGTCATGTGTTGTACATGGGGACATCTGGTTTGGGCGTGTTTCGGTATCCTCAAATTCAGGAATTTGCCAGCAATACGTTGAACATCCTAGCGAAAGTTGCTCCTGAAACGCAGCACCTCGCTATGACGGTGCATGGGCCGGGATTCGGGTTGGATGGAAATGAGTCGATTACCTCTCAATTTTTGGGATACCTTCAGGTATTACAATCGCCAACATGGTCGATGGGGCTTGAACAAATCACTATCGTGGAGCGCAACGCTGCACGCGTCGAGCAGATGCGAAATACGATTGATACGCTGCTCAAAGATGTGACTTACGCCACACCATTGGATACTGGCTGGGGATATTGGCTGAATCTGAACGAGCCTGTGGCTGAAATACCGGTCATTCCTAAAGCGCAGAAAGCTTATGCATACGTCGTTATGCCTTTGCAGCACGAAAACGATGATCTCTACATTTATGGAATACAAACTCCGATACATGCTCATGGTCTACTGTGCGAACATGCGACAGATGAGACGGATATGCATATTCACGCTTTCTTTGATACGCTTAAAAATCGTATCGAACAAGCAACGGTCGCGATTATCGAACTCACTAAGCCAGACCCAAGTGTATTTTTACAACTGGGATATATTTGGCGCAGTGGCATTCCAAGGATTTTGCTGCTTAAAGACAATGAGCCATTTTATTTTGAACTGCCTTCCGATGTTATTCGTTACCGGAAGATTAGAGATGTGGATACCGCTATCAGTGGTGTACTCGATAAATTGAAAGCTGATGGGAAAATATGACCACTTTAACTCGCCGTCCGCCAGAAGCGAATTTTTTGATTTCCAAACTGGCGCGGCTGATTTTCCGTATTGCCGGTTGGACGGTCAGCGGAGAACTGCCCAATTTTCCCAAAATGTTGATGATCGGTGCACCGCATACATCTAATTGGGATGGGGCGATTTTTTATTTGTTTTCACTGTCCGTGCGGACGCATATCCACTTCCTCGGTAAGCACACCCTGTTCAAGCCTCCTTTTGGGGGTCTGATGCGGTGGGCAGGCGGTGTTCCGGTGAACCGCAGCACGACCGTAAACGCAGTAGACCAAGTGGTCGCGGCTTTCAACGCACACGAGTCGATGACGTTGATCATTGCTCCTGAGGGAACTCGCAGCCATACCGACTATTGGAAGACGGGGTTTTATTACATTGCTCTGAAAGCCCATATACCGATTGTGATGCTGTACGTGGATTATCCACGCCGGGATTGTGGTGTCGGGTCGTACTTTATGCCAACCGGCGACATTGAGGCTGACTTTAAATTGATCCAAGCCTTTTATGCGGATAAGGGCGGGAGACATCCCGAAAAGAAAGGGCCGATTGTCTTGCCACCAAAGGAAGCCTAATGGCAGTGAACTTGCTTCTATAAAGCAGGAGTGAATGCGTATGCCGAGACCTTTGTAGGATTGTGCATGACACGTGTGTGGTGCAGTGTAGGCATTGTCTGTCTGTTATTCAGTGGTGCGTTGGTACTGATGATTCAAGGCACGCCGTGGGATGGACATGATTTATTGTTGGCACTGGAACCCAGCGATTGTGCTGCGCCGTGTTTCATGGGTATCCAACCGGGTGTGACGAGCGGCAGCGTGGCTTATGACCGTTTGCAAACGCATGCTTGGGTGATGGATGTGAACGCGGTACTGGGTACTGCCGATACATTGGGACAAAGCCGCGATGCGTTGTTTACGTGGCGCTGGAATGGACAACAGCCCCAGTTGCTCCAGACCCCGTTTTTGGAAGCTGGTGAGATCGAGGTACAAACGGGTGTTGTACGCTCGATTAAAGTGCGAACTGTCATTTCATTAGGTACGGTGTGGCTGACCTTAGGACAACCGGGATATGGTTATACACGTCCATCTAAAATTTATTTGGGACGAGTCGCCTATCAAATGGCTTATTATCCGGTAAGGGGATTGCTGGCACAAAGTCAGATTGAATATCCGTCGTCACCGGACAGCTTTTGGAACGCGCCAGTCGATTTGTTCATCACAGCGGGTACAGTGCAGGGTGGCGGTTATGAGTCACCGTGCTGGCTGAGATGCGAACACTCTCCTTAATCCTCCGCAAACAAGAGGGAAACTAATATCATACCCATGTTGATTAGTTCACGGAGATTTGTAGTACCAAGCGGTTCGCCATTGCAGTGCATGTCTGAGTACAATACCGACACGAAAACAAACCATCAGAAAGTGGGACAACAAGATGAAAGTTGATTATGCTGCGCGACAGGCAAAATTGCGCGAGATTGCAGGTTTGGATGCTGTAGCGCTGGTTCCGGGTTTTAATATGTACTATTTCACCGGCTTGGAATTTCACCTGTCGGAACGTCCGGTAATTGCGATCTTGACACCGGATGGCGAACTGTCCTTCATCATCCCTGAACTGGAAGTGCCAAAGATCAATCAACGTCCTGATTTGGAAGCGCGGGCATTCCCGTGGTCGGATAAAGATGGCTATGGCGATGCGTTCAAGCAAGCTGTCAGCGAATTGGGGTTAGGCGGCAAAAAGCTGGGCGTAGACGGTCTGACGATGCGTGTGACGGAACTCTTGGAGTTCCAAAAGGTGTCACCGGACATCAAGATTAGTGCGGTTGAACGACAAATTATCCGCATTATGGCGATGAAAACACCGGATGAAGTGGAGGCCATGCGAAAAGCCTGTCAACTGAGTGAGGCAGCACTGGATAAGCTGCTGGCGTGGGTGCAACTGGGGATGACAGAACGCGAGATTGCTAATCGGCTAAATGAGGAAATGACGGCACAAGGTTGCCAAGGAGTGGCCTTTGAACCGTTGGTGCAGACCGGCCCGAACAGTGCTTTACCACATGGCATGTTGACGGATCGGGCACTCGGTCGCGACGAATTCCTGTTGATTGATTACGGTGGACGCTACGATGGTTATCCGGCGGATATTACGCGGACATTCTGTTTTGGAACCCCAACGGCTGAGATGCAAAAGATTTATGATACCGTCAAAGCAGCAAATGAGGCGGCTATCAAAATCAGCGGACCGGGTGTGGCAATGGGCGATGTGGATAAAGCCGCACGTGATGTGATTAATGCAGCAGGATACGGCGCGTATTTTATCCATCGTACCGGACACGGCTTAGGTTTGGCCGGACACGAAATCATTCCGCAGATCGCTGAAGGTGTGACTGATTTGTTAGAGCCGGGAATGGCATACACGATTGAGCCGGGGATTTATGTACCGGGATTGGGTGGGGTGCGGATTGAAGATAATGTCGTAATTACTGAAACAGGTGCGGACATCCTGACCAGTTATCCGAAGTCGCTGATTCGGGTTTAGGCTCAGAAATGAAGGGCGCACATCCTGCGCTCTTCATTTCTGAGCCTGTATAGGTTACTTGCTGCTTTTTAAGTCCTTGACCATGTTTGTGAAAATTTCATTGATAGCCATCGCAAACTCCATAAATTTGGTAACAGGAGCGCCTTCAGGAGCGGTAACAGTTTGTTCTTCGCCCAAACCACTAAATTTGAGATCGACGCTGAGATTGGCAGCAGTCGGTGGTTTGGAACTGCCCGAACTGGTGCTGGCAGCGGCGAAAGCGGTCATGGTGCTTTCGGGAAGATCAATTGTCAATTGGAGTTCGCTCAAATTATCACCATCGAGGGTAAAAACCACCTGAAACGTGGCATCACCGAGGGATTCGATGGCGGCGGTCTGAGCCTCAGTTAGTTCCTTCATATTGGTCATTGTTTGGAATTCGGGATCATTAAACAAGCCGACGAGGTCAACCGTACCCGTAAAAGTATCGCCGTCACGGGTATATTCCAAGTGGTTGACTACAAGTGCCTGTACTTTTGCCATCTCGGCTGTTGTAGTGGACGTTGTGGCTGATGTGTTGGGCTTCAAACTAGGGCCGAGGTTGGTGAGTACGTCGATCAAATCAAGACCAGCCCAACCGGTCGGTGTTTTGCCGCCGGTCATTGCCCCCACAGTGGCAGGGAGTTTGGAAAAGTCCAAGTAGCCCACACCATCCACCAGAAGCAGGTTGAGGACGAGCGGTTCGTCACCCATCATGGGAGCGGCTGATGCAGGTAATGTGGCACTAATATTCAGTTCACCGCTAAAGCCTTTAAGCCCTTCAATGAGCTTGGTAACAGCGGCAGCCGGATCAGCTTGCAAAGCCATCACATCGTCCATTGATGCGCCTGCGAAGCCGTTAAACTTGCCGTCAGCCGCAACACTAACAGTAAGGGCTGTTGTCGGGTCTTCTGATTGAACTTCAACGGATACGTCCATTGTGAAAGCGCCTGATCCAGCGGCACCTGTACTCGTGATTGCACTCGTCAGTGCGGTGCAATAATCAGATGACAGGTTGCCACAAAGGGTAGTGTCCTGAGCCATTACGCCCGGAACCATTGCCGCGATCAAGACGAATATCATACACAATGCTAACAAGCGGGATTTCATAAATTTCTCCTTGTAATGGGGGACGGAAGAATTACTCCCACAGTGCAATTGTATAATCTGTTCAGGGCTTATAATGATTGAGATAACTCTAACAATCTAAATAGTTTGTGTAGAAAAGATTTCAAGCCTTAGGAGAAGGTTATGTCCTTCCCTAAAATCAACGATAAGGGGCTTAATATGTCGCCTATTACTTTGATTAGAAGTGCTTGGAGTTAAACCAATGGTGATGTGCTATTTGCGTTTGTTGGGATGCTGCGCGTCTTGAGTACGAAAGATCGATTGCAATGCCTCGATTTCGTTCGCCATAAAACCGTGTTCGTAGAAACTGCTATACGCATTGAGGGGTGATTTATGTTTGCGTTTGAGGGATGAGACAAACTTACCCACGAAACTCGAGAAACGTCCTGTCACCTGCATCTGGGTTCGAATACTCCGAAAAAATAGTTTTCCAGATTAGTGTACGTGAACTGTGCGGTCGATATTACCCCAATAAATGGGTATTAGGACAAATAAAAAGAGACGTGCTCTAAAACACGCCTCTTTTTTTCATTGTCTGAAATCTGAAGAGGAATTAACCGCTAGTTCCGCCGCCCATCATGCCACCAATAAAGGTCATGAGGTCAGCGTATGTGGAAACGGTGGCACCGGCTGGTGCAGCGATAGTTTGAGCTTCGCCCAAGCCACTGTACTTCAGGTCAAATGTGATATTGACTGCTGTCGGAGGCGTAGTGGGAGTGGCATCTGTGCTGCTTGATGCACTTGCGGCGTTCAATGCAGCGAGGGTGTCGCCGGGAAGATCAATAGTCAAATTGATTTCGCTCAGCTTATCACCAGCAAGGGTGAAAACCAATTGGACAGTCGCGTTATCAAGTGAATCGATGGCAGCCTGTTGAGCGTCAGTGATTGCTGCAGCGCTGTCGGCTGACTTCTGCAATGCTTGGAAGTCAGGGTCCGTGAACAGCCCCTTGAGGTCAACGGTACCGGTAAAGGTATCGCCATCACGGGTATATTCCAAGTGCTTGCTAAAAAGCGCCTGAACCTTTGGCAAATCTTCGGAAGCAGTTGAGGAGGCACTGCTGCCCGAGCTGCTGGCAGTCATCATGCCACCCAGATTGGTGATGGTATCTACCAGATCAAGTCCAACCCAACTGTTCGGAATCTTCATCTGTTGAAGCATGGGTGCAAGCGAAGCAGGCATCTTGGACAGATCGATAAAACCATTGCCATCTACCAAGATCAGATTGAGAACCAGTGGCTCACCGCCGGTCATGGCTGCTGCTGAGGCGGGTAGACCAAATGTGAGGTTCAGTTCACCACTAAAACCCTTAAGTCCTTCGGTTAAGGTGGTAAGCGCTGCCGTGGGATCGGCGCTCATGGCAGTCATGTCGGTCATCGACATGGGTTTTACGCCGCTGAACTTGCCGTCGGCAGTGATGGCAACCTGACCAGCCTGTGATGCATCTTCCGATTGAACGTCGATATTTGCATTCAGGGTGAAGGCGCCTGAGCCAGCCGCACCTGTGTTGGTGAAAGCAGTGGTTAATGCCGTGCAATCATCTGCCGACAAATTGCCGCAAATGGTGGTGTCCTGAGCCATAACGCCCGGAACCATTGCAGCGATCAATATGAACATCATACACAATGCTAGCAAACGGGACTTCATAAATTTCTCCTTGTGATGTGGATGCAGAAGTATTGCTACTTACAATGTCATTATATCCGCAATATTTACGAATGATATGTGAGAAAAGTTCTAGTATTCCCGTGTTTCGTCTCAAAACTCATGAGTCTCTAAGGGAGCAGTGCCGCGACACGCTCGATTATGGCCTCTGCAATGCGGGTTTTGGTGGCTAAAGCTAAGGGAGTTTGTGTTCCATCCGCACCGAGGATGACGACGCGGTTGGTATCCACTTCAAAGCCTGCATCGGGGGCAGTAATATCATTGGCGATTAGTAAATCTAAGCCTTTACGGTCTAGTTTAGCGAGGGCATGTGAAAGGAGTTGTTCACTTTCGGCGGCGAAACCCACGACAACTTGAGGATGTCCAAGCGCCGCCCGTTTTTCTTTAACATTCATTAGAATATCAGGCGTACGGGACAGGACAATGATAGGTGCTTCGTCCGAGTCATCTTTCTTTTTTATTTTTTGAGTGGCGCGAGTTTGTGGGCGAAAGTCCGCAACGGCTGCGGCCATCAGCAGGGCATTGGTAGCCGGGAGATGGTCGAGAACGGCTTGCCCCATGTGTTCTGCACTGCTGACATTAATGATTTCTGCGCCGATGGGTGCGAGTAAGTCACTGGCAGTAACCAATGTCACCGCTGCCCCCGCATCCAAAGCGGCTTGTGCTAAGGCATATCCCTGTTTGCCGCTAGAGCGGTTGGTGATAAAGCGTACCGGATCAATGGCTTCACGCGTTCCGCCAGCAGTGACGATGACTTTTTTTCCGGCAAGTATGCCGTTGCGTCCGAGTGCCAAGCGAATATGTCCGATTAAGGATGTCGTATCTGGTAATCGTCCCTGCCCGATTAGGCCAGAAGCAAATCGACCTGTTTCCGGTTCTATTATGGTAACCCCACGCTGGCGCAATGTTAAAACATTCGCTTGTGTTGCAGGATGCTGGTACATGCTGCCATCCATCGCAGGTGCAACTACAAGCGGACAGCGAACCGCTAATGCGGTTACGGACAGTAAATCATCGGCAAGCCCATATGCTAACTTTGCCAGTGTATGAGCGGTAGCAGGGGCAACTATCAACAAGTCAGCGCCTTCTGCCAGACCAACGTGAGCAATATGAGTTGGTAGCACACCAGAGGACTTGTTTTGCCAAAGGTTGGTATAGACCGGACGACCGGTGACAGATTGGAAGGTCAATGGGGTGACGAAGCGTTCCGCCGCTTCTGTCATAATCACATCAACTAATGCACCAGCTTGAGTTAATTTACTGGCGAGATCAGCGGCTTTATAGGCGGCGATGCTACCTGTAACGGCCAGCACGATACGTTTATTTTGTAGGAGTGTAACGGTTTCTTGTGTCATGATGTGGTAGGGTTTAATTTATAAACGATAAGAGGTGGTTGTTATACCACCCCTGTAGTGGACTTATTATGTAGGTTATGAACCTGAGCCTGTGTATAAGGGCAAGGTGGAGGGCAAGATGGGTGTGCCCGCACGGGTGATACGGATGAGGCTGGCCTGCGCCAAAATCCAACCTTCAGTACGTGTGCCTGTGTTGGGATTAATAAAGCGAATCCGCACCCATTGACCGTTATTGTTGCGGCCTAAGACTTCGATTTCGGTGTCTTTTGGCAACTGGATAATACGCCCTGAAGTGGCATCCGGATTTTCACGAATGTTAGCGTTGCCGAGCAAGACTCCGTTAAAAGCACGCTGCAAGGCTAAGCCAGAACCGTAATCTTCAAGAACCAGGGTTGTCACTGGAGGATTGCCATTGGGTGATCCCATGACGACAAAGGTATAAATGACCCCCGCTACCAATTGAATATTGGTGATATTCGTGAGCGCATTATTACTGCCTGAAGGAATAAAGTTGAGCTGGGAATACAAGCCCGGCGGAACTTCCCCAGCGCTGGCTTCGGCTCCAAAGGCTGCATTGGATGCAAGACTGATGCCGGGAAAGGGAACGGGTGTTGGTGAAGGGGCTAATGTTGGAACAAGGCCATCGACCACTTTAACCACAGGGACAGGGTAAGCTGGCGCGAAGACTGACATCGCCTGCACCCCTTCGGCTGCATCAATAACTCGTACACGCGCAAAATCGTGCTGTGTCTCGGATAGGTCATCGGGAAGCAGTGACATCATAACATCGCCATTTTGCGTTTGGAAGATGAGCGGTGCATTGATACTTGCAGCGGTATTGTTATTGCCCTGCGCGGGGTCTGGGGTTGGTGACAGCGCTTGAACGGCAGATGTATTTTGTGGATTTGAGTTGACGAGCAGCAGGGTATAGTCGATTTGTTTACTGTTTTGGGAAGTACGTGTGAGGCTGCCACGCGCTAACGGTTTGACATTGGGATCAGTTGGGTCGTCACCAAAGCGGCGGATGGTGATAGTATGACTGAAATCTGCCAGACCGAGGTATTCGGTGTAGTCACCATAATTGACACGGCTGGCAACCAGACGTTCATCAATATAAACATCTACAACTGCGGTGCTATGGGCCGCATGGACAATACGTAGACGTAAGCCATTGTTGACTGGCGGTTCCAGCGGTGCACTTAGGACAAATGTTTTGGTTTGAGCGGAAGTGTTTCCAACTGTTGTTGGTCTACCGGACGGAACCACGTTCGGAACTGTGATAAATGTGTAAAGGGTATTGGAATAAAAGTTGATTTCACCCAAGCGTTCCAGTACAGGTGGAGTTGCTGAGGGAGGCGCATCAGCATTCAGTATCGCTAAGTTATAAGGTTTAGTCTCGAGATCAATTGTGCCGAAGGGCTGCTTAAGGCCGATTTGGTAGAGCAGTGCCTCACCAGATGGGTAACCAATGCTGATGCGATTGGGTGTGCCAACCGCCAAATGTACGGCAGTGATACGGGTTTTGCCCAATTGGATAGGACTGCGATCATCATTGATGATAAATACAGCACCTGATTGGTTAATGGTTACACCTATTGTGCTTCCATCTGCGAACTGGGTTTGATAAATTACAGCGGATTGGCTGCCATTTGGCGCAAGGTCAATGAGAATATCCGCGATAGGGGCGGAAAGTACATTGGCGTTGGAAGTGCGAACTGCCAATGCGTGCCGACCGGCTGCAATAATAAAATAGGTGGTTGCTTCTTCAGGACGCAAATTATAAGCAATAATTTGTTCATCCAGATAGACATCGATCGGTCCAATGCCGGGGAGCGCATTGACAATACGCAAACTACCGACATTCACTTTGGATTGAGCTTCCACTCGTCCCCTAAAGGATGTGCCACTCACTAGCACTAATGCCAGCGCTGCGATTACGAGAAAGGTTATCTTTTTGAGCATGTGCGATACACCTATCCTGATTACTAAGTCATAAGGGGCGAGCGTGTGCTGCCCCTTTCCATTGAATCGTTACGGTTGGGTTGTGGCTGTCGGTGTAATCCCCGGAATGGCAACGATGAATTGTGCATAGGCAGCTTGTTGTACACCGCGTGTGCGGCAGTCCGCACAGACTTTCAAACTGTGAACACCGGGTGACAAATTGCTTGCCAAAGGAATACTTTCCAACACTGTGCCATCGTCATTCACCTGTCCGGTCAAAATGGGTGTTGGATTGTCATCTATAGTTATCACATATTGCAGTTTTGGCCGGAAATTTTCGCCAACGAGGCTGATCGTCCCAACAGTTGTATCGGGTGGTGCCGGGTTGACATTCACCAATGGTTGTTTCAATTCGGGTGTATTGGTTGGACGTGGTGTATTGGTTGGTATGGGTGTACGCGTTGGGGTGGGTGTGAAGGTCTGTGTGACGGTTACGACAACTTGAATTGGAGCCAACGCCGTTAATGTGCTCGATACTGCCTCGTAAACGGCTGTCGGATTGCCTGATCCCTGAACCAATTGTGTAATTTGAACAGACGGCTGAACCATCAGCAACTGTGCCGAACCGGGTTGTGCGCCGGGCGCGACGACAAAATCATAGATGCCACCCGCTAAAAGCTGTTGCGGTGGTAGTTCTGCAATGACAGTCTGGCTGCCACTTTGTACCACACGTATCGAATAGATGTCCGGATTACGGCTGAAGTAGGCTGATCCAGTATTATATTCCGACTGAGCAACGGTCGCCCATGTGGCTGCCTCTGGCTGTTGTCCGGTGCCATCAGCCGCAGTGGTAGCCGTACGGAGTGGTCGGATTTGCAGATTGAGAGGTACTGCCCCCGCTAAGGCATGAATAAGACGAACACTGGCGTTAATGCTTGATCGCGGAGGGTTTTGCGAGAATGTAACTGGAATGAATGTCGTTCTATTTGTGATTTTGAGATCGGGCAGCAGCAGAACAATTTTATCTGCTGTGGGATTAGGATCGGTAGTATATGGGCCGAGTACGCCATCATCTATTTTGATTGTTGTATCGTTGCCATTCGAAACGATGAATCGTGCACCGATGATCGGTACAGGGATACTTGGACTGATTTGGCCGAGTTCGAAATTATCAAGTGCTGCTTGACCAATGGTGATTTGAACGGAACCGATATTGGAGAGGGCGTTAATGAATCGCACGCCAATATCATCTTTGACCCGTGCTGTTAAGCCTGTCCATTGATTATCAATTGTCAGAATGCCAGTGTTTAACTTCGGTGGCGGCAAGAAAATCAGGAAGTTGCTTACTTGTCCGGTTAAGTTGAGTGGAAAATTGCTAATGGTACTAACCGAATCACCACGGACATCATTCAAATCAATTGAAAAATGACCAGCAGGAACATCGATAGGGCCAACGATATTACCGAGTGTCAGATTAGACGCAAGTCGCAGACGTTGATCGGCAATATCAATATTGACGGGCGGCAAAGCTGGATTGGCTTGAATAATCGTCAAACGGGAAGCCCCAACCGCTAAAGGTGAAGGATCTTCGCGAATGGCATACAGATTTATTTCGTTCAACTTCATTGCCAGCATGGTAATAATACCACCGGGCGGGACATCCACAACTGTGGTGACAATAGCTACATTTGCCTTAGCGTTATTTGGAGCCTGATCAACATTTCGGATGGAGATACGAATGGAACCGGGAGCAACTTGATAATAGTTGGTTTCACTTCCGTATTCCACGCCTCGTGCGATACGGTCGTCATTGACGAACACATCTACAGGAACAGAAGGTGCTTGTGGATCAGTACTGAACCAACGGTTTACGAACCGCACCCAGCCATAAGATTGATTTGCAGCAGGAGCTGGGGTATTGGATACTAAGGGCAAATACGTTGGTGTAAGTGTATCGCTCGGCAGTGCTGTTGGTGTAGCGGTCACCCGACGGGTGGGCGTGATGGTGGATGTAGGTGTGATGGTCGGTGTTGTAGAGGGTGTAAGTGTCATGCCATTGTTGGCGATGACCGTTTCAGTCAAGTAAGCGTTGGCTTGACCCGTTGCAGTGAGGGCCTCCGCGACTGCTTGTCCTAATGCTGTGGAGTTAGGCACCATTGTTACCCCGATATTGATCGGTGGTGGTGTTGGAATGCTGGTATCACAGGCTGCGAGGACAGCTAATATGACTAGCATAATGAGTGAGAAAAATTTTGGTTTGAAAATCAACTTCTTACCCCTTATAAGAGTTCGGGTATGAACACAAGATCGCCCGGGTTTATGCCCCGTTTGGCGAGAATAGGATTATCCATAGCGAGAATTTTTTCATCAATGTTGTTGCGCGAAGCGATGGAGGCGAGGTCATCACCTCTTTGGGCATAATAGGGTTTTTTGAAGCGGCGTGGTGGTACGAGTTCTTTTACCCCGCGCGTAACAATGATCTCGTTACCGTCACCGAAATCAACGGTGGGCAGTAGGTTATTTGCCATACGAAGGACATCAATGGTTGTGTTGTATTGTTCAGCAATTGCCAGCAGGGAGTCGGTTGGGCCGACTTTGAGGGTGATGTAATGCGGCTGATCTGCCTCAGCGGTACGGGTAGCGTTAAAAACAGTATCTTGAATAGCGGTGGAGACAGCCTGTGTAATCATGTCATACATTATGGCTATTCGTTGTTTACGGTCGCCAACATAAATGTAATAGCCAACAGCGGCAAAGATTGCGACTACGAACAGCAAAATAAGTAAATTACGGATGAAACGCCGAAGCAGCATAAATGATCCTGACCTGTTGATTCAGGGTGTTATTAACCGCGATAAACTGGAATAAAGCGTATCATTAAAGCAGTCAATAAAACAGAGTGATGCAAGCAATGTAAGTAAAAATAAATTTTTCACCTTTCACAAACATAAAGAACAACCTGTTGATTGCTACTTCGTTTCTATAATACACTGAAATTAACGTAATTATCATTTTTCATGAGGAGTACCAAGTGCTTCTGATTGCTCGAGCGCCTGTACGTATTAGTTTTGGTGGTGGCGGTACTGACTTACCTGCTTACTATAACCAGTTTGGTGGTATGGTCGTCAATACGGCTATCAACCGCTATGTTTACACCTTTGTTTCGACTGGAGTGAGCGACGCTCTTCAGATTATTTCGTCAGATTTCCGTATGTTTTATCGACATCAGGCGGGGAGTGAATTCAGTACCGATGGGGAATTAGGGTTAGTGAAAGCTGTGCTGCGTGAATTTGATGCGGCTGAGGGTTTGGATGTGTTTGTGGCCTCACAGATTCCGCCGGGAACAGGTTTAGGTGGTTCGGGAGCGGTGGCTGTTTCAATGATTACGGCGCTGGCAGCATGGCAGGGTCGGAATCTTAACAAAATCGAAACGGCTGAAATGGCTTGCGACATCGGCATCAATAAGTTGCATTTGCCCAGCGGCAAGCAAGATGAATATGGTGCGACGATGGGCGGACTAAACCATATTGTTTTCACTAAAGATGGCACGACGGTTAATCCGGTTCAGCAGCCTCCGGGCGCATTAGAACTGTTTCAGAAGCGATTGATGTTGTTTTACACCGGAAAATCGCGCGATTCGGGTAAGATCCTTTCGGATCAATCAAAGGCCAGCCGTGAGCAGAATCCCGCTACAATGGAACGGATGCATAAAATCAAAGCGCTGGGACACGACATTCTTGCAGCACTTTCCGAAGGGCGTTTGGATGACTTCGGCGGTTTGCTACACGAGTCATGGGTACAGAAACGCGGTGTCAACCGTGACATCAGCAACGACCAGATTGATGTGGCTTACGATGCTGCCCGCAGCAACGGCGCACTTGGTGGGAAGATCACGGGCGCGGGCGGTGGTGGCTTTATGATGCTTTACTGTCACGAGGATAAACAAGAGGCTGTGACAAAGGCTTTGCAAGCGCTCGATCTGGCACGGATGGATTTCCGGTTTGACTTTGATGGCGCTCAGGTCATGCTGAACACACAATAGGGAATATAACCGTTACCCCCAACACCTCTCTCAACTGTACTCAGCGGTTGGGAGAGGGAAAATTGTCTATGATAGAGATGTTTACACGTTCAGCAGAAACTACAAACCTATCCAAATCGTCAGTCAGTGGTGATTTGCAGTGCCTTCCGTGTAATATAGGTTGAATATTTTCACGACGGGCGAAGTCAAATCATTATGAACGAACGATTGCGAATTGGTATTATTGGCGCAGGTGCGGCGGGTATGGCTGCGGCATGGGATTTAGCACGGGCTGGACATGAGGTTCACCTGTATGAAGCTGAGAAAAATGTCGGTGGATTGGCAGCTGGTTTCAAAGATGAAAAGTGGGATTGGACGATGGAGAAGTTCTATCATCACTGGTTCGAAACCGACAAAAGTATCCTAAATTTGGTGGATGACATTGGCAAGCATGGCAAAGTGCTTTTCCCACGCCCAAAGACCAGCTATTGGTTGGATGGCAGAATCTATAAATCGGAGATGAATGCGTCGGCGTTGTCGCTGCCGTTGTCTTTTCCGGCGCTAATCCGGTTGGGTTTGGCGGGGGTATACCTGAAATTTCTAACGCATGATTGGAAAGCGCTCGAAAAGGTGACAGCGGACAGTTGGATGCGGCGATGGATGGGCGACGAAGCCTATAACAAACTGTGGCGTCCGCTGCTCATCGGCAAGTTTGCAGATCGATACCAGCAGGTGAATATGGCGTGGATGTGGGCGCGGATTTATACCCGCAGCCTGCGCTTAGGCATTTTTGAGGGGGGCTTTCAAGCCTTTTTGGAAGCATTAGCGGAAGCCGTTCAATCGAAAGGCGCGGTTATCCATCTCGATTCGCCTGTGGATGCGATTGGTTCACAGGATGGCAAACCGACGCTGACGATTAAAGGGCAGACCGAAGTTTTTGACCGTGTCATCAGTACAGCTTCACCGGGTTTGATGTTGAAGCTTGCCCCCACCTTAAAAGACACGCCATATGGAAAACAAATCGCTGAACTTAAAAGTATCGGTGCGTTGTGCGTGGTGCTGGCGCTCAAGCAGTCCATATTGACTGATGGCACATATTGGCTCAATTTACCTGCGACGAGTGCTGATAAGAGTGCCAGCCAATTTCCATTTTTGGCACTGGTAGAACATACCAACTTTATGGACAAGTCGCATTATGGTGGCGATGTGCTGGTGTACTGCGGCGATTATGTGCCGGTTGACCACGAGTATTTCAAAATGTCAGAAGATGAACTGGTCGAGCGCTTTCTACCCGCACTGAAAAAGGTCAATCCAGCCTTTGATGCTAGTTGGATACGTAAGTCGTGGGTATGGCGTGCGCCATATGCTCAACCGATTCCTTTTGTGAACCACAGCCAAAATATTCCGACGCTTAAGACTCCTCTGCCCGGGGTATTCTGGGCGAGTATGAGCCAAGTTTATCCTTGGGATCGAGGGACGAATTATGCGGTGGAAATCGGTCAGCAAGTGGCAAAGGAAGCTGTTTCTGCTACGTGAAAACCATGTAAATTGAGGTATTTGCAAGGTCAGCGCAATATGGTATGAGGGTCTTTGAAACTGTGGACAGGCGAACGATAGCTGAGGCAATCATTATTATTATGCCCAAATCTTCGTGCTACACTGGTAGATAATCTATCTAAATAACTACGCCACATTTCAACTGATAAAACACTTTCCAAACAAAACTCATTAAGAGGGATTGCATGAAGATCATTGTCGCCGGAACTGGATTTGTGGGGTTGACCCACGCCGCGGTACTCTCTGAATATGGTCATGAAGTTTATGCTTACGACATCGATGAAAAGAAGCTTGACGCTTATCGTTCTGCAGATGCGGCACGTATTGGACATTACGTAAGTGAACCGGGTTTACCGGCAATCATCGCAGAGAATATCAATCGCTACCTGTTTTTCGTCAACAATATTACCGATATTGTGGATGGCACGGATGCGATTTTCTTGTGCTTGCCGACACCACCGCGCCCGAATGGATCGTCCGATTTAAGTTTTTACTTCAATGCGCTGGATCAAATCGCGCCAATGCTGGCTAAACGACAAGACAAACGACGGATTGTGCTGATTAACAAAAGTACTGTTCCAGTCGGCACTGCGCGTCAACTTGAGGCCAAGTTGAAAGAACATGGTGTACCCAACTTCGGTATCGCTTCGAATCCAGAGTTCCTGCCGGAAGGCGACGCCGTCGAAAAATCACGTCGACCTGACCGTGTAGTGGTTGGCGCGGATACCGATGAAGATTTGCGTATCCTGCGACGGATTTATTCGCAGTTCACCAACCATGTGCGGATTGCTTACATTGAAACGACACCCGAAACAGCCGAGGCCATCAAGTATGTGGCGAATACGCTGCTGTTGACCTACATTTCATTCTGGAATGGAATTGGTGCGCGTTTGGGTGAGGCTTTCCCGAATGTGCAAATGGAAGACCTCAAGCGTGGTGTGACCGCCGATAACCGCATCAGCAAATGGGGATCATACGTGTCGAATGGCGCGGGCGGCTCATGCTTCGGCAAGGATATTCAATCGCTGATTTACCAATTCAAGAGTAACAGCCAAGCAACGGCGCTGCTCGAATCGGTGTATGACATTAACGAGTACCAGAAAACCTATCTCATTGATCGGGCTGTGCAGGAAGCTGGCGCGAGTTTCAATCACAAAACGGTGGCCTTGCTGGGGCTGTCCTTTAAGCAGCGTACCAATGATATGCGTGATTCGTCATCACTCAAAGTGGTCGAATCCCTATTGGCGCGAGGTGTGAAGGAAGTGCGGGCATATGATCCGCTGGCAGTGGATGAGGCCAAACGTTACTTCCACCCCGATAAGAATCACCTGTTTGAGAAGGTGACTTATCATGAATCGGTTAAAGATGCGCTAACTGGCAGCGATATGGTCTTTATCTCGACAGATTGGGAAGAGTTTCGTGGTTTGTCGCGGACGATTGAGCAAGCGGTGCAGCCTCCATTTTTGATTATGGATGGTCGGCGCATGATTCCTGATTATAAAGAGCTGATTGAACATGGTTACAGCTACATTGCTGTTGGTTCGCCTTACATGACTCCGACTAAATAAGCCAGTCTTCAATAGGGGCGAATGCAATCAAAATACCCGCATTTGTTTGATCCGCTTAGCACCTTCTCAAGATGATTGGCGAAAAGCGCATTAATTTCATGTTCGGTCAATCAAAAAGAGTCTGTTACAGACTCTTTTTGATTGATGTTAGGTATGGAATTTTAAGCGGATGTTTCGCTTGGCAGTTGAGTTTGGCGCATCTGTGGGGTGAGGTTACGGTGACGCTGACGCACTTGCCACACACGTGCAGCGGCCTCAATTTGAATACGGATGTCCATTTTGGATTCGCCGAGTTCGCGATCAGGGAAATAAATGGGGATTTCTGTAACGCGGAAACCTAGACGGCAAGTGACATAAGCCATCTCAACTTGAAAGACATAGCCACTGGAACGGATACGGTTGAGGTCAAGGCCAATGAGGGTATTGCGCCGCCAAATACGGTAACCGCCGGTGGCATCGCGCACGGGGATACCAAGGATGGTCGGTGTGTAAACGCGGTTGGCAAACCACGTTAGCAGCTTGCGGTAAATACTCCAATTTTCGTCGACACTGCCACCTTTAGCAAAACGTGAACCCAACACCAGATCATTATTCTCGATTGCTTTAAGCAGGTCGGGAATATATTTCGGTTGATGTGAGAAATCGCAGTCCATCTGAATCACATAGTCCGCATCCATTTTTAGAGCTTGTTTGAAGCCTGCTATGTAGGCTTGCCCCAGCCCGTTTTTCTCTTGGCGATGCAGTACGTTTACTTTAGGATTACGGGCAGCGAAATCATCCGCAATTTTGCCCGTTCCGTCCGGTGAATTATCGTCGACTACCAGAATGTGTAGGTTATCTAAATTTAGCGCAAAAAGCGCCTCAATCATGGGTGGAAGGTTTTCCTTTTCATTGTAGGTAGGCAGTACGACAATAGTCTTAAGCATAGCGATCTCCACAAAGTGGCTTTACAAGCACCGAACGGTGACTGAAATACTCATAATGTCTAGTATACATCAGGGGATGCGGATGCGATGAGCGTAAACTTAACGCACAACTTTTCCATCTGTCTTGATGTGTTTGCAAGTGTGCTAAACTTAGCATTACTTGCCTTACATTTCCCCAACACCATTCAATAGCACCTGTAAGGATACTGATTTGGGAACGATTTTGACACTTGAAGCGGCACAGGCCGAGCGTTTGTTGATGCGTGCCGCCGGAGAAACGCTGGTATTTACCAACGGGCATTTTGACCTGCTGCATTTTGGGCATCTGGATTATCTGGAAAAGGCACGAGCACTCGGTGATGTCTTGTTCCTCGGCTTGAACGGCGATGCAAGTACAGCACGGTTAAAAGGTGAAGGTCGGCCTTTGATTCCGGCACTCGAAAGAGCGCGGTTGCTAGCTGCCTTGCTGCCCGTAAGTGGTGTGATTATTTTTGAGACAGATACTGCAGACGAATTAATCCGTGCTTTGCAACCGGATATTTACGTTAAAGGTGGCGACTATAACAATAAAGTCCTGCCGGAACGTCCGACGGTCGAGGCATACGGCGGGCGCGTCGCGCTGATTGATTATTTACCTGACCACAGCACATCGGCCTTGATTGCGAAGATTAAAGCGCTGTCTTAGCGCCTAGCCATTGATATTCCATTCGGCATTGAATTGGTCAAGAAATTCAAGCATGAAAGTGTGGCGCTGCTCGGCTAAGGCACGGGCGGTTGGCGTATTCATGCGATCTTTGAGCAGGACCAGTTTTTCGTGGAAATGATTGATGGTTGTGCCGCGCGCCGCTTTGTATTCTTCAAATGTGGCGTGCATGCCGGGCTGCACTTCGGGATCATGCATCTCGCGGCCTTTCGCACCGCCATAAGCAAAGGCACGGGCGATACCGATGGCGCCAATGGCATCGAGACGATCGGCATCTTGTACCACTTGGCCCTCAGGCGAAAGGGGTGCGGCTCTCACGTCTGCACCCTTGAAGGATAAGTTGGCAATAATCTCTGTGACTTGAGCAATAATATCTTCTTCCACACCAAGTGATTGCAACCATTCACTGGTTAGACGTGGGCCAACGGTTTCATCTCCATCATGGAATTTCCAGTCGCCAATATCATGCAGCAGTGCGGCAAGCTGTACCACATCATTATTAACTTTTTCGCGGGTGGTGATATATATGCTGGTTTGCCAGACGCGGTAAATATGCCACCAATCGTGACCGCTGCTTTCGCCTTGCATGAGTCCGCGAACGTGGTCAGCGGTTTGGGTGATGATGTCGGGAGAGAGAGGAATGATGATGCTCCATTATGGATTATATACGGAAGATTTTTAAGAAGGCGCAAAGCCTTGCGCCTCTACATCACTGCAATTTTGTGACCAATAATTTAGTCGGTTACAGGTTGAAGGCGGACAACCGGAATTTTACGGGTGGTTTTCTTTTCATATTCGATGAAATTGTTGCCCAAGGCTTTGAAGTTTTCATAGAGTTTGTCCCGTTCATCGCCTGATGTAATGAGTGCTTTAACGGTAATCTTTTTGCCGTTGATTTCGATGGTTGCTTCCGGCTTGTTATTGAGATTAGATAACCACGTTGGGTTTTGGTTTGCACCGCCAGCAGAGGCCGCAATTAAGTATTCATTGTCTTTATGGACATACATGACCGGTGTGGTACGAGGTTTGCCAGTCAACCGTCCGGTGGTGGTGAGCATCAACACAGGATTGCCATTCATTGATCCCCATATTTTCCCGCTGCTGCTGTGATAAAGGAAAACATGAAGGCTGGTAACGATTTTAAATATTCGCGCTTGTAAAGTTGATGCCATTTTTCCTACTCCCCATATGTATATGAGTCGCGAGTATTATAGCCCATGCAAGTGAGAAATTTTGATGACTTGAGCTGTCAGTGTACAATTCAATCAAATAATTGTTAGATTGTTGTAGGAGGCTGGTCATGGTCACGCTCGAAAAGCAGACTGTACCCACCACAGCACAAACCCCACCGCTGCAGACTGAAATTGCTGTCACCAATCCGGTTACCGGACAAATTATTGGCAGCATTCCGATTATGACGGCTGATGAAGTGCGCCAAGCGGCTGACCGTGCTCGTTCGGCGCAACCGGCTTGGGAAGCGTTAGGTGTTAAGGCACGCGCGACCTTGATGCGGCGTTGGTCGGATATGCTGTGGGATGACCAGAAGAACGCAATTGCGGTTATTCGGCGTGAAACAGGCAAGACTGAACTCGGCGCGTGGGAAGAAGTAGCGGTTGTCGATACGGTTGTTAGCTACTATCACAAACATGCGGCGCGATTTTTGCGCCCACAGACGCGCCGTTCAGCTATACCGGTGCGTCACAAAGCGCGGTTGTACTACAAGGCACATGGTGTAGCCGGATTTATCACCCCTTGGAATTACCCCCTAAACAATGCTTTTATTGACTTGATCGCGGCGATGTTCGCTGGCAATACGATATTACTCAAGCCTAGCGAGATTACACCGTTCACGGCTCAATATGCGGTTGAGTTGATGTATAAGGCGGGCATTCCAAAAGATGTGATACAGGTGGTTACAGGCGGTGGTTCTACAGGAGCGGCATTGGCTGACGTGGTGGATTACATTTCGTTTACCGGAAGTACAGCGACCGGCAAAAAGATCGCCGTGAAGGCTGCTGAACGGTTGATTCCATGCAGTCTTGAACTGGGCGGTAAAGACCCGATGATTATCCTAAATGATGCGGATGTCGATATGGCGGCGACTGAAACGTTGGTCGGCGCGGCCAGCGAAAACACGGGGCA
The DNA here is from genome assembly GCA_038251275.1 of Aggregatilineales bacterium. Taxonomy (GTDB): domain Bacteria; phylum Chloroflexota; class Anaerolineae; order Aggregatilineales; family Phototrophicaceae; genus CFX2. Next base: position 174,225 of record JBBSBM010000001.1, read on the forward strand.
AGTATGCATTAGCACCGAACGTGTATACGTTGAAGCAGGTATATACGATCAGTATATTGAGAAAATTAAATATTATGCTAGTCAACTCAAGATTGGTTCGGGTGATGGATTTGATGTGAATATCGGCAGCTTGACCAATGAACGCGAACTGCTCCGTGCCGAAGCACAGGTTAATGATGCGCTGGCAAAAGGGGCGCAACTCATTTACGGCGGTAACCGTCGACCTGATCTTGGCCCGCTGTTTTATGAGCCAGCCATTCTGACGAACGTGGATCATCGTATGGACGTGATGCGTGAGGAAACATTTGGCCCGATTGTTCCGATTATGCGGGTGAAAGATGCGGACGAGGCTATCCGATTAGCCAATGACTCGGAATATGGGCTTTCAGCGGCGATATTGACCAAAGACTTGAAGCGCGGTGAGCAGTTGGCGACACGTATTCAAAGTGGTGATGTGCATATCAATACAACCCACTGGATATTTGGGACACCCGGTCTGCCGATGGGCGGCGTGAAGAACAGCGGCTTGGGAAGGCGAAACGGGCCAGAAGGCTTGCTGCGATTTGTAAAGTCGCAGTCGATTGTGATTGATAACTTGATGATGCAAAAGCCGACTTTAGCGCGGGTTGATGGATTTATGCTCAAGGGGGCGTTGTTATTACGCCGCATTCGTCGGGCATTTCCATTTTTACCGCTCGAATAACCGATGACATCTGATCCTATACATTACCTGACACCGGGTGAAATTTACGCGGCAGCCGAAGAAGCGATTGGTCATCCAATGCTGGCACGAGAACTGCATCTGGTACGTGCAGCGGCGGCACGCCCGATGCTCCACGCCTTCGGTACGGAAGCCTATCCGACTTTAATGGAAAAGGCGGCTGCCATTATGCATTCGGTTGCTGCACATCATCTTTTTTGGGATGGCAACAAACGTGCGGCGACGAGGGCTACTATTCTGTTTCTGGAAAAAAACGGTTATAAACCGATTTGGGATGCCGAGTCCATTTATGATTTTGTACTGGAAATCGCTCAGGATAAACATGATGTGCCTGAAATTGCAGAATGGTTGACGGCTCATACAGCGCCCATAGATGAAGGTTAGTGGTCTGCAAGGTGATTAAAGCATAATTAAGACTGTAACGATGAAATCACAGCGGATCATTAACTAAAAAACTACAGTTTTGTATCAATACTGTTACTTGTTGTCCGCTGATGACGCAATAATCTGTGTGATAATCAAGACGATTATTACCTTTTTGCGGATTTTCTAAAGAAGCTAAAAATGTGCGAACCACAAAGTAGATTTTCTAACCTTCAAGCCATCATTGGGTCTTTGAACCAATCTGAGACTTTGCAGCAAGCCGCCCAACAGTTGACTAATTGGCTTGGGAATCAGGTCGGTTCGACAGTCATCGCGATCTTAAATTTGGAAACGGCTGATTTGCAATCCTACGCCAGTACAGGTTTTACGCCTGATGATGGGTTGATGCGATGGATGCAATCACCGGATTCGTGGCTGAACTGGCAAAGTTGGTCGTCTGTTCGTTGGCATACAGCAGTTGATCCTGTGCCGGATTTGCCTATAGATGCGACAGGTTTACTGCTCCCGCTGCGTTACGCCGAATCGGTGCGCGGCATGATCTGGTTGGAAACGAGTCAGGACGCAGAACAACTTGAATCTGTGGTGTTGCTTGCCGGTTTGTTGGCGGCACGACTCGATCATTTGAAGACCAGCAGCGGTTGGAATACGCTGGTTGATAAGTTGAATGATTTTAGCCGGGTTTTGGCTCAGGAAAGCAGTAGCGAAGATATATGGGATGCGGTTGGAACGCGCATCGCTGAATTATTTGATGCCACTTCATTCTTTGTGGGTTTTTATGATCGGACAAGCGGGCTACTCAGTATTCCGGTGGCGGCGGAAGATGGATTCCCAATCATTGTTGAACCTATGCAGTTGCAAGGGGTCAGTAAAGCGGTTATCACACAGGGAAGCCCACTTTATTTCCGTAATCTATTGACTGAACAAGATCGGTTGGCGGGTTACAGCACTGAAATTGACCCCAATGAACCCGGTAGTAACATGCTGTCATGGTTAGGGGTTCCGTTACGCAACCAGACCAACGAGATCATTGGCCTCATAAGTATTCAAAGTGAATTACCGAACCACTTTAGCGACTCTGATTTAGCCCTGTTGATTTTGATCGGGTTGCAAATGTCGCAAACGGTTGAAAATCAGCGGTTATTAGAGGCAGAACAAGATCGGCGGCGAATCGCTAGCACATTGATTGAAGTGAGCCGCGTGGTGAGTTCTACACTCGATCCAAATGCGGTGCTCAGCCGAATTCTGGAACCGTTGAACCGCCTTATTCAATATGATCGTGCTTATATCATGCTGCCAAATGCTGGGATTACGGATGGCAGTCGGATGACAGTAGCCGCCAGCCAAGGCACACACGCACTGACAATGGGGCAAGAAATCTTATTACAAGATGAAAGTCCGGGACGTTACGTCACCTTGTCGGCACAGCCTATGGTGGTACCGGATTTGCAGGCATTGGTAACACAAGGGCGAACTGTACGCGGCGATGGCGCGATTACGCGCTCGTGGTTGGGTGCGCCGATGGTGACACAGGGGCGTGTAATCGGTTTGATCGTACTGGAAAAGTTCGAACCGAATTTCTACAGCGAAGATCAGGCGAGTACGGTATTCGCGCTGGCACGGCAGGCAGGTATTGCGGTCGAGAACGCGCGGTTATACGAACAGACAACGGAAGCTAACCGCTTAAAGAGCGAGTTCTTGGCGAACATGAGCCACGAACTGCGTACCCCCTTGAACGCCATCATCGGTTACAGCGAATTGTTACTCAGCCAAGTGTATGGCGAACTGAATGCCAAGCAATATGACCGCGTTTCACGGGTGGTGAGCGGTGGGAAGCATCTACTGGAGATGATTAACGGTGTGTTGGATTTGTCGCGGATTGAAGCCGGACAAATGAATCTGACATTGGCGATGGTGTCGATGGAAGAAGTCGTCTACGACGCGATGGCGGATATTACGCCACAGGTTGAGGCCAAGAATCTAAAGCTCACCGTTAATCTACAACCATTACTGCCTGAGATTCAGGCGGATTCGCAGCGTGTGCGACAGATTATCACCAATTTGATGGGCAATGCGGTGAAGTTCACATCTGAGGGTGAGATACAAGTTGATGCGGCCACCGCGACCTTGCAAGGCGGTGCGTCCATAGCCGGATATGCGATACCGGAACGCCTTAAAGTCCGTGATGGAAATTGGTTAGTCATTAGCGTGAAGGATACGGGTATCGGCATCGCTAAAGAGCATCAAGGATTTATCTTTGATGCTTTCCGGCAGGTGGACAGTTCCAGCGTACGCAAATTCGAGGGTTCAGGGTTGGGGTTGGCGATTACCCAACAGCTTGTGCGGATTCATGGTGGGTTTATGTGGGTTGAGAGTGAAGTAGGTCAAGGGAGTACCTTTGTTGTGTTACTGCCGATTCGTTCAGAGATGGCCTTCCAACCGATGATTGAGCCGTTTGACACGACGCGCCCAACAATTTTGCTGGTGGATGATGATGCGGCGGCACTGCAAATTTTACAGGACTCGCTGAGTGGAACACCGTATCAGGTGATGGCGACAACTAATCCTCAACAAGGGTTGGAAGTCGCACGTCGACTGCGTCCAGCGTTGATTATCGCAGATTTAATGATGCCGGGGATGAACGGTTGGGAATTGTTGTATGAATTAAAAACCGATCCCCTCACCGCTTATATTCCGACAGTGATTATCTCGGTAACCGAGCAGCGCATGGATGATCCGCAGGGTTGGGCAGCAGCTTATTTAACCAAGCCTGTTACGCGTGAGTCGTTGTTATATACACTTGACCGTTTGGGGATTACCTAAACGGCTTTTGAGTCTAAATTCAGCAAAGTATACATCACCCTTTTGGGTGATTTGTATTTATTGCGCCTATGCCTATCATGAAATATGTAAGGATAGACACTGATTAAGGAGAGCAATTATGCGGTTCAAATGGCTAACAATTTTGAGCTTAGGCTTACTATTCACACTTGGATTTGGCCACATCGCGCTGGCACAAGAACCCACTCCAGCCCGCACAATTCCAATTACCAGCCGGGGATTTGGCGCAAAGCTCTCGCCGGATGGGCGGACGCTGGTGACATTCGAAAACGCGATTTTACTTAACCTAAAGGAAGTTGACCCGACTCTTCTGCCGATGCATGTGATTGACATCAGTACAGGAAAGGAAATTGGGCAGTTTAGTGGATTTAGTGATTTCGCAAGTGACGCGGCCTTTACCAGTGATGGTAGTCAACTGGTTTCGATACATTCGAACGGCGATGTTCATGTGTGGAATATGGTGAGTTTAAAAGAGGTGAAGTCATTCCAAACACCCCTGCTTGGCTATTTGCAAATTAAGATGTTCCCTGACAATAAGCAGATTTTGACTATATCTCCGGGTATGCCACAAAAGCTAGTGTTAATTGATATTGAGAGTGGGGCGATTACGCAAAGTTTTGGGAAGCATTTCGACTCCTTCACTGATTTCCAGAACAACTATACTCAATTTCCGGCATCAGGTGATTTGATGTTCGCTGGTTTTAATGTTTCACCGGATGGGGCTGTCATCGCTAGCTCGACTGCTAATGATGAGGTGGGGTTGTGGGTAGTTGGTGGTAACCAATATCAATTGGTGCGTGAAAAGTCAGAGAAACCCGGACTTTTCAGTATTCGGCAACTGGCGTTTACACCGGATGGAAAATCGCTGGTGTATTACGATGCTTCCGATATGAAGACACATATTTGGGACTTGGCTACTCAGTCGGAAAAGGCCGCATTGGATGTGGGCGCAGATAATTTCGTGTTATCACCGGATGGGACAATGATCGTGTGGGCAACCCGTGTAAAAGATGGCGCGGATACAGTGTCGGTTGCGCCGATTGATGCACCGGACAAGGCAAAAGTGGTGCTGACACTTCCCGAAGGGTTACAAGTTGCGCCGCGCGTGACATGGTTAACCTTTACACAGGCCAGCAAGCAGATTGTGGTCGGTGGATTTTTCGATCAGGACGAAGTTGGCAACGAGATTTATGTGATCGATGTTCCTCAGTCATAAGTAATGGTCTGACTATAGAAAGAGGCGTGTTTGGGAAACTGGGCACGTCTTTTTTATTGCACAAATTGCAAATTATCCGCTGAAATGTCAGGCGGCAAGCTCGCTCAATGCCGCTGAATGAACACAATTGGCAGGCGGTTGGCTCGGCTGTATCCGCTGAGTGCAGCGGATTGTTCGCGTGTGTCCGCCGCTTTGGCGGAAGTGTGTCGTTGCAGCGGATATGCGGGAGTGATCCGCCGAAACTGCAAAGGCAAATGCATTTTTGACCACGAAGACACAAAGAAAAGAAGGCATACAAATGCAATTGAACCGCCAAGAAAATCTAGACCGTGATATAGATACAGGATAACAGAAAATGAGGGGCAATGGGTTACCAAAATGTAACTCTTCGCGAGGGAATTTTCTAACCAATATGAGGGAGTAGGAATGTTAAATCGGTTGGGGAATGGTTAAAAAATGATTTGGCGAGGTTTTTGGAGGAGAAATTCTATTTTGAAGGAATGCGTCTGTGTTCTATAGCGTAAATTGAGGGATCACGTTTTTGTTTGTTCCGTTTTTCAAATGCTTCGTTCAGTGTTAAGCCCACTTCGATGACGTCCAATATTTCGCCTTGCTCCTTCTGGACGAGACTCCAAATTTTAAGATCACCCGCTGCAAAAGAGTCATAAAATGCATGTTCGAACGTTTGAAACCAGCCTGAATCATCACCTGTGATTAGTTTCGACAAAAATACTAAGCCCCAAGGATTCCTTGCACCAAAGCCCATATCGGAATAGACAATTCCTGTATCAGATTTCGTGTCCTCCAAAACTAACCAGCACAATAATGTTTCATCCGAACTGCCATCGTATCCCCATCCTCGCTGCTGTTTTATGGGCGGAACGAGAAATGATTGAAGTGATGCACGCACAATTGGATCAGCAATTATTTTTACTTGTGAGTCAACGAGTGCTGACATTTCTTCGGCGGAATTTATCATAATACTTTCTGATTTACTTTGTTTTCGATTAAACCGGGTGCAACGGATGTCGCACCCTGATAATGATATAAGATTTATTCGTTAGGGAGCAGCGAGTCGTGGACAGCTTTGAGCAGGGCATGATCGCGCGAGTCTGAGGAGAGTTCCCAGATCATGACTCCACCGAGGTTGTTCTGCTTGACGTAATCGACCTTATAACCCAGCGATTCGGGATCGTCGTAGCTGATCATCATGCCAGTTTTGACATTGTAAAGCCACGGCACTTTAGCGGTATCATCCCAAAAGCGCTGCATGTTTACGATCCAGAACTTGGAGAGATCGCTGTATTCAAATACGCCTTCACCATAGGTGCCGTTGGGAATTTGTCCATAAGGTTGGAACAAACCATCGGCCTTGTCGGTGACTTCTTTAAAGCCACGTCCGTAGAACGGTACGCCCATGACCAGTTTTTCCGATGGTACACCCGCCGCAAGGTAAGCTTTGAGGACAGTATCGGTGTTGTTAGCCGGCGCGGGATCGTTGGGTGAGGCGAAAAGCGGCGCATTAAAGCCAGTGTTGCTGACCCACGAACCGACAAAATCGTAAGCCATGACGTTGATCCAATCGAGCTGTTCTTGTACCTGCTTCCAGTCCACTTTGCTGATGGCAGCTTGGTTCGCTCCGGCGGCGATGCTCAGTAGATAATGCTCACCATCAATGCCACCTTGAGCATCTAACTGGTTGCGAAGTTCGGTCAGCAGCAGGATGAAGTTGGCGGGGTCTTCGGCGCGTTCGACATTGCCCGTATTACCTGCGCCGGTCGGATATTCCCAGTCGATGTCGAGACCATCAAAGCCATATTGCTTCATGAAGGCCACACAGGAAATGGCGAATTTTTTACGCGATTCGTCAGTCAGCGCTACATCGGAGAACTTGGCTGACCACGTCCATCCACCAATGGAAATCAGCGTTTGCAGGTTGGGATTCTTTTCCTTGAGCAGTTCCAATTGATGGAAGTTGCCGAGCAAGCCGTCGCCTTCTTTCTCACCGGGATAAGGAAATTGTGTATCAGCCCATTCGTCACCGAGGGTACATTCGCCTGCATCACTGATGTTGGCGAAGGCGTAGTTAATATCGGTGAGCATATCCGCTGCGATGTCGGTTACAAAATATTGTCGGTCGTAGATGCTCCATGACGAGAAATAAGCGATGATGTGCTGGGGCGATTCGCCTTCGGCACGTACAGACAGGCCGACGAGCGATGTTGTGAGGATTAATAGAGCGAGTAAACGACGCACCATAATAAGCTCCTTTTGTACTTTGATCGTTATTTTACTGGAAATACAGATTTAACCACAGAGACATAGAGAAAAGGCAGAGAGGGTTTACCAATTGGGTGGGATTGAGGCACAATGCGCGGCAGCTTGATGACATTGAAAAGGTGAAATGCTTTTGCAGCGTTTGAAATGGGTCTTTCAGAGGCCGTTGTTTTGGCTGGCGCTCATTATGATTTCGGCGGCTGTCCCGCGTGTGGTGAATTTGGAACGCGTGCCTGTCGGCAGCGATGGCGATGTAGCGTGGTACGGCATCAATGCGCTGGATTGGGTTGATCGCGGTGTGTGGCCTTACTACATCCGTGAGTTGTATGGCGCGGAACCGCTGTCGGTGTATGCCACTGGCGCGATGATTCCGTTAGTAAGCATCAATCAGATGACGGCGCGTTTAGCCAGTGCCTTATGGAACATAATGGGTGTTGGATTGCTGTACGCGGCGGCTTATTGGTTACTATCAGATGCCCCACGACGGATACGAGTCCTCGCTGGATTGTTGAGCGCCTTGGCGGCAGCGATTAGTTTACATGCGATTTACGTCAGTCGGCTCGGCTTGCCAGCACCTTATATTCCGGCGGTGGTGGCACTGTTAATCGCTTGTACCGCTTGGGCACGGGCAAAAGGTCAGTGGTGGCGTTGGGCATTGGCAGGCGCGGCATTGGCACTGACACAGTATATCTACATCGCAGCGCGAGTGATTCCGCTGGCGGTGATCGTGTGGTTTTTGCATGATGCATTGTTTGATCGGGAAGGTTTCAAAACGCGTTGGCGTGGTTGGGTGATCATGGCGGTAGTGGGGCTGATATTGGTGTCGCCCAACCTCTATACCTATTTGACACTGCCGCGTGCCTTCTTCGGACGGGCAGAGGCGGCTAAACCCTTTAGTGGTGCTTTGATCTGGACATTCGATAACACGCCTTACGGTGGGCCATTGGTGATGGTCTGGAACAAGCTCGTTCATAATTTCGAGGCGGTTGGAATCGTTTGGAATTCCGGGCCGTATACCACTGAATTGGCACAGCCGATTTTAACGCCATTATTTTTCGTGGGATTCTTGCTGACGTTGGTGATACTAGTGCGGCAGCCGCGACGGATGGCTGCGGCGTGGTTATGGCTGGCGATGCCGTTGGTGCTGCTGCCGGATTTGTTGACCAGCGCCACCAGCCAACCGCACGCCATGCGCCAGATTGATGTGCTGACGTTCATCTTTTTAGCTGCGGGTATTGGGCTGGCGTATGGGTGGGAGTGGTTGAGTGGATACATGAATGCGACCCCCACTTCTAGGCTGCGTCCAGCACTAGCGGTTGGATTGGCGCTGGTGATGTTTGTGCCGTCGGCGTGGGATATGTACCGCTATTTTGCGATTCGCGTCCCTCAGCAATATGCTGATCCGAAAACCAGTTGGTGGAATGACCAAGCCTCGTTGGACATTAGTCGAAGGATAGTGGCACAGCCTGAACAAGCCTATCTGATTCCGTATACCGAGTGGGAACGCTCGACGATTAGCTGGATGACGGCGGATGTGTTTAGGGATCGTCGGAGCGCGATTACCGTAGATGGTCAGTTACAGGTCGATAATCCACCGGAACGCCTAACCATTTTGCGTCCGGCTGATCCCAAACGGGTGCGTTGGGATGGGACAACTGCACAAGTCGATGACCGTTTGTGGGTGCTGCTCGATAAGGGTCGGACATGGCTGCTGCCGCCCTTGACCGATGAACAAACTAAGGCAGTCGAGCAAGCACAGGCATCAGCAGGGGCAGAAGAACTGCATGATCGCAGCGACTTGACGATTGCTTTCTTTTATCATGTGCCGACACCTGCGGGATTGTTTGCACCCCAACGGGTTATTTATCCGCAGGTTGATACCAGTTTCGGAGATGAACTGCATTTAGACGGTTATACCGTGCCGAATGTTGATCTCGTGCCGGGACAGCCGTTTTTCGTAACCTTATATTGGACGACGCTCAAACCGCCGAGTGAAGACTATGAGATTTTCGTGCAGCTCTGGAATGATGCAGGGCAAGCGGTCGCACAGTGGCAGAATGTGCCGTTTGGGGCGATGTACCGCACGCGGATTTGGCGGGATGACGAGATACTTGCGACGCATCACTGGCTGCAACTACCGGATGATGCGCCGGTTGGACGTTATCGTTTGGTTGCAGGAGTCTATCGCGGTTTGAAAGCGCAGCGAGTAACAGTGGAGGGCAGCAGCGCCGATACGACTAACAATGTGTCGATCTTGGGCAATTTACGTGTGCCATTATTTGAAACCCCCACGAGTTTGCCTGCACCGTCACAAGCCATTACATTAGGTGGACTGTTCAGTGTCAAAGGGTTGGAGATTAGTGCGCCCTCACCCCCAACCGCTCTCCCTCAGCCCGAGGGGAGTCAATTTAGCATACAAGCGGGACAAACCATCAACCTCAAGTTAGTGTGGGATGTGCTGAAGCCGCCACCTGTGGATTACACACTGTTCCTGCATTTGACTCCCGTAGGAAGCGATCAACCGAGTGCACAAGTAGACCGACTCATTCGACCGGATTATCCAACGGGCATATGGCAGGTAGGCGACCAGATTAACGACTCACTTGATTTCACGCTGCCTCCCGATTTACCCGCAGGTAATTATGAGTTGTGGTTGGGTGTCTATTATTGGCAGACCAATGAACGGTTAGCCATCCAGACGCGCGGTAATGGCGATGTCTCGGCGGATCAACGGCTGCGGCTGGCGCGGGTGAGGGTGGAGTAAAGAAAACCGCTTCTATATACTGAATGTGTCTCTTATTCAATTTCAACCAAACTTGGACAATGGCAAATGAACAAAGGTGTGCAGGGAAATGGCATTTTACTACGATCAACCATCTCGTACCTTCAGCGAATACCTGTTGGTTCCCGGCTATTCCTCGGCGGAATGTGTGCCGGCGAATGTTTCATTAAAAACGCCGCTGGTTAAGTTCAAAAAGGGTGAAATGCCCGCGTTGTCTTTGAATGTGCCAATGGTGTCCGCTGTCATGCAGTCGGTTTCGAACGACGGAATGGCGATTGCCTTGGCGCGTGAGGGTGGTGTCTCCTTCATCTACTGTTCGCAGCCCATTGAAAAGCAGGCGGAGATGGTGCGACGCGTAAAAAGCTACAAGGCGGGCTTTGTCATCACCGACTCGGCTGTCCATGGAAATCACACATTGGCAGACATCCTGCGTCTTAAAGAAAAAACCGGCCATTCGACGGTTGCCGTCACCGAGGATGGTACATCGACAGGTAAGTTTATTGGCATCGTTACCAGCCGTGATTACCGCGTGAGTCGCATGGACAAAGACACAAAAGTGTCCAGCTTTATGACCCCGCTGGATAAGATCATCTATGCCCACGATGGCATCAGCTTGAGCGAAGCCAATGACATCATCTGGGAGCATAAAATCAATGGGCTGCCGATCATTGATGATAATCAGCGGCTGGTGTCGTTCGTGTTCCGCAAGGACTATGACGCACACAAGGAAAATGTCAACGAATTGCTCGATGACTCGAAGCGCTACATTGTCGGCGCAGGCATCAACACGCGCGATTATGAACAACGGATTCCGGCGTTGGTCGAGGCCGGTGTTGATATCTTAGTTATCGACTCATCAGAAGGTTTCTCGGAATGGCAGAAGCGCACACTGGCATTCGTGCGCGAGAACTATGGCGACACGGTAAAGATCGGCGCGGGAAACATTGTGGATCGCGATGGCTTTCGCTTTCTGGCGGATGCGGGCGCGGATTTCATCAAAGTCGGGATCGGTGGTGGCGCGATTTGCATCACCCGCGAGGCCAAGGGTATCGGTCGTGGTCAAGCGACTGCCGTGATTGAAGTCGCACAGGCGCGTGATGAATACTTTGCTGAAACGGGTGTGTATGTGCCGATTTGCTCGGATGGTGGCATTGTCTACGACTATCACCTGACACTGGCACTGGCGATGGGCAGCGATTTTTGCATGATGGGACGTTATTTCGCCCGCTTTGACGAAAGCCCCTCGAATAAGGTGGTCGTCAATGGCAATTATATGAAGGAATATTGGGGTGAAGGCAGCGCACGCGCCCGTAACTGGCAGCGCTACGATTCTGGTGGCGATGCGAAGCTCTCATTCGAGGAAGGCGTAGATTCGTATGTGCCGTATGCAGGCACGCTGCATGATAACCTCGCCATCAGTTTGAGCAAGGTCAAGTCCGCCATGTGCAACTGCGGCAGCCTGAGCATTCCGCATCTTCAGCAAAATGCACGGCTGACACTGGTATCGTCGGTGAGTATTGTCGAAGGTGGTGCGCACGATGTCGTAGTGCGCGATCAGCAGGTATCATCCGGTTAGCGTAACATCATAAGTAGGGAAAAGGCATGCCTTTTCCCTACAACTAACCACCAAATAATTTGAGTTGCCCCATGCCCTGATTTATACCCCGAAGGGTTTGACGCGCGGCCAAAGAACCGAGCCGAGTGTCAAAGCCGCAATCACCTCGATGAATCTTCCCAGTGGTTGGAGCTGGATAAATGCGGCTAACAACAGGCTCATGACGACCAAGATGATGCCTGCATTTAGTAGAATATATCCCAACCAACCGCGGCGGACGTTGCCGTAACGCGGTTCTTTAGTAAATCGTGGGAGTACCCAGAAGGCGACACCCAGTGCAAACTGGATCAGCCAGCCGACAATTAGCATTTCTAAATGGGTGCTGACCAGCAGCCAGATTCGTATATCAAACAGACTGCCTTTATTCCACAACATCAACGCGCCGATGGTGATGCCGATGCCCAAGTGGAGTAAAGCTGTACGTATCATCCAAACGGACAAGCGCGGCATATTAACGCTCCTTGACGCGCGGCCAGATGACGATGATGAACATCCAGATGGCGAACAATTGCAGAATGGCAGAGATGGGCAGCATCCAGCCGATATTGAAGGGTTCACCGATGATACGTAGGGGCAGACCGATATTCAGGAGGATGAAGATTGCCCAGCCCACGCGTTCATCACCACGCGGCGCTTCTTTGGAGAACTTGGGGAACATCCAATAAGCCACGCCGATGATGAGTTGAGTGATCCAGCCGACAACCAGCATGTGGAGATAGGTGGGTGTCATCGCATCCAGAAACAGCGGGAGATTGAGCAGCTTTCGAGCGCTGACCAGAAAACTCGTCAACAGCCCCAAAGCAAAATAAAGCATGGCAGCTTTGATAAAGGTGCGGGTAATTCTTGGCATGTGTTATCCAAAGAGGGGCGACTTGCGCCGCCCCGTGATGCTTGTGCGATTTTAATGACCTGAACCCGGTGTCAACGTACCGCTGAATATATCAGGCTGATCATCGCCTTCAGCGTAGAGATAGCCTGCCAAACCTTGCTCCATCCGTGCCAGCGCATGGTCAACTAGGATATAGCGCCCCGGTACTTCCAGTTTGAACTCGACCATGGTCGCGCCACCGGGAGGAACACTGGTGGTCTGGACATCAGTTACGGGCGGTGCAGTCAATGAGGCTTGATTGTAAACCCGGTCAAACATTTCGCCAATGACGTGGAAGGAACTGGTGAAGTTCGGGCCACCGACACCGAAGAAGATGCGGACGGTATCACCGACTTTGGCTCGCAGGGCGTTTTCGTCGGTTGTGAGTGCCATTGATGCACCATTAAAGACGAAGTATTCGGGTTCTTCTTTTAGCATCTTTTCGTGGCTGAAGTCCAGATTACCGGCTGTGCCAAAAGGCTGCGCGGTATAAATCTCACCCTGCATGACGTAGAACTCTTTGTCTACTTTAGGCAGGCCACCGGCTGGCTCGACCAAGATCATGCCATACATGCCGCTGGCGATATGATGGGCGACGCTGGGTGTGGCACAGTGGTAGACAAATAAGCCCGGAATCAGCGCCTTGAACGTGAAGGATGTTTCTTCACCCGGTTTTGTCTGGGTGAAGACTGCGCCACCCCCCGGACCCGTTACGGCGTGCAGGTCAATTGAGTGTAAGAAGCCGCTGCTGAGGTCATTTTTCAGATGCAGTTCGACCGTATCACCAACACGGATACGCAGCATCGGGCCGGGAACAGTACCGTTAAAGGTGAAGTAGCTGTAAGTTGTGCCGTCTGCCAGTAAGCCGGAAACTTCTTTAGCAACAAGATCAATGCGGACATTGGTTGGGCCACGATCACCTATAGGAGCAGGTATGTCGATGGGACTGTGAACAATCGACACCGCGTTCGGATTGGCTGGCCCAGCAGTCGGAACCGCAGCCGCTTGTGCCATCATATCCATACCACCCATATTTGTAGAGGCTGTTTGGCTACCAGCGGGCGCTTCACCTGAGATGGTCAATGTACCTTCCATACCAACCTGACGGTGACCGGGTGTAGCGCAGTAATATTTGAAGCTGCCGGGTTTGTCTGCGACAAACGTGATGACTGCCTGTTGATCTTTGTCCGTCATGACGCCAGTTGAAACTTTGAATTCGTCGATAGTCAAATCATGTTGGATGGCATCGACGTTAATGACCGTGATCTTAACCGTGTCACCGACATTGGCGGTCAGTTCGGGATTCATCACGCCGTCAATTGCCCCGCCGACACCCAGAAAACCCATCGGTGGTGTGGTTTGTCCTAAGACCATTTTGAGGGTGTATTCGACGGTTGTGCCTGCTTGAGCATTGCTGGCATTAGGGACGATGCGGATTGAAAACGGGAAAATGAGGACGGCGGTTAGGATGCCCACAAAAATGAGGATCGCCGCCCATGTATTGGGATTAAACGACTTGCGGTTCATGAGTTTACCTTTGCTTGTGCATGAGGATCTAAACAAACAAGATAGGGAAGTTCGATGGCGTTATGTGGACACAGCGTTTCACAATCGCCACAGTAGATACAGCGATTTGGCCTGACGAGTGCCGCTTTGCCGCTACGCCGCGCGAGGGCATTGGTCGGGCATTGGGACACACATGCGCCGCAGCCGACACATTGATCGAGGTTGATGATGGGGAGCCACTCATTGTCCATATTTCAAGCCTGTACTTCGCTATCAATTGACAACAGCGTAAGGCTTATGGACGAGCTTGTACTTGATTTAGATCAAGAACGATTTGAATTTTAGAGGATGGTAATCGGACGATTTGCTCAAATGAGGCGCAAGGTTAAGAAAAGGGCGACATTCCTGTGGTCAGCGGGATGCGATACTCAATCAAGGGGTGTGGCATCGTCAGATATGAGCCAATTGACGATGGCACCACCGAATAAGCCGACTAGACCCAAGGGGAAGAGACTAACGCTTAAAATTAGTCCGCCTAAAATGGCGACGATTAACAGGATATCGAGCGGTTTTGAATCTTTAGTTTGAGCGCTAAACACGCCGCCTAATATAATTCCCAGCACACCAAAAATGAGCAGCGACAAAATGTTCATATTAAACCAATTCTCGAAATCGCAGTTCGCTCAGTCTACAAAATAGTAGCAAGTCGGCAACTCGTGATGTCTTTATTGTAGGCGTGTATCTTTCCGATTCCGTAACACAGCACATGTGATAAAAATCACAATCAATAGAGTAAGAACTATGCATAGGGATTTCGGTTAATAATTGAAACAATCATGCCGTCCAAATGGATAGTAGGAGTAAAAAGTGAGTCACGATGAAACCCATTCGAGAACTTTTCGTGAGTTATACCCAAACATCTGATGAACCGCCGGTTATGCGTTTGGTCGCGGATCGGGATACCTTGGAAACCATCAAAAATGGTGCACCGCTATTTAAATGTGTGGGCAGCAGCATCAATGTGGACAGTACCAACGACTCTCACCCCATTATCACCATCGCCTGCGTGACCGACAAAATTCTGCGGGCAGATGAACCAGAACGGATTACTCACGAAGTCGTCCAATGGCTGCACGATTTGGGCGAAATGTGGACCTAATGCCAACGCTCATTAGAGAAGAATCTTGCTTAGAGGATAGCAAGAGTGCGCAGTAGTTTTTCGTCTTCAATGACGATGCGGTGACGGTCGAAGCGGATGGCCTGTGCTTGTTCCAATGAACGTAATGCACGGCTGATGGTTTCAGGCTGGGTAGCGAGGTGTGCGGCAATGTTGGCGCGGGTGACACCGGGTCCGCTGAGGGCTGGATCATCAAGCTGTTTGAGCAAGAAACGCGCCAATCGAATGGTTACTGAGTACAGCGCTAAATCCTCGAGCTGACCGACAAGTGAACGGACACGCGTCGCCAGCAGTTTGATGACTTTTAAGGCCAGTGCGTTATCAATACTCAGTAAGTGTTTGAGTGCTTCGGCGGGAAGCAGCCACACAGCCGCCTCGGTGAGTGTACCTGCATTAGCGGGATTATTGCCGCCATCAAAAGTGGCAACCTCGTTGAAGGTGTTTCCGGGGCCGAGCAGGTGCATGATATGCTCTTCACCTTCCGGATTGACCTTATAGATTTTGACGCGCCCCTGTTCAATCATCCACATGCCACGTGAAGAGTCATTTTCGAGGAAGACGGTTTCGTTAGCAGCATATGTTTGGCGTTGGCATTGGCTGGCAAGCCAGTGCAAATTCTCGTCCGCGAGCGAGTCGAAATAGACTTGCGAATGGAGATAATCGACGAGCGTTTCGCGTGTGAGCGCTGCCATTTTAGCCTTGTAAAGCACCAATCGCTAAGCAAACCCAGCCAGCGAGGAAGGCCAATCCCCCTAGCGGAGTGATTGCACCCAGCCAGCGCTTACCCGTTAAGCTGAGAACATACAGACTGCCGGAAAAAAGAATGATACCGACCAAAAACAACCAACCCGCTACCGGAATCAACGATGAAGTGAATTGTTTGCTGGCGAAAGCGACCCCAATTAGTGCCGCCGTATGATAAAACTGGTACTGCACGCCCGTTTTAAAATTGGCTTCAAGGCGTGGTTTATCACTGAAATAAGCGGCAAGGCTGTGCGCGGCAAAAGCACCGAGCGCCACCCCTAAAAAGCCATTGATGGCAGCCAGCACAATAAAAGTTGAGGTCATGAGCGTTTCATTCCCGTGTTGTAAGCGTCAGATTGGCGTTGAGTATAGCGGAAAATGTTATGATAGGGTGAGTGTGTGTCGTTCGCTCAAAAAGGGGTTATTAGATGTTTAAGCGTCCCATACTTGTGCTCGTATTAGGGCTGCTTTTGCTTGCATCGGTGGTGCAGGCACAAGATAAAATTGCGCCGATTGTCGCAGTGTCAAAAGGCGATTTTTATACCATTAATCCGGATGATGGTACGGTCAAACAAGTTACCGATCATCAGCAAAGGTTATATAGTGATCAGCCTTCTTCACAGCGCGATCTGGCTATTTCGCCGGATGGTCACTATTTGGCTTACCGCCAAACACCAGAATTTTTTATCCAAGCTGTACACAATAATGAAATCGGTAACTACGGTGAATCCCCATCCGATATTATGCTGCTCGACCTTACGACCGGTCAGGAAAGGGCAATTGTTCAACATCGGGGTGTTGTTAAGGATAAGTTAGAATGGCGGTATCGCGGCAGTTTAGCGTGGTCGCCGGATAGTACTCGGTTGATCTACTTTGAATACCACAACAGTTTCGAAAAAGTGAATCGCACGGGGCAAATCATCAGTTACAACACAGTCACAAGCCAGCTTACCACACTGATTGATTCATCCGAGTCAATTTGGAGGCTGAGTTGGTATGGTGACACTATTGTGGCCGATACCAGTGTCTATACGAGCGCGGGCGCACCGGTTTCCAAATTCTTTTTAAACGATGGGATGACTTCGAATTATGCCCTTCATTATCAAGGGCATGATTATGTGATTGTGGACAGCGCTGATGTGATCCCGCACAAGGGACGACTGTATGTCATGGATGTGTTGACGGGCGACCATGGTGTGATAAACGGTCTCCAATCGAGTATAAGCGCCGTTACACCAGAAAACTCACTGGTGTTCATCAAGGATGATAACGACACACGTCCTTGGTATGTGATTAATCCGCAAACCGGAGAGAAGTTTATCCCGCCCAATCAAGCGCCTTATGCGGTCGATTACACCTTTGCACCGGATGGTCAGCACTTTGCTTATATTCGTTTGAATACCAGCGTGAATATTTCCGATATGAACGGTAAAGAAATCGAGGTTGATTTCAAAGCCAGTACGATTATCTGGGGTGGCAAGCAGTATACAGTCGCCACCGAAACGGGTGATCAATCCGCACCTGTGATGCCAACTAACGATTTCGATAACGCGAAACGCTGCGGTACACTGCCTGCGGTGGGATTGGTTAAAGGTGGACAAGGGAAAGTGATCGTCGGTGGTGGCCCAAATCGCGTCCGTAATGCCCCCAATGCTGATGCGGACAAAATCGGGCAAATTCCCGAAGGCGCGACCTTCAATGTGGTCGATGGACAGCAGGGTGTATGCAGTGACAGCATCCGTTGGGTGCAGGTGGTCTATGACGGTGTCACGGGTTGGACGGCTGAAGGTGCAGACGGTCAAGTATTTTTAGAGGTAGTGCAGTGAGTCAAAAATCTTCGCTTAAACTGAAGTTGCTTACAGATGTATTCGGCATCCTTAAATTAGCGCCGATGCATCCGTTTCCGGATTGGTTGACAAAAGCCCCTGTCTTTTTTATCGCACGGACGGAAGATGAATTTTCGGTGATGTGTCCGCAGCGTTTTATTCCAGCAGGGCAAACTTACAGCGCGGGCTGGTTGTGCCTGCGTGTGGAAAGTGATCTGGCGTTTGATGAAGTAGGTGTGGCTGTCCGTTTATCCAGCCCCTTATCTGAGGCTGGCTTGAGCATTTTCCTCGTGTCTACTCATGACCGTGACTATGTCTTGATTGCCGAAAAAGATTTGCAGGCAGCGCTCTCGATTTATGAAAGTGCAGGCTTCAGTATCGTTAATCATGGTAACACCACAACCATTTAACAAAGTAGAGATTTTATGCACCGCAAAGTTTACGCAGTTCTGATTGTTGCCCTGTGTGTGTTGATGACCTTCACGATGGTCAGCGCACAACCCACACCTATCCCTTCTTGTCCCACATTGGGGGATTTGCCGACACGCTTAAAAGCGGGGATGTGGGCTAAGACGGTAGCGGGATTTACTATCAATCGCCGCACCGAACCGGATTTGCAGAGCGAACGCAGCGGACAAATCCCCAACGGTGACATCGTGCGGGTGGCGGATGGGCCGCGCTGTGCCGATGGTTATGTGTGGTGGCTGCTGAACTACGACAGCATGATGGGCTGGTCGGCTGAGGGTGATGTGAAGTCCGCCAGCTATTGGTTGGAAGGTGTGGGCAAAATTGCCGAGCCTGCCGCTGACAGCAGCGAACCGGATGGCTGTCTGCAACCGCCCGAAGTTTATGACCGCATCATTGTTGGAACGGATACACTCAACCTGCGGACGCTGGCGATGCTCGATCATGCGCAAGAACTCTACAGCGCGGAAGGCGGCGTGATTCATCTGCGTGATGTCATCATGCAGGGCAGCTATAACCCCGGCGGTGTATCGGCTAGTTTTGGGACACATGACGGTGGTGGAGCGTTGGATATTTCGGTGCGTGAAATTGGCACGGGCAAGGTGCTGACCGACGAGATCAAGCCGCTGATTCATGCCTTGCGTTTAGCCGGTTTTGCGGCCTATCTGCGTGATTTTGATGAACTCTACAAAGGCTCACCGATTCATATTCACGCGGTTGCCATTGGTGACGCGGAACTCTCTGAGGCCGCCCGCGCTCAAATCGACGGCACATTTGGCTACTTTCGCGGTTTTAATGCCCTCCCGCAAGACAACGGCATCCCGCTGCCCGATACCTCCGGTGATATGGTCATCTGTGATTGGATGCGTGCGCAAGCGTATAGTGACTTGCGAGTGAAGTAGTTTGGCCTAAGTCCGAATAGGAACAGCGTATGACGAATGCTTCGCGCCAGTTTTATTCAATCATTGTTGTAGGTCCCTTTTCATCCGGCAAATCGACATTTTTGGGATCGGCCTGTTCTGAAATCGGCGGCATGATGCTTCAGCATGGGCGCATTGCTACGGTAGGACAATTTGCCCTGAACGAAAAACTTGGCGTTTATCTGTATGAGATAAGTCATCTACATTTTGATTTTCAGAATGTCCCCGGTCAACTTTTGGGCTGTATTGTCATTGTAAATAACAGTATTCCTGAAACGTTTCGCGGAGCCAAAGCCATCATCGAGTTTTGCCGTAGTTCTGCGATCACTCCAATAACAGTTGTAGCTAATCTTCATGGTTACAAGGGACGTGAACCTTGGACTCAGCAGGATTTTCGGCTGGCACTAAGAATAGATAACGGCATCCCGATAATTGAATGTGATGTGAGCGATTCTGTTGCTGTCAAATCAGTTCTGGATACAGTCGGACAGCGATTTTTGGCAGCAGATGATAACCAGTCTACTGAAGGTTCGCCTCTGCCACACGAGGTTATTGATGAGGCAAACTTTTTAAGACCAGATAAGACACACCGTTTTTTAACGGTGGTTAGTACAGAAATTGGGTTTGAAGCGCATCAGTTTATGGATCAGCTTGCAGATCACATCACTTGGCTCAAACTCGATAATCGTAATGTTCCATGTCGATGGGGATATTGTGAAGTTGATTCGTCAACCTATTTACACCTTGTTCCGGTAGAACGCTTCGGAACACCGAAGAATTTTGTGGCTTTTGTATTCCGGAGTTTGTCAGCGATGGCAGGAGAACAACCGCCTCCATCACAGGTAGAAGAACACGGCCTTCCAGATAACGAGGGAAAAATCGGTCATATTGGGTTGTTTAGCAGTTATGATGATGCCAGCGTTGAGCGTGCCAAATATATGGTTAAAGCGTTTGGTGACGATCCATATGTGCTTGTTGATACGGGACGAGGAAGCATAAATGACCCTACCTTTTATAACTTACAAGCGGATGAAGCCCAACTTGGGTCAAGTCATCCCATTATGCGAGTTGATTCAGACGACCCACTGTTTCCTAAACGGGTCATGTGTTTACTCACTCAGCAACTTAGTGGTGCGGAGGCTGAAAAATTGCGTACAAAATTTGGCTGCTTATAGGGATAAACGCTGGTTTTCAATCCGCCCAAAGGTTTGTAAACTCGAACCGATTCGCGTTGACAAACTGTGAACTTTTGTTCCAATTTTGAATCAAAGTCAATTGAATTTCGTAGGGCGGACGGCTGTCCGCCCTCCCGTATTGCTTCCTTGCCCTGTTACTACGGGCTATCGGTGGCTGAGCTTGCGAAGGTAGCCGATGTGGGCTGGGGTTAGTGGTCTGCTTTTCTTTCTCCGTCCTATTTGTTAAACATCATCATGCCGTCCGTTTATTCCCTTTTACTAAAGACTACCGATTATGCAGCAATTACAGCAGCGGTAATGCATAAACTGCACAGAGGAGTATCGCTCCCGTAATTCCGCCGAATTTGTGACGATTCAGCGGCATTCAGGGAGCCACCCGCCAGCACAAAATGTCAATTCAGCGCCTTCTTCCCTCACAACTGCCGGACATTTCAGCGGATAAAATGCAAAATCTGCGAAAATTGCGAATCTTTTGCACAATTTGAATCATTTGCTGCATTAAATAAAAAACAGGCAGACCCCATTGGCCTGCCCGATAATCAAAAGTGGAGTATCTTTACGGCTTAGATTTCAGACGCTCGCCGTCGATAAACAACCCGACGTGAACGCCGGAAATCGTAGTTATAAGTACGTGTCAAACCGAATTGCACGAGGATACCAATGAGCGCGATCACCAGCATCCATAGGGTTGGAAGTCCCAGCGCGACCACCAGCAGTTGTGCGCCCACCAGTGACGATAGCACAATCAAGAATTGGAAGGACAATCCGAGTAATATCAGGCCGCCAATCACACCACCGATGATTAACACCAGAGGTGAAACTGGTTGCAAAGCGAGTGTCGTCGCCAGACCATTGGTCAACAGGATGCCGAAATGGATGCCGATGAGGAACACCGCCACATAGTACAGGAAGAAACTCAGTATCGCGCCGATGACGCCACCGACCAGTAGAACTAATAAGTTGGTGACCGCATCAGTCGATATCACCAGCGAACTCGCAATCGCCGCGCCGACCATCGCGCCTGCAATCACAATCACGAATTCATAAACGCGCCAACCTGCCACCAGCAGAACCAGCGCCACCACGATCATGATCACCCGCATAACGGTTGATTCGGGTGTTTGTGTCAGGCGGTTAAAGAAGTTGACCATAATATCAGTAGTTGCCTGTGCCGCGTTGATGGTAGTCGTCACAATTGGAACAGTGGTTGGCACAGGATCTTGCGCCACAGCATGGCTAAAACCGATGAAGTTAATTACGACAAATAAGATGGCTATGATTGCCAACCAATAGGTACGAACTGTATTTCGGATAGTCGCCATGAGATGTCACCTTCAAATCAACTGATGAATGCCATTTTTCCTTTAGTATAGGACGTACCCGACAGGCTAACATGCCTTATTCATCCTATTAACAATTGATCTACTGGCTGGAATCTTTTTGGGTGGGTTTCCAATGAGGGTTGCGATAGAAGGCAGGTACGCTGGTCAATTCATGCGGGATACACTCAGGTGATTGGGCGAGACATGCAGCTACAGGAATCTGGAAAATCCCCGAATTGCCGAATGTGGTGAAGGCTGAGAAAACAATCGAGCGTCCATCGGCTGACCATGCCGGCGTATCACTGTCAATAAAGTCGCCAGAATACAGCAAATCGGATTTTCCGAGGCTGTTGTCCCATATGAAAAGATTGGGTCTTTCATAGCCGGAGATATAAAGCAGATAATGCCCGTCCGGTGACCAAATAGGGTTGGTCGCGCTGCCCACCAGAATGGGGCTGATGATCCGTGTCTCGACATTCAAGCTGTAGATTTTGGTGTTCCACCGTTCGTCTAAATCGGAAACGAAGGTGATTGTTTTGCCGTCAGGTGACCAAGTCGGAGTCACATGGGTGCGGTAGCTGTCTGTTAGCTGTTCAACTGTATCTGTCGCCATATCGTACAACATAATCTGACCGTAACCCTTTTCTTCGTTGATGTAAGTGATGAATTTTCCATCGGGCGACCAGACTGGATTGTATTGGTTAACATTGTCTTCAGTTTTGCTCAATCGGCGCACATGAAGCCCCTGTGCATCGGTGATGTAGATGCTGTAATTACCGTCACGGTCACTGACGAAAGCAATACGCTGCCCATCCGGTGACCAATCCGGTAGGAAGTCGTTCGCGGGGTTATGCGTGACCGCCATCGTGATGTGGCGCGATAGACTCAGGCGATAAATGTTCAAATCGCTCAGGTTATACGAAACGGTAAATAAGAGTTCGGGTTCGGTTGGTAGAATGTGTCCTACTACTAATGTCACCGCTACTACACAACCACAACTGAATGCTAAACGACTGATAAGTTTTATCAAATAACGGGTCATGGTGTATTGGGCCGCCAACGCGGGTCAACATATTGACCTCTTATGGGAATGACCTGTTTTGGGATGCAGCTTGTAGACTGTTCGAGACAGGACGCTATATCCAGTGTTAATAGAGCAGAGTCGCCAAGAGAACCCGCAGCATAAACAATGAATTGGCTGTCGGATGACCAATCAATTGAACTGGTGATATATTTTTCATTTTCGTAAAGCCCGATAGTGCGCTGATTGGCAAGGTCATACAAATAAATGCCGTAGAGACTCTGGTTTGATTCGGGAATGTTTTTCGCAAATACTATATAACGACCATCCGGCGACACGGTTGGGGATAAACCATTCGGCAGCTTTTCAGCTAGGCGTGTGATATTGCCATTCTGAATATTGATGTTGAAGATATCGGATGCGTTTCGATTATTTTCAAAATATCTAAAACTGATTTGCTGACCATCCTGTGACCAGTGGGGTACAAAACCATCACTTACATTATTGGTTAAGTAATTCGTCATGCTCTGCTTTAAATCAATTGTCATGAGTACAGATGAAGGATAACAGCCGCTAATAGCCGCTATTTGTTGCCCATCCGGTGACCATGTAAGGTTAAAAACACAGTCCAAATTTGCGATGAGTAGTTTCCGATTATGCCCTTCCGCATCCGCAATAAAAATTGAACCTTGAAGATGCTGTTGGTTGACGTGTTGGCTCACAAAAGCGATTTGTTGTCCGTCCGGTGACCAGACAGGGTTGGTGAGGCTTGTATCAGGTGTAAAATCTTGTGCGATGGGCAGCGTGAGATGGCGATTCAGGGCGACACGGTAAATATCAAAATCCTTGTTACCCAATTTGCCCCAAAACAGGATTTCATCTTCATGCAGAGACCGTCCGATACCCAATGCTAACGTCACGATGATTGTAGAAATAAGCCACACATGCGTGATGAACTTTAAGACAATGCGCGTCATGGTTCGTTAGGCCTGTAACGGGGATTGGTGTACAGCCCGTTGGTCGGCGTTATAAGCTGCGGATGGCAAGTCTCTGATGTATCAAGACATTCTGCAACATCTAGCCGGAAGATACCCGAATGGTTATAGCTGATGAAATCGGCATAAATGATGTAGCGGCCATCCGGTGACCAATCGAGTGCGCCTTTTTGCGCAAGGTTATTATAGAGCGGGTACGGTTTGGACTCTTGCATATCCCAAATGTAGATGCCAACGTCATAACCTTGACTGATGTATGCAATGTAACGACCATCCGGTGACCATCGCGGGAAAAATTGATTCTCCTCAGTTTGAAACATGAGATGAACATTGCCTGTTTGAAGGTTCAGAATCTCAATATCCGATTTTCCAAAAGTGTCCTCATTACTGACGAAAGCAATCAAACGATTATCCGGTGACCAAGTCGGGTGACTGTCGTTGCGATAGAGTGTGTCGGTGATCTTGCGTGTCAAACCGGATTGTAGATCGGTTAACATCAGTCTTGAGAAGCGATCAGAACCGAGCGTAGTATAACTCATCAACTTTCCATCAGATGACCATGCCGGACTGTATACGCCGCCGGGGTCATGAATGAGCGCGTGAGTTAGCTTGTTATTGAGATCACGCTTGTAGATGGTAAATCCTTTTGAGCCTGCTCCAACATAAGCGATTTGCCGACCATCCGGTGACCAAGCCGGTTCATAGCCTAAAATGTTCTCATTTTTCATATCATAAATAAACTGCCGCGCAATATCCATGAGATAGACATGCATGTCAGGGGTATCAATCGTAGCGGTAAACACAATTTCGTTATTGGGGATCACCATAATCTGACCGAGTCCCAGCACTAACAGAATAACGATCACACAACCCAGCGTCGTAATCCACATAAGCCGTAATGAAAAATGAATCATGGTAGGCGCGGCTTTCGGCGGGCATCGCCACCACCCTTAATCAGTAATTGGGGGGTGCAGGTCGTTGGATTTTGCAAACAAACGGCTACTTCCAGCTTGTAAATATTATAGGCTGAACTCAAGTAGATAAACTGGCTGTCTTGTGACCAATCTGAAGGATACAGGACACCTGAAATTGTATAGAGTAATGCGGATTGTCCACTAGCCATATTCAGCACATAAATCCCGCGCGAGTCTTCTCCACCAACAAACGCAATATATCTTCCGTCAGGTGACCACACCGGATATTCATCATCGCCTGCGGTTGCGACCAAAGGGTGTGTCGCTCCAGTTTTAATATCGAAGCTGAAAATATCTGAATTTGACCGATTTTGCGAATACAGTACAACCGCTATCCGTGTACCATCCGGTGACCAAAACAGCATGTGTTCGCGGAAAATGTTGGTAGTGATGAGATGGCGTTTGGTCTGTGTTCGGGTATCAAACAGCATGAGTCCAATGGCAGGCTTGTTACGGATTTCAGTATTACTGGTACTGTAGGCAATCAAGCGTCCATCCGGTGACCATTTGGGATCATAATCACTGTTATAGGGAAGTTGAGTCAACAAATGTTCATTTTGACCATTAGAATCCGCAATATAAAGGATTAATTGGGCAGATGTGTTATCCACATAAGCAATATGCTGTCCATCCGGTGACCAATCGGGCTGGATGACACTATTTTTGGTGTGGAACTGCGGTGTAATGAGGTTGCGTGCCAAAGCCATGCTATAGATGCCATAGATGTGATGCGAGGAAAATAGAATTTCTTCTTCTTGAGGCAGCAGGTGTCCGACACTGATCATAAGCAGGGTGAACAATCCACAAATCAGCGTCATGACTCCGATGGTTCTGGAAACAAAAGGCATCATTGCGTGTGGGGTCGCCAGCGGGGGTTATCGTAGATTCCAGCAATATAGGTCATTGGTTGAGGAGTGCATTGGTCACGCTGTTGCAGGCAGGCTGTCACATCCAACCGTAGGATGCTGTTATTGCTGCCGTTGGTCAGCGGCGCGTAGATGATGTATCGGTTATCCTGTGACCAACTTGGATTACGCATATTCAGTACCTCTGGAGCGAACAGCAGCACCGATTGGTCGCGTGTGGTATCCCATAGATACATACCGGGATTGGAGTCATAGGCTAGGTAAAGCAGATAACGTCCATCAGGTGACCATGTTGGATTGAGCTGAATGTCGTGGTTAGCGATGAGTGGACTCGTATCACCCGTTTGGACATCGAGATTATAGATGATCCGGTTAGAACCTCCTCTTGCACCGGACGCAAAGGCCAGATGCCGACTGTCCGGAGCCCAATTTGGACTGATGGCATTCGGATAAGGAATCGTCACGCGGCGGGTTAAGCCAGATTGTAAATCGGTCAGCAGCACTTCGGTGATTTGCTGCGCGAATTCCTGCCGTGCAGTCACATATGCTATCGAACGGTCATCTGGTGACCACGTTGGACTAAAATTATTACGTGGGCTGTCAGTTAAGGGGTGGACACCACGTCCCAACGAATTCATCACATAAATCGTGTATTCACCCTGTCGGTTACTGACGAAAGCGATTTGCTCGCCATCGGATGACCACGCCGGTTGGTTGTCTTCACTTGTATTATGTGTCAATGGAACTGAAAGTTGACGGTTAAGCGCCATGCGATAGATTTCAGCGTCGCTATTATCTAAGTTGGCGGAGTAGACAATTTCATCTTCTTGGGGAAGGATGTGTCCAAGTGCCAGTGCGAACAGCGTTAAACATCCACACACGATGATGATTGCATTTAATAGCCGAAGTGAAATGCGTATCATGGTGGCATTGGCCTCCAGCGTGCAGATGAGATTTGCCCGCCCATGTTGGTAATCTGCCGTGCAGAACCATCTGCAACTGATAGCAGATAAAGTTCTTGGCTGTCGTAGTCATTCGAGGTCAGCATGATTTGATGACCATCCGGCGAAAACGATGGGTATAGACTATAGGATAACGTACTTTTCAACAGCGTGGCACAGTCACCTGCTCGACTGTCGCAGTTTATAGCTGCCTGATAGATTTGCGGCTGGCTGCTGCGGTTGGCTTGAAAGAGCAAGCGTTGATTATCCGGTGACCAAACTGGATACCAGTCGGTGAAAGGACTGCGGGTCAGATTATTACTCTGGGCAGCACAATCATCCGATTGGGTGAGGCATTCGGTTTGCGCGATCAGCAAATCCCCGTTAGCGAAGTAGGCTAAGTGTTGGCTATCGGGCGACCATGCCGGAAGGCTGTTGAATCCCCCGCCTAATCGGTGGATAGCTGTTGGACAACTTGCGATTTGGCGCAGGCAGTTCATGTTCATCACATAGACTTCGAGGAAGCCACTGCGATCACTATAAAAGGCGAGGGCATGTCCATCGGGCGACCAAACCGGAAAACTATCTGATGCAGGATCATGAGTGAGGTTATATGCCGTGCCGCCTGTGGCGGACATCCAGTAGAGTTCGGGCGCACCGTTACGTTCGCTGACGAAAACAATACCGGTTCCATCCGGTGACCAAGTTGGTTCGCTATCAGTTGCCGTATTTTGGGTGAGGTTAATGGCTGTGCCGCAAAGGGTGAACAGCGAGGCACATTCAACATCCAATCGAAATACGTCAGCACGTTCATTGACTTGGACGACATAAGCAAGTTGTTTGCCATCGGATGACCAACTGATGCTGGGAAATGGATTGGTGCCGCGTGCCAACTGAAAAGCAAGATCGTGTGCAATATCAAGCAAGTATAAACTGCGCTTATTGCCTTGCCCAAACTGGAAAGCAACCTCGGCGGAAGCAGGCAGCATCCATCCAAATGTGAATGCCAGCATTATGCCGCTGGTATTGACTGCAAGCAGCACAAAGACGATACCGCGCCATAGATGTGTCATATCTTTATGCTCAACCACGTTTGCCATGCAATACACTTACGAGGTTGTAAATCATGCGTGGCTGACAACCTTCTGGCAGCGAATAGCAATCTGCATTTACGGCATAAAGCCCCGGTTGATTGCTGATCGCATCCCAACCTCGAAAGTACACTTCACGCCCATCCAGCGACCACAGGATTAAAAATGGCACAATCGGACGTTTGAGACGGAGGCGCTGTGGTATTTGCAAACTGCATTTGGGTTGCCCCGCTTGCAGACAGCTCATATCCAATAAGTAAATTTCGTAGTCACCATTGCGATCAGAGAGAAAAGCGATTCTTGATCCGTCGGGCGACCAAAATGGACTCGTATCCACGACTAATTCATCGGTAATTTGGAGCATTTCGCGGTCGCATCGCAGTCGACAATTCGCATCCACCACGAATAAATCCGGTAAATCGCGGTAACGGCTGGTGGCAAACACCAGTTGATGTCCATCGGCTGACCACGCCGGACTGGCAAATGTTCCCGCTTTAACAATGGTTTGCAGCGGTGAAGTGTCGTCTGCGGAAAGGGTATAGATTCCCCGTTTGTTATCCCGTTCTAAACCTACGAAGGCGATTTGGCTGCTATCGGGTGACCATGCCGGATTATTGCCACCCATGTCCTCAGATGTGAGTTGTTGGTAATGGTTGTCATAGAGATCACCAACAAAAATATGGATGTTACGATTGTTGGACATGCTGAAGGCCAGCCGTTGTTGATCCGGTGATATAACCGCGTCGAATACTGGGCTGGGGTTAGGGCGTAGGGCGGCGGCAAGGTGACGGTCAGCATCCACCAGCAAAATAGTCGGGCTGTTGTAGGTAACAATCGGGATGATTTGCATCAGCGGCAGAATCTTGCCCACGACCTGCATCAGCAATACCAGCAGCACCACGATTGCCGTAAGGGACGAGATTAGACGGAGAAAGAAACTAAACATGAATGGAATATCTTAAGCATACTTTTAGCGTACCCGTTATAATAAAAGTACTCGTCCACTACAAACGAAATATAGCACCAAACTATTATGTCACGCAGTCGATTGCCTTCAAACCGCGGTAAGTCTAATTCGTTCATCATCCGCCTGATTGTTTTAGGAGCCTTGCTCGGGGCAGGCTTCTTAGTGATTCAGCGCTTTCGACATCCGCCAGAACCCACGTCTGCAATCGCCGCCTTGCCGTCATTAACACCGAGTGTTATCCCCACCGAAGCGCAAACAGCCGTGCCGATACCCACCAATACCGCCTATCCACGGGCCAATTTAAATGCGCCAACGGTTGGCATTAATGCGGATATTGTTGATGTCTATTTGGATGGACAGAGTTGGGACGTGACCCAACTAGGCAACAATGTCGGGCATTTACAGGGAACCGGCTGGTTTGGCAAAACGAGCAATATTGGTCTTGCCGGACACGTCGAACTGGCTGATGGCAGAGTTGGCGTTTTCCGAAATATCGACAAAATGGCAAAAGGTGATCCCATTACTTTGACACTTGGCGATTTGAAACAGCTATATAAGGTCACACAGGTCAAACGTGCCAACCCGACTGATTTGACGATTCTTGAGCCATCGACTGTTGATACCATCACATTGATTACCTGTGATATTGGAGCCTATAACTTGCTGCAAAATGCTTATCTTGATCGGGTCGTCGTAGTTGCAGAACGGGTACAGTCGTCGTAATGACAACTGTGCGTGGCTGGTTGCTTGACCGTTTGTGGTATGTCCAGCCCATGACGGCGCTAACGGTCAAAGCGCTGCCCAATGACTGTGTGCGGGCGCTGTCCGCAGCCACCCGCCCCAACATCGACCGTCTGCATTTGCGGAACTTGTTCATGGACGGTCGCCGTTATTATGTGGATGTCCTCAAAGACGGCTTTCAGATGACGAGTAACACCAGCCTCCCGTGGCGACCCCGAACACGTGGTTCAATCGCGGCGGTATTGCACGGGCAATTTAGTGCATCAGGCAATGACAGCACCGTTATTCGGATGCAAGTACGGATGCGTCTGTTCTACCTGCTGAATATTTTTCCCATCCCACTGTTTATGACAGCGCTCCTCATCGCTTCCCCTTGGCCTAAAACTTTAGTTATCAGCTTGATTATCGGACTGTTCTTTCTGTCTTGGGCAGGGCATCGCCTAAGCGCCTCGCTGCAAGCCGCTGATATGGTTTACTTTGTCGAAAAAGTCTTAGAAGAAGTCATTACTACTGATACTCCGCTGCTCGCTTCCAAGAGTGAAAACGTCGTCACACCAGAGCAGGATTTCCCCCAACAATGGCAAAAGTTTTACGAAGAACACAAGGGCGAGTCCTGAAGCACCACTTTTTCGTCGTATATCTAAAGTAATCTAAAAAATGTGCTCTTAAGCACTGTAATTCTTTCACCACATTGCTCTATGTTGAGATTGGCGCAATAGCGTCTCCAAAAGATTTATTTACTCGCTGTATTTTCAACATCGCAATCATCTAATATGGCAAAGCAGAGGCATTATCCAACAAGCGGGTCATGCCTCTTTTGTTTTAAAAAGGAGCGATACTGATGATACGCAAGTTTAGACTCTCAATCATGGTTGTGGTGTTTTTAGCGTTTTTTTCACTGGTACCACAAGTTGTTGCCCGCGATTCCACTGTGACTCCTTGGCCTACCAACGGTTGGCAAATTTCAACGCCGGAGGAACAAGGGGTTAATTCTGAAGCGTTGACAACATTGCTGCAATCCAATACCGATGTTCATACCATCTTGGCGGTTCGGCATGGCAATGTGATCTTAGATGTTTCGCGCTATCCCTTTACGAGCAGTCAACCTCATGCCCTGTTTTCGGTGACCAAGAGTTTTGTTTCCACGCTGGTGGGTATTGCCATCGACAAGGGCTATATCAAGAGTGTCAAGCAGTCTATTTGGGATTTCTTCCCCAAAGACAAGACACCAAATATGGATGCTCGCAAAGAGGCCATCACCATCGAAAATTTGTTGACGCAGCGATCAGGCTTGTTATTTGACGATCTTAGTATCTATAAAATCGCAGATAAGAACGTGACTTGGGTACAATTTATCCTCGATCAACCTATGGTGAGTGAACCGGGTGTAAACGCTGTGATTCTAGACGCAAATGCCCACTTGGCTTCGGCCATTATTCAGATTTCGACTAAGATGAGTACAGCCGACTTTGCCACGAAGTTCTTGTTTGCACCGCTGGGCATTACTGATGCCACATGGATGGCTGATCCACAAGGAGTTAGTCAAGGGGGCTACCATCTGTATATGAGTCCGGCGAGTATGGCGAAGCTGGGCTATCTGTACCTGCATGGTGGCGAGTGGGATGGACAGCAAATCGTGTCATCTGATTGGATTACCCTTGTTACCAGTATGGTAACGAAAGGTAACACACAAGACTACGGTTACTTATGGTGGACAAGTTCGATTTCCGGGACTAATCATCAGGTCTATGCTGCTCTTGGTTTACACGGGCAAGCTATTTGGGTCGTGCCAGATTTAGATCTGGTCGTAGTGACCACCAACGACTCCGCTGCGGAAGGTCAGACGATAATTACGGCGATTGCTAATGCATCCACATCGGATCAACCGTTAGCACCTAATCCTGTAGCGCTGAAGGCGCTGCAAATGAGACTTGATGAACTGGCTCATCCACAGGCCTCTGCGGTCAAGCCCATTCCAGATGCAATGAAGGCTGTTTCTGGCAAGGTCTACCAATTCCAGCCCAATGATTTTGGTTGGAAATCTATCGCTCTTGACTTCACAAAAGCTGGTGAGGTTATGATAACACTTGGCCTACCGGACAAAGAAATCAAACTGCCAGTTGGATTGGATAGTGTCTATCGGGTATCCACGGATGGTTTGCCCGCTGAACCAGTGTGGCGGCCTATTGCTAATGTGCCACAGATGTTGAGGGCTGGTTTTTTAGGCAAACGCTTTATCGTTTACATGGGCGATTGTATGGGTATGGAGTTCTGGACACTGAACATTGACTTTAGCAAAGACATGTCTAAGCTATGGATAGTCGCTCAGTCGTTGAATGAGAGTTATGATGTAAGCGCAATAACCCACGATCTAGTAGGTTCGTCCTAAGGGTGTGCGGATACGGTTTCTGAAATAACATAGCCCAGCGTCGAGTGATTTTGGCGCTGGGCTTATTTATGGCGCACTAATCGTCACTACCCTCACCGTTTGAGTATCAGCGGTTGTGCCATCCGGCGCGGTGCTGGTTAATCGTTCGCCCGTTTGCCAGTTGTAGACCGCAGGGAGGTTTGCTGCGTTCAAATCGAGGGCTTGGCATGATGTACCAGCCGCAGGCAAGCCGCCGTCGGATTGTGCGCGTACTTGCCCCGGAACCCATCAGATTGCGAAAAAGGAATTATTCCACTCTATATCTTTAGGGACAAGGTCTTAGACCTGTCCATTTTCTTGTAATTTGTTGCTACGAGTGTTCCGGCAGCGCATATTCCTTATACTGTTCGCGGATGACTTTCTTATCAAACTTGCCGACACTGGTTTTGGGAATGGCCTCGACAAATAGGATGTCATTCGGAAGCTGCCATTTGGCAAAGTGTGGGGCGATATGCGCGTAGATGCTCTCTTTAGTGGGCTGTTCGGAATTTGGGCGCACCACTACGAGTGCTAACGGGCGTTCTTGCCACTTAGGATGCGGCACGGCGATGACCGTCGCCTCTAAAACGGCAGGATGACCCATGATGGCAGATTCAAGTTCGACGGTTGAAATCCATTCACCACCGCTTTTCACAAGGTCTTTAGTGCGGTCAACGATTTGAATGTAGCCTTCTTCGTCAATCGTCACCACATCGCCGGTGCGGAACCATCCACCCTCGAAGCGCCCTACTGAACGATCATCTTTGTAATAACTGGAGGCAACCCACGGGCCACGCACTTGCAGCTCGCCAAATGACTTGCCATCCCATGGTACTTCTTTGCCCATCTCATCGACCGCTCGCAATTCAACACATGGTGACGAAATACCTTGTTTGGCACGGATGCGGTATTGTTCTTCTTCTGGAAGGTCAAACATTTCGCGCTTGAGATTACAAACCGTACCAAGTGGACTGGTTTCGGTCATGCCCCACGCGTGGACAACACGGACATTATGCTTCTTCTGGAAACCTTCGATCAGCGATTGCGGTGCTGCTGAACCACCCACCACCATTGACCGCAAACTGGAAAGATCGTAACGTTCGCTTTCCAGCAGATTGAGGATTCCGAGCCATAGCGTTGGCACGCCGCCGGTAATCGTGACCTTCTCGGCCTGAATGAGTTCGACCAAATCACGCGGGGTCATATGTGGGCCGGGGAAAACTTGAATCGCGCCGAGCATCGTCGCCGCATAGGGCAACCCCCACGCCAGTACATGGAACATCGGCACGACTGGCATCATAATGTCGTTGGATGTTAGCCCTAAGCCGTCGCCAAAACACACACTCATGGCATGCAGATAACAGGAACGGTGTGAATAAAGTACACCTTTAGGATCGCCTGTCGTGCCCGAGGTATAACACATGGCAGCAGCCGTATTTTCTTCGAGATCGGGCCAATCATAGTCCGAAGACTCGGCGGCCAGCAGTTCTTCATAACTGAGTGCGTTCGGCAGTGAGGTTTGTAGTGGCATATCCGTCATCACCACAAAGTGTTCAACCGTTTTCAGGTGCGCGGCAATTTTTTCTAACAAGGGGAGCAGGGTTTGATCGACAAAAATAACTTTATCGGCAGCATGGTTGATAATGTATATTAGTTGTTCCGGTGGCAGACGGAGGTTGAGCGTGTGGCATACCGCACCGATACACGGAATACCAAAATACAGTTCAAGATGCCGGTAAGTGTTCCATGCTAATGTACCCACTCGGTCACCAGATTTCACACCCAGTTTGTCGAGTGCATGAGCCAACTGCGCCGTGCGCTGATACAAATCGGCGTAGGTGTAGCGGTGCATCGCCGGACCAACTTTGGTGACGATCTCCCGCTTGGGAAACAATTTGTAGGCACGCTCCAAAATGGGACGGAGCGTCAACTGGTAATCCATCATAAGACCTTGCATCATTTTTCTCCTGAAATCTAATTATCTTTAAATGATTTTTTAGCGGACGATTATAGGTGGGCATGACCTCCCAATACTCACGGAATAGAATTAATCACATTTGCGAATTGTACCACTTTAAGCCATTACGCTAGAAAACCCCTTAGCAGATGTTTATAATGACAATAGTTGTAAATTAGAGCGATGGAGAACACCTCTTATGACTCAGATTGCCAGCATTGTCTACAAACCGATTGGTCAACCCGAACCCGAAAATGATTATCTGCGCGTCGATTTAGATGACGCAAATTTGATCGCGGAGCATGGCATCGAAGGTGACGCACATGCTGGACACAACCCCGACCGTCAATTGAATATCATGTCCTATGAGACATTGACCAATCTTCGCAGCCAAGGTTTCTATACCGAACCGGGGCAGATGGGCGAACAAATCGTCATTCACCAATTGGATGTGGACAATTTGCCAGCAGGCGCACAGGTTCAGTTGGGCAACGATGCCATCATCGAAGTGGTTAAGCCGCGCACGGGTTGCGAAAAATTTGAGCGCATTCAGAAGAAGCCGCGCTCCATTATTCAAGGTCAAATGGGTGTAATGGCGCGTGTTATCAAGGGCGGCAAGATCAGTATTGGTGATCCGGTCCGGGTGGTGAAGAACACGCCCGTTAACCAATAAAGGTTATGACAACCCCAATTGGCATTCTACATCCCGGCGCGATGGGGCTTTCGGTTGCGGCCTCTGCCCAAAACAGCGGCAACACCGTTTATTGGGCATCCGAAGGTCGCAGTCCACAAACGGCTGAACGTGCTGCTCGTATCAATTTAACCGATGCACACGCATTAGCCGCATTGGTTCAAACCTGTTCGGTTATCCTGAGTGTGTGTCCACCTGCCGCTGCCGAGACTCAGGCCAATGACGTTTTGGCGCTGGGTTTTCGCGGCCTCTATGTCGATATGAATGCCATCGCGCCGCAGCGTGTGATGCGTATTGCCGAGAAAATGGCAGCCCACGGAACGCGCTTCGTCAGCGGCTCGATTATCGGTGGACCCGCGTGGCAGCCCAACACCACTTGGTTGTATCTTTCTGGCGAGAAAGCCCAAATCGCTGCCGATTTATTCAGCGCTGGGCCACTGGAAACCGAAGTATTAGGCAATGACATTGGCAAAGCCACTGCCCTCAAGATGTGCTTTGCGGCCTATTCCAAAGGGACAACCGCTTTACTCTCTGCGGTGATGGCGGCTGCCGAATCACTGAACGTTCGCGAGGACTTGGAACATCAGTGGTCACGTAACGGTTCAAACTTTGCTGCGGAATCCGCGCGAAATGTGCAGCAGGTAACCGCTAAAGCGTGGCGTTTTTCCGGTGAGATGGAAGAAATTGCAGCAACCCTCGCTGGAGCAGGCTTACCGGACGGCTTTCATCTGGCTGCGGCTGATATTTACCAACGAATGGCCGGGTTCAAAGGTGCTGATCCGCTGCCATCACTCGAAGCGATTTTAGCAGCGCTCATCGCCCAGTCGGACGATGAGACGCTTAATACTGCCGGATAATTATGTCAGAATACGTAACCGTCGAAACCCAACCCACCGAAAATCCTGATATGTTGGAGATCATCACCAACCAGAAGATTGCCTTGCAAGGTGACGAGGTCTACGACAGCTTTGAAGCCGGTGATGAAGGTTCTCCCATCGCTCAGATGTTGTTCAATGGTGTGCGTGGCATCCAAGCCCTGACCATCAGCGGAGGCACATTGCTCGTCACCCGTGACCCCGATGTTTCATGGGAAGAAATCGTCGATGAGGTGCGCCATGCCCTCCGCGATTTCTTCTTGTAGGCTGAGTATATTGTATCTATAATTTTTATTTTGTTGTGATGCTATAGGTCATTTGTGTGGTATTGTTATCCGATCCATCAAGAAAGAAAACCATTCGTACTAGAGCAGGAACTGAGATTCCCTGTGCTAGTTATTTGCCGTTTCAACTAGCAAAAATCCAAATAAACGCTCAAGAACTCTTAAACTGGAGACCTAGAGCTAGGCTACGTTCGGTTGATATATATCCTTATAACTGCGTTAGAATGATTTTTGCGGCTCGTAGAGCTTGGATAGAAATCGATTATATTTATGATTTGTTGAAAGGAGATGATTTTAGGCAAATTGGAGAGGATGAAGTCACTGTTGGGGATTTAGTTTTATATATTGATCCTAATAATGAACCAGCGCATATTGGACTTATAATTACTGTAGACTCCTTTGCCATGACCAAAAATATACTCGTTATTAGCAAATGGGGTAAAGACGCTGAATTCATACATTTCATCGGAGATGTTCCAGATCAAATGGGTAAACCGATGAAATTTTATACGGATAGAAAAACACATGAACACATCTCTACATGATCTTATAAGTGTGATTGAAAGTGTCAAGTTTGATGCTAACATGAGCGTTTTTAGTGGGTTTAATAGTTTTCATAGAGCATTGGCTGGAGATCAAACTATCCAAGATATTAGGCAATTGTTGATTGATTCTCCAAGTGCAAATGAGCAAATATTGGCGCGTTTGGTGAGTCTGCTTGAAGAAAAAACTAACCCTCAATTTGAGCATCCGCACGATATAACTATAGCAAGTTATCTTTTTGCGTTATCAGCTTCCTTAAATAATGTGATCGCTATTGAGGTGGCAAAAAAGATTTTGGCAACTTCTAACTTAATTTGGGCAAAACGGCTCGCTGAAATAGTTTTAGCAAATCAAACGGCTACTACTGAAGCTGAAGTGGTAAGTGTGGAAGCTAGTAAATACAGTTTCACAAAGTCTAATTATCTTGTGATAGTAAGTAGATCACAGATAAGCATTAGTTCTAATTTATCAGAATCTAGCATGACATCAACAAAAACAACAAGGCCATATAGATTAATTCCTCATTCGAAATCATTTCGGCTTACTATGAGCGCTTGAAGAAAGGATATATTTGAATGGAACATATTTGGTCAGTGCTTTGTCGTACTCAAATAACGGATAAAGATCGAAATACTCTAAGTCTTATAGAGACAATTGAGCAAATTAATTTTTTTTCTGAGGAAGATAATTTAGAAGGTATTCCCGCGCAAATGGTGATTGTATCCATGTGGTGGAGATCAAATCAGAGTCAACCTGAAGAAGGCTATCAACGAATGCTTATTGCATCACCTACCGGAGAAATAATACTTACTTCCGCTAATTTAGGAATTGATTTAAATAAAAGCGGACGCGCAAGAATTATAATCAATATAGATGGGTTACCATTCACTGAAGCTGGGATTTATAGGTTTATTATCCAATATTCCATGAACGAAAATGGCGATTGGGTGACCTCAGCTTCAATTCCTCTCACCATAGTTCGTGATGTTGTGCCACGTTCTAATAGTTGAAAGACTTCCTAATCTTAGTAAAAATTTATAATGCTTTTCATCCAGCAACTCTACCACCTCCTTGCACGTATTATAGCTAACTATAGAAATGCGCAGGAGGTAAATTATGACATTCTTTTCAAAACGGAAACGTAAAAATGATGACCCACCTCGTTTTCCGGCTTGGGTACTGGTGCTGATTGCTATCGGCTTGGTGATTATTGTCGAGATCATTTTCCAGCCTACGAACTCTTCAACAAGTTCGTTAGTGGTGAACCAGCCGCAAGGTGACATCGAACTAACCGCCACTTACATCATCCAGCAAGCAACGGCTATGGCACAAGGCACACCACAATCCAGCGTGATTGTGGGATCGGATAACCTAGACCCTCTTCAAGTCACCGCGACCTATTTGCTTGAGCAAGCCACGGCATTAGCGCAAGGAACGCCACAGGAAGCGATTGGCCTTGATCCTATTGAGATCACCGCTACTTATGTCGTTGGGCAAGCGACATCTATAGCCCAAGGTACGCCACAGCCCGGTTCATAAAAAGGAGGCTATCATGACTTTCTTTTCAAAGCGCAAGAACGATGATCCACGCTCGTTCCCTGTAGCGAGAGTTGTAGTAGTCATCCTGACGGTCATTGTGGCGATTATTCTCTTGCTGCAAGTTGCGTCTCAGAAGGTTGATTCTATCGCCACGCCAACCCTCAATGAAAAAGAGATGTTCGGCACATCAGTTATCCAAATGGCAACTGCTATCGCACAAGGTACACCGAGAGAAAACATCATGGATAATTCACTTCTCGCAACCATGAAAGCCATAGATCAATCGCACGATTCGGTGGTAGATGCATACGCATCAAGTGAATTCGGTTCGCGGCTCACTGTGACCGCTTTTGTCTAATTTGCAACCGAGCAGGCCAGCACACCGAACTCATAGACATAGCCATACGACTTTAAGAGGAGTTTGTGTCAGTCGTTTGTTAGCCCAAAATTGCCTCTTACGCTGGATTTCAGAGTGTCGAAACTGTCGTAACCTAGTAATCGTTATCTCATGATGAAAGGTTATCTGACAATGAACAAGTTACGGACTACTGTTGTTCTCGCCCTGCTGTTGATCGCTATCCTTGTTGTGACCGTTGCTCCGGCAGCCGCCAAAGTCAATGAATATGAAGGCCAACATCGAGTGGCAGCAGCAGGTGATCCTAGCCAGTGGGGCTAAGAACTATAAAGGCGTGCTTTAACCGGCACGCCTTTTTGATTTCTAATTCGCGAAAGGGGTTCAACCTATGAACTGCGCGGATTAATCACGATGTCAAAGCCATCATAACGTGGGCAGCTTGTCTTGACGCTTAAAAC
The DNA here is from genome assembly GCA_038251275.1 of Aggregatilineales bacterium. Lineage (GTDB taxonomy): Bacteria > Chloroflexota > Anaerolineae > Aggregatilineales > Phototrophicaceae > CFX2. Next base: position 212,787 of record JBBSBM010000001.1, read on the forward strand.
CTGACCGGGATAAATTTTGGTACGGTCTTCGATCTTATTCTCGCTCACTAAGCAATCGACCTTCACATCATAGAGCGCCCCAATCGCATCCAGCGTGTCTTGGTACTGCACAACATAAGTTGCGTCACCGTTTTTGAGGTCAGTGGCACTCGTGGTTACGGGTGCGCCACCGCCGCCACCTTGCCCTGCCGCATCGACTGATGCTGGTGTTTGTCCGAACGGAGGCGCACCCGCTGGGATTGTAATCTCTTGCCCCGGTTGCAAGACTGTGTTCCCTTCCAAACCGTTCGCTTGTATCAGGGATACCACTGAAACATTCAACGCCTGCCCGATGCTGTCCAACGAATCACCGCGCTGCACTTGATAGGGTGTAGATGTCGCGCCACCGCCGCCACCTTGCCCCAGATTTTCGGTGATATTTTTATTGACCTCGCGTGGTGTGCCGACATTATCGACACCGTCATATAATGGACAGTCGAAGCTAATGGTGATAATTTGCCCCGGCTTGAGCAGGTCACCCACGCCAATATTGTTGGCCTTAGCCAGACATGCCGCCTGCACATCATAGATCGCACCGATTTTATCCAGCGAGTCGCCGGTTTGGACGGTATAACTACCATCTTGCGCAAAAGCCACCAACGTACTACCCAACAAAGCAAAACATCCTATAAGTACGGGGATGAAGCGGTTTAAGCGAAGCATAAGCACTTCTCCATAACAATTTATATAAAGACCTAATTTCATTTTAGACCGATTTTCACGTACCACAAATAGGAGTTTGGTTTGAAAAACTAAATGATGTGCTATTCTTAGATAAACACTTGATTTTTAGGGGATTATGCAACCCATTACCACGCTAGACTCGTATTGATGGAATAGTGTGTAAATACCAGTTATTGTTTAGCGTACATCACGCCTTATCAAAGCAGGATACGCCAGTATGCGACAACGCGGAACCATCTTTATCGTGCTGTTCATCCTCATAGCAGTTGCCATTATTGGCTTCAGCCGTTTTCTTGGTTCACAACCCCCAACCGAATATACACTGGCGGTTGATCCACTGGCTCAAAGTTGGGCGGAATCGGCTGTGACGGCCTTCAATGCCAGCCAACCGCTTGTTAATGGACACCGTGTTCAATTTAGAATCGTTGTGACCGATGACTTGAATGTTTGGCAAGGGCAGGATGTTTGGACAACCACCAACCATCAGGACGCGTGGTTAGCAGCCTCATCTGCCTCGGTTGGATATGCCCGTGCTAATGGGTTGAACCTTGTTAATGTTTCCGACTCACTAGCACGCACCCCCATGGTTTGGGGCGGTTACATCAGCCGTGCTGACTTGTTGACGACCAGCGGTGCTATTCCATTAGATTGGGCGCAGGTTCAAGGTGCTGCCCAAAAGATGCAGTTAAGCAATTGGATGGCTTTAGGCGGCGACTCAAGCTGGGGATTTCTGAAACTCGGTTTTGGTCAGGCCAATACCAAGATAGCAGGTTTGGCTGCGCTTTTCACAGCGGCAGCTAATTTCAACCAATCGCCGGATTTGACTCAAACAGCACTCAGCCAGCAAACCTTTCGCACTTGGCTTTTACCCATCGTCAAAAGCAAACCGAGTTTTTCCATCAACGGTGATCCCGTTTTGGCGATGACGCGTGGCCCATCCACGATTGAAATCGCTATGTTTCCTGAAGCGCAGTGGCTCTTGAACATCAAAGGTATGAATAATCAGGAAGAAGTGCGGCTGAATTATCCCGCCTATCAGTTCGTGTTGGATTTCCCGTTAGTACGCTGGCAGGATGATACAACCGGAGATGCGGATCGTCAGGTCGCGGTCAAGCAGCTTGCTGATTGGCTCTCGACTGCCCAACAACAGGGAACACTGCCGGATTATGGCCTGCGCCCTGCCACCACTGAACCGACGCAAGCCAACGATTTGTTCAGAGTGGCCATTCAATACGGCATCTCATTCACGCCCAGTTATGGGCAGGCGGTTCAGCCACCCTCAGCCAACGAGACACGAGGTTTAATCCAGTGGGTCATGAGCAATAAATAATGTTTTGGCGACGATACTATGCTGCGATGTGCAAGATCGTAGTGGGCTCAATCCAATTGCATTGACGTAGGGGCACGACATGCCGTGCCCACTAGCTAATCATCATGATAATTTGTTGTTCGGTATATTGATTTTTGTAAACGAAGGATAGGTTTATGCACGACAGTAAAAAACGTTTAATCGCGCTCATATTGGTGATGATCACCGGTTTGTTAGCCGCTTGCGACTTGGGCGGTGGTGGCGTTTCGACTACACCCGGTGCTCAGACAGGCAATAAACCGGCCAACGCCATTGAAGTGAGCATTATCTATGCCCCCGAATCAGCACTGTATATGCCGCGTATCATCCAAAGTTTCAATGACATCTCCGCACAGGGCAAGAATCCGGTAACGGGTGAGGCATACGCCAATGGAGCCAAACCCATTTGGATTACTGATCCAACCAATGGCGCTGGCGGTTCATCTGGCACCGTCATGCAGGGCATCATTAACGCCATCATCGCCCCCAATAACGCCAATGTCGCTAAACCCGTCATCTTCGAACCATCGGTTAGCCATTGGCTGGCCTTAGCCAATGAACGCAGTGGTCGTCAGTTATTTGATCTCGCCAACAGCCAACCAACCGCGAATGCCGCCGTCGTCATGGCAATTTGGGAAAGCCGTTTGGAAGCCATCCGCACCAAAGTTGGGCATCAAGACATCGGATGGGAAGAGTTGTTGCAGGTATTGAACAGTCCCAACGGTTGGTGTGATTATAATCTGCCTAACTGCCGCCGTACTGTTTATTACGGACATACCGACCCGCGCATTAGCTCAACCGGACTTTCAACATTGATTGCCGAGTTCTATGCTTCGTCACGTCTGAACGGTTTCACCGGACGCGCATTAACGGCTGATCAAGTCAAAGATTCCAATGTTCAGGATGGCGTGCATAACATTGAAAATCTCATTCGTCATTATTCCAGTCGCACCACCGAATTTAAAGAATATATCGCTCAAGGTCCACAGTTCTTGGACTTCGTGGCCTTGGAAGAAAACGATCTGATCTTCATTAACGAAGGCAAGACCGCGTACAAGCCGCCGGAAAAGCTGGTGGCGCTCTATCCCAAAGAAGGCACATTCTGGCATGAGCATCCATTTGGCATTGTGAATGCTGATTGGGTGACACAGGAACAAAAAGATGCGGCTGCCGTTTTCACACAGTATGTGTTGGCCGCGCCTCAGCAAGAAATCATCATGGCTGAAGGGTTCCGTCCGGTTAACCAGAACGTTAAATTAGCTTTCCCCTTCGTAGCTGAAAATGGTGTTACCACCGAAGGCCCCAAGACTGTATTGGATGTTCCGTCGGCTGATGTCATTATCGGCATCCAGCAAAGTTGGGCGGTCGTCAAGAAACAGGCTGATATTACCCTCGTCATTGACACCTCCGGTTCGATGAACGATGAGGACAAAATTGGGCAGGCCAAAACAGCAGCTACCAAATTCATAGGCGAGATGGATCCCAATAACCGCGTCTCATTAGTGACCTTTAGTGATTCGATTGTGCCGCGAGTCAAGTTGGGAACATTGGAAACCGTTAAAAGTGCATTGGTCGATAACATTAGCAGCTTACGCGCCGATGGTGGAACAGCACTCTATGACGCTATGACCAGTGTGCTTTCCAATATGAATAAAGTGAGTTCAGATGGTCGTATTCGTGCAGTTGTAGTACTCAGTGATGGGGCAGACACCGCCAGCAATGGACAGCTTAATCAAGTTTTGCGCGAAATCGAAGCCAGTCGCAGTGATTTGAATCCCGTCATCGTCATTGTGGTGGCATACGGTTCAAATGCTGATATTGATACACTCAGCAGTATCGCCCGTGCCAGTTCAACCACTGTTCAATCCGGCGATCCAAAGAACATCACCAAAGTGCTGGACATCATCAGCAGCTACTTCTAGCATCACTGGGGAAAATCGTCGCTTCGTAGGGAAGGAACTCAGTCCCTTCATCTTGGTTGTAGGGGCTTGCCGTCGGCAAGCCCTTTGATTTCAATCAATCTATTTGGGTTAGTCTGAGGTATTAACACCATGACAAAAGCCAAACTCCTACTGACATCATCTGGCATCACAAATGGTAGCATCGAAAAAGCGCTAGTCGATTTACTTGGCAAACCGATCAGCGAGTCGAACGCCTTGTTTGTTCCCCTTGCCATCTATGCTTACCCACAAGGCATAAAACATATGTGGCAGGTCATAAAAGGCTGGGGAGACTTAGGTTGGAAAAACTTGGGAATACTAGAGTTAACGGCTTTACCCACCTTACCGCGAGAGATATGGCTCCCTCAAATTGAGGAAATAGATGCGATTATTGTTGGCGGTGGCAATAAGTTTTATTTAAGTTTTTGGATGGAAAAATCTGGTTTGTTCGAAATGCTGTCTCAACTTTTAAAGCAGGGCAAAGTCTATATCGGGGCGAGCGCTGGCAGTATGATGATGACATCTGGACTTAATTTTGACGCGAATCGACTCCAAAAAAGCGGAGTATATTTCGATGATGAATTTAATGAGGAAATGCCATCAAGTTCTGGAAGCGCCAAGACGCTAGGTTTGGTCGATTTTGTCATCCGTCCCCATCTCGGCGCAGACTATTTTCCGCAGGCCAATTTGGAAAATGTAGAAAAATGGGCGGCAAAAGCAGATAGACCCCTTTATACACTGGACGATCAATCCGCTTTGAAGGTCGTTGATGGAAAAGTCGATGTGATTTCTGAAGGTGTTTGGAAACGATTTGGATAACGCGAAATAATGATTGTGGGCTTTTGAAGCTGCCTTTACATCGATGACAAAAAAGCCGATTTGCTTGGTCAAATATTCTTTATTATTGGAGCGTCATTATGAAACGATCATTTGTTTATGCTGTCATCGCCCTCATACCCCTCATTGCGGTTTGGGCAATCGCTTTAACCTATGATCCAACCCGCATTGTTCCTGAGACTCCCACGAGCGTGCCAAAATGGGTTGAGGAAGGCGCCTATGGCACATTTGCCACTTGTGATGCTGCCATCACTGGAATGCCTGTCACCAACCAATCCCCAACGATTGATTCAGATCGTGCTGCTCGTATCGGCGCAGGAGTTGTTCAAAGTCAAACGGATTTGTACACTTTGGTGGGAGGACGAATTGGTGATTTTACACCCGTATTACTTACGCGTGATTTCCCTGATAATCAATCACACCTAGCATGGGCTTATGGCGAAGGTCGTCGCCTTGATGTCTATTTGGAGGCGAGAGTCGAGATTGTCTATATTGATGCGGCTACTGGCGAACCTCTTTTGCTCATTAAGAATATCGTACTCTATGATGCCTCGTTTGTTTGCCCCCAGATCGATGCCTTTGATTCGCCCCATATTGCAAAACGAAGCCAGCAAGCGATTGTGCAAGTAGCTGCCATCGTCATCACACTGGTCTACGGGATTGTGGGTCTTGTCATTGCTATTCGTGCTTATCGTCGCCGCCGAATTGCTCCGGATAACGCCTCTGTTTCTTAGGCCGATGCGACCCATTTTCGTAGGGACACGGCAGTGCGAAGCCTCCTGTGGATGCCGTGTCCGAAACCAAAACAATTATTATGTTTTATTGGGATGGCATCTGCTTTGCCTATCGTTCGTGCTATCTCATCTATCTACCTCAAGATTCCACCGTATATCCGATAAAACTTATGGCAAAATAGGATATGTGCTCGCCTGTGGAATGTCTCTTCCTCAACTTTTCAAACCAGATTCAAACTTGCCTTTTTAGCCCTTTTGTTCTATAATCATGTAAATTCCAATAGTCGGTAGCACCACACTAAGTGGTGGACGCTTTTTGAGGGAGAAATCTGGCGTATAAAATGGTAAAAATGAACATGTTTACCAAATTACTGAACGCGTTCATCAAATTCTTGAACATGTTCACCGATCATAATGGTTCAGGA
>JBBSBM010000002.1:0-208906 GCA_038251275.1 Aggregatilineales bacterium
CAAACCGGTGCCGCGATATTCTGTGCCCTTCGCAGCTACCTCTCCACCGTCCGCAAACAAGGCGGTTCCGTCATTCAAGCCATTTATGATGCCCTCTTGGGTCAACCTTTTATCCCTTCTACCCTAGCCTGAGTAGTTACATTTTCTTTTAAATTCCTGTGGATACACCAGTACGATGATCCCCCAACAAATCGTCAACCCAACTAACGCAACAGGCCCTAAATGTGCCAAAAACGTCAGAAAGGGAATCCCACTGGCTTGTCCGATAATCAAGTTTTGTGGATTGCCCGTAATCGTCGCCGTTGATCCTACATTAGCTGCTGTCGCCAAACCCACCAGATACGGAATCGGATTGCGTTTCAGTTGGATGCACAGTTCAATCACCAATGGCGTGAACAAAATACACACCGGATCATTTAGGAAAATAGCGGATAACACACCCGATGCGATGATCACCAGTGCCAATAAAATACGTCGTCCATTCGCCAGTTTAATCACGCCTTCGGTGACTAAGTTGAAGAAACCCGCCATCCGCAAATTGGCGTTAATCACCATCATCGCTGCTAGTAACAGAATCGTTCCAATATCCAGTGCTGCATAGGCTTGTTTTTCATTAATCGAACCAATCGCGATTAAGATTGCTGCCCCTACTAGGGCAATCGTCGCACGATTCATTCTTAGCCACGGAATGCGCCCAATCGCAACACCTGCATAGGTCAACAAAACAATGATTGCTGTGATAATCGTCAACGGTTGCATAAATCCCTACAGTGGTAAGTCCCGCAAGGACTATATTGTATCGGTTGTGTTTGCCTCATTAAATGAGCATCACCAATGAAAAAGAGCGAACTCAGTTCGCTCTTTCTTACTGCTTGATGAGAAACTTCTCGCCTAGTTTTTACGCATAGGTGGCGCAATCTTGACGAAATGATCTTGCGGACGTGCAACCAAACTATACAAGTGTTGCGCGGTTTCGGGTTGATTGTTCACTTCCAGCGTTTGAATGTAAACGTTCAACAGTTCACGCACATCAGCTAATCCACGCTCGTCCAGTGGGAAAATATCAACCGTTGCCCCTTCAGCAATACGTCGCCGAATGGCCTCAACCGTCAAGTTCATTTCCGGTTGAATACGTTGGTAAATCACCCCACCCGACATGCCCGCGCACATCCATGGGCCGGGATCACCTAACACAATCACTCGTCCTGAGGTCATATACTCGCAGGCATAACCTTTAATATTCGCCCGTGCAGCCAAACCACCAAGTTCATCACGGAGGGGGCGCGTAACCTCACCGCCGAAGATCACATCCGCACCGCTCAATCGGATACAAGCACGAGTATCCGCGTTTCCTTGGATGATGAAACGTCCACCTTGTGCGCCATAAGCGAAGCTCTTGCCAACCGAACCGTCCAAGCGTTGACCGTTGTGGTTTAACCCTTTGAGGATCGTCACGGTACCGCCACGAGCACACTTAGCGACACCATCTTGCGCGCCGCCTTCGACCATCACTTCGAGTGGTGCATCGAGGAAAGCCGCCAGACCGTTACCCGGAATAGCCGAGTTGCTAAAGTTCAGATGTACAGCTGAAATCAGATCAGCATTGGGGAAGTCATTGCGTTTGATAGCACCATTTAAGTGTGTGCCAAGCGCACGATCCATTGCCATAACCTGTTCATCGTCATAGGTCAGTTCACGCTCGCCATAGCTAACTTGCTCAGCAATCGTTGCTGTGATCTGCTTGGTCAACGTGTTACGGGGACGAACCAACCGAACGCCCACACCCGGTTGTAATGCCTTCTTCATATTCTGAGGAGCGCGCCGAGTCAACGGGCTGAGGTCAATCCGGTCATGCATCGCAATCTGTTCTAACAGATCAGCGCGACCCACAACATCTTGTGTGCGGGTGAAGCCCAGTTTGGCTGTCCATTTACGGATGTCATCTGCTAGCATATAGAACACATTGCAGATACCTTCGACCGAGGCTTCAGCATCGCGCGGATCAAAGTGCTTGATACCCTTAAGTAGCGCTTCTTCCTTCGTTTTGATATGAGTGGTGATGCCTACGTGACACGTACCTTCATGGCACTTACGGCAAATTGTACAGCCAACAGCTACCATCGCCAGCGTGCCAAAGCCTACACGGTTCGCGCCCAAGCACATCATCTTGAGGACATCGCGTCCACTCTTCATACCACCGTCGCACCACAGTTCTACGTCATCCCGCAGACCGCTTTCATTCAGTGCACGGTGTGCCAACCACACGCCAATTTCCGCAGGCAAACCAACATGTCGCAGTGAATGTGCCCTCGCAGCACCTGTACCACCATCATATCCGGTGATGTTGATGATGTCCGCGCCGGCCTTCGCAACACCAACTGCAATCACGCCAACCCCCGGCACAACCGGAATCTTGACCGATACTTTAGCATTCGGGTTAGCGGTCTTCAATTCATCAATTAGTTGTGCCAAGTCTTCAATCGAATACAGGTCATGATTATTGCTCGGTGAAATCAGGTCAACACCCGGTGTTGTGTGCCGTGCCGCCGCTACCTGCTCAGTGACTTTGTAACCCGGTAGCTGACCACCTTCACCCGGTTTAGCGCCTTGCCCAATTTTGATTTCGAGATAGTTGCATGAGTTCAAAAACTCGATATTCACACCGAAACGTGCCGAAGCGATTTGGTTACCACGATTGCGTGGGTAACGTCCCATCACATCCGGCAGTTCACCGCCTTCACCATTCACACAGATGATGTTCAAGCGGTAGGCCGCCTCAGCATAGGCTTTATAGGCCAATTCGCCTTGTGAGCCAAACGACATTGCGCCAATGACGACAGGCATCGTATGGTCTTTGAAAGTGATGTCCACGCTGTCGGGATCAATTACTTCCTCAACATCTTCAGTTTTTAGACCGAGAATGTGTCGCAGCGCTACAGGAATATTGCCTTCAAGTTCGAACATCTCTTTGGTGTAATCTTCAAGTGACAGTTCACCTAGAGCAATGTCTTCGACTTTCTTCCACATTTTTGGGTAAATCCGGTCAGCATTTGCCAACTTACCCGTCTTCTCACCACGAAGTTCTGCCGCACGTTCTTCTGCATCAGCCTTCATGTCGCTCCAGGTCAGACCGCGTGCCTCTGATCCAAAGTAATTCGGAGTTCCGAAGTATGGATTGACATTAACCGCCAGTCCAATTGAACTGAATGAATGTCCATAACCGCGCAGCTCATGGCAGCCGATAGTCGAGATAGCCTTCTCGATGCCACCGTTCAATACTTTGACCAGCCCGATCAATTGCTTAACACGATTCTCAGCAGTCAGTTTTTCTTTGGGAGCTTTTGGCGCAATTCCCAATGCTACTGCATACATCGCGTAGGGGACGATGCCGTTAGCGCCTAAAGCGATGCAAAGTGCCAAATCATGCAAATCGCGTAAAGCACCAGACCGTACCACCAGACCCACCTGCCGCCGGAGGTTAGGTGTATGTGGTGCATTTCGCAGCGCTTGGTCGATAGCGGAGGTCAATAGCAATGGGTCAAGCCACAGCTTTTCGCCACTGAAAACTTCAGTATCATCAATGACGATACACACCGCACCATTCAACACTGCTTCGACTGCTACTTGTTGCAGACGATCAACTGCTTCTTGGATATTTTCATCCATAGCTGCCGCGCTAGAGAAAACGACCATTCGCTCACCGAATGTTTCAAACAAATCTTCAATGAGCATCGTACCAGTCTTTTCGGCGGCCTCTCGAATTTCATCTGCAATTCCGAGTTCGCTATATCCGCCCAGAAGGAGTGGTGTTGCTAATTGAATAACCGAAGCATTAGAATCGAGTGGTGCTCCAACAGTTGGTCGAGTACCAATCAAGGTCTTCACCGAGAATTGGGCTTTTTCGCGCTCACGATCAATTGCCGGATTGGTAACGACAGCTACTGTTTCCTTGAAGTAATCAGCAATATTGACACGCGTTTGGCTCAAAGCCGCCAACGGGCCATCCCAACCGAGCGAACCCACTTGTTCTTTGTGAGACTCGGCAATTGTCTCCATAAAATTGACGTGATACCGTTCCCATCCCAACGCCGCCATTGTGTTCGCGTTTACGGGTGTTTTGTTTTGCAACCATGGAATTGCTTGTGCCGTTCGCATCGCAGTCATTGAGATTTGCGGCGCATCAGCTACAGCAACTGCCGTCGACACGGTAGACATCTGCAAACCACCATTTCCATTACTCTTACCGTAGATAAGATCCACGGGTAGCATGGGTGAACTGGAGCTTGGGAGGTCATTCATAGTCCATTGCCCCGTACCGCCATCCAACTCACGTTGATTGCGTTCGCGATGGCGAGTTAGAACATGGCGTTGAATCGCTGGATAATCGTAAACATCCAAGCCTTGTCCGGCCTTTAACCTAAGTGCAATTTTTTCGCCGGGAGCCAGTGGCTTGGGTTCAGATGACATCATATCCAGCGAATAGACACCACGTTCCGATGAGAAGAAATATTCCTTTTCGCTTTCACCGAACCAAAGTGGTCGTAGTCCTAATGCATCCACACTGAAAACACACACATCACCTAGTCGCCCTGCGACTGCGGCTGGACCCTGTGCGAATGGCCCAAATGACTTACGCATTTGCTCATAAATATCATGGATTTCCGGCGCATTTTGAATCAAATCATGTTTGTGCGGTGGGAATACATATTCCATCGCCTCAATCAAATCCATGTCATATTCCATGCACAACGCTTGCAGAACCCGATCAACATCTTGAGAGTCAGAATTGTTCGCGTCGAGTGGAATACCAATCATTCCAGCCTCGATACGGAAGCGTGAAATTGTGTTGAACTCGCCGTTGTGTCCCATTACGCCGAAGGGTTGTACGCGCTCAAAATTGGAATTGGTGTTGGTTGAGTAGCGGGCATGACCGAGTGTTACACATGAAGCATAATCAGGGTCTCGCAGTTCAGGGTAATATCGGCGCAGAATTTCAACTGTTCCCTGTACCTTATAGACTACACTGTGTGACGAGAATGATGGGAAATGCACACCTAATTCTTTTTCCAGTTGCGTTTGCAGACGGAAAAGCGTACTTTCCAATTGTTCTTGTGGAATGCTGCCACCTGTTCCAGCGATTTGCCAGAAGTCCGGCTCATTTTTCTGGGCGTTTGGCCCAAGCATATGGCTGTTGACGATACCCGGTTCTTCCAGAATAACGTCTAAGCCTGCTGCCATAATGTGCTGGCTGATACGCTCAATTAAGTTGTGTGACCGTCCTCGCGCGGCAGCGGGAATCATGACATGCGCCACCCAGAAATTGCGGTTGCTGGCAATGGACGAACGCAGACCTGCGCGTGCTAAACGCTTAACCCACAATTGACGGGGAATATCCGTCAAAATCCCGACACCATCACCCTCACCATCGACAATTCCTGTTCGATGTCCCATGCGGGTGAGTGCTTCAATAGTTCGCTTTATATTACCGTGTGTAGGCTGTCCACCTTTACGCACGGCACAAATCAAAGCACAGGCATCATGTTCCTGTGTGTCAATACGATGGAGGGGGAAATCCGTACCTTCAGATGGGTTATCTTGCTGCATTGTCATTGGCTCCTTGTGTCACATTCCTTACATGTGTTATTTGGTTAATTCACCTAAAAATAAGGGTTTCTTTATTGGTGATAATTTAACGTGAAAGCGTCAAGAAATATACGGATAATCTACTCTAACCTACTCCCCCTCAAATCGTGCAAGTTGCATAGATTGTGTTGCTGTCTCTCTCCTAGATCCTCTATCGATGACTAAGTTATCCCTTTTCGCCATTTAAGACATTTGTGTGGATTTAGCTGCGAAGGCGCAAAAAAAGAGCGCAAACTGCGCTCTTAGCGATACTTATACGATGATAACACAAGAATATCAATTCATTGTTAACAACCGTCGAATGGTTAACGCCAGATGTAATGCCAGCCGAATCTCAGGCCGCTCTAATTCGATTTGTGCAATATCGTTAATCCGGTTCATACGATAAAGCAGGGTATTACGATGGACAATCAGCATATCCGCCGTCTGGCTCAGGTTTCCATGACATGCAAAAAATGCTTCCAATGTTTTAATCAAATCGGCATTTTGTCGATGGTCATAATCTTCCAGCGAACCGAGCGTTTTTTGGCAGAACGCTAACAACTTATCGCGGTCGGACAAGCTCAGAATCAACTGATAAACGCCTAGGTCGCCAATATACAATGGAGTATCCGTATGCAAACGGGCTGCCAATTCAAGAGCTTGCACTGCATCACGGTGGCTATTACGCCATGCAGTGATGTCCCGCGCTGCTTGTCCCAAACCTACTGCGACCCTCGCTCCCGGATATTGACGCTGCACTTCAGAGGTGAAAGCTTTTGCTAGTTTAATGCTGGCCTCAACTGTCTCTTTTACGTCCGAGGAGGTTGCATGAAACACAAGTAGTTCGTTTTCTCGTTCGCGCTGCCAGACTAATGCGCTGGCATGTTGGCTGGCAACCACACCATTAACTAATGTTTCCAACCGTCGGTTAGATGGAGATTTATCACCTTGCCACGCTAACACAATTGCGAGATGTGTTTGCGTCATGTCATGCTCGAACCTCTCACCTTGGCGAATGGCTTCTTGCAAACTCACATCACCAATAAGCAACCGATCAAGGAATGTACCGCGCAGTCGTTTTTCAGTGTCGCTAATTGCCTTGGCTTTTGCCATCTCCAACGCGCAAGCTGCCGCGCCGTGTTCCGCTACCAACAAATCAATATCATCAAGCTCTGTGTCGCGTCCGATAATTGAGAGATAACCACGCCCAATATTCTTAGTAATAATTGGCGATACCAAACGTGCCAAACCGGGGGTAGGGATGGATTGCAGCAGCACCGGATTATCAATTTCCGCCACACGTTGGCGATCCTGCATTTCTACTGGAAGGTTATAAACATTCTTGAGGAATTGTTCGATGTCATCCCAATTCCCGATAAATTGCGGTTGAACGGTGCTTTCAATAATACGCAGTCGTTTATCCTGAACAACAATAGCCTTGTTAGTGAGCCGCGCCATCGCGCCCACTAGCTCAGCCATCCCCTCATTACGTGAAGAGATTTGAGTAAGTTGTCGGTAGATTTGCGTTGCCCGTCGTTCAATCTGTCCTTTACGATCAACTAGCAAGCTGATAACAGCTTTTTCAACTAACCGAATCCGGCTTCCAGCGGGCAGCACCATAACCGTCATCCCAAATGCATTGGCTTCTGCAATGAGTGTTGAGTGAGCATTTTCACTCAGGACAATTGCCGCAGCTTGCATGTCTGAAGCCCATCGTAAAATCTCAACATCGCTCACCACCGCCGAAGTAGCTGATTCGGCTGGAGCAACCAATACTATCTCACCTCGTTGAAGTGTCTTATTGGTGACATGGGTTTCTGGGTAAAAAACTGTTGCCCATGACACGGGTCGATTTAATAACCCGTCTCCCGCAACCACTTTTGTTCCAAGTGGTAGTCCCAACTTGCGGACATCTTCTACGGTTGTAATGTGTGCACTATCTGCCATGTTCTATCCGTTAATACTGTCAAAAAAAGAATGCCCGACCACTTTGTTACACAATGTCTAAGTTTCACCCGTCACTAGACCCATCACAATCACGGCGGCAAAGACCAACAACGATATGCCAAGAAAATTACTAGAAGGGCTAATATATAAATTGATAAGCGTCATACCTGCCAATAAAGCGCCCGCTAACCATGTGGTCGGGGCTACTCGCCAGCGTTTGGAATATTGATACATTCCTGATCCCAGCAACACCACACATCCAGCAAAAGGAATTGTCCAATTGGGTAAGAACATACCCCCTTGCTGTAAAATTTGCACACCTGCAATTGCCAATACCAGAAAAACCCATGTCAACCGTTCGATACGTTCTTCAGCATAGCTCTTGCTTCGGGTATATCCGCCGCTTCGCGAACGACTGGAACTTTGACTGCGGCTGCGAGAATAACTTGACCTGCGTCTCGTCATACCAATCCTCTTGATTTGATAACATTATGCCTACAAGCATACACCCACGCTGCTCTTTAAGCCAATTGCACAATAGGCTCTTGGCGCATACAATCGGATGATAAATTGGCTAATAACTGAGGATATTGGGATGGGCAAACGCCCGTTAATCGCTTTTATAGTATTGGTGCTGCTTGCGGCTTGTAGTCCTGAGCGAAGTGCGCTTAATAATGGACCGTTATTAGTCCAAGAAGTTACCCTCGTGCTGACTACACCTGCGCCAACCCGTTCGCTAAGTGCGACACCATCACCCATTGCAATTGCTATCTCGACGGTTGAATTGACTACACCAATTGCGAACAGTACAGCGAAGTCAAATTTTGTGTTGGTCACACCAACCCTGCCACCAAGTAAAACGCCGACTCTAACACCGACCATTACACCCAGTTGGACTCCGACTTCCACACCGCGTCCAACATTGCCTCCAACGGCAACCAACAATGTAATTTATGTGACTGCACCGTCGAATGTGGTTTCTGGCGGTGTAGTACCAATTCCCACGGCCCTAAATGTCAATCCGCAAGCACAAACGTGTCAGACACCATGGTTTTTTAGCGGATTACGACCTGATAGTTGTGCCATGAATCCGCCACTTGTCAGTCCCGGCGCATTTCTTCAGTTTCAAAACGGAGCAATGATATGGATCGCTCAACAAGATGCTATCTACGTACTCTATGACAGCGCTAATCCACCGCGTTGGCAGGTCTTTAATGACACTTTTGCTGATGGAATGGCGGATACTGATCCAGCTTTTAATAATGCACCACCTTTTACATGGCAGCCTCGACGCGGTTTCGGATTACTCTGGCGCGGGCAATCCACAATTCGTGATCGCTTAGGTTGGGCAGTTACCGAAGCTGAAATTCCTTTTACTCCTCAGGTACAGTTAGGCTCAGATGGCATGATTTTCATAAGTGATGCGCGAGGTGGTGTTTACACTTTGTCTCCTGATAGTAGCGATTGGAAACGTTATTCATCCTAATGGCGTTGATTGGCATTTGAGACTGTCTATAGCCGACACGATATACGATATTCGGCGTATGGTATCTAATTGTCACAAAATGGTTGGTAGTAAGTGAAGAGTTGAGGTAAATGTGTCCAAACGGATTGGAATCTTAACCGGTGGTGGTGATGCTCCCGGATTAAATGCTGTTATTCGCGCGGCTGTTCTGACAGCTCGTAATCATTACCGTTGGGATGTTGTCGGAATCGTGCGTGGCTTTGATGGACTCTATGAGGGTCAACCAACAGTCGGTTTGAATGAGAAAGATGTGCGTGAACTGCTTGCCCGTGGAGGTACGATCCTCGGAGCTGCCAACCGTGGTAGCCCATTCGCACACCCCAAGCAGCTCGCCGATGGGAAAATTGAGTATGAAGATGTTTCACATATTGCTATTTCCCGTATGTCAGAGTTCGGTTTGGATGGATTGATTGTCGCGGGTGGCGATGGCACGATGGCAATTGCACACAAACTTGTCAACTTGGGCGCACATATCGTTGGAGTTCCTAAAACCATTGATAATGACATCGGCGGCACAGATATCACCTTTGGTTTTGACACGGCTATTAACACTGCCACTGAAGCATTGGATAAGTTGCAGACAACTGCCGAAAGTCATCATCGGGTGATGGTTTTGGAAGTTATGGGGCGTGATGCCGGATGGATAGCTTTACACGCGGGCATTGCTGGCGGTGCGGATGCCATTCTCATCCCTGAAATTCCTTTTGATATTGAAGTTGTTTGCCAAAACATTCGTCAGTTAAAATTGTCTGGACGTAATCACAGCCTCATCATCATTGCTGAAGGTGCGGCGCCGATTGGTGGCAAACAGCAGTTCCGCATTAAAGGCGAAGGAGCACGTCTCGGCGGAGTGGGACATATTGTCGGTGATTTAATAGCCGATTGTGTTGGCTCAGAAGTCCGTGTGACTGTATTAGGACATGTCCAGCGCGGTGGGCAACCTACACCACATGACCGCTGGTTAGCAACCCGTTTTGGTTCGGCTGCCGTGCATTTGGTTGCGGAGGAAAAATGGGGCTACATGGCTGCTTTACAGGGTACGCACATGGCATCAGTGAAAATGGAAGATGCCATAAAAATGAAATTTGTCGATGTAAATGGGGAAACGGTTCAGATGGCGCGTGATTTAGGTGTGGTGTTTGGATGACTGTTTCCTCAACTGAGGATACGCCTCCTATTCGCTCCCGCTACATCCAAAGATTTTTTCGACAACCTCGTCGATGGATACTGCTCTGGTTCTTACTGACACCCTTCTTTTGCTGTGGTATCTCGTTGTTAGTCTATCTTGTCTTTCCGCCATCTTCAGTCAATATCTTAGTTCTGGGGACAGACGGTCGTGCCAATGAAGGATTTTTATCGCGCACCGATAGTATTATGGTGGTTGGTGTCAAGCCAGCACAGTTGCGCCTGAGTTTGTTTTCAATTCCACGAGATATATTTATTGAAGTTCCCAGCTTTGGTTCTCAACGCATTAACACCATAAATGTTCTTGCCGAGCAACAGCAACGTGGCACAGGACCAAACTTGGTTATGGAAGCAATTTCACAAGATTTTACTATTCCACTGAATCGCTATATTCGACTTGACTTCAATGGATTTGTCCAATTGGTTAATTCAGTTGGTGGCATTACTGTTGATGTTGAACACACCATTATTGACGACCAATATCCGACAGAAAGCGGTGGCGTTGAATATGTGAAGTTTGATATCGGCGTTCAACAAATGGACGGTGAAAGAGCGCTCATCTATGCTCGTACTCGACATGCAGATGACGATTACCATCGCGCTGCACGTCAGCAGCAGGTCATTTCTGCCTTACTCGCTAAATTGGTTAATCCGCTGCGTTGGCCGTCAGCTATGGCTGCCCTTCATTCGTCAGTTGATACCAATTTAACCCTGTTTGACATGTATACAATAGTTGTACCTGCGCTCTTGAATCGTGGTCGCTATGAGAGCTTGGTCGTAGATCGAGATTATATAAAAGGCTCCAACGAAGGTCATGCTGTTCCCGATTATGAAAAATTACTGCCTTGGCTTAAAGACCACTTCGGTTGAAATAACAAGTGGCGCGAATTCCGCGCCACTTGTTTACAATTCAATTCTCATTGATAACTATTTTACGGGCTTTTCCTGCATAAGTTTATCGTAAACGCCATCCCACAATGTCACATCGCGCGTCATTTTGGTGATTTTGATGTCTGCTACTTTTGGCAGTAATTTTAGCATAATCGGTGGCAGTAATGTCCACTGTTCCGAATAAATCATGCTCCGTAGTTGGTCAGCCATATCGCCGACCCACATCCAGCGCTGTCGGAGTTCTTCAGACTTCACCCAATAATCACGCTTTTCCCATGCTGTAGCCGATTGTTCGATTCCTGCTTCAATCTCTCGCAAACAGTAGACCAACATTGCTGTCATATTACGAACTTCATCATCAACCACCTGTTTTTGGCTCAATCGGCGTAAGATTTCTGCCACAGTTCGCATGGTCTGGTTGCGTTGTTTGCCAGTACTATCGGTATTTATCACGCCCATTGCGTCTACTCTCCAAGGTTGTCTACGAAAGAATTGCCCGAATGCCCTTGTAAATTTGCCCGCCGCTGAGTGTCTTCAAAATGGTATTGGCAGAACGTCCTGTACGTTCGGCTAACTCGACTGGAGTCATCGGCATATTACCATTTGCCAAAAACACCCGGAAAACACTGTCGACCAGTGACGTTTGTTGGTTGATGAAATTGGGATTTTCTGCCGCTGTCTGTATTGCTAACCCTAGTTCATCGAGTTCAAGCACTTCACCGGTGTCCGGGTCGATGTAATCAACTGTCCGGACTTCATCTGACTGACTTAACCGTTCTCTTTGCTCTTGCAGCAAATGGCTTAGAAGATAAGTACGTAAGTCTTCAGAGCTTTTTTCCCACCAGCTGTAATCGACACGAAACTTGGTTTCGAGTGTCGGCTTAGTCAGAAAGCCGGGTTTACCTGTTGTGGTGGTCATAACCAGCCTCCCTAATCATTACTGAGTTTCCAATAATCTCCACCGACGTTTTGGAAGTCGGGATTTGCTATTAATACTGCGAAAATGGGTCCCGGTGGACAACGTCGTACTACATTCACGGCGCTGTAAATCGTCTTTGCGTGAACGGTTCCCTGTGGAGTAAGTAAACCCAAGGGAGGGATGATACTCCGTAGAATAGACACGAGGCTCTTCTTCTGTTGTTGGGCGTTTGTGAACAGCGCATCAACACCCGCCAAATCTTCCGCACCCAAAATCATCAGATCATCATATTCCGCACCGATAGCGCGTTTATGATTCTCAAAGGTAATCTGGTCGCCTTTTGGCACAATCAAGCGAATCCACTCGGTACGCGGTTTGTGTGCTTTAAAGTTGACAACCACTTTGCCAGCCGTCTCACCTTTGCTAACTGTTACATATGCACCAATAGGCAGTTTGTGTTTGCGATAAAACTTAGCTAAACCGTAAACATAGCGGTCTTTACGAACAACCCATGCTGGATATTCTTCACCATCTTGCCCGTCAACCACGGTGAATGCCACACGCGGAGTTTGCCTTGCGGTTGGGAAAATCACGGCTGTGCGGTCACTTAACGGCAATGTTCCCAAACGTCGGTGAGGGTAGGTCAATGTGATTTGTGTTTCGTCAATATCACCGACATCATCTGTTGTTGAATGCTCATCGTCAATTTCTACTTCAATTGTTAAGAGTTCTCTGGTCAGTAGATTACGATCATATTCAATCGGGGTATAACGCAACATCGCCGGAGTACGTTGGACTTCTTCAGGTTCTAAACGTGTTAAATGCCATAGCACCTCACCCGTTGGACCAACCTCGTCAAAACGAGTGTCGTTGTTAAGTGCGTAATTCAGCGAAAAGACTTGCAGCGCCATTGGAGCTTTGCCCAACCCACCCATTTCATTGAGGATAGCTTCTGTGGTCATTGGGCCGCCACCCATAATGTCGAGGACTGCCTCAGCTAAATTCAAATGCCCCACATTGACATCCATTAAGAGATCACGTGGGAACCATTTGCGTGCCATATAAATCAAATCAGGCGAGGAACGTAGTTTTTCCTCAACTTTTTTGATAATTTCTTTGCCAGATGTGGATAATATGTCTGTAGCATTCAAATCATTGACCGAGCCAATCGAGTCGTCTACATCACTCTCTTGGTTAAGATCATGTTCAACACTAAGTTCAGAGGCAAACTCACGATGTTTCTGGTCAATGTTTAAGTCATCATCATCGAATTGCACGGCAACCACATTGAATGTGCCGTAGTCAGGGTTATTGCCAGCACGCTTACTAACAACTACCCCCGTTTCGTAATCGAATTCGGTGAATATGAGCTTCTGTCCAATGTCGTAGGAGCGCGCAGGATCATAGACGCGAGCATCTTGGTAGCGCTGGCGAAGGATTGCTACTTCTTTAGTGATACGTGTCTCAATGAGAACACGGGTTAAAGTTTCTGTGTCGAGAGGGGTTTCTCGTTCCAGCAGCAGATTCGTCAGATACTCAATGTCGTCTTTTTCGACCGTGAAATTACGCGCCCAGTGATGGCTTGGCATCATCAAGGTTTAGATTCTCCAGATGGTTATGCGGGGGAATTGTAGCAAAATAAATTTTAGTTTGAACCTCAATTATACTTTACATGATACGTTACATGCAAGCGTCGGGTTGACCACCGCATACCCGTAGTATATACTTACCTTTCATTGTGATTATACAAGCAAAATGAGGTAACTACCGCATGTCTACCAAGCGGACATATCAACCCAAAATTCGTCGCCGTAAGCGTGTACACGGTTTCCGCCAGCGTATGCAAACCGGCAAGGGACGACAGGTTCTTTCTCGTCGTCGTCGTTCTGGTCGTCACGTCCTAAGCGTGACCCCCAATCATGTTAAAAAGGTCAACTGGAACGCTTAACCTTTCGTTACTATGGAACGACGCTACCGGCTTCGTCACACAGAAGATTTCACCCGACTTCGCCAAAAGGGAACTGCTACTCAGAACCGCTATGTCCTGATGAGCCGTTTACCAAATGGTTTGAGCCATAATCGTTACGGGTTAGTGACGTCAGGGCGTGTGGGTGGAGCAGTGGTACGTAATCGGACGCGTCGTTTGTTGCGTGAAGTGATCCGTAAGCTGAATCCTCATCTGCGGAGTGGGTTTGACGTTGTCTTGGTAGTACGTCAACCCCTAACGCAGCAACCATTTGAGATTGTGAATCGTATACTGACTGAAATGTTTCATCAGGCCAATTTAATGTTAGTGGAAAGCAGTGAAGGGTGAAAATTGTAGCATTAGCGATGATTCGTTTTTATAAGCGTTTCATTTCCCCGCTTTTGCCGCCGTCCTGCATTTATGAGCCGACCTGTTCTATGTATATGTACGAAGCAATAAACCGTTTCGGTGTTATACGTGGCGGTTGGATGGGTGTCAAACGGATTTCCCGTTGTCATCCGTTTCATGCCGGTGGCTACGACCCTGTACCTGAGCTTGAGGAGTAATGTGTTGAATATCCGGCAGTTTCTTGTGCGCCCTAGATTATGGGGCGCTCTTGTATTGTTGAGTCTTGCGCTTGCTGCTTGTGGTCCTGCTCCTTTGGGAACAGGCTGGCCTGCGGTTAGCCTGTTACAGAGCGTTTGTGGTGATAAGACCGTTGAGAGTATCGTTGTAGCCTACAACGACCGCATCGTTCAGGTTAATCCGGCTGATGGTACACCTGTTGTATTGAAAGATGCCAAATGTGAAAATCGTCCTCCTGATGATCAGGGGAAACTTCGTGCCTGGGATTTTCGCCCAACCGGTGGCAAACAGTTCTACACAACTCCTTTGTCACTTGATAATCAGGATATGTTGGCCATTTCCTACGACCAACGTATTTACAAAATCGACACCACATTAGCGACGGCGACGAATGCTGAAGGCCGAACCATTGATGGTTATTCCGGTCATTCGGTCACCGATATGATTGCCAATGACAAGTTTATCTACGTGGCATTGAACGCTAAAGATGTGGTTGCACTGGATCGCAACACACTGGATCTTAAGTGGAAGACCTCCACTGAACATGGTGTGTGGAGCAAACCCTTGTTGGTCGACAACACACTCTATTTTTCATCGCTTGACCATTTCCTATATGCAGTAGATTCAAATACCGGTGAGCAAAAATGGAAGCTTGACCTAGAAGGTGCTGTCACTGGAACGCCACTCTTCGCGAATGGCAAGCTCTATATCGGCAGTTTTGCCCGACAAATTTTTGAAATTTCAACCGATGGTAAAATCCTGAATAAGAAGCCCACGAGTGATTGGGTTTGGGGAACACCAGTTATTGATAACGGTATTCTCTACATTGGTGATCTCGGTGGTAACCTCTACGCCTTTGATACCGCCAATAACCTCCAACCTGTGTGGACGCAAAAGGTGGCCGCTGGTGCTATCCGTGCTACACCACTTATTATCGGTGATGTTATCATTGTTGGTGCGCGCGACCAAAAGTTATATTGGTTAAAGCGTGCTGATGGAACATCAGTTATGGGGTCAGATGGAAAGCCATTGGTGCGCGAATTGTCTGCACCTATTCTATCCGATATGTTGCTCATCCAGCCGGGGGATGGCGTGGATATTCCCAAACCGTATATTGTTGTCAGTACGACTTCGACCACCCAGTTACTAGCGGCTTATACGCTAGATAACGGTGAGGCGAAGTGGTCTTACAATTTCCAGTAAAGCTGAGGGAGTCTTTTATCCATGTGGGATTTAATCCTTAATCCGTTTATCACTGCCCTGACTGTCTTGTATCAGTTGTTCAACAGTTCAGTGATTGCTATCATTCTATTTACTGTTCTCATACGTCTAATAACCTATCCATTGACGGCACAACAGACGCGAGCATCGAAGGCGATGGCTGAGCTTCAGCCAGAGTTAAAGAAGATGCAGGAAAAGTACAAGAATGATCGCGAAAAGCTGTCGCAAGAACAGATGAAGTTGTATCGCGAATATGGTGTAAATCCTGTCGGTGGATGTTTGCCACTGATTATCCAGCTTCCAATCTGGATTGGTCTGTATCAGGCTATTTCACACGCATTAGCTGCTACACCACTTCAACTCCTTGATTTGTCAGGGCGTTTCATGCTGCCCGGTCTTGATAGACTCGTACCTTTGAATAACATCTGGTTTGGTATGGATTTGACACAGGCTCCGACTGCAAATCCAACCTATGCTTTGATATTCCCTGTTTTGGTGCTCATTACTTCTTATCTGCAGTCAAAGATGATGACACCACCTCCTGCACCAGCAGAAGAGGGCAAGTCTAATCAAGCGGCTGCGATGACCCAATCAATGACCACCATCATGCCGTTGATGATGGGTATGTTTTCGCTTTCATTTTCAGTTGGTTTATCAGTTTACTTCATCGTCTCGAACGTTATGGGTATAGTACAGTATGCACGTGGTAGTAAGACGAAGTTCACATGGGCAAGCCTACTGCCATTTAAGATTGGTGGTGGCAATCCCAGGCCCGCACCGGTTCCTGTTGGCCCCGGTGGCAAGTCAACCCTCAAAGCCAAATTGGAAGCCGAACGTTCTGTGGGCTTAATGTCTGGTACGACTATTACCGACGACAGTGAAACGGAGTCGAAATCAGATACGAAGTCGAATGGAAAGGCTTCTGAACCAAGGGTAAAGTCGCCGAAGGCGAAACCCGCAAAATAAATTGTTATGCGGCAGCATCGGCAGCCGCAATTTTGTTTGCAACAAGGAATTTAATCCATGAGTTCTGAACGCTCCATCGAAACGACGGGCGAAAGCGTAGAGGAAGCTATCAGCAAAGGATTGGCGGAACTGGGTGGAGTATCGCCCACAGATGTCATTGTTGAAGTCTTAGAAGAGCCAAGTCGTGGCATGTTCGGTTTGGGTGCTAGACCTGCACGCGTTCGCTTGCAGTTATTCCGTACCCCTGCGGCTCCTGTGCCCACACCCGTAACAACTCCACCACCAGCCTCACCAGTTGCCGCTTCTAATGCGCCGCGTGGAAAGCAAGAGCAAGAAGAATCTTTTTCGGCTGAGGTCGATGAGGATGAAGGTATTTCACTGTTGGAAGATATGCAGGAAATCACCGATGATGCTCTGTTGGATGAAGATGTTCGGGTCGCTAAAGTGGTTCTCGGTGAACTACTGGATAAAATGCAAATATTGCGTCCGGAAATCATTGTTCGTCGTGCCCTTAAACCAGAAGATGGTGAAGGCAATCCTTGGCTTTTAGACATCACAGGTCCTAATCTGAACTCACTTATTGGGCGGCGTGGTGAAACGCTGAATGCGCTTCAATACATCACCCGTTTGATTTCAAGTCGTGAACTTCAACACCGCGCTAATATCGTTGTTGATGCTGCAGGCTATAAAGCCAAGCGTTCACGGATGCTCCATGATCTTGCAATCCGTATGGCAGATCAAGCCTCTCGTACCAAGCGAACAGTCGCGCTGGAACCCATGCCTCCTTATGAACGTCGCATTGTGCATATGGCACTTCGTAGCCGTGAGGATGTTCAGACCAAAAGTGTTGGAGAAGGTAATTCCCGCAAAGTCACGATTGTTCCTCGGTAGCCGTTTGTATGAGTGTGACTCCTGACTACCTGCTCATTGGACATGCTACTGCTGACTTAACCCCCGCCGGGCGTTTACTCGGCGGGACAGTTTCTTATGCTGCCCGGGTTATTCATTCATTTGGTCTTAAAGCAGGAATTCTCACAAGCACTGCTCCCAACGAACCGTTGCTAGATCAACTGCTGCCATTTGTATCAGAAATAGCCGTTCTACCTGCCCAAAATACCAGTACCTTTGAAAATATTTACAACCCCTCCGGTCGTATTCAATATTTGCGGGCAGTTGCATCCAAAATCACTCCGGCTGATATACCTACCCATTGGTTAAACGCGCCTTTAGTACATCTCGCTCCTCTCACTGATGAAGTTGATCCTAGTATTGCCCACCAATTTAAGAATGCAACTGTAATGTTGACCTTACAAGGTTGGCTGCGAAAGTGGGATTCTGATGGTCGTGTGCGCTTCAAACGTTGGTTTGATGTAGATATCCTCAAAGATATTGATATAGTAGTTTTTAGTGAAGAAGATGTTGCCGAAGCCCCTGAACTCGAACAGGAATTTGCAGGTGCTGTACATCATTTATTTGTAACCCGCGCCGAAAAAGGCGGTACTTATTACCACGATGGTCAACCTACAGATTATACAACTTTGCAGGTCGAACTGGTACATCCCACCGGGGCAGGGGATGTGTTTGCGGCGGGTTTGTTGTCGTCACTCCATGTTTTGCATGGTGATTATTTAGCTGCGACTCAGGTTGCCGCTCGTTTAGCTGCCATTTCTGTGACTCGTATGGGTTTGGAAAGCGCGCCAACGGCTGTTGAGGTTCAAGCAGCCTTAATCGAGGTACAGAGACATGCGCCTTTTTGATCGTGTTTTGTTTAATGGCAATATCATTACCTTAGATGCGTCGCAGCCTCATGTTTCAGCCATTGGTATTCGCGATAATCGGATTGTTGCTCTTGGTTCGGATTCCGACATATTAGGCTTTGCTTCTGCCGACACCGTGCGTCAAGATGTTGGAGGTTATACCGTAATACCCGGCCTCACAGATGCCCATATCCATTGGGAACAGACCGCCCGCGCACTGAGTCAAGTTAACGTCTTTGAAGTGCCGGATAAATCTGTTGCCGTCGAACGAGTTGCTGTCCGTGTCGCCACGACTCCTGTTGGCGAGTGGATTACGGGTTATGGTTGGTTTCAGGATATTTGGCCGGGTGCTGCTTTCCCGTGCGCGGCTGATTTAGATGCCGTTGCGCCGAACCATCCTGTATTTCTAGTCGCCAAAAGTTTTCATGCCGCTTGGGTAAATAGTTATGTCTTACGCCTTTGTGGCGTAACCGCCTCAACGCCTGACCCTGAAGGTGGTCAGATTATTCGGGATAGTCAAGGTAATCCAACGGGGCTGCTGCTTGAGTTAGCTGCAATGGACTTGGTGCGCTCACACATCCCATTGCTCACGCCGGATCAAATTGCCGATCAGATGAAGACTGCGCAAGACCTTGCCTTGTCTTATGGCCTCACCGGCCTTCATGACTTTGATGAACCGTCTTGCTTGAATGCAGTGCAAATTTTGCGGGAACGCGGCAATCTCGGTCTGCGTTTCCTCAAAAATATCAATAAACACTGGCTGGATGCGGCAATTGATTCTGGTCTGCGATTTGGTTTTGGAGATGATTGGATTCGAATTGGTGCGCTAAAGATGTTTGCCGATGGGGCACTCGGCCCTCATACAGCTGCCATGATTGACCCTTATATCGGTGAACCGGATAACTACGGCATAAGCACCATCGAAAAAGAGGAAATGATCGAGTTGATGAGTCGTGCCAGCGCGGCAGGCTTGCCTTCAACTGTTCATGCGATTGGTGATCGCGCCGTGCATGACGTATTAGATGCTTTTGAAATTGTGCGTGGAGAAGAAACCAAGCGTGGTGAAAGTCGGGCTTCTCGTCGGCACCGTATCGAGCATGTTCAAATCATTCACCCTAATGATCTCCATCGACTCTCTGAACTCGATATTATCGCTTCGATGCAGCCCATGCACGCCACCTCCGATATGCTGACCGCAGATCGTGTTTGGGGTGACCGCTCACGTTTAGCCTACAACCCGCGTGTCCAACTTGATCAAGGTGTTGTTGTTGCTTTTGGATCAGATTCACCCGTTGAACCTTTCGAACCGCTAAAAGGCATTCATGCCGCCGTTACTCGTCAGCGTCCTGATGGTTCCCCCGGAGAAAACGGTTGGTATCCTGAAGCCCGTTTGATCGTCGATGAAGCTTTGCGCGGCTTTACCACTGGCGCAGCTTATGCCGCTGGCATGGACTTGCGCTTGGGCAAACTTGCTCCCGGCTTCTTGGCTGATTTAGTTGTACTCGACCGCGATTTATGTACAATTCACCCATCTGAAATTCTAAACACCCAAATCGTCGCTACGATGGTGGATGGTGTTTGGCGGCATGGATTACTCTAACTTAAGCGCAGTTCGGCGCTGCTGAAAATGACCCCAAACGGCACCGAGTAAATGATGATTCCTCTGTAAGCAGTCAAATCGGTTTCGGTAGGCATAGGATAATTTTGGTTGCCCACATTGCCTTTCAATGCCCCTAAATCAATGTAATCGTTGCCCACGTCCTTTTGTTCGCGCGGTTTCGGATTGCGAACAAGATACACGTGCAGTTCAGGCCCATTCGTAACCTTGAAATCCTCAAGTCGTACTAACCTTGTGTTATCGGGTAACTGATAAATCGTCACTGTTCCCTCAGCTGTATGTAGTGCATCAATTTCCGTAAATGTCCCACCGGCTACCACTGATGAATTAATCATTACTGGCAGACCTTGCTCTTCCGTGGGTATCACAATATCAGGGCTGGTAGCGGCTCTTGCCATTGCCACCGCCATAGTCGGTGTGGCTTTCAACATATCGCGAAAAAGCTGCTGCTGATCATCAGATAACCTCAGATAAGCCTGTGATTGTTCAGCTGATAATCCCGGAAATGCCACATTATTAACAACTGTGCGCGAAATAAACGGTCGCCATAACGGGAACGTAAACACCACTGCTACAGCTAGTGTGCCGATCAGAATGACGAAAGCACGAAGTCGATTGTTCATGTTGTTATTCCTTTTTTTGGGCGGGGCATTCAGATTAATCTCAGCTGAGCAGAATGTATAGTGATGTCGACAGTCTCAATATGACTGTTATAATTTGAACGTATTAACCCCGTAAAATCGGTTTGATTTTCTATCGTAATTTTCAAAGGAGCTTGCGAATGTCATCACGTCCCGGAATGGCAATTGGATCACATGAATTTCCTGTTATAGGTGATAAACTGAGTCTTGGTGATCAAGCACCTGATTTTCAACTCACAGCTAACAACTGGTCAACAAAATCACTATCTGATTATACTGGCAAGGTCAAAATTCTGAGTATTGTTCCTTCGTTGGATACTAGCGTTTGTTCAGCACAAACACGCCGCTTTAATCAAGAAGCCTCATCCTTCGGGCAAGATATTATTGTGCTGACCGTCAGTGCCGACTTACCTTATGCCCAGAGTCGTTGGTGTGGGGCTGAAGGTGTCGAACGTGTCGAAACGCTTTCGGATCATAAAGACATGAATTTCTCGACAGCGTATGGCGTTAATGTCGCGGATTTGAGGATTTGCCAGCGTGCGGCTTTTGTTATCGATCAGAACAACATCGTTCAATACGCCGAGTATGTTCCCGAAATTGGTAATGAAGTCAATTTTGAAGCTGTTCTCTCCAAAGCCAAGAGGCTACTCGAATAATCTGTACTAAATTGGCTCTTTGGATGGATATTTTCGGACTCGACATGAAGTTGTATATTTCGCCGATGGTTTAGGAATATATGTAAGGAAAGGAAACCATGACAGACATTCGCTTACAAAGACTTGCAAATGTACTGGTCGATTACGCCTGCGATGTGAAACCCGGCATGTGGGTCGGCATTTTGGGTGACGTGAACACCTTGCCTGCGCTTCGGGCTGTTTATGCCGAAGTTCTCAAGTATGGTGGCAATCCTTCGGTGTTTATCAGCGATGAGACAATGACCCGTCATTTTGCGCGTGAAGCCAATGATGACCAAATCGCTTGGCTTGACCCCAGCATGAGCCTCTACTATGAAAAAGCGGACATCTATATTCGTATTGGTTCAAGCAACAACACTCGCGCCATGACTAATGTCGATGCCCAACGCGTCCAAAAAATTGCTGCGGCTCGCAGATCGTGGCTAGACACCCGTTTAACTCGCAGCGCCAAGTTGGATTTCGAGTGGGTCGGTACTTGGTATCCGACTGAGGCTAGCGCACAAGAAGCGAATTTGAGTTTCGAAGAATACGAAAACTTCATTTATGGCTCAATGTTCCTTGATCACGAAGACCCCGCCGGAGAATGGCGTAAACTCTCGGCAGTGCAACAGCTAAAGGTTGATTGGCTCAAGGGTAAAAAGAACGTCAAGCTGCAAGGCCCGAACGCTGATATCACCCTGTCAATTGATGGACGGACGTTTATCAACAGCGATGGTCACAAAAATATGCCCAGCGGCGAAATCTTCACTGGCCCGGTCGAAGATTCGGTGAATGGTTGGATTCGCTTCGATTATCCGAGTATTGTGGCGGGTAGGGCAGTCTCAGGTATCGAACTGAAATTTGAAAATGGCAAGGTTGTCTATGCCAAAGCGGAAGCTAATGACGACCTTTTGCAGGCTCAATTGAACACGGATGCAGGGGCACGTTACCTCGGTGAATTTGCTATCGGTACCAACTTTGGCATCAACCGTTTCACAGGCAACATTCTCTTTGACGAGAAAATCGGCGGCACGGTTCATATGGCAATCGGTATGGGCTATCCTGAAACCGGAAGTAACAATAGGAGTGCTGTGCATTGGGACATGATTTGCGATATGCGGAACAACAGCACTATTCATGTTGATGGCGAACTATTCTATCAAAACGGTCAATTTGTGATTTAGCAGTTGGCGAGTTGGTAAAAAAGCTGAAATGTGCCTGATAAACAGGTGATAACAGGCAACATTAATGGAATTATTACGGTTTTTCGGGTCATTTGACAATTCTAAGCCGAGAAATAGGATCAAGATTAAGAAAAACGGCTTGAACAGGTGACCTGAAAAACTAGAAAAAACGTGTTCAAGCGGCCATTCGTTTGTTTTCTCAAACAGGATGCTAACCGACTTCGAACGATCAAAACCGCAAATTTGTATTAGAATACTTGTTCGTGTGTGTATGCTGGTCAACGGGAATTGATAGGCAGTCACGTTCTACATTACTGCAATTGTTTTGCATATTTGGCGGATCATTCCCGTATGTCCGCTGCAACAGCACGTGAATTGCGACGCGGCGGACATACCCGAACCATTCGCTGCGCTCAGCGGCATCAGCCGTGCCAGCCGCCAGTCAATATTGTCGATTCAGCGGCATTGACCGTGTTTCCCGCCAGACATTTCGGCGGGAAATATGCAATTTTTGCGAATATTGAGAACATAACTTTGAGAGAAATTTTTAACTGGAAATAGACAACAAAAAAACCTCAGATGAGAGGTTTTACTTGTCCACTTATGGTGGTGATACCTGGACTCGAACCAGGGACCTATGCATTATGAGTGCATCGCTCTAGCCGGCTGAGCTATATCACCATGAGTAGCGGGGACAGGACTCGAACCTGCGACCTCCGGGTTATGAGCCCGACGAGCTTCCACTGCTCTACCCCGCATCGTATGAGAAGAATAATAGCAGTCGGGTAGGGCAGTGTCAATGGTGAATTGAGGATACGTGTTCTAATTGAGCATTGTCTCACAATAGGAGTAGCCATTGCAACCAATGGCTAAACATCGGTAATCTAGCCAACTATGTTGAAAATACAGTAAGTACTAATTTTAGGTGTAGGTTAAGTGGAGAAGTCTATATGATAAGCGAGCAAAGGGTCACAAGTCACTATAAAACTGAACTACAGGGAGATATAGAGATTCAAATGATCGTCCAAATTGAGACACCTGCTGATCCTTATGCCGATGTGTCGATAGAACTAAATTATGAGCGCATATTTCCTGAAGAACTTGAGGATCAACTTCATCAGCGACTTTATAATGGCGTACATGGGGGAGTTTCCCTCTCAGGAGTTTCGCTCTCACCCAATAGTATCGTCGTGAGAATCCTCGAGTTAAGTGTGTCACCTTTGCCACAAAACATTCAAGATACAGACACCAGAATAAACTTAGGATATCTGCTCGAAGTGACTGTTTGTGGTGTAGTTGAAAGTTTATGGCGTAATATGGAGAACTTACGCACGGGAAAGGAGAGTTATTATGAATATGAGCCGCCTGAGGAAGGAAGCTAAGGTAATAATTTCCCGATGGAATTACACCAACCTTAAAGCAACGGAAGATGATTAGTTGGATGCATATTGAGACGGCTGAGTCACACCTCAGCCCTACAAGTTCAGCATTAGCGAATGATATATCCTTATTTTGCAGCCATTAGCTTCAACTACTAAAATCAGACAATGTTTGTTATTAAAAAACAGTCGATTTCTTAAGCTAAAAATGCTAATTATGAGAGGTTTTTTAGCGAATACACCCTTTGCCATCCCTCGTTTATCCGCTATAATTCCCAATCCAATTACGAACTGACGTTCTGAAACGGAGCCTGACATGCCCCCCTTCCAGCTTGTCTCGGAGTTCCAACCCACGGGTGACCAACCTACCGCAATTGCTGGCTTACTTGATGGTCTTGAAAAAGGTCTACAGCATCAAACTTTGCTCGGCGCGACCGGAACGGGTAAGACTTTTTCAATAGCCCAAGTTGTCCAACAAGTACAAAAACCAACTTTGGTTCTCGCCCATAATAAGACTCTAGCAGCCCAACTCTATTCTGAGTTTAAAGAGTTCTTCCCTAAAAACGCGGTTGAGTATTTCGTCAGCTACTACGACTACTACCAACCCGAAGCCTACGTCCCGCGTATGGATTTACACATCGAAAAAGAAACGCAAATCAATGAGCAGATCGACCGTCTGCGTCTCGCCGCCACCGCCGCGCTTTTTTCACGCCGCGATGTGTTGATTGTCGCCTCTGTCTCCTGTATTTACGGTATCGGTAGCCCGCAGGCATGGGGACGTTCCACCGTCGAACTTAAAGTCGGTGAGACTATTCGCCGTGATACGCTCCTCCGTAAGCTGGTACAGATTCAATACTCACGTAATGATCTTGATCTTCATCGCGGAACATTTCGTGTGCGTGGGGATACCCTTGAAATTGTTCCTGCGTATGCGGAAACAGCCTATCGGATCCAGTTGTTTGGTGATGAGATCGAACGCATGGTGGAGTTTGATACCTTAACAGGTGAAATCCTCAATGAGTTTAAGGAAATCAAAATCTTCCCTGCCAAGCAGTTCGTTACCGATGAAGAGAAGACCAAGCAAGCTGTCCATGACATTGAGGTTGAACTGGAAGAAACCATTCACAACTTTAGGCGTGAAGGCAAACTCTTGGAAGCGCAGCGTATCGAACAACGCACCCGCTATGATCTCGAAATGATTCGTGAAGTCGGCTATTCGTCGGGTATCGAAAATTATTCACGCCATCTCGACCAGCGTCCGGCAGGAAGCCCACCGTCAACGCTCATCGATTATTTCCCTAGCGATTACCTGTTGGTCATTGATGAAAGCCATATGACCGTACCGCAGCTTCGCGGCATGTACAACGGCGATAAGATGCGTAAGACCACATTGGTGGATTACGGTTTCCGTCTACCGAGCGCTCTTGATAATCGCCCCTTGAGTTTTGATGAGTTCCAAACACGGATGGGGCAGACCATCTATACCACCGCGACACCCGGCCCCTACGAACGCGAAATTAGTCAAGCCGTTGTCCAGCAAGTCATTCGCCCGACGGGTGTGCTTGACCCTGAAGTATTTGTTCGTCCCATCGAAGGTCAGATCGACGACTTGCTACAAGAGATCGCGTTACGTGTTCAAAAAGGACAACGTGCGTTGGTCACAACGCTGACCCAGCGTATGGCGGAAGAATTAGCAGGCTACATTAACGAAATGGGTATTCGTGCCCAATATCTCCACGCTGAGATTCAGACCATCGAGCGAATCGAAATCTTGCGGGACTTGCGCTTAGGGATCTACGATGTATTGGTCGGTATTAACCTTCTACGCGAAGGTATAGACTTACCCGAAGTGTCGCTTGTTGCCATTCTGGATGCCGATAAAGAAGGCTTCTTACGGTCTGAATCAGCGCTTATCCAGAACATCGGACGCGCTGCCCGTCACGTTGAGGGTAAAGTCATCATGTACGCCAACCGCATGACTGACTCTATGAAACGCGCGATTGATGAAACCAATCGTCGCCGTGCGATTCAACAGCAGCATAATGAAGATCGCGGCATTATTCCGACCTCCATCATCAAACAAGTGCGTGATCTGACTGACCGTGTCAAGTCAATGGTTGAAGCTGAGGCTAATGTTGAAAGCGGAGTAGATCTCTCCTTGTTGCCAAAAGAAGATGTCAATAAGATGATCAAGGAACTCGAAAAGGAAATGAAGTCTGCTGCTCAAGCCCTCGAATTCGAGAAAGCTGCTGCGCTACGTGATCAAATCACCGAGTTGCGGGGCATCGCCTTTGACAAGCAGCTGGAAGGCAATCTACTACTCAATTAGCGGTTTTGTTTGAAAGGCGAACCATCTAGGTTCGCCTTTTCACGATTATTGTGGCAAATAGCACACAACACGGAAACCAAACTCCGTATTCTGTGAATCAGGCTTTGCAAGATCACGATGTGTCAGGCGGGTTTCCGCATCATGTTCTGTTGAACCGACACGCACA
Organism: Aggregatilineales bacterium; assembly: GCA_038251275.1. GTDB lineage: Bacteria > Chloroflexota > Anaerolineae > Aggregatilineales > Phototrophicaceae > CFX2. Next base: position 26,579 of record JBBSBM010000002.1, read on the forward strand.
ACACGCTCAACATCACCACCCAAAACGACATTATCCGTTCCCCAGTTATTCATGCACCATTCCAGTACATTTCCGCTGAGATCCATTGCTTCACCGTCGTTTTCAATCGCATGCTGCCATTGTTGTTCGGTTGGTAGTGCCACTGTTGGTAGAGAAGTTCTGGGCTGGACATGCCCCGGCATGTCGCGGTTCGCCATTGCCAATCCCGGTCGCACTCGCACATTTAACCAGCGGCAGAAAGCCACTGCTTCAAACCATGAGACACCAACCACCGGTTTGTCTGCATCATCCGAAACATCTGGCACATTCACATTTTCCTGTCGCCATGCTTTCGCTGCGTCCGAAAAATCCCACCAGCGCTCACTGTTATAGCCTTTGCTATCTTCTAAAAATACGCGATATTGGGCGTTCGTGATGGCATATTTGCCAATCGCAAAACCACCCACTTTAAAGATTCCACCCTTTGACCCACCATCATCACTTGCATCTTTCAAGGTCACTTCACCCGCTGGAATATCCAACCATTCAAACGGTGGTGGCAAAATATGGAGGAGGTTCGGTAGCAGTACCGGTCTTGGAGAGGTTGCGCGGCTAATGTCGATCGTTCCGACGGCCTGTGCAGGAATGCCATTGGGCAAATCTGGAACGGATACACTTTGATCGAGTACTACTTTGTAAGATGCAAGGTTTGCCAGCGCATCGTGTAGTGCCGTTTTATCCTCGTCACTCATGCCCCCTGCGACATCAATATAGGGGAGTGCTGCCAAACTTTCTGGCAATGACGCACTTTCACGTAACAGTGCCGGGATAATCGCTTTCCCAGATTTTAATGCTTGCCCTAAACTCCATTGACACCATTCCGAAGACAACGAGTCCGGTGAAATTGCATAAATAACGGCATCCGCTGCATCGATTTGTTCACTGAGCTTTTCTGTCCAATCATGTTCGGGTAGGAGTTTTTCCTCGGAACCAACATCGTGGTTTTCCGTATGGAGAAACGCCGCAATTTGCTCAACGGCATTTAGATCACTATGGGCGTAATTGATAAAGACGCGCATTTTATCCACCTATTGTTTTGGGGAAAATATGTTTCCAGTATAGCTGATCTTTTTTATCGACACCGAGGCTAGTTGGACAGTCTTTCGCTAGCTCAGATAATTTCGGTCGCTGTTAGGTCTTCCCATGTCTCGCGTCGTCGCGCCAAGCGCCATGACTTGCCATCTTCTGTCACAACCACTTCCGGCGGACGGGTACGCTGGTTGTAATTACTTGCCATCGTCATGCTATATGCACCAGCGGTCAACACCGCAAGTAAGCTGCCTGCTTCCATTTCTGGCAAATGAATTTCATGTCCCAAAGCATCTGCACTTTCGCATACCGGCCCGACGATGTGATAAGCTTTCTCTGGAGTGCCTTCTGTTGCTTTCGTCACAGGTACAATCTCGTGATGGGCTTCATATAGGGCAGGGCGTATCAATTCCGCCATACTGCCGTCTGTGATGTAAATGGGTTCGCCGCCTTGCTCCTTAACGTACAACAACGAAATCACCAGCATTCCTGCATCCGCGATGATTGAACGCCCCGGCTCAAGAATGACTTGATAGTCTTTAAGGAGAGGCGTAATCGCTGCCCCGAAATCTTCCCAGCGTGGAATTTGCTCGTCCGGTGAATAACGAACCGCCATTCCTCCGCCGATGTTGAACGTCCGAATATCAGGGTAGGGAGTGATGCAATCTAAAGCAACTTTCACCGCTTGCCGTGTGGCCTCGGTATCATGAAGTTGGCTTCCAATGTGGATATGAATGCCTTCAATACGCACATTGGGATATTGGGCGCGTTGAGCCAGTAGATTTTTAACGGTCTCGATTGATAAACCAAACTTAGCCGCTTTATGTCCGGTCGCGATATGATGGTGAGTCGATGCGTTCACATCAGGATTGAGACGTAGAGCCACCCGTGCTGGTTCACGTCCCAACTCAGCTACTAAATCGTTGATGTGCTGGAGTTCTAAAATGTTCTCTACATTGAACCAACCAACATTTTGTTCCAGTGCATATCTCAGTTCATCGCGTGTCTTTCCGACACCTGCGAAAACAATATCCTCTGGTTTTGTCCCCACTTGTAACGCCTTATATATCTCACCACCGCTTACTGCATCAATACCTGCACCTGCATTGACTATCGTATGGAGCACTGACAGGCTTGCATTTGCCTTTGCGCTGTAGTGGATATGAGGATTCAGTTCACCGAATGCGGCTTTGATATGTGCGAGGTTATCCAGAACCCGTTTCAGACTGTAGATATAAACGGGTGTCCCAATCTCATCAGCAATACTTTGTACTGATACCTCGTCGCAGTAGAGCTTATTCTCGATGTAGTGTATCGAATCGTTCAGCATGAGATCGCCTATTGAATGGAAAGAATTTCATATGTGGGACCGGGACGTTGAATACCTTTATACGATTGCTCACCAAGGTTATTGACATGTGCGAAGCGAGAAATCATTTGATAAGTGGTTTCGCTGATGAGAATTTGTTTAGGAGAGGCTGCCCCACATAAACGTGATCCATAGTTAACCACATTGCCCAAGGCTGTGAATTCACTTCGGATTCGGTGACCAATTTCGCCTGCAATCGCCTCACCTGAGCTAATGCCAATTCCCATATCAGGCAGAAAACGACCTTGCTCGGCTAGACGGACTTGTAATTCTTTGTGTACAACTTGCATTTTTAATGCTGCGCCAGCCGCACGGTAGGCATGGTCCTCTTGATGTACGGGCGTACCAAAAAGGCCAATCACTTCATCGCCCACAAATTTATCCAGTGTGCCCCCAAATTCGAGGATGATGTCTGTCATTTGCCCTAGAAATAAATTGAGTGTCGCAACAAACTCTTCTGGAGCTACTTGCTCTGCCCATCGGGTTGAACCGCGCAAGTCTGCAAAGAGAACTGATAGATTAACGCGTTCTCCGTCGAGTACGTTAAGATTTGCTTTTTGGAGCAGGTGTTCCACTACTTTAGGATCGACCGAACGGCTGAGAATGGTTCGCATTCGCCGTTGTTCCATGCGCTCGAAGATAGCAGTATCAACCTGACTGGTAATCGCGTGCATCATGTTGCGATCTTCGTCGGAGAAATCATCGCCGTTACTGCTGTTGATCATGCCAATCACGCCTATAATTCGCTCATTCAGAATGAGCGGTGCTGCGATATAACTGCGGACTTCGCTCCCAGTTTGACTACCGTAAATCATCTTGCCTTGTTCAAGTGCGGATCGGGAAATAGTCTGGATAACTTCTTGATAATTGGGTGAAACGACTTTCCCGTCAGCCGTGACTGCTCGCATTTCAAGTTCTTGGTTGCCGCCTTCGTTATAGAGCATGATGTAACCCATTTCACTTGAAATAGTTTGCGTCAGTTCAAAAAGAACGGCTTGCAGCATTGAATCGAGGTCTTTTTCTTGGTCACGAATATGGTCGATTTTATAGATAATTTCGAGTTCGCGCTTGCGTTGCGTCAGTTGTTGTAGGACACGGACGTAAACAACTGCCGAGTCCATTTGGGTCATCATGGCATGCAGTAATCGATGATCACCAATACTAAAAGCTTCTTCACGCCCAACAACGACTGCGCCTAATCGGGTTCCCGCCACAACGAACGGCGCGGCTAACAAGGTTAGGTGGGTGGATCCATCAGCACTGATCACTTGGGGTATCGTAAGTTGTGCCGCTTTTCGCTGAATTTCTGCCAATACGGCCGGTGATAAATCATGCTTATCAACAATGCTGCGGACAATCATGTCATTGCTATTGGGTTGCGCTAGTAAAATTAGGCAGAAGTCTGCCTTAAAATATTCACTGGCTACGGCTGTAAAATCTCGGATAAGTTCTGCTTCGGTGCTCGTTCGATCGCGTAATCGGTCGATTTCATAAATCGCTTCGAGTTCACGGTTACGCTGCCCCAACTTCCATGTCATGCGTGCCTGCATAATCGCTGAGTCAAGTTGACTTTCTGCGAGCGCAATTTCCGTCATATCCCCTTCGCTAAACGGTTGTTCGTCACGCCCTAGCACAAATCCGCCCAACGGATAATCATCAAGTACGATTTGGATAGCCAGCGTATTCTTCCAAGGAGCAGTCGTTAATAAATTACTGCCACTTTGCTGTATTGCTGTTTGGCATAGCTCCAAGGCTACATGAGTCGGCATACCTGTCGCCGCAATAAGGTCGACATCATCACTGGTTTCTGCCACCAGCATAATTGCTGCGGCTGAACAATTGAACCATTCATGAAGCAGCTTCACAAGCGCATCAAACATATTTTGTGGATCACCATCATCGTTTAGTGTGTCACGCACTTGATCGAGGCGCATGACTAATTCGAGTTCGTGTTCTTTTTGTTGCAACGCATCCATTCGACTGTCACCTGCTCCGTTTTCGGTAAGGTTGTCCTATATTTTTCTGATAAGGATATGCTATAGTGTTGTTTGCTACAGCGGGGTACACTCTGCTATTGCGTATAGTAGTATAACAAACAAAGTGCATGTCGGCTTGTAAAGAGAATAGGGTGAAGCTACTTGGCACTGGTAAACGTTGACACCAAACTGGCGACCGAATACGAAACCATTCGTCGCCGCGAATACGAATTGATTACAGGTTTGCTCGAAGTTCTTCCCAAAGTTGATAATTTGGGTGATGATCGGTTAGGACATATGCGTGATGCATTGTTCCATGCTGACCATCCCTTTTTGATTGTACTTGTGGGACCGTTCAACTCTGGTAAATCGAGCATCATTAATGCGTTGCTCGGTGAGCCAGATTTGTTGACCATTGGCCCAGTACCCACCACAGACAAGATTACTATTTTGCGTTGGGGTGAACAAACCCAGCGGCTAAGTGGCGGTGATGGGGCAGATACACTTTTGTATCCCGCACCATTGCTCCAAAAAGTCAGTCTGGTTGATTCCCCCGGCCTTGAATCGATCTTCCAGAAACACGAGCAAATTACCCGCCAATTTCTGCACAATGCGGATGTTGTGCTGGTGGTTATGTTGGCAACACAGGCTATGACAGCCAAGAATTTGGAATATATCCAGCAGCTCAAAGAATACGGCAAAAAGGTAATTCTCGTTATCAATCAGGCCGACTTACTTTCTGCCGAAGAGATGGAAACTGTTCATGATTATGTTATGGATCAGAGTCAATCGCGGCTTGGTTTCAAACCGGATGTCTGGCTAGTTTCTGCTAAGCAGGGACAGGCTGCTCGTAACAACGGTGAATTAGACAAAGTTGCATGGAAAGCCTCTGGTCTAAGCCGCATTGAAGAATATCTCGACGATCAACTGAATGATGTGGCACGGCTGCGACAAAAGCTGCAAACACCCTTGCAGATTGCTAAGAATGTCAATCAAAATGCATTGACTGCTGTGCGAACCAATCAATCGGCACTAGATCAATATCAAGGCATCACCATCAACATTGAGCAGCAGTTAGCTGCCCAAAAACGTGATCAAGATAAAGCGGTGCGTGACATCAATACCGAAATCACTGAACAGTTTGATGCGATTGCAGCGCGTGGTAGTGCCGCGATTCAAGACACATTCCGCTTCAACAACGCCTTTCGCTCGCTGTGGGGAGGGGTAGGTGAACTTGTCGGATTGTCGCGTATCTTCCGCCGTGGTGGTTCATATACCAATGTCGCTTTTGAACGTCATAAGGCATTCGATCCTGTGCGTGAATTGCCTGTGGTTGCCGATAAATTGCCCCCTCGGTTGGAAGGTAAAGATATTCAAGATATTGATGATTTGGTGAAGTATGCTCGTAAGGAAATTGAGGCACTTCCAACATCAATTAGCGGTAAAGTAATTGGCAGCGTTCAAGCGCCAATCAAATATGATCGTAGTACACTCCAAGATGTGCGTCCTACGCTAGAAACCATTGAAGATGAAGCCCGTCAGGATGAAACCGGACGCTTAGAGCAAATCTTGCGGAACTCAATGCTTTATCTCGCTGTCTTTGAGCTACTGTTAATTATTTTCGGGATTGTCGCACTAGGAACACAAATTACCGATTCGCAATCCAAAATAATCTTGCTGCTCGTATTGATTGGTCTAGGCTTGATTGCACTCTTGTATATGCCGTTGCGTGGACGTATCTTGCAAACAGGCTTTACCAACCGCATTCTAAAATTGCGTGGACGTTATATTGATGCGCTGTCACGTGCAGCCGATAAACAAATTGATTATGGGATGCGTTTGCGTCAAGACGCGATTCAACCCCTTACACGGCTGATAACCGCACAAACGCAAATTCAGACAGAACAACTGGCAAAGTTGCAGGCTGCCGATCATGAAATCGTCAGTATCGAAGCAGCACTCGCTAAAATGGGTAAAAAGGGTATTCTCGGATAGAGAGGTCTTACATATTGACCATGCTCAATACGCTGGATGGAACGCTGGCAGCATTGCGCGAAGAAGAAATTCGCTTGCTGACAGACATCGGATCAACACTCGCAGATTTAGGCGATGTGGCGCAGGAAAATCGCCAACGCCTTTTAGATGTTGCGCATGACTTGCGCGATATGTTCTTTTTGGTTGTGATTATCGGCGAGTTTAACGCTGGTAAATCATCTTTTATCAATGCCATGTTGGGTGATAGCCTTTTACCGACAGGTATCACGCCAACGACCGAGGCGATTGAAATCATTCACTACGGCGACTTGGATCGCAAGCCTGTCATCCGAGACGATGGCATTCGCGAATGGTCTCATCCTAATACCGGTGCGCCCGGAGTTGCGCTAGTGGATACCCCCGGTACTGGCTCGGTATTCCAGAAGCATGAATCCGTAGCGAAATCCTTTTTGCATCGTAGCGATTTGGTGATCTTTGTAATCTCCGCCAAACGCGCTTTTGCAGAAACCGAGCGCACGTATTTGGATCTGGCAAAAAAATATGGCAAAAAGATTGTGCTGGTGGTTAACCAGATTGATCTGCTTCAGCCCAAAGAGCAGATCGAAGTTCGCCGTTTCATTGAACAGCAGGCATCAGAATTGCTCGATATGCGCCCACTGATGTTTATGGTGTCGGCTCGTGAAGCGCTCAATGCTAAAAAAGAAGGCGCTACCGTCGGTGATCCGGGTGGCATCGAAGCGGTACGCGCTCACTTGCGCGGCGTGTTGAACGAAGCGCCGCCTGCCCAGCAAAAATTGTTGGCGCAGTTAGATATGGCAACTCATCTTGTGAATACGGCTCAGACTAGTATTCAGCGCAAGGCTGATTTGGTCAATGTTGATACTACAAAGGTGAAGGATGTCCAGCGCGAACTGGAACAGCAATCACTCGGCTTAGATGGGCAGCTCAAAGTAGCTCGTGCCGAGGTCGATCAAGTCTTTGAAGGAATGCGTATGCGTGGCATGAACTTCATCGACACCAATCTTTCCATTCGCAAGGTTGGACGTACTCCCAAGCGCGAAGTTCTGCAATCTGAATTTCAAGAAGTCGTGGTGGGACGCGCCTTACGCGATATTGGCGATGCTACCAATGGCTATATTAATGCGGTTGTCGATAGCAGTCGTCTTTATTGGCGCAGCGTCATTGATCGTCTGAATCAGCTTCGTGAACTGATGGAACAGGAAATCAGTGGCTTAGACGCAGGCGTATATGCCGAGCAGCGTGAAGCCTTACAAGATGCCATTCGCATGGCAGAATCCGAACTGAAAACCTACTCAACGGGCAAAATCGTCACTGAAATGCAGGACATTTTTGAAACCAACAGCGCGGGTTTTACCACCAGTGTGCTTGCCAGTTTCGGCGGTCTAATCCTGATTTTATTGGCACTTGCCCCCGCTGGGCCAATCATAGGTCTGGGTGCGGCTCCATTAGCACTACCCGCCTTTATTGTTGGCGCACCGGCCTTAATCGGTGGTGGTTACTATGCATGGCGTTATTATCGCGGTGTGATCAATGACACCAAACGTGACTTGCATAAGCGCATTGATGAGCTTCAAAAGTCATATCATTCTTCGCTTGACGAATTGACTCAGAAAGAACGCAGCCGCCTGACACAATATGGTCAACAGGTGTTAATACCCATCTACAGCCGTCTTGAGGTTTTAGCCCAGCGTTATGAAGCACAGAACTCTGCTTTACGTGCTCATATCAATCAGCTTCAAACCCTTCGAGAAAGTATCGAGAAGGCAAAGTAACTTCGTCTTTTAATATGATTATCAAACTCTCAAATCAGGGCGTAATCACGTCCTGATTTTGTTTCCCAAGGTTGACATCTCCTATTCCACGCCATATCCTCACAGATAATGGAACTTAATTCATGCCTTTCATGAAAGATTGTTATTGACAATGTCGCTCTTTGATCAAGCCACAGTCATACTTCAACTATTGTTAGCAGCTTTCTTGGCTACCCTCATCGGTTGGGATCGTGAGCATCGGGGGCAGCCCGCTGGATTGCGGACGCATATTCTGGTGGCTGTTGGATCATGTCTGTTCACAGCACTTTCAACCCACGCCTTTGTCGGTGATACAGGTCGTGTAGCCGCGCAGGTGGTGGTCGGGATCGGTTTTCTCGGCGCGGGAACGATTATTCAACGCAAAGGGCAAGCCAATCACCTGACAACCGCTGCCAGCATTTGGGCAACTGCCGCCGTGGGCATGTCCGTCGGGGTAGGGGCATGGTTATTAGCTCTTGGCGCAACACTGATTATTTGGGCAGTGTTGGTCATTGTTCGGTGGTTCTCTAAGATTGAGACAAATGCTGATCCCGCTCCTCCTGCCGAAAAAAGGGACGATGCTCATAAACCATGAATCTGTTTCAATTGGTTAATGAGTGGCTTCACATCTGGCTCATGTTGATTTCTCGGCGGCCCAAGCGGATCGCTAACCGTATCTTCACCGAGCAACGCATGTCCAATATTCACCATACCGTGACTCAGGGCATCAAGATTATAGCCGCCTTCCATCGCGAATACGATTTTCCCACCGCAGTATTTTTTTGCCATCTTAATCAGTTCGCGCGTCAGATGAGCATACCCAGTGAGGCTTAAACGCATTCCCGCTATTGGATCAAGCCAATGAGCGTCAAACCCTGCCGATACAATAATCAATTCCGGCTTGAAACGCTCTGCCGCTGGCCAAATGATCTGTTCATATAGCGCCACATAACTACTATCACCATGTCCTGCTGCTAATGGAATATTGATTGTGTAACCTGCTCCTTTGCTACTTCCAGTATCCGTTAGTGCACCCGTTCCCGGATAAAACGGATACTGATGGGTAGAGATAAATAGGGTAGTCGGATCGTCGTACAACATCGCCTCTGTGCCGTTACCATGATGCACATCAAAATCCACAATCATCACTCGTTCGATGCCGAATTGCTTTTGTGCGTAGCGGGTCGCGATTGGCACATTTCCGAGTAAGCAAAACCCCATTGCATGTTCGGGCATGGCATGATGCCCCGGCGGACGAACAGCCGCCAATGCGTTTTTAGCACGTCCACTTAGTACTTCATCCACCGCTTGTATCACACCGCCTGCCGAAAGTTTTGCAATCTCAAAGGATGTCGGGACAGCGTAGGTATCTGGATCAAGATGGTGCACACCCTTTGGCGGATTTTGTTCGATCCAGTGGAGTAGGGCTAAGTATTTGGACGTATGCACACTCAATATCCAGTCATCACTGATAGATGGTGCTTCGATTTTATGCATGCGGGTGCTAAGTCCGGTGTTGTTGAGTTCAGCCCAAACCGCCCGAATTCGTCCCGCGTGTTCAGGGTGACCGGCCAAATGGTGTTCAGTGTAACGGGGGTGGGTGATATAGGCTGTTGTCATGCGTTTCCTCAGTGAATCTTGGAAATAGGTATTTATTAATCATCTATCATGCCTATTCTCCCGACAAATATGCGTTCATGCAAGTACCCTACCGAAATTTTGAAAAGGAAACTATAATGGCCTGACACGATTGATGTTTTCCTCGTGGGTTTTGATTATTGTTTGATATTTTCCCGATTTTGTGCAAATCCTATAGTGGTATCAAGACGGGTATCTAATTAGGGAGCGTCGGACGAAGCCATGCAGTATGAACGTCTGGTTGAGTGGGCAAAAGGCGTCTGGGAAGAACGCTGGCCGGATCGCAAATATGTGACGATTTGGGCTTCAGCCGAATGCAGTAATATGATCGCCCAAAATCAGATTCGTGCTGGTCGTAAGCTGCGCGGCAAAGCCCGATATGATGGCGTTCAATCTCTTGACTGTCCCGTAATCGTTCCCATTAGCGACTATGGCACACGTGGCAAAAAGATGGTGCTGACGGCAACCGCTGGTGCTTATATCTTTAAATTCTCTCAAGAAAATGAAAACCCGTTCGAGATTATCTATGCCAGTTCCTATTTTGATGACGATGTTCAAGATTTAACGGCTGTTGCGATTGTTCCAATCGACAAGTTGGAAACATGGGCAGCTTTTGAATTTGCCTGTGCCCGCGCCGTACGTCCCCGTATTCGCCGTCGGCGAGATGTTTATATCATCGGTGGAACAGATGCCTTTTTTGATCCCACGGTTGATTGGGATGATGTGATTCTGCCTGAAGAACTCAAAAGTGATCTTTCGGATGATATGGAAGCGTTTTTTACCAAAGGTGTCGATATTTATCGGCAGCTTAAACTCGCACCCTTCCGCAAGTTGCTCCTCGCAGGTGTTCCCGGTACAGGTAAAACAATGCTCTGTGCGGCGATGGCAAAACTGGCTATCAGTCACGGACGTATTGTCGTTTATGTCTCCGGCTCAGACCGCGATGGAGCTTCGTTTGAGAAAATCCAACGTGCCTTACAAGCGGTCACTGCTGCCCGCTATCCAGTTCTGCTCATTGTGGAAGAAATTGACGCTTACCTTCAAGGTGACGATAAAGCTCGCGTGCTCAATGTATTAGACGGCGTCGAATCGCCGAATAATCCTGAAGGTGCGCTTCTCCTCGCGACTACCAATTACCCTGAAGTGATTGACGAACGTATCGCCAAGCGTCCCGGTCGCCTTGACCGTATTTTCGTCATCCCAACCATTCAGGATGATCAACAAGCCGAGCAAATGTTACGGCACTATATGTCAGATCAGTGGCAAGAAGATCATATTGCTGTCGTGCAGCAGCTGATTGATCAACCCGGTGCTTTCGTTCGCGAGGCCGCGTTACATGCACGTATGTTGGCTGCCCACGAACATCGCACCGAAGTTACCCTCGAATTTCTCCAGCAGTCTATTGACAGCCTTATGCGCCAGTTACGTGCTGGCAATGACTTCCTGCGTGATCGCCGCCCCATTGGTTTGAGCAACAACGGTGGTAAGTCCAAAAAAGTCTCCCGACAGAATCCCTTCGGCTTCCGCGACTAATTTGTCTAAATCCCAAACACACTTGACATTAATATAACAATCCGAAAGTAAATTTTATGGAAGGTGTTAAGCTTTTCTAACAAATTTGCCTAGGACTGATTGACTGAAGTGTTGTAATTCTGTTACACTTCGCATACAGATAACAAAATGTTATCTGTAAATTTCGGTAACGTCTGTAAAGGAGACACACTGTGAGGAATTTAGCTTTGGTTAGTGTGCAGCCGGGGATGCTCAGGGGAGGGCGTAAATTAATTGCGCTTATCCTGCTGGTGGGGATGCTATCTCTGGCTATCGTTCCGATGGTTGTAAACGCGCAGGCAACTGCGATCGCTGCAACCTCGGGGTTTGGTGCAGCCTTTGGCTACGCCCAAACGATTGGCCCAATTGCTTACACGCAAGCAGGCTCAATCGGTGATGGGTTCGCCTCTGGTACTGCGTTCACACCTGTTTCAGCGTCTTTGTCTTCCGTATTTACAAGTGGGTCGGCGGCAGCTTTCGCAACTTCCATCGGCACACCCTTCGGTTCTAATGCTTTTGTACAGGTCGCTTCATTTTTCGGTGGTTCTGCCTCAGGTTTTGCATTTGGCTCACCATAAATTATGACGTGCAGGGGGCAAATTCGCGGTTTGCCCTCTCATGTAAATGAGACAAACTTCATGTCACAACATCGCAATTACCATGTATATATTATAGGTCTCGTTGTATCGTTTATAGTATTGACGTTTCCATCTGTCACCTCTGCTCAACAAGGACCGGGTGCTGCCTTTTTTACGTATAAATGTGGCAGTTCGTCCATCAGTTTTTTCATGCAGGGCAGTTTTATTTTGCAGGTTTCGTTTTCTGAAATTATTAACCCGCTATCAACCGCGCTCTCGACAAATCAAAATCAGCCTATTAAATCTGCGTCTGACGTTGCGCTTTGGGCATTGAAGTCCGACGAGTTGCAGATACATCAAATCAAGGACCCTGATTTGACGCGCTTTGTGGTTCCTTCCACCATTTGTGGACCCCTTTATTCAGCTCCAATATCTAGTACTTCCGGGGTTGGAACAGGTTCAAATTCCGCTCAAGCATTAGCAATTGTGCAAGTCAATGGACCGGGGCAGGGCATCGCTTATGCTCAAGTCGCATCAAATGGGCAGGTAACAACTTTCGCAGCTGTCAGCGGTAACGGAAGTGCCGTAGCTGCTGCACAATCCAATACCACTTCAAATGGAACAAATGGAACTGTACCCACAACTTCTAGTGGCGAGTTTCATGTTGTTTTGCGGGGTGAAAATCTCTTCCGTATTGCGCTTCATTATGGCACGACCGTAACCATCCTTTCTCAGATCAATAACATTACTGACCCGACACGCATTTACGTCGGTCAGAAGATATATTTACCCTAGGGCTTTTGGTTCATCATAAGTTCTTGGCATCGGTTTTTTTGAAATCCTATATCTGCCCCTCGACTGGATATAGATTCAGGTTTCCTATAAGTAATGCGTCCGCAAGCTTCGATTTTCGAAATGATTAGCCCATGAACTCCCTTGGATAGTTAATGTTTATTTGGTATTTCGAGCCGTTTCTAGGGAAATGGCATGCTATCCCGCTTGCTTATGAATGTGCCGCTTCTATATTAGTCGGAGATAATCAATTAGGAAGTTAATCGGGTCTCTTTTTATGGACGAAGTTTTGACCATTTCGTATGAGAAAAACAACAGGAGAATGGAAGTGAGTCATGTCATGAGGATTTACCCCCTCCCCGTACATATTGATATTACGGAGAGGGATATGAAGTGTATATGGCCTTAGCCACCCGGTGCGGGTGTCAAAATCGGTGCTGTAACAGTAATCAAACCTAATTGAGTCAGAAAGCTCAAACTGTCGTAAGCTTCAAAGCTTTCAGCCACTAAACCCTCCTGATCAAACCGGAAAAACGTGATGGCTGGTAATGATAACGGCTGACCTGTTGCCGGAACCGATGATCCATCAGCATTCACGTATGGCGCACTAAATGTCCCTTGAAGCGTATATAAAGCCACTGTCCAATTACCCTCAGTGACCAGTTGGATAAGGTTTTCTTTCAGGTCTGGTAGCGCACCACGCAGTCGTCCCAAATCGCCAGACATGCCTGCGCGATCCAACGTGCCAAATGGATTATGTGCGGCAAAATCATCCTTATACGCGCTGTCGATAAATCCGAGATTACCCTGATTAAATGTATCAAAATACTGTTGAATAATCTGCTTATTTTGAGGTGACATACCCACATCGACCACATCAGGATACTGGACAGGTACGACCGGCGGACTGCTTAAACTTGGCAGAACGCCAAGCTGACTCAGAAAATTCAAGTTATCGAAACCGTCCCATTCCTCTGCAATTTTGCCTGTCTCATCAAATCGATAGAGCAAATGCACTGCAAAAGTAATCGGTCTAGTATTGGGCTCAATTGGCAGGGCGTTAGGTGAAACGAACTCGCCTGTAAACGTCCCGTTCAGCAGCACCCTTACCGCTACGAATTGACCTTCTGCCACAGCCAATTCACTGGTAGCCTTCAGATCAGGCATCGCCGCTCGTAGCGATAACGCCGAAATCTTCAGCGCATTCACATCACTTTCTGCCGGATGTCGCACGAAATTCGGCGCGAACTGTGTGTCAATGACACTAATATCGCCTGTGCCGTAAATACTGTTGACGACGCTCTTAATCACATCTTTTGGCGACTGTTGTGCAGTCGCTATTGGCAGACTTATCATGCTGAATAGGACAATCAAAAGAAACCCGATAAAGTAGAATTTACGTGCTTTCATGCGTTGTTACCTTATGTTCAATTAAGGATGGCTACAGAATTGGTTGAAGAGTTGTTGGAATGCCGGTGGCGCATTCGCGGGTAAACTACCATTGAATGCGTTGCAATCAATCGTCTGAGTGGTGGGTATAGCTGGCGCAGGTGTGGCGGCATCACCTTCCGGTGCAACCGTGGGTTGAGTATCACCGTTGTTATTATTTTCAGGAGCAACACTTGACGTTCCACTATCCACACCGCATGGAATAACTAAGGTTTGTCCCACTACAATCTGGTTCATATCAGCGATGCCGTTTGCCTTCTGAATGGCGCCAATACTTGTGCCATAGCGTAACGCAATCCTGAATAGATTTTCTCCCGGCTGAATGACATGTGTGACACCTTCTCCGCAGCTCTCGTTAGAAGCGGGTACTTGTGTTGGCGGGATGTCGGTTGGTGGAGGCGGAATTGGAGTCGGCTGTACCACACCAAGTCCATTGAATGCATTCACAACCACTGCTGCGGCTTTGGCCTCATTTTCGTTTGATGGGCGCGGTGCTGACCAGAATAATATTGTACCCTTATTGTCCATCACACCTGCCAATGTTTGTCCGGCTTGAGCTGTCGCACCACCGTTAATTGCAAACGATCCACTGTAAACGACTGCTTTAATGGCGTTGGCTGATTCTTGTTGAAAAATGACCAGCGAATTGGACTGAGTATCGATTCCGTTAATCTTGAGTGCCGTCGGTACATCACCTGTTGTATCAATTGCCGCGACTGATGGTGCTTCGCCGCAGGCTGCCGTACCAAAACTCGTGCTGAGCTGTAAACTGGTCGGCACGGTTGGCGCAAGCATAAGCTTCGCATCACCCATCAGCAACATATTAACATCTGCTGTTGAGTCCGCCGGAATCATATTTGCCAGTGCCAAACCCCATTCCGCAGTGGTTGGGTTGGCTGGCGATGAAGTAACACTTTCCACAGTATTCAGAGGTAATTTATCGGTCGGATTTTGGAATAAACCACTGCTGCTGGAGTTGGTTTCGGCAGTTACAGATTTATGCCCGTAACATAACGAACCGCTTCCAAGATCACGGCAGCTATTAGCAA
Source organism: Aggregatilineales bacterium (assembly GCA_038251275.1). GTDB lineage: Bacteria > Chloroflexota > Anaerolineae > Aggregatilineales > Phototrophicaceae > CFX2. The sequence goes on from JBBSBM010000002.1 coordinate 41,855, forward strand.
AATCAGCCAGTGATTGGTCAACTAATGTAGCACAATCGAGTGCTGCTTGGGCAAAGATGGTTCGAGCAGAAAGGAGCATGAGGCAAACGACAATTGAGACGATTAGCCGTGTGGAACGCATACATCATCCTCTAAATGGCATCTATCCACAGCATATAACAGGCTGTGTGTTGGCGCAACTAAAAGATTAATGTCACTTGGGGGACAAAATTAGATAACTAAATCCATTCATCACAATGCTATCACTTTGCGTATAAGTCCTGCTGATGGCTTGCAACACCACATCAGGGTAAAACTGCGCCCGTAAAATGATCAATCCGAAGGCTTTTTCGTCGATCATCTTGACCAATTCTGCGCCTTTATATAGCCCCTTTTTTTCGAGGTTTAGCAGTTGCGTCGGGTTCGTAATCACCGGACGACCCGCTACCAATGTGAAACCCGCGTCTTCACTGATAACCGGTTTATCCGTCGCTTTAATCAGGTCAACAATTCGCCAGCCCGCATCAATATCGGCTTGCGTGGTGAGATGCCCAATATTGGCATATCCGGTTGCATATTGACCATCTTGTGTCCGTGCCGAGTCGTAAAACCCGTTCATGGCGTTGGCATGAATATTAAACACATTTGCGATGGTGTTGAACGGAGGGTAATCGGTGGGTAAATGCAGCACTGCTCGCCCATATCCAACATAAATCAGTGGGATAACGATCAAACTGGCTGTTGCGAGTATTGGCGCATATTGACGAAAGGGCTGGATCCATCGGCTGAGATAATTCGCTGGAAATTTCCACTCTGAACGCATACTTCGTGCGGCAAAAATTCCACTGAGAATACATGTTGCCGCAATTGCCGTGCTGAAATAACTGTCGCCACCGCCCCAAGTACCTGAAGCTGCGCCGTTGATCGCTGTTGCTACTACAAACCATAGGGCATAAAGTGAAATCCGATCCCAATAGACTTCATAAATAACCAACAGTGCCGCCGGAATAATCAAGAAACCATGCAAGCCGAACCACTGCTTAAATAGTGCGACTGTTTGAATAATCTTTAATTCGTTGACGTTGGCGAGGATCGCTTGTCGCCACCATTCGCCATTCGTCGCAGCATTCATGCCCACAAATATTGCCGCGCCTACAACGCCTGCTAATAATCCCCAAACCAGTGCCCGACGGGGTTGCCTAATGAATAAAAATAATCCCGCCGCAATAGCCGTGATCGCTGCTAATTGCTTGGTATAGCCCGCCGCGAGAATTAGACCCAGTCCGAGGGCCAGTTGTAGTCTTCGCTGTCGTGTATTCGTGTTTTCATTGACATGTGCAAGCACCACAATTGCCAGCGTTTCGAACATCACCATTGTGGCATGCTGCCTGAACAACGGTCCAATATGGTAAATCGTGTTTGACGCTAGAAATGCCAAACCTGATAATACGGCGACCCATCGGTTTCGTCCTTCACGATAAACTGCATAAGCTATTGCCGAAGCGGTGACCAGCGTTCCGAGGAAACTGAGCAGCCGACCGTAAGCGTAGCTCGTACCAAATAGGGTAACGAGCGGCGCGGCAATCACATGAAACAACGGTGGATAGTTGCTGGAATAGAAGGGGAATACTTCGGTGTTCTGATAGGGCCATTGACCTTTACTGAACATGATTGTGTCGACCAGTTCGAAGCCTTCACCTTGATCATAATCAAATGGAAACTGGATCAAGTTTGCCGCATACACCACATAAACGGTGAAATAAAAGAGCAGTAGACCGAGTGCTAGCGTCATTAGTAAACGGTGAAGACGACTTAATGTCAAGTTTGGCGAAAACGTCATGCAGGGTTATCACCTAGTGGAATGAGCGATAAACCAATTAAGAACCCCACCGCAAACAATGCGAACACCAATTGCTGTGCGGGGCCAATTTCGGAAACAGGTTTGTGCCGTAGGAAATTGAGCGCCATTATGCCTAAAAAGCCAGCGACATCCCCGGTTACCATCAGCCAACCGATTTGCCGTTTTGTGAAGGTGAAAGTGTTATTCCATATCATGGGCGCGAGTATATCATAAATGGATTGCAACTCCCCACACTATCTTGCGTATAGTAAAGTATTGGTAGTCTAATATTGATGAAACACAATGCTTCACGAGGATGGCTTGAGAATGACAGTTGATCCAATCCGCTCCCCGGAGGATAACGACCGGGTTTCGCGCTTGTCTACAGCGCCGCGTATCCAAACCGAAGACGATCTCGTTAATGAATATGAAATGCGCTATCAAGAGCCGCTCAAGCGTAAAGTCATGCCGCGCAGCTACAGCACTATGAACGTCACCGATGAAGAAAAACTGTGGGCATCCATTGCTCACGCCAGCATTTGGGTAACAATGTTTGGTGGCTTTTTGACAGCAGGCTTTACTGTTCCAATAAGCATTTTCATCCCGCTTATTATTTACTTGATGTACCGCAAAAAATCCGACTATGTCGTCTTTCATGCACTTCAGGCTTTTAGCTTGCAAATACTTGCGACTGTGGGCGTGTTGACACTTGCCGTTGTGGGAGGGTTTGCATGGGGTATCGGTATGGTCATTGCGCTATTAGCGATATTTGTGCTGGCTGGGATCATTTTAGTTCCACTCTGGTCTATCGTTGGCATTGTTTTGGCATTGATCATTTTCACGGCTCCGATTGCGGCACTTTTAATCGCAACCATAGCCGCATATCAAACATACAATCGTCATGACTACCGCTATCCCTTTATCTCCCGTTGGATAGATCGCCAACTTGCAGGTGGCTTCTTAAACACCGCCAGCTAAATCTCTTTGCCATGATATGAAGTGCCGGAAATTAACTTCCGGCATTTTGATTCCCCAACCTTACTATTTGTTTCTCGTCTCAGACGTGCTATCCTTTTCCGACTACTTTTCATGTCGTGATGAGAAACATCATCGCCTGATTTGTAACCCATATCTATTTATTGCGAATAAAAATGTATCGGTTGAGGAGCAGCTACACTCATGTTGAAGTCACATACCTGCGGGGAATTACGCGCCGAACATGCTGGTCAAGCGGTCACGCTGGCTGGCTGGGTCAATCGCCGCCGTGATCAAGGCGGACTGATCTTCATTGACCTTCGTGATCGCTGGGGCATTACACAGGTGGTGATTAATCAAGAAACATCGCCGGAAGCCCATGCTATTGCTAGTGAAGTCCGAACCGAATTTGTGTTGCAAGTTGCGGGTAACGTTCGCCTGCGCCCTGATGGCACGACCAATGATGAACTTCCTACTGGCGCGGTTGAGGTAGTCGCTTCCGAAATAAAGGTACTTAATCCCTCCAAAAACCCGCCGTTCTATATCAACAAAGAGGAAAATATCGAGGAAGTACGCCGTATGGAGTACCGCTACCTCGATCTGCGTCGTCCGCGTATGCAAAACAACATCGTTTTGCGCCATAAAATCGTCAAATTCGTGCGTGATTATCTGGATGCGCAGCGCTTCGTGGAAATCGAAACGCCTATTCTGTTTAAGACAACACCCGAAGGTGCACGCGAATTTCTCGTGCCTAGCCGTTATCACCCCGGCAAATTCTATGCATTGGCTCAAAGCCCACAGCAGTTCAAGCAGTTGTTGATGGTATCTGGCTACGAGCGCTATTTCCAAATTGCCCGCTGCTTCCGTGATGAAGACTTGCGCGGTGAACGTCAACCGGAGTTCACCCAGCTTGACCTCGAAATGAGTTTTGTCGAGCGCGAAGATGTTATGCAGTTGATTGAAAATATGATGACAGCACTGGTGGAAACCGTCGGGGACAAAAAGCTGTTGTTTAAACCATTCAAGCGTATTACCTTCACCGAAGCGATGGAAACCTATGGTTCGGATAAACCTGATCTGCGTTACGGTATGGAAGCCATCGACATCAGTGAATTAGCGGGTAAGAGCGCCTTCCCTGTTTTCCAAAACAACGTCGCCGAAGGCAAACCTGTCAAGGTCATTTGCATCCCCGGTGGGGCGAAGGTCAGCGGTACGCAGTTACGCAAAGACACGGGCGAATTGGAAACCTTAGCCCGCTCTGTCGGCGCAAAAGGTTTGGCATGGATGGCACTGCCCGAAAATGAAGCAGAAGAGGTAAAAGGGCCAATTGGTAAATATTTCACCATTGATCAAAAGCTAGAAGTATTTGAGAAAGCAAATGCCAAACCCGGCGACCTTCTCCTGTTTCTCTCAGACACCCGTAAGGTTGTCTATGCCGTCATAGATGCGGTACGCCGTACCATTGCGGCTCAGAAAAATCTTGGCGATCCCGATACACTCGCTTTTGTATGGGTCTATGACTTCCCGCTTGTTGAATGGAACGAAGACGAAAAGCGTTGGGATCCGTCACATCATTTGTTCACCGCGCCCGTTTGGGATGACGTGCAATATATGGATACCGACCCCGGCAAAATGCGTGGTCAGCAGTATGACCTCGCCTGTAATGGTTACGAAGTGGCGGGCGGTAGTATTCGTATTCACAAAGCGGACTTGCAAGAGCGTATCTTTAAATTGATTGGGCAAGACCCTGAACATGCCCGTAAACTTTTCGGGCACATGCTGGAAGCCTTCCAGTATGGAGTGCCGCCGCATGGGGGCATCGCGTGGGGTATCGACCGTTTGGTCATGCTGATGTGCGGCGAGCCTAATATCCGTGAAGTGATCGCCTTCCCCAAGACTCAAAACGGCTCAGACTTGATGGTACATGCACCCTCACCAGCGACTGATAGTCAACTTGAAGAAGTTCACATCGGTGTTGTCATGCCCCCTGAAGAAGAAAAATCCTAATTTACTTGCTAGGGGCGTAATACGTTGCGCGTTCCTTCGAAAAAGAAGAATCAAAATGGGATGTCAACGACATCCCATTTTTGTTACCTAATCAAATCCTGCCTTACGTCAACTCAGGCACATTTAAGCCGAGTTTCGCTGCAATGCCATTTCCATATGCCGGATCAGCCTTATAGAAATGCGACAGTTGCAGTTCAACAATATACTGCGGCACTTCTTTCATCGTACCTGCAATGTTCTCCATCAACCGTTCTTGTGCATCAGGAGTCATCAAGCGGAATAAATCACCCGCCTGCGTATAATCGTCATTTCCGTCGCGATGGTTATATCGCGCGCCGTCACCATCAACTGGGAATGGCGCTTCTTTATAGGACTTATCTGCTTCTTGTGGCCCGTTGAAACTGTTCGGTTCATAATTGGGCTTGCTTCCATGGTTCCCGTCATTCCGCATGAAACCGTCGCGCTGATAATTGTCCACTGGAACATGAGGCTTGTTCACCGGTAAGGTTTCGTAATTGGCCGTCAATCGGTAACGATGGGCATCGGTATAAGCCATAATACGTGCCTGTAGCATTTTGTCCGGCGAGAAATCGATGCCCGGTACGATGTTTGCTGGAGCAAATGCCGATTGTTCGACTTCTGCAAAATAATTATCTGGATTACGGTTGAGTTCCAATGTACCTACTTCAATTAGGGGGTATTCACCATGAGACCATACTTTGGTTAGATCAAACGGATTATAGCGGAATGTCTTGGCCTGTTCTTCGCTCATCACCTGTATATAGAATGTCCATTGTGGGAATTCGCCCTGTTCAATGGCGTAGAACAAATCTTGTGTCGCGTAATCAGCATTTTGACCTGCAAGCATCTCGGCTGCTGATGCGTCTAAATTGCGAATGCCCTGTTTCGTCTTGAAATGGAATTTAACCCACACCCGCTCATTGTTGGCATTAATCAGGCTGTATGTATGGCTGCCATAACCATTCATATGACGGTAGCCATCCGGTGTTCCACGGTCACTAAACAAAATCGTAACTTGATGCAGTGATTCTGGTGACAGCGACCAGAAATCCCACATCATTGTTGGTGATTTCAGGTTGGTTTGTGGAACACGCTTTTGAGTATGGATGAAATCTGGGAATTTCAGCGGATCACGAATGAAGAATACGGGTGTGTTGTTGCCAACCATATCCCAGTTACCTTCTTCAGTATAGAATTTCAGCGCGAATCCGCGCGGATCACGCGCTGTATCGGCTGAACCTTTTTCGCCGCCAACCGTCGAGAAACGCAGAAATGCAGGCGTTTGCTTACCAACTTGACTGAACACTTTAGCCTTGCTGTATTGGCTAATGTCATGTGTAATCGTCAGTGTGCCAAATCCACCTGCGCCCTTGGCATGGACGACCCGCTCCGGAATACGCTCCCGATTGAAGTGAGCCAGTTTTTCTGCAAGATGGAAGTCTTGAACAAGAATTGGTCCGCGTGGTCCGGCCGTAATTGAATTTTGATTGTCGCTGACGGGAATACCCGCCGCAGTGGTGAGAATGGTTGGTTTTTGGTCTGACATAATCTGTTTCCCTCTATGAAGAGATTAATTGGATATTGTGGGATAGTTGTTGGTCACATGGAGCAGCAACAACAAGCAAATCCATTACGATAGAGGATCATGATTATAACACTGAATCTTCCCCGCCATTATAGGAGCTTTATCACTTGTTTAAAACCTGCTATGAGACCAAGATTAGCCTTTACACCAAAGAGCCATTCTGGTATAAATGACATCAACCTGCTGTGCCCGTGATGGCGCAATGCGTTTGAGCCAACACCCATATGACGGGCGTCAAACGTCTGGTGATTCGGTGATAGACCTGCGTGGTTAAGACCAAGTTAACAGTCAGATGCCCACCCTGCGAAAGCAGGTTCAAAAACATCGCGGCACACGGCATAGCGGGATCCTTGAAAATAAAACAGCACACTATCGAGTGTGCTGTTTTTTGTTTTTCGCGGCTTTTCAAAATGCGGACACTGTAGGGAAATGGCATGCCTTTTCCGTTTGTCACAAGCAAATTACTGCGAGTAATTATCCCCAAACACCTTCACCATCAAATCACCCATTCGCGCCCGATCAGGAATCAGAACCGCTGCACCGCCCGCCGTCATAAAGGGCATCGTGTAGGCATTATCAATCACGCCCGTATGAATATTGTCTTTTGGAACATCCTTTAAATACCACACGAGTTGGATAATCTGGTCAAAGGTTAAACCAGTGCTTAATCCCGAACTAATCGCATTCCAAATCGTCGGTGATTGAGCAATAAGTTGGGGCATCATATTCAGGCTCAACACGCGGTCTCTAATCGCGTACAACACTGCTTGCTGCCGTTCGGCACGGTTAAAGTCACTGTCACCGTGGCGAGTACGCGCATATTTCAGAGCAGTTTTACCGTCAAGATGTTGCAATCCAGCCTTAATATAAAACGGATCATAACCGTAATTCATATCGGGATAACTTGTATCGCTAATCGCATACGGCACATCGAGGTCTACCCCACCAATTGAATCTACAATAGTGATGAACGTATTGAAGTCAATTGCAACATAATCATGTACACGGATACCAAAATTATATTGCACAGTTTGTTTCAATAGATCTGGCCCGTAACCCGGACGTTGGAGTTCACCCAGTACCATTGGTGTATTGATGCGCTGTGGTTCACTGTAACCCGGTATTGCCACAAATAGATCACGTGGGATACTTAAGACGCCCAATGTTTTGTTTGCTGGGTCAATGCTTACAAGCATCATTGTATCGGTGCGGTAAGCCAATCCAGTTTCGCCCGGTCGTCGGTCAAGACCCACGATGAGTACCGTAAACCGTGTTTGCCCGTCCCATGCCGAGAGTGTCAAGTTACGACCATCATTTAACGTGATTTGTTGACCAGTTTGTAAAGCACCGTTAGCGTTTGCTACTTCAATGGGTGTTGGCAGTGCGATGAAAGCCGTTGGCAAGATCTCTTGTGTACTTTGGGAAGCGCGAAGTAAAACAAATCCGCTGAGTCCCATTATCATGACGATGCCGAATATCGCCGCAGCAATCACTACCCACGCCCATTCTCCACCACGATTGCGAGAGCTGACTCGTCGTCTTCGCATTCGTTCCCGTGCGGCTGATTCTTGGAGATTAGGTGCGGGAGGTAAGGGTTGGCTGTAGTAAGATTGTCTTACGGGTGGGGTCGACGGAATAGTCGGTGCAGGTGGCAAGTTAGCTTGCCGATTAGGTGGCATATAAACCGGGCGATTATTGACCACCGTTTGTTGGTCATCATTCGCGGATGGATTTTGCATAAGTCTCGGCACTCTTAAATTAATGAACATGACTAATGATGAGTATATGGCGGGTAGGAATATGCGTCAATGGCGCTTGATCTACGATAACCCTGCTTTTGGTGGGTGGAATATGGCAGTCGATGAAGCCATCATGGAGTCAGTTGGGGCAGGGCAGTCTCCTCCTACCTTGCGTATTTACGCTTGGGATCCAGCATGTTTATCCCTCGGCTATGGACAGCGTTTCACCGATGTGGATGTGATACGTCTCAATCAATTGGGATTGGATATTGTACGTCGTCCTACAGGCGGTCGTGCCATTTTACACACTGACGAACTCACTTATAGTTTATCTTTAGCGGCTGATGATGAACTTGCAGCAGGCACAGTCGTTGAAAGTTATCAACGGATTAGCCTCGCGTTGCTTGCGGGTTTGTCCGATCTCGGTGCAACCCCTCGTGCAGATCAACGTGCCGAACGTGTAGAATCGGGGCCAGTTTGCTTTGAAACCCCTTCGCATTATGAAATTACCGTTGAAGGTCGCAAACTCGTGGGAAGCGCTCAAATGCGCCGTAAAAATGCCATTCTACAGCATGGATCGCTGCCACTTTTTGGCGATATTGCGCGGATTTGCAGCGCCTTAGTATTTCCCGATGATGATGCTCGTCAATTTGCTGAGGAGAGTGTTCGTCAACGCGCTCTAACCTTAGCTGACGCACTCGGTTATGAAATTAGCTGGAACGAAGTCGCTGATGCTGTTGTAAGAGGCTTTGTTGAAACCTTTGATGTTGACTTCCAATATTATGAAAACGGCTTAACCGAATCCGAATATAACCGTGCCCAACAACTCCTTGCTGACGTTTACGCCACTTCCGAATGGACTGAGCGCCACTGATCTATCTTCTTCTCTCTGGGGTTTATTTCTCTTCTGTTTTACCTCATCCCTTGACACAATGCGAACAAATGTTTAATCTATTAGTGTTGCGTATAGTCATCAAGGATTAAACTCATGACCGAACTGCGCCAAATTCCACTATTTCAGAATCAACCAGTCACCCCCGCTGACCTGAATATCCACAGCGAACTGCGTTATACTATTCCGCTTTTTCAGCATCATCTCCAAAAGGAAGGTAAATCCCAGCACACCGTCAATGCCTTCACTGCTGATCTTCAATTGCTAGCGGATAATACTGGAGGTGACATGCCAATAGGGGATTACACCACAAACAAACTCAATGACTTCCTCGAATGGCTCGAACATGGACGTGGTGTACCATGCAGTCGCAAAACCTATGCTCGCCGTGTAACCACCCTTAAAGTCTATTTCAAGTGGCTGCACAGTATCAACGCCATCCCCCACGATCCAGCCAAAGCCGTGCTTCAACGTTCCGGTCCTGCGCCTTTAGCATATGCCCTCAGTCGTGATGAAATAGCCGCCGCATTAGTCGCCGCGCGTGGAATGAAAAAGGGCGATCAAGTCGATACGCGCCCCGAAATGTTGTTTAGTCTTATTCTCGACACAGGCATCAAGAAAAGTGAAGCAGTCGCTCTCAAACCCGCTGATATTGACCGCGCTAATCGTGAAAGACCTGTACTCACCATCAAACACAAGGTGCGGAATATCTTCAAGGAACGCCGCATTGCTTTAGATCCCGATTGGGTACGCTTGTTAGATGAATATTTGTCACAGTACGTGCCCAAAGGAACCATCTTCAACTGCACCGCCCGTAACCTCGAATACATTCTGTCCGATATTGGCGAAGCTGCTGGTATTCCTGCTAAAATTTCCTTCGAAATGCTGCGTTGGTCAAGTGCTGTCCGCGACATGGGCGAGGGACAAGAAGAAGAATATGTGCGTGAAAAATTGGGACTTAGTCCCATTAGTTGGCAGGAAACCCGCTCGAAAATCAAACGCCTGATCGAACTTCAAACCAAACCCGAAGCGGGATAATCCCCAACAATTTTGTTTGAATTTGTGGCTCTATTGTCTCAAAATTTGAGGACGGCAATGTTGCCGTCCGTTACTATTTATTACCTTATACATATTTATCCACCGACGACTTATCCTGCCTTCTCATAAACTTGTTTTACATCCTGACGTGTAAGTTTCAAGGTCGGGAGTTCGACAGTCTTGATCTTGATCGCAGGTTTTATGTCCTGCTTTTGCAGATAGGTGTTTAACTGGCGCATATTTTGCCGTAACACGCTGCTCAATAAGCGATTCATAACCAGAATTTCAAATAGCCGTCCGATAACACCCAAATGCGGCATAAAGTGGAAATCGACGGTCATGGTTAAACGAGTGCCCTCTGGAACGCATGCCATATCGAGTGTCATCGTGGAGGGTAAATTTTCTGAATCCGACATGTGCACTTGATGTGATATAGGCTCGAATTCCATAATCTTCCAGGTCGTCACTTGTAGGATTGGCCCCAGATTGTTGTAATCGTTGTATAACGTTCCAAGGCCATATTCTCCTTCAGAGATGACTTTCGCTTTTTCTAGGCCAGCGACCCACTTGGACGTATTGCCAATGTCGTTAAGCGTATTCCAGACCGCCTCGACTGGCGCTTTGATAATTTGACTTGCTTCTGCATATCCCATTTTGATTTCTCCATATCTGACATTGCTAAATCATAGAATCAATAATGGGTGATTGCGTCAGGCAAGATTATGATCTTTATAAAGAGAAGGATGGATTTGGGTGTCAGCCTAAAGACTGAAAAGTTTGAAAACTCTATCGCTTTTTGCTTGACTACTTAGAACTTATGGTCTAAAATCGAATTGCTGATATTCATATGCGAAATCATGTGTACGTATGATACGACCCGCGTTTTTGATTGACCAATTACAGCACAACGATTAGCGCCAAATCATCAAATCGACAGGAACATTGACAGTATGTCCTACTTCACCCTAACGCCCATAGAAAGTATTCTCCAAGTACAGCAGCGCTTTTGGTCTGCCTTACAAACTCAATTCGCTGTCGACTTTGAATCCGTTTTGGCAGAGAATTATCGCTGCGTTTCGCCTAACCAACCGGATCAAAACCGTTCTGAATTTATTCATATAATCACGTCAATGCCGTTCATAGTGTCCGCTGTAACCTGCCAAAATCTTCAAGTGGATGTGTGGGGCGATACCGCCGTTTTAACCGGTGTACAAATCGCACATATGCAGTTGCCTAATAATGGTGAATCAGTGGTTGATAGCATCGCTATCACAAACGTCTTCAACCGTGTGGGTGAAGATTGGCGTATGGTTCTGTCTCATGCCGTTTCGCTGCCAATAACCAACTAAAGTTTATGACACAAATATTTTGCACTCTCGGCGGAACGCTCGCTTATATCCGCCAATACGGATACTGCAATTTTCACGCGGTGGATACACGGGAGCAATCCGCTGCACTCAGCGGTATTAGCCGAGCCAACCGCCGCGTGAAAATGTCGATTCAGCGGCTTTGAGGGAGCTTCCCGCCTGCAATTTCAGCGGGAAATCTGTAAATTCTGCAAAACTTGCGAATCATGTGAATCAAAAGTGGATGAGTTATATCTCATCCACTTTTCTTGACGTATTAGCTAAAGTTTGATGACTGGAAACTAATAAACTTTCAACAACAAACCCTTGAGGTACGCTCCCTCAGGGAACGTCAACGCCACCGGATGATCGTCACCGGGGCCAAGATGCTTGAGGATTTGAGCCTGTCGCCCACTGTCCGCCAGCGCTCCAAACACAATCTTCTGGAACAGGTCGGTGCTAATCGCTCCCGAACACGAGAAGGTCATCAGGTAACCACCGGGTTTCACACACTTAAATGCATTCAGGTTGATGTCCTTGTAACCCCGCGCCGCTTTATCCACTTGTCCTGCGTTGTGGGCAAATTTGGGCGGGTCAAGGATCACAATGTCAAACTGCTTTTTCTCATCCGCATAATCATGTAGGAGTTCAAACACATCCGCCTGAATAAATTCGCTGCGTTCCAGCCAATCAGGATTATTGAGTTTGACAATTTCCTCAGCCAATTCGAGTGCTTCATTCGAACTGTCCACATTGGTGACATAAGCATTTTGTACTGCTTGAAGGCCAAAACTGCTCGTATAGCTAAACAGATTAAGGACGTTGGTACTTGCGAGTTTTTCGGGTTGCACCCAGAAATGTTTGTTGGTCAGAAGATCATTTATCAACCAATGATTGTGTACTTGGTCGAGGTAATAACCGGTTTTATGACCATTACGGACATCAACCAGTAACTTCTTCCCGTATTCTATAATTTCGATATATTGAGGCGGTTCTTCGCCGAGCAAACTCCCAACCGACTCTTTTAGACCTTCTTTGCCTCGAACATCAACATCACTCCGTTCGAAGATACCTTTCACTTCAAGAAGCTCATTTAGCAATTTGCTAATCATGTGTTTTTGTTGATCAATATGTAGGGTGAGTGCTTGTAAAACCAGCCAATGATCATAACGGTCAACAATTAAACCGGGAATAAAATCACTTTCAGCGTTAATGAGCCGGTAGGCATTAGTCGTGGCTTCACCTGACCGAATGGCTCGCCCATCAATTGCCCGCTTGAGCATTTTGCGCCACCACGCCTCATCAATTGGCTCATCCTGCCAGCTGAGTATACGGACCTGAATCTGTGACTTAGCGTTCCAATAGCCACGCGCGAGGAATCGACCTTTTTTGTCGGTCACGGTAACGATGTCGCCACCTTGCGGATCGCCCTGAATGGCATCAATCGCGCCCGAAAATATCCAAGGGTGTTGTTGGATAATCGGTTTTTCGCGACCGGTTTTAATCACAATAGTGGGGAAGTTAGTCGTCATAATGCTCAAATTTCTAGTCTTTAGAGGAAATAGTCAAAAGAGCGTAACACAACCATGTGGGAAAATGCAGGGCGGATGTGGGATTCGCCCTGCGGGATAACGTGGGATTATGCGGGATTTTATGGGTTATCGTCTGTAAGATTGTTGGATTGTGTGGGATTCCCACCAACCATTTCCAACAATTGTTCCTCACTGATAATCGGTACGCCTAATGTTCGTGCCTTGTCTGCCTTGCTGCCGGGGGTATCACCCATCAACACATAGCTGGTTTTCTTACTTACGCTGCTCGAAACTTTCCCACCATGCGATTCAATCAGTACTTCTGCCTGTTCGCGGGATAATGTGGGTAATGTGCCGGTCAATACGAAGGTTGATCCGGTTAATCCATCGCCTGCCGCTATCTTGGCTTCATTTTGTGGGTTAATGCCTACAGAGCGAAACTTATCTAACAATTTCCGGTGCCGCTCATCGGCAAACCAACCTGCGATGCCTTGCGCCAGTATTGGGCCGATGCCTTCAATGTCATCAATCGTATCTACCGGGGCATTCTGAATTGCATCAAGTGATCCAAATTTCTCCGCTACCAATCCCGCTACAACTTCGCCTACACCGTCAATGCCCAACGAACTAACAAGCTGCGCCAGTGGACGTGTTTTGGCTGTCTCAATCGACTTCATCAGGTTATCGATTTTCTTGTCGCCAAATCCCTCAAGCCCTTCAAACGACTCTGGCTTGAGTGTGAAAATGTCTGCCTCATCTTGGATGAGTTTGTTATCAATCAAGATTTTGACGGTCTGTGGTCCCATCGTATCAATGTCCATCGCCCCGCGTGAAACAAAGAATTCGATGCTGCGGAAGACTCGTTCAGGGCAAAGTGGGTTAGGGCACATGTAATCGACAAAGCCCTCAGGTTGGATAATGGGTGTATTACAACTTGGACAATTTGTCGGTGGGAGAATAGTCGTTTCGCTGCCATCCCGTGCCCCGATTACCGGCCCGATTACATAGGGGATAACCTCACCAGACCGCTTGATAATCACTGTGTCACCCAGTCGAATATCCAACTTGGCAATCTGATCATAGTTATGGAGGCTCGCGCTCACCACCGTCACCCCTCCTATAAATACTGGTTCCAATTGAGCCGTGGGGGTGACCCGTCCCGTGCGCCCGATGTTTGCCGTAACGCCGATGAGCTTGGTGGTCATTTCCTCAGCTGGGAATTTGTAGGCAATTGCTCCCCTCGGATCCTTGCCTGAAATACCCAACTCGGCTTGAATTTTGAGGTCATTAATTTTCAGAACCACACCGTCAATCTCGAAATCCAACGAGCGCCTGCGGGATTCCCATGTGGGTAATTGCTGGATAATGTCGGATAATGTTGGATAATATTCGGCGTGTGGCGCGGTTGAGAAACCTAAATCCCGCAAATTGTTGAGAATATCCCACTGTGTATCCCACTTTATCCCACTCGCCGCAACCACCGAATAGAGATAAGCGATCAATGGTCGAGAGGCTGTAATCCGCGAGTCCTTCTGTTTGAGTGTACCGGATGCTGTGTTACGCGCGTTTACGTACAGAGGTAATTCCGCTTCTGCCTGCTTTTTATTCAGTGCCACGAAGTCTTTTTTGTGGAACATCACCTCACCGCGTACAACCAAACGCTCCGGCGCTTTCGGGCCATTCTTGTCAACCGGAATTCGAAGCGGAACATTACGGATGGTGCGGACATTGGCTGTTACATCATCGCCCAATTCACCGTTCCCGCGCGTTGCCGCTTGCACCAGATAACCATTTTCATAGGTGATGACAATCGTCAATCCATCAAGTTTTGGTTCAAGGGTATAACCCAATTGTGTTCCAGCGGGGAGCAGTCGCAGATTGCGCTCTTCCCACGCTTTTAAATCATCCTCACTGAAAGCATTCGCTAGGCTCAAAATCGGTGCAGGATGCTTCACTTTGGGGAAGTCTTCGCTCAAGTCGCTGCCTGCCCGTTGGGTTGGCGAGTCCGGTGTAATGAGTTCCGGGTGTTCGGCTTCTAGCGCTTTCAATTCATGATACATCTTGTCATACTCGCCGTCCGTAATGATCGGACTGCCAAGCACGTTGTAACGGTAGATGTGATAATTCAGTTCATCGCGAAGTTCGCTGGCGCGAGTAGGGAGGTCAGAAGCCATTCTTTAACCCTTTAAGCTAAAAGTCTAAATGCAATTTATGGTTAGGGAGTCACCACTTGGAATAAATCAGTCGTTCCATCATTTTCGGCTGCCCATCCGGTGATGCCCCGCGCTTGGTCGGAAATTTGCCACCAATTCAAGCCGTTCGATTGGCGTGGTCCGTCCATCACTGTGTATTGTTCGCCGGGGTTGGCAACAGTAACCACACCATTATCGGTACCCGGATTATTGCGGATGTTGATGCCTTGGTTACCTATAATCACAATCGTGCTGCCGATGGTAATTTGTGGTGGCTGTGTCGGTGTAGCCGTGTAAACAATCGGTTCTAGTGTTGGCCCTGCCAGTACAAAGTTCGCGCTGTCAGGTTGTTGGAATTCTGTGGGTAGAGTAGGTGTCGCCAAAAGCGATGGAATATTGACTTCTGGCATGGTACTTGGCACCGCCGATATAACCACAAATTCCGGTGGTGCGGTTGGGGCACTGCGTCCCCCAAGCCCGAGGATTGCGACGACCACACAAGCTGTTGCCCCTACAACACCCATCAGCATGAGTAAAACCGACCAGATTGGCAGTCGAAACGGTGAGTTATGCGATGATCGAACGCGGCGTACTGGCGCATAAGTCTGATCTTGCCCGCGTTTAGGTTTCGAAATCTCATTGGTTGGAGGGTAAGGTCGAACTTGCTGTGGGGCGCTCGGCACGATGATGCCTGTATCCCGTTTTGGCTTTTCGGGCATAGGTTTTGGTGATGATTCAGGAGGATTGAAGCGCGTATCTTTAACAGGCGACATGAAACGCGTTTGATCTTGAACCGTTTGCATCCGAGTCGCATCATCATCTGGCAGTTCAGGGGGCAAGAACGGCTGTGTCGACTGTTTGTCGTCACCCGTTGGTTTGCTGGATTGAGGTTCATTTTCCTCTGGAATGCGTCGCCGTTCTGGCATGGTTATCGCCCCCGGTTTTGTGTCCAACTCAGAAAGCGTTCCAACGGCCATGTATTGATGACCGACTCGGCTGTGACCCAACCCCGTCGAGCCGTCATTACACCATAGATCATCAAATCCATATGTTCTGGCGCATGGGCATCGGTGTTGATTGAGAGCGGGATACCCATCTCAACTGCTCGTCGAGCAAACTGTGCTTCCAAATCCAGGCGGCGTGGGTTAGCGTTAATTTCCAGCGCAATTCCACTTTCCTTGGCTGCATTAAATACAGCATCCATATCCAGATCAGCAGGTTCACGGTCAGGGAGTAATTGTGCGCGTGGATGACCGATAAGATCAACATTCGGGTTACGAATAGCACTCAACATCCGGTTGGTGATTTGTTCGCGTGGCTGCCGCAAACTGACGTGTAGCGAGGCGATTACAAAATCTAACTTGGCGAGAACCTCATCAGGGAAATCTAGCGTACCATCAGCGTTGATGTCCATCTCTGTACCGTGGAAAACACGAATGCTACTACCGAGTTCGGCATCCACTTTGCGGACTTCTTCTTGCTGCGCCAATAATCGTTCAACCGTCAGACCGTTGGCGATGCCTAGACTGTGAGAGTGATCAGTAATGACGATAAATTGTCGACCCCGTTGGCAGGCTTCTTCAGCCATTTCGCGGATGCTGCGCGTACCGTCACTGGCAGTTGTATGCATATGCAGGTCAGCATGCATATCTTCCATCGTGATCAGTTTCGGCAGTTTTCCAGCTTGTGCGGCTTCGATCTCACCACTATCCTCACGCAATTCCGGTGGTATCCAAGGTAAGCCGACTGTTGCGTAAACTTCTTCCTCGGTCGCGCACAGAATTTTAGGCGCGTCCTCAATAATATTGCCGTCTTTATCCACCGTACTAAAGGCATGTTCGTTCAGGCTGTAACCGTTTTTGAGCGCCAATTCGCGCATCCGAATATTATGTGCTTGGCTGCCCGTAAAGTAATTGAGTGCCGTTCCCCAGCGTGCTTTTTCCAGCACCCGCAAATCGACTTGCAGGCCGCTGAGCAGTTCGACACTACTCTTGGTCGGGCCATGACCGAGAATACGCCCGACTTGTTCCATCGCGACGAACGCATCCATGATCGGTCTGGCATCGTCACTCGCAACCAGTAAATCGACATCGCCAATGGTTGGACGTGCGCGGCGAATACTACCTGCAATCGCCCCTTCAATTGCACCGGGAACTGCCAATACAACATCGAGCATGGCCTGTGCTGCGGGTAGGGCATTGCCCAGTGGCGTTCGTCCGGTTTGGCGACCGAGCGACTCGATACCTTCAATGATTTTCTGCTCGCTCTTCGCGCCCATGCCCGCCAAATCCCGCAGTTTACCCCCACGGGCAGCCGCCTCAAGTTCGGGAATGGTCGTGATATTTAGTTCTTTCCAGAAGAGTTTGGCTTTCTTCGGGCCAACTCCGTTGATATGGACAATATCGACTAACCCAGACGGAATTTCTTTCGCCAGCTTTTCGTAAAATTCTAACTTACCCGTATCCAACATCTCGTTGATTTTAGCTGCCAGTGTGTCACCAATACCGGGAATATCTGTCAGCTTATCCTCGGCTGCAATCGCATGAAGATCGCGCGGCAGTTCACGGACGGTTTCCCCTGCGCGACGATAGGAAAGCACACGGTGAATGATCTCGCCTTTGATTTCCAGCATCGTGGCGACGTTTTCAAAAATATCGGCAATTTCGCGGTTGGTTAATGTCATATTCGCTTAACTTTTGATTGTTGGATAATTAGGAAAAACAGACACTCAATAGAATTTTTGTCTCATGGTGATTATAGCCTACATTCGGCGGGTGAGCTAGTGATAACGACTGACAAAATGCAGAGGTTTACTGACGGCAAAACCGATTATGTTGATACTGAATTTGAGAGGTCAACCTTCGCGCCACCATATTCGCCAGTTACTTTGGAGTTGCCATCCGCATCTTGTGAGTAACTCAGTTGACCCGCTTTTAACCCGCTAACGGTCACATCCAGAGTAATGCTGTTATCGGTGTATTCTCCATCACCGGTCAGGGAAAAAACTCGGCTAAAAGCGCAATTTTTAAGGTGAATAGCCTGCTTGTCATCACTACCGAAGGCATCAATTGTGATTGAACCGCCATAAGTGCAGCCTGCTTCAATGACATTCGTTGCGTCACCATAATAGTATTCGGGCAGATAGTAGATTTCGGTGTAGGCAGAATCCATTGCCTCAAGTGGTGTCGCAAAACTGCTTGCATCCGCTGGCGCAATCGGAACATAGGTATCCGATACCACACCCTCACAGCTTGTCTCACGGTCGGCGGGTATTTTGTCGTCTACTAGAAACGCTGTGACCAGATCGTCAGGGCAAGCGTTGCCACGTCCATAAATGACATGTGGGCCACCTTGTTGCGTAATCAGATAGCCATCGTCGAGGCTCTTGAATACGCGTCTCCCATTTTCGACAGGTGTAGCCGGATCAGCCGTTGCGCCTAAAACCAGCGTCGGAATACCTTTGGCAACGAGAGCAGCAGGCCGTTCTGCGGGTGGATTTCCCGGCCAGAAAGCACAGGGTAAATCACCATAGAAAATTGAGGCCAAATCAGGAAAGGTTGCATCGGTTTGATCGCCTGCGCGAACGTAAGCTTCGGCGCGGGCTTCTGGTGTATTGCCTGCGAGGGCATAATCATTGCATTCGACGGCGTAATACAACGCGTCCGAGTAATCATCAGTGCTGCCGGGGATCGGTGTTTCGGTTGCTGGATCAACGCCAAGCGCTACGTAAAACTCACGTTTAAGAGGGATAAAATCATCGTGAGAAGCTGAGGCCAAGGCGCGTAGCATCATCATCCGGTCACCCTCACTGTAACCGAGATTAGTGACGACTGTTTGTAAATCCGATAGCGTAAATTGTCGCGCAACTTGCGAGCCATCTGGCAGTGGGAAATTAAGAGTCTCGGCCTTGCTTCCAAGTTCTGCGCCAAGGGTGTCGTAAAACGCGACCGCATCACCGCCAACAAAATCGCTCGTGCAGGTTTCATCAGTGTTACAAGCCTTGAGCGTTTCTTGAATCACATCACTAAATGCTTGCGTTTGCTCAACATAATAATCCATTAGTGAATATGTCATATCGACTGTGCCATCCACTATTAAACCTGCGACATGTTCTGGATAAGTAGCGGTATAAGTTTGAACATACTGTGTGCCATAGCTTTCACCGTATAACCAAACTTTTTCATCGCCAATGGCTTGGCGGAAAGTTTCCAAATCGGCGACTGCTTGGTTCGTGCCGTAAAAGGGTAATGTCGTGGGATCAACCCCCATCTCTTTGATGCAATCATCCGTAAAAGTATCAGCAGTCTGAATAAGTGCTTTTTCTTGCTCAGGCGTTGCAGACTCGCCATCCGAACTATAGTAGGTCGTGACAGCATTCGGGCATTGTAAATTGCCGGATTGATACGAGCCACGCTGGTCGAAAAATACCATGTCGTAATGCTCGGAGATTGACGGATCGAAGGAGGCTGTATACGGGTCAGCTGATGCTAAACCGGATGAGCCGGGACCACCGGTTGCGATGACAAAAGCACCCTTGCGCTCCCCTAAGGCGGGCAGAACACCAAATACTACATCAATAGTGCGCTTATCATCTTTTGCAAAATGATCCAGTGGAACCGTCAATTTGACGCAAGTAAATTCGCTATCGGGGCAGGGATAAGCACCTAGTTTATCCAGTGTGTCTTGAGTGGTTTCCGCTTGCGCAAGTACACTACTCGTAATGGATAGACTTAAGATAAGGATGACACAGAAAATAGCAATAATACGGGCGACAGATTTTGCCATGATAGCCTTTGCAGTTCGTGTTACGCCGCTGAGTCAGGGCGCGTATCCGATAAATCCACCTGTTGACCTGCGTATTCGCCAGTGACAGTAATTTTCCCATCGGCATCTCTAGTGTATTTGAGTCTTCCGTTTTCGAAGCCGTTGATGCGAACGTCAAGAGTGAAAATCTTGTCTTTATAACTGCCCACTCCAGTCATCAGGAATCCGTTAAAGAATGCACAGTCACTAAATCGGAATTGATCACCATCACCTCGACTCGTCGAAAAACCAATGACACCACCCATCGAACAGGCTGCTAACCCTAAGTTAGCGCCGTTCCAATAGAAATAATCAGGCAAATAGAAGATTTCATTGTAAGCAGCATCCATCGCTTGCAAAGGCGTGTCAAATGCGCGGACGCTGGATGGTGAGCGTGGAATGTAAGGCGTTGCAATCACCCCTTCGCAGGTCGTCTCGCGTTGGACGGGCTTTTTGCCGTCCAGTAGAAAATCTTTAACGATGTTGTCGGGGCAGGTATCGTCA
Source organism: Aggregatilineales bacterium (assembly GCA_038251275.1). GTDB lineage: Bacteria > Chloroflexota > Anaerolineae > Aggregatilineales > Phototrophicaceae > CFX2. The sequence continues at coordinate 62,308 of JBBSBM010000002.1, forward strand.
CGGTTGAAAATAACGTGTGCGCCGCCTTCTTCGGTGATGAGATAACCATCGTCCAAATGGCTGTAAACACGCTCTCCATTTTGTACAGGGGTAGCAGGATCAGTTGTTGCTCCTAATACGAATGTTGGAATTCCCATTGCCAATAAGGGGTGATCAGATTTTACGGGTGCATCACTCGGCCAATAGGCACAAGGTAAACGTCCATAGAACCCCCCTGTGAGGCGTGGCACCGTGGATTCGAGACTTGTACCTGCTTGTAGATAGGCAGTAACTTGTGCTTCCGGTGTGCCATCGAGTATTTTATGGTCAGCGCAGGCAATCACAAAATAAAGTGTGTTATCAACTGAACCACCTAGATTGGGTAGACGGGCATCAGGATTAAGCTGGTTAGTTGAGTAATAAATACGGGCCAAAGGCACAAAATTATTTTGCGCGGCAGCAGCTAATCCCCGTTGGAACAACATACGTCCATATTGGGTATACATGGCATCAGCAGCCACCGACTCAAGCATCTCCTTAGTGAAGGTTCGGTCTTCCAAACGTCCGGCAGCAACCGGAAATTTGAAAGGAATTCCTTGCCGTCCCAATTCGACAATCAGGCCGTCATACAACCCGACTGCATTGCCGCCAACCTCGGCTGAACAATCCGCATTATGGTCACAATCTTGAAGCGTTGCTACCAAGACATCATTAAATGCCTGTGTCTGTTCTTTTTGGAAATCTAATATCGAAGTGGTGAGGTCAACTGTACCATCAAGAAATAATGCTGCGACATGATTCGGATGTGCTGAGGTATAAGTCTGTACATATTCCGTTCCGTAGCTTTCCCCATAAAGCCATATTTTGTCATCGCCAATCATCGTGCGAAATGCTTCAAGGTCTTCGACAGCTTGTGATGTTCCATAGAATTTGAGACTATCTTTAGGAACCCCCTCTTTTGCGAGTTCGGTTACGCAGTCTTGTACGAATGTCTGAGGATTGTTTAACAATCCAGCATCTTGCTGGTTGCTGTACAAACTGGCTTCACCGATGCCATATTTGTTGAGGGCGTCAGGACACTGCAAATTTCCGGATTGCTCGGCGCCACGTTGATCGAAGAACACCAGATCATAATGTTCTTTGATTGCTGAATCAAAATCACTAGCGTAAGCATCTGCTGATTTAAGACCCGAAGAACCCGGCCCACCAGTTGCAACCACGAACATCCCTTTACGCTCACCAGTGGCTGGCAAAATCCCGAAAACCACGTCAATCGTACGCTTGTCACCGGGATTCGTGTGGTCAAGCAGCACTTTCATTTTGAGGCAAGTGAAATCACTATAGGGGCATTGATACCCACCTAAGCTTTTGAGCTTTTCAGCCATCGGTTGCGCGTCCTGTGCCGCAAGTGATGAAACACTGAGAGCAAAACCGAGTGAGCAGAGTATCAGCAGTAAAAGCGATTTGATGGGACGCATAATCACCCTTTTTGATTGACCCTATTGCAAAAACCAGTATAGCTGAAAAACGAAATGCTTGACAGAATTCCGAATTGTCGTTACTCTCTTTTCTAATTGAATACATAAAAACGTTGATCTGGAATAGTACACATTAACACGATGTTCAGAGAGTCGCCGCTAGGTGTGATGGCGATACATACGGTGGTGTGGAATGGGCCGGGGAGTTGCGTGGTCGAAATCATAGTAGCCCACGACGGAGGCGCACCGTTATCAGAGCGCAGGGTATCACAGTGGTTCATGAACTGTCGTATCTGAAAAGAGTGAGTTGTCTCTATTGACAGCTTTAACCAAGGTGGCACCACGGGAACCCCTTCTCGTCCTTGATATGGAGATGGGGTTTTTTGTTGCTCGGTTAAAATGCTTTTGGAGATGCTCATTATGGTGCTTTTTGCCACGCAAACCCACGAAAATATCAGCCCCAGCCGCGAACGTGTCTCTCAACTCTTTGCACAAGGTGATCTGGTTCCTATTTATCGAATGCTGCCTGCAGACCTCGAAACACCCGTATCGGTTTACCTCAAACTTGCACAATCCGGTCAATATTCGTTCTTGTTGGAAAGCGTCGAAGGTGGCGAACAAGTTGGGCGTTACTCGTTCCTTGGTGTGAACCCAAAAGGTGCGGTCATTGTCCAAGATGGTCAGGTGCGCCGAATACTTCATGGTGAGACTACTACACGCCCATTGGCCGCTGATGAAGATCCATTGGATGCGGTAAAAGCTGAATTTGAGCGAGTCAAACCAGTTCGACTTCCCGGCTTGCCGCGTTTTGTGGGAGGAGCAGTTGGCTTCCTCAGTTACGATAGCGTCCGCTATTTTGAACGTTTGCCCTCAACAACCTCCAATGACTTGAATGTACCAGACGCAGCCTTTCTCTTGCCGGATACCCTCGTTATTTTTGATCATGCCCGTCATCAGCTATTGGTACTGGCGAACGCGCATAATGAGGGTGATTCTGACGCGGCCTATGACGATGCGGTCGCCCGTATCGACGAAGTGATTGACGCTTTGCATCACGCTACACCCACTTTACCCACAATGAGGCAACCAAGTTCATCATTGGCTGGTCGTGAACTTGAATCCAATATGACTTTTGAAGAATATGAAGCTTCTGTACAAGCTGCCAAAGAATATATTGCTGCGGGTGATGCCTTCCAAATTGTTCTTTCACAGCGTTTTAGTGGCAAAACCACAGCCTCTCCATTGGCGATCTATCGTGCTTTGCGGATGCTTAACCCCTCACCCTACATGTTCTTTCTGAATTTTGGCGAGGAACTCAATTTAATTGGTGCATCGCCTGAGGTTATGGTTCGTTTGGAGGATGGTAAAGCGATGGTTCGCCCAATCGCTGGTACACGTCCGCGTGGGGCAACCGAAGAAGAAGACGTGAAGCTAGCAGAAGAACTTTTAGCTGATCCCAAAGAACGGGCTGAACACGTCATGCTAGTTGATTTAGGTCGCAACGATTTGGGGCGAGTCTGTGATTACGGCACAGTGCGTGTCCCCCGTATGATGTATGTTGACCGTTATTCGCATGTTATGCACATCGTCAGTCAAGTTGAGGGAAAACTCCGTGCGGGTATGGATGCGTTCGATCTTCTCCGCGCTACTTTCCCCGCTGGCACACTCAGCGGTGCGCCCAAAGTTCGTGCAATGGAAATCATTGAAGAACTCGAACACACCCGTCGTGGGACCTACGGCGGGGCAGTGGGCTACTTCAGCTTCGACGGATCAATGGATACCTGCATCACTATTCGCTCGGTTTTGATGCGCGGTGATCGGGTATCCGTACAGTCCGGCGGAGGTATTGTGGCGGATAGTGATCCGGCTCTTGAATATCAAGAAACACTAAATAAAGCCAAAGCAGTCGCTGCCGCGATACAATACGCCGAAAAGGGTCTATTGTAGGAGGCATCATGGCAGTCAAACGTGTGATTTTCATTCGTCCAGGGGAAACTGATTGGAATCGTGATCTACGCTATCAGGGTTGGGTCGCTATTCCCTTGAACGCTTACGGTCAGCGTCAGGCACAGCGCTTGGCGAATTACATCCGCAATATTGGTGTGTCGGCGCTTTATACCAGCGACCTCAAACGTGCCAGTGAAACGGCAGCTTTACTGGCTGAAAAGTTAGGTTCAGAACCGATTGCAGACAAGCGATTGCGTGAACGCGATATTGGTAAATGGCAAGGGCTAACGCAAAAGGAAATGCAAAGTTGGTATCCTACGGAGTACGCACAATTCACATCTGATCCAGACGGTTACCGTGTACCGGGAGGCGAGTCCCGCAAAGATGTACGTGAACGTATTTTGGAAGCATTTAATGAATTTTTAGCTGGAGATAAGGGTGAAACTATTGCCATTTTATCTCACTCAACGGCGATTAATGCTCTGTTAGCGGAGATTGTTCCTGAAGTGAAATTTGGTTCGGTCGATGTCAGTAACACATCGGTAACAACGATCAAACGCCGTGACGACAATACATGGCAATTGGTTACAGCCGATGATATTACCCATTTAGATGGTATGTCCGCACAGAAAATACATGAACTAGAGGAGTAAAACATGATACTGGTGATCGATAACTACGACAGCTTTACCTATAACTTGGTACAAGTCATGGGTGAAATGGGAGCAGAAATACAGGTTGAGCGTAATGATCAGATAACGCTCGATGATATGCGAGCGATGCAGCCCAGCCATATTGTCATCTCTCCCGGTCCCGGAACGCCCGACGACAGCGGAGTCTCACTTGATGTGCTGCGTTATATGGGTGAAACCACGCCTGTACTCGGCGTATGCCTCGGTCACCAGTGTATTGGTCAAGTTTATGGCGGTGTGGTGTCACGTGCACCACACCTGATGCACGGTAAAACCAGTATGGTTTACCACAACGATGAAGGACTATTCGGGGGGGTTCCTAACCCCTTCGAGGCAACACGTTACCATAGCTTAGTTGTCTTAGAAGAAACCGTACCAGACTGTTTGTCGATTACAGCGCGCACGGATGATGGCCTGATTATGGGCTTACAGCACAAACAGCTTGCCGTATATGGTGTCCAGTTCCATCCCGAAAGTATCCTGACAACTTATGGGCCGCGTATCCTCCAAAACTTCTTGGAAGTCCGTGTACCGGAGCGTGTGTAAAGATGGATGTAAGTGTTTTGCCACGGGAAATCAAGCAGCAAACGCAGCCGAAGAAAACAGTACTGTCCGGTATCCAATCGACAGGTATTCTGCATATTGGTAATTATGTAGGTGCGCTGAGTTTATGGGCGGCGAACCAGAGTCAGTACAACAATCTGTTTATGGTTGCGAATTTGCATACGTTGACCGTGCCGGAAGCAGTTAATCCGACGGAACTGCGGCGAAAGTCTCGTGAAGTTGCTGCGTTGTACATTGCTTGCGGTATCGACCCGGAAGAGTCAACGATCTTTTTACAGTCGGATGTGCCAGCGCATACTTATTTAGCATGGATTTTAGGCTGCTGCATTCCCGTTGGTTGGTTAGAACGGATGACGCAGTACAAGGTGAAATCGGCTGCTCAAGAGACAATCGGTAGCGGGTTATTGAATTATCCGACGCTGCAAGCCGCTGACATTTTGATCTATAAGGCCGATTATGTGCCTGTTGGTGATGACCAAAATCAACACCTTGAAATCACACGGGATGCAGCTCAGCGTTTTAATCATCTTTTTGGTAACTATTTCCCGCTGCCCGAAACTTTAAACCGTCGCAGTGGCGCACGCATCATGGGTCTTGATGATCCGTCACAAAAAATGAGCAAGAGTATTGCCGCTAAAAAACAAGGACATGCCATTGCTTTGCTCGACAAACCAGATGTGATTAAGAAAGCGATTATGGGTGCTGTGACTGATGCAGGTGGCGAGATACGTTTTGAGACAGCGTCTCCCGGTGTGAAAAACCTGCTCGTCTTGTACGAAGTCCTTTCAGGTGATTCGCAAACAGTGATTGAGGAACATTTCACCGGAAAAGGTTACGGCACACTCAAGCGTGAACTCACCGAGTTGGTTGTGTCGACACTTAAACCGATACAGGACGAATTTTATCGGTTGATGGATGATGAGCGGGGAATGGATCAGTTATTAAGTGCGGGTGCAGCAAAGGCCAGCATGACCGCGAACCAAACGGTAGCCGATGTACGACAACTTGTAGGGGTATAAGGAAAATAATTTTATGGATATTCAACGTGCTTTAGATGTTTTAAGTCGCTTTGGTCATCTCCAAGAGGATGAAGCTGAAGCCGTTATGCATCAGATTATGACGGGCGGTGCAACCGATGCCCAAATTGGTGCTTACTTGATGGCGCTTCGCATGAAGGGCGAAACGCACGACGAAATCACCGGCAGTGCCCGCGCAATGCGCTCCAACGGGCAGCATGTCGTTACCAAATATGAGGGTGATTTACTCGATACCTGTGGTACAGGTGGTGACCGTTCGGGGACGTTCAACATTAGCACGACTGTCGCTTTTGTAGCTGCTGGAGCAGGTGTCAAAGTTGCCAAACACGGAAATCGTGCAGCAAGTAGCAAATGTGGTAGTGCCGACGTTCTGGCGCATCTAGGAGTCAATCTTGATCTTACGCCTGAGCAAGTTGGACAGTGTGTCGATGAAGTCGGCATCGGTTTTCTATTTGCGGCTAAGCTCCATCCCGCAATGAAACATGCTATCGGCCCGCGCAAGCAAATGGCAATCCGTACCATCTTCAATATATTGGGGCCATTGACCAATCCGGCAGGAGCGCAGCGACAACTTGTTGGTGTATTCGCTTCTGATCTGACTGATTTCCTTGCGCATGTGTTGGGCAAGCTCGGATCAAAATCAGCTATGGTGGTAAATGGCTACGGCGGCTTAGACGAATTGACGACAACTGGCCCAAATCGCGTTAGCCATTTCAAAGATGGTCAGGTACGAAGCTACGAAATCGATCCACAAGAATATGGCTTTCGCGGCGCGAATATTAGTGAGCTTTTAGGTGATGATGCACCTACTAATGCTGCTATTCTCCGGGGTGTACTCAGTGGTGAAATCCAAGATGCTAAACGAGATGTGGTGCTGTTAAACGCTGCTGCTGCATTGATCGCAGCCGATCAAGTGAATAATATTGGCGATGGTATTAAACAGGCGGCAGAAATCATTGATAGTGGCGCAGCCTTGGCGAAACTCGATGCATTGGTTGCCTATAGCAAAGAACTATCAGCGGTTGTTAATTAACCTGAAGAGTACTTTCAAAACAAAGGAATAAAGGGTGTTTGTAAAAACGGATACGATTTTAGATCAAATATTGGCGCAGAAGCAGGACGAGTTGCTTTTGGCGCAAGCTGAGCCGGGGTTAACCTCACAAGTCCAGCAATCAGCCCATCACGCTAGAGCGCCTCGTGACTTCAAAGCGGCTTTGCAGCGTTCAACGGTCGCTCTGATTGCTGAGGTCAAAAAAGCCTCACCGAGTAAAGGCTTACTCGTCAAGGACTTCAATCCAGTACGGATTGCGCGAACTTATGAGGAAAACGGCGCGGCAGCGATTTCGGTGCTGACTGATGCGAAGTTCTTTCAGGGCAGTTTGGACGATTTGCGGTCAGTACGCGCATCAGTGAGACTGCCTGTACTGCGTAAAGACTTCATTATAGATGCTCATCAAGTCTATGAAGCTCGTGCCGTTGGAGCTGACGCAACCTTGCTGATTGTAATGGCACTTGAAGATGGTCAATTGCGCGACTTGCACAGTCTCATTACCGAACTCGGCATGTCGGCTCTAGTCGAAGTCCATAATGAAGTTGAGTTGGAACGCGCCTTAGCGGTAGGCGCGACATTGATTGGTGTCAACAACCGCGATTTGCGGACATTCCATGAAGACCTTGATACGACAGCACGAGTCGCCGCACTTGTGCCTGATGATGTAACATTGGTAGCAGAAAGTGCCATTCGCAGCGCCGAAGATGTCCAGCGTATGGGTACATATGGGGCGCGGGCGGTGCTGGTGGGCGAAGGACTTGTGAAAGCTAATGATATGGCTGGCGAAGTACGGCGGTACAGCAGTCAGCAGCGTAATCCAATCGCGCAGACGGTTGGGCAGGAGTAAGTATGGCTAGTGCGGTGAAGGTAAAAGTTTGCGGCATTACCCGTTTCGAAGATGCTTTAGTGGCATCCGAGGCAAGAGTCGATTTGCTGGGCTTTAATTTCTATAAGAAAAGTCCGCGTTATATTACGCCTGAAGCGGCAGCTTCTATTTGTGATAGTTTGCGGGCGCAAGTCGGCGATGCTTGTCCGATTTTGGTTGGGGTATTTGTCAACGAAGTGGTCGGCGTGATTTCAGCGATTACCCGAAAAGCGGGACTCAACTGCGCCCAACTGCATGGCGATGAGTCAGAGGACATGATTAAAGAACTCTATGGAATTGGCTTCAAGGCGATCCGTCCGATGAACTTGGCGCAAGCCTTGGATGACGTGAATTATTTTAGGCCACAGTTTCCAACGGATGAACGTTGGCCTTCCTTATTATTGGATGCTTATCACCCGAAGTTATATGGTGGTACTGGTGAGCAAGCCAGCACCGAAGTGGCCTTAGCCGTCAAAGCCCAGATACCGCGCCTCATATTAGCAGGTGCACTCACACCAGAAAACGTGGGTGGAAGGGTACAAGCTATTCAACCGTGGGGCGTTGATACGGCTAGTGGTGTTGAGGTGGACGGGCAACCGGGCATAAAAGATACGGCAAAGATCAAAGCCTTTGTGGATGCGGTGCGCCAATCGTGACGGAGTATTTTGATATTTATGATGAGAAACAACGGCCTATCGGTGTGAAAGAACGGGTGGCTGTTCATCGTGATGGCGACTGGCATAAGGTCTTTCACTGCTGGGTGATTTATCGTGGTGAGGATGGCGTGGATTACATCGTCATGCAGAAGCGCGCTCCCGATAAAGATACCTTTCCGAATTTGTTAGACATCAGTGCGGCTGGACATTATCAGGCAGGCGAGGACATTCGGGATGGCATACGCGAGGTTCAGGAAGAACTCGGTATCACAGTTGATTTTGAAGAACTGGTTCCGTTGGGGCAGCACGTGGGTGTCGCCCAGTATGAAAACTTGATTGACCGCCAGTTTTGCGACGTGTTCCTGCTGGTTCACAAACAGGATATTCACGATTACCAGTATCAGAAAGAAGAAATCACTGGATTGGTGGTCTTCTCGCTGCAAGATGGTTTGAAATTGTTTGATGGACAGGTGAGGGCGATACCCGCTAAGGCTGTCGGTTTAGGTGTGAATGAGTTGGATATTTCAGAGACGGATTTTGTTCCGCGTACGGATGACTACATTATTGATGTGATGAAGCTGGCGGTGCGCTGTTTGAATGGTGAACGCGACCTGAAGCTCTAAAAGTAAATTGAAAGTAACGATCTTATGGCAGATACGAACATCAAATCAGAATTTATCAAAGTTAACGTCACCAACGTTCCCGACGAACGTGGTTATTACGGGGACTTCGGTGGGCGGTTTGTGCCGGAGACGATTATTCCAGCGTTGGATGAACTGTCTGTGGCTTATCAAGATGCGATGGCTGATGCCGAATTTCAGCAGCGCTTGATGGATTTACATCGAACCTACACAGGACGGCCTACACCTGTAACCTACGCCCAACGTCTATCCGAGCAGCTTGGCGGCGCACAGATTTATCTCAAACGGGAAGATTTAGCGCATACTGGCGCACATAAAATCAATAACGCGCTCGGTCAAGCCTTACTGGCACAGCGTATGGGTAAAAAGCGAATTGTCGCGGAAACGGGCGCAGGACAGCATGGCGTAGCGAGTGCGACCGCTTCAGCTTTATTGGGGTTAGATTGTCACGTTTATATGGGCAGCGTGGATATGGCGCGGCAGCAGCCGAATGTCTTCCGCATGAAGCTGCTGGGCACAGAAGTCATTCCTGTAGAGAGTGGTACGAAGACTCTTAAGGACGCGATTAACGAAGCCATGCGCGATTGGGTGACCAATGTGCGAGACAGCTTTTACCTGCTCGGTTCTGCGTTAGGGCCGCATCCCTACCCGATGATTGTGCGCGATTTCCAAAGTGTGATCGGCATCGAAGCCCGCCAACAAATGCTGGCTCAAGCGGGGCAACTGCCAGATGTGGCGATTGCCTGTGTTGGCGGGGGAAGTAATTCTATCGGCTTGTTTCACGGCTTCCGTGACGATAACGATGTGGATTTGATCGGCGTGGAAGCGGGTGGACATGGCATAGATAGCGGTGAACATGCAGCCCGTTTCGCTGATCCGCGATTTGGGCGACCGGGTGTGTTGCAGGGTACGCGGTCTTACGTCCTGCAAAATGCAGATGGTCAAATTATGAACACGCACAGCATCTCGGCAGGTTTGGATTACGCGTCGGTTGGGCCGGAACATGCGTATTTACGACAGATGGAACGGGCTTTTTATACACTGGCAACTGATGAGGAAGCGCTAGCGGCGTTGCAAACACTGGCACAGACCGAAGGCATCATCGCGGCGTTGGAAAGCGCACACGCGGTAGCTGAGGCCATCAAACGTGCGCCAACCATGCCCAAAGACTCGGTGATTCTCATCAACCTTTCGGGACGCGGTGACAAAGATTTGGGAACCATCATGAAAGAACTGAAGCTTGATGCCACCTGATAATTACCTGTTGCGTGTACCCTGTGTTTCAGCCATATTGTTCAATTCAAATGGGCAGGTTTTATTGCAACAGCGTGATAATAAACCTCAACTTCCGTATGCAGGGTATTGGGCATTATTTGGTGGCAGGATAGAAGATGGTGAGCAACCAGAAATTGCATTACGTCGTGAACTCATTGAAGAAATCGAATTGAGTGATATTCAATTACGATTTTGGAAAGTATATGAACGTTTTCATCCTGAAAAGCAAGCTATCGTTATACAGCACATCTACATTGGCAAAATTACGCTTTTGGTAGAGGAAATTGTGTTGCATGAAGGCCAAGCAGCACGATATTTTGATGAGAAAACGTTTAATAGCGTGCCGATTGCCTTTGGGTTTGATCAATTGTTGAGTGAATTTTATGCGGAACGAGATGGATTTACGCGTGATTTTGAAAATGCCTAACTTCATTCCGGTTCGCGACTGTGTGAGTGCTTTGCTCACCGATCAGCAGAGTAAGTTGGTTATTCAATTGCGAGATGATAAACAGGGGCTGTTGTTTCCGGCACATTGGGCAACTTTAGGCGGGGGCATCGAAAAAGGCGAAACACCCGACCAAGCGATGATCCGCGAGTTGGAAGAAGAAATCGCGCCTGCACCTCCTGTAACCTTTTGGCGATATTTTGAGCATAGTTATCGGGTGCGTGGTGAGACTCGGATGGTCGCGAACCATGTTTATATTGGGCAACTGCCGTGCGTCTTGGAAGACATTAAACTCTATGAGGGGCAGCGGTTAGGGGCTTTCGCGGCGCATGAGATTGACAACCTACGAATTGCATATGGATTAGAAGTTATTTTTAAGGCATTTTTTGAAACCTATGAGCATCGTACTGGCGACAACCTTTAATCCGCGTGGGGAAACTGGACGGTTACAGCAGTTGTGGCCTCAAATTCAGGCTCTCTACGATGAGATAGTGATCTCACTTCCTCCTTCAATAGCGATGGAGGATGCGATGGCTATTCGTACTTTAGAAGGTGCGCGTATCCATGTGAACAGTGAGTGGTCGCAGGGGCGTTATATGGCGCTCAAGTTGGCGCAAGAGGCGGATGCAAATTCGGTGCATTACGTTGATATGGACAGGCTTTTGCGCTGGTTAGAAACCCGACCGGATGAACTGCGAAGCACGATTGAACGGGTCAAAACTTGCGAGTGCCTTGTTATCGGGCGGACAGAAGGCGCTTGGGTAACGCATCCACAGTCGATGCGCCAGACCGAAGCCATTTCGAACGGCTTGTTTTCACGCTTGCTGGGACAACCGCTTGATTTGAGCGCAGGATCGAAGGGTTTTAGCCGAGGGGCAATTGATTGCCTGATGGCGAATACCCAAGCTGGACGGGCGATTGGTGCTGATTCTGAGTGGGTTGTGATTTGCCACCGGGCGGGTTTCAAGGTTGAAAGTTTATCGGTTGATGGCTTGGATTGGGAAATCCCTGATCGCTACCAAGAAAAGGCAGCCGATGCCGAGCGTCAACGTCAAGTCCGTGCGGAGTATGATGCGGATGCCGAAAATTGGGCGCACCGCGTTCGAATTGCCCATGAAATTATCGAGGCAGGTTTGGATGCCCTTGAACGACCAAACTTAAACTTACTAACAAGTGACGAAAAAGAGAAAATATTATGAGCGAAACCAAATCTATTTTTGGAACCGAAGCCATTAAAGTGATGTTTGAGCAGGCAAAGGCGCAAAACCGCGCGGCCTTTCTACCTTATTTTATGATTGGTTACCCTGACTACGATGAATCTATCGAAGCGATTGCAGGCATGGCTGAAGTGGGTGTTGATGGCTTCGAGATTGGCATTCCGTTCAGTGATCCGTTAGCGGATGGGCCGGTCAACCAAGCGGCAATGCAAATCGCTTTGGAAAAGGGCATCACCGTTCGGAAGTGCTTGGAAGGGATTCGTACTTTACGGGCGAGGGGTGTTACTCAGCCGATGCTGCTGATGGGTTATGTGAACCCGATATTGGCTTACGGTGTGCGAGACTTTGTTCATGATGCGGCGGAGGCAGGCGCGGATGGCTTAATTACGCCAGATTTACCACCGGATGAAGCAGGTGAAATCACGCAAGCCTGCGTGGAAGCAGGATTAGCTACGGTGTTTTTTATTGCCCCGACAAGCAATCCAGAACGGATAAAATTGGTGGCCTCGAAAGCGACCGGATTTATCTATGTGGTGGCTCTGACAGGTGTGACGGGAGAACGGCGTGAGATGCCTGCTCACCTCAAAGAATTTATCACGGGGCTGCGCGCTTATACGGATACTCCATTGGTACTGGGTTTTGGGATTAGTACACCGGAACAAGCCCGCGCCATGAACGAAATCATGGACGGATTTATTGTGGGTAGTGCGTTGGTTCGTGCGGGTAAAGGTGGTGCAGAACCGGTTGTTAAATTGGCAGCTTCTTTACGGCAAGCGCTGGATAGTCGGTAGTTTTTAGATTAAGAAGCGGTAGACATCAGTTTGCCGATTTTTGATTCGCAAATGCTGTTGATGTTGTTGATGCTGTTGTTACAACGATTTGTTTAACAGCGGATTTGAGAGAGCCAACTGCCGAGTATGCGGAAGTTACTGCAATTACTGCAATTTCAGAGTGCAATATGTCGGAAATGTCGTCGTCGTCGGATGCTCAAGCATCCGCCTGAGTAAACAAAGGGCGCTGAAGCGCGCTATCGATACGACGTATCAGCCTAAGAAGTGGCAAAAGCAGTGAACCGAATGTTGCAAATGTTGCAGTTGTGATTCGGTGATTTTTGCACATCTACAACGATTAGTGTTTGTTAAGGTGCGTCAGGCGGAATAGGGCATGCCAGCGCCAAGCCCGTACAGACAATCCTATTATCTATTGTACGAGAATAAATTGGAGATTGGGTTACCTTTTGGAAGAACATTTTGTAACTCTTTTGAGGGTTTGACACCAACTTGCCAAGCGAGGGATGCGTGGGTTAAGTTATGTGATCGTTTGAAAATGGTATGCCGACAAACCAGAAGTAAACATTTGTTATAAGATGGGCAAGCTATAAGCGAATATTTTGAGATGGACAGAGGGCTTGCCAGCGACATCTTCGACGGTACAAAGTTTGAATTTCTCCTGAGAAGCTGTGTGAAAGTATTTGACAAAGGCAGCGAGGGCGTGTTATGCTCTCGGACATCGGAGAAATTACCTGATTTAACCATGCAAAGCAACGTTGTGTTTTTCAGCTACTATTATTACTTTACAAGCGACATAGAGACTTGTAGAGCGTTGCGTGCTGGATTAAGACGGTAAATTAAACCGTAAATATTGAGGAAACTCATAAGGCGCAGAGTGTACGCTCTGCGCCTTTTTTATTGCGTATTGCCGGAACGAAAGGGGTAATAAACGATGGCAATTAGGGTGCGGGGTGTGCGCGGGGCGACGACTGTTGAGGTGAATACAGCGGAGGCCATATTAGACGCAACTCAAAAATTACTTGAAGCGATAGTGCAGGCAAACGCGATTGAAGAAGACGATGTCGCCAGCGTGATTTTCACGACCACTAGCGATTTGAACGCGGTTTTCCCGGCAAAAGCTGGACGTGATATGGGCTGGCATCGCACGGCGTTGATGGGGGCACAGGAAGTGGATGTGCCGAATGGGATACCGATGTGCATCCGCATATTGGTTCACTGGAACACTGAAAAGACGCTGGATGAAATCCAACATGTTTATATGCACGGCGCGATGGCGCTGCGACCGGATTTGTATCCAGCCATGTACCCTGATAATAAAATCATTTTGGATGGAGAAGAACAATGATCGTCGTCATGAAACCCGAAGCCAGTTCGCAAGCTATATCCAACGTCATCAGCCGGATTGAGGCCGATGGCTACAAAGCCCATTTGTCTCAAGGTGAGCAGCATACGATTGTGGGCGTGGTGGGAGAAAGCCCAACGCCACTGCGTGAGGAAAATTACAGCTCGATGGAGAGTGTTGAAAAAGTGGTGCGGATTACAGCACCGTACAAACTTGCCAGCCGCCATTTCCATCCGATTGATACGCAAGTGCCGTTGAATGGTTCGCAAATGGGCGGAAATAAAGTACTGATTATCGCTGGCCCATGTTCGGTTGAGAGCCGCGAACAGATCATTGAGATTGCCTGTGAAATGCGGGAGGCTGGCGCAACGGCACTGCGCGGCGGGGCATTCAAACCGCGCACTTCACCTTACAGCTTCCAAGGTCACGGCGAGAAAGCGCTGCAATGGATGGCGGAAGCGCGTGAACGGACTGGTCTGCCGATTGTGACGGAAGTTATGGATACGGCGCAGGTCGAGATGGTGTGCCAGTATGCTGATGTGCTGCAAATTGGGGCGCGCAATATGCAAAACTTCAGCTTGCTCAACAAGGTTGGTGAAAGCCAGCACACCATTTTGCTCAAACGCGGGATGAGCAGCACGGTTGAAGATTTGTTGATGTCGGCGGAATATGTGCTATCGCACGGCAACAATCGGGTGATGTTGTGCGAGCGCGGCATTCGCACCTTCGAACGTGCGACGCGTAATACCTTCGATGTCAATTGTATTCCAGTCTTGAAGGCACTAACACATTTGCCTGTTGTGGCTGATCCGAGTCACGGAACCGGCTACTCGGAATATGTGATCCCGATTGCACGGGCGGCGGTGGCAGCAGGCGCGGATGGTGTGATTGTGGAAGTGCATCCTGAACCCGAAAAGGCTTACTCTGATGGTCGCCAGAGTTTGCGTTATGATGCGTTCCGGTCAATGGTGAGTCAAGTTCAGCGGATTGCGGAAGCGGTTGACCGGTCGGCATAGTGTGGGACAATCAAAACCCCCTCCTTAATCCTCCCCCATAGCAACAGGGGAGGAAACCAATGCAAATAGAAATTGGCTTGTGTTGATAAGTGGAACTGATAATGATGGACGCAACTATAAGACCTGCAATACTGGGTGACGCAGAATTGTTGGCGGAACTGAATAAAGATGTTCAGCAGATTCATGCCGATGCTTATCCGAACTTATTTAAGCAGTCGGATAATTCTGCTGAGATTATGACTGATTTTAAGACGAGGATTCTGGCTGACGCAGATGGTTTTGTCCTGATCATCGAAGCCGATCAACAAGCCGTAGGGTATATTTATGCGAAGGCGGTCACTCGACCTGAGAATGCTTATATCTATGCTCAAAAATACATGCTGGTTGACCAGATTTCGGTTAAGCCTGCTTGCCAGAATAAAGGTTACGGGCAAAGGCTGATGCAAGCGGTGCGGGATGAGGCTGTTGTACAAGGACTTCATCGGGTATTGTTGGACATGTATGCGTTTAACTCGAACGCGCAGCAGTTTTATGCAAAAATAGGGTTCGAGCCTGTCAGTGTTCGACTGGCGCTCGATTTCAATCCAATATAAAGGTAGAGGTAATTATGGCCTCTGGTGGCTTTAAGACCCGACATCTGGCAGTGGTGGGATTAGGGTTAATGGGTGGGTCGTTGGCGCTGGCACTCCGCAATCACGCAGAGACAATCACAGGGATTGATCCAAGTGCTGAGTCGCGGGAATTCGCCCTGAAAAACGGTATTGTGGATGCGGTTACGGATGACTTAAAGGCAGGCGTTTCAGAGGCGGATACGGTCATTCTTGCAGCGCCGGTTCAGATGATTCGATCAATGGTTGAGCAGCGGATTGGCTCCTATCTACGTTCGAATACGCTGCTCATCGACATTGGCGGGACGAAGCACGATATTTGCGAAGTGATGGGTAAGCTGCCAGTCGGTATTCATGCGATTGGTGGACACCCTATGACCGGCAAAGAGGTGAGTGGTGTACAGGCCAGCGATGGCGACCTCTTTAAAGGAAGGCCATTTGTCCTATGCCCAACGCGGCGCACGACACCCGCGACCCGCTTACGAGCATTGGAATTGGTAGCTGCGATAGAGGCTGTGCCGTTTGAGATGGAAGCTGACCGACATGATCATCTGGTAGCTGCAATAAGTCACTTACCTTACTTGCTGAGTTCGGCGTTAGTGGCGACCGTTGCGCGTGAAGGTGAAGCTGATTCGGTTGTCTGGGAACTGGCGGCCGGTGGCTTCCGCGATATGTCACGGTTGGCAGGGCAAGATGTTCAGATGATGGGCGATGTGGTCAGTACGAATACGCAGGCGGTGGCGACTTTATTGGCGCTTTTCCGAATGCAACTCGCAATGTTGGAAGCCATGTTGATCTCACGGGATGATCAAAAGTTGTCGGAATTTCTAAAACCGGCACGAGAAGCGCGTATTAATTGGTATCAAAAATACGAAAATGGACACAAAAATGGCAAATGATTGTTTCAAGGTGAAGCCGACAAAGGGCTTGAGCGGCAAGACGACCGTACCGGGTGATAAATCGATTTCACATCGGGCGGTGATGTTCGGTGCGTTGGCAAAGGGCGATACGAAGGTTGGCGGTTGGTTGGCGGCTGGCGATACAGAAGCGTCACTGGCGACCATTCAAGCGCTGGGTGTAGAAGTCGAACGTCACAGCAAGAATGAGTTGACGATTCACGGTGGCGAATTGAAACCGCCGAAGGGAAATCTCAATCTGGTGAATGCAGGCACAGGTATCCGGTTAATCGCGGGGATTATGTGTGGGCAGCCCTTTGGAAGTGTACTTGATGGCAGTGAACAACTCCGTCGGCGTCCGATGAAGCGGATTATCACACCGCTGCAAATGATGGGTGCAGACATTAGCGCGAATAATGACCGCGCACCGTTGACGATCCGACCCGCGCAGATGCACGGCATCAAATATGATATGCCGGTTGCCAGCGCTCAGGTGAAGAGTGCGGTGTTGTTAGCCGGTTTATTCGCTAAAGGGGCGACGGCGGTGATTCAACCCGGCCCTGCGCGTGACCATACCGAGCGGATGCTAACGGCGATGGGCGTGGACATCAGCAGCGATGGCACGACGATTGTGCTCAAGCCCAATGGTGAATTGAAGCCGATGGATTTGACTGTGCCGGGGGATATTTCGTCGGCAGCATTTGTGATTGTGGCGGGGTTAATTGTTCCTGACAGCGATATTACGCTCACAGGGATCAATCTGAACTCGACACGCACGGGTATTCTTGAAGTCCTCAAAGCGATGGGCGCAGACATCACTGTGACTGAAATCGGATTAGAAGCAGGCGAACCGGTGGGTGAAATTCGAGTGCGTCATAGCGTCCTTAAAGGGACTGAAATCGGTGGGAAAGTTGTGGTCGAGATGATCGACGAATTCCCGATCTTGATGGTTGCGGCATTGCTGGCAGAAGGTCAGACGGTTGTAAGAGATGCTCAGGAACTGCGCGTCAAGGAGACTGATCGCATTTCGGTGATGGCTGGCGAATTGGCAAAGATGGGCGCGAAGATCACCGAGACACCAGACGGTTTCATTATTGATGGGCCACAGCAGTTGAAGGCTGCAACCGTCGAAGGGCATGATGACCACCGCGTATCTATGAGTTTGAGCGTGGCGGGGTTGGTGGCGGACGGTGATAGTAGGATTATGGATGCTCGTTGCGCCAGCGACTCATTTCCCGGTTTTGCCGAGACAATGTCAGGATTAAAAGCTCATATCGCTGTGGAAGATGTGCATTAACTTGGATGGTCGATGACAGATGCACTCCAAATCATTGATCCGTTGAGATGTCCGGTTTGTGGTGGATCGGGTCAGGAAATGCACACTTACCATTATAAGCCGCAGCACCGCAGTGATCCGAACAGCGAGGATATTCAACGGGCAGATCTGTGCGGGTTATGTCAGGGGGCAGGTCTGGTTACACAGGTAGTATTGGATAGGTGGCGGCAAGTTCAAGCTTATCCAATATGTCCTTTGTGTAAAGGTACGGGCGGCAAATATTTTTGGTCGTGGGACGAGGGCGAGACGGGTACGCGTAAAAGTTACCTGTTTGAGCTGTGCAGTTTGTGTCATGGGGAGCAGCATATCGCGCCTGATGCGTTGGCAGTTTATGACCGTGAACGGCGCAAGCTGCGCTTTTGGGGAGTTGGTTGCGCGTTACTGGTTGTGATCGGTGGGCTTTTCGCGGCGACACAGGTGATTTATTTACTGATGGCACGAACACCGTGGTTGCAGTGCTGTGCCCCGCCGCATGTGGTGTTTGTGACCGGATTGATTGTGGTTTCACGTAAGATGGGATGGTTTCAGTGACGAATAAAGTCGGTGTCATCGGTTGGCCGGTGACACACAGCATCAGTCCAGCGATGCACAACGCGGCGTTTAAGGCGCTCGGATTAAATGATTGGCAGTATGAACTTGCGCCTGTGCCGCCGGATATTGTGCGGCAGAGTTTGAAGATGCTGCGTGAAGAAGGTGGGTTCATTGGCGTGAATGTGACGGTGCCGTTAAAAGAAAAGGTGATGCCGTTTGTGCTACCAGATGAACGGGCGCGGGCGGTGGGTGCGGTGAATACGATTGATTTCCGTAACAATCTCGGCACGAATACCGATGTGGTCGGGTTGATTGATGATTTGAATTCACATGACATCCAACTCGAAGGTGCGAAAGTAATTGTGTTGGGGGCAGGTGGTGCAGCACGGGCGGCGGTTTATGGGCTGGCAAAAGCTGGCGCACAGGTGATTGTTGTGAATCGCACGCAGCAAAAGGCACAGGTGATGCTGGCTGATCTGACGATTTCGGCGGGCATTCGCAGCGCAGATGTGAAAACGTTGGATGAAGCGGCGGAAGAAGATGTCTCGCTGATTGTGAACTGCACATCGGTTGGTTTGTGGCCGAAGGTGGATGAAAGCCCGTGGATTGAAGGTGTGCCATTCCCTAAAGGTGTGACGGTTTATGACATGGTGTATCGACCTGAACGCACGCTGTTGATGGAGCAGGTCGAGGCGAATGGTGGACAGGCGATTGGTGGATTGGGTATGCTTGTTCGGCAAGGTGCGGCGGCATTCAAGATTTGGACGCATCAAGACCCGCCCGTTGAGGTGATGTTCGAGGCGGCAAGAGAGGTGCTAGTGCAGCGATAAGCGAGGGATTTGATATGGACTGGCAAACTGTGCGTGAGAAGTATCCTCATCGTTGGATGGTTATGGAAGCGCCAGATGCTTATGTTGAAGATGAGCAGTTAATTGTCAATGAACTGGAAGTGGTTAAGGATTTTGGTGATGCTGGTTCAGATGCACAGAAATACACCTCAAAGCTGCTACGGGAACATAAGAACCGTGAATTTGTGATGTATCACACGGCTAATTCAACGATTAATATTGAGGTCATTTAGGGACCCGGATTACGCTATCAGATAGATGACGATGAATGAAAACGCAAATTTGTAGCAGGTAAAAGCTGTTGAGTAATCAACAAACTGAGAATCCAGAAAGTCAAATTACTGCTCCGAAGAAACTACTTTTACCTAAAAGGTGTTTGATATTATTGGTTGCTGCCATAATCGTTTGTGTAGCACCTCTATCTTTACCTAAATTGACAACAGTTGTGAATCAAATCAAATGGCATACTAGTGGAATTACTGATTATTCAATATCTGTAGTAGCCGTAGGGGTTGCTGTTTGGCCTGCTAATTTAGCAGTGCCAGTTTTAAAAGGAAAACAAGAAGTTCGCAAAATTTCTGTTGATGAGCTATTTCTGCTGGCATATGAGTGTTTTCTCTTTTGCAGTGTAAATTACGATCCTGTATACGGATATCCAACGCAAATTAGTAAAGGCTTCATTGAGGGCGGTGCGTTGCTAATCTCAGTTAAGCCCAATACACCTTAAAGGTATAATATGATACGTTTTCTGACTGCTGGTGAATCACATGGGCCGATGTTGACGGCGATTATTGAAGGGCTTCCGGCTGGATTGCCTTTGACACCAGAAGACATTAATGGTGAGTTGGCACGTCGCCAGCAGGGTTACGGCTCCGGTGGACGTATGAGCATCGAGCGGGATGAAGTGCGAATCACATCCGGTGTGATGAATGGTGTGACGACCGGTGCGCCGATTGCGCTGCTGGTTGAAAACCGCGACTTCAAAAACTGGAAAGAAAAAGATATTCCGGCGATGACGATCCCGCGTCCCGGTCATGCGGATTTAACCGGTGCGATTAAATATGGCTACCGTGATATGCGGATTGCGCTGGAACGAGCTAGCGCCCGCGAGACAACCATGCGGGTGGCAGTGGGCGCGATTTGCAAGAAGATGCTGGCTGAGTT
The DNA here is from genome assembly GCA_038251275.1 of Aggregatilineales bacterium. Taxonomy (GTDB): domain Bacteria; phylum Chloroflexota; class Anaerolineae; order Aggregatilineales; family Phototrophicaceae; genus CFX2. The sequence continues at coordinate 82,687 of JBBSBM010000002.1, forward strand.
TGGGATTGTTGTCGGTGGTTACATCACTCAAGTGGGTGACGTAAAGGCGACTATTGATCCCGAAATGAGTTATGAAGAACGGTTTCACGTTGCCGAAGAAAATGATGTACGCTGCCCAGCCGTTGAAAGTGTCGAGCCGATGCACGAGGCAATTCGGCAAATTAAGATTGATAAGGATACACTTGGCGGCATCTTCGAGGTGATTGCATTGAATGTGCCTGCTGGTCTAGGTTCACATGTCCATTGGGATCGGCGCTTGGATGCGAAAATTGTGGCGGCGATGGTGAGTATTCATGCTATGAAAGGTGCCGAAATCGGTGAAGCGTTTGATAACGCAGGCAAGCCCGGTTCACAAGTGCATGATGCCATTGGATTGAGTACCGATGAGGATCACTTAGTTCGTCGCACGAACCGTGCAGGTGGTACAGAAGGTGGGATTTCGACAGGTGAACCAATTGTGGCGCGTGTTGCCATGAAACCGATTGCGACGATTTTGAAATCAATGGAATCGGTTAACTTAGCGACCGGATTGTCAGAAGACACCGTTTTCGAACGCAGCGATTTTTGTGCGCTGCCCCGCGCAGTACCAATTGGCGAAGCGATGATGGCGATTGTGATCGCAGATGCCTTGTTAGAAAAGCTGGGTGGGGATAGTATCGGTGAAATGAAGCCCCGTTTTGCCAGTTTACGCCAAGCGCGGCTGAGTGACTTACCGATGGATAATGTGGAGTGGCGCTTTGGATATGAATAATGACCGCAACATTGTCATCACCGGATTTATGGGTACGGGTAAATCAACGGTGGGAAAATTGGTTGCTGAAAAGCTTGATCGTCCTTATCTGGATACCGACGAGGAAATTGTACGCCGTATTGGTATGTCGATTCCGGAGATGTTCCAACGGGATGGTGAAGACCGCTTCCGGCATGTTGAGCGCCGGATGTGTCGTTTTTTGGCAGCACAAGGCGGCTATGTTATCTCGACTGGCGGCGGGATGTTGGTAGATGAGAGCAATCGTGATGTCATGCTGGCATCCGGTTTTGTCTTTTGCTTGAATGCAATCCCTGAAGCCATTGCGGAGCGCTTGAAGGCTGACAAAACAGAGCGTCCGTTACTCAAAGGTGATTGGCGGGCTTTGCTGGCAAAGCGGCAAGCGGCTTACGCCGAAATTCCTAATCAAATTGATACCACTGGCAAAACGCCAGAAATTATAGCAGATGAGATAATCCACTTATGGCAGACCGTATCCGTGTAACCGCCCCCGGAGGTGACTATGACATTCATATCGAGGCTGGCTTATTGAGCAATATCAGCCAGTATCTGCCTGCTGGTAAAGTTGTTGTCATAACCAATACAACAGTAGCGCCTCTTTATGGCGAAGAATTGGTTCAGCGTTTGCCTGATGCTACTTTGGCAGAGATGACAGATGGCGAACAGTACAAAACGTTGGATACAGTTGCCAAACTTTATGACGATTTGGTTGAGGCGGGAATAGATCGCAGCGGAACCGTCATCGCGCTGGGTGGTGGTGTGGTTGGGGATACCGCTGGATTTGCGGCAGCAAGTTATATGCGCGGTGTTCGGCTCGTCCAAATTCCAACCAGCTTACTTTCGATGGTTGATTCGAGTGTAGGCGGTAAAGTCGGTGTGGATTTGCCACAGGGTAAAAATTTAGTCGGCGCATTTAAACAACCTGATTGTGTGCTGATTGACCCCCAAGTGCTGGCGACCTTACCGGATCGTGAATGGCGCTGCGGTATGGGCGAGATTATCAAGCATGGGTTACTGGCTGATGAAGGACTGCTTGCCCCTGAACTATGGGCAAAAGATCGAGCAGCTGAATTGGTGCGGCGGGCGGTACAGATCAAAGTGGATGTCGTGCAGCAAGACCCTTATGAAAAGGGTGTGCGTGCGCACCTCAACTTGGGGCATACCTTTGCCCACGCAATTGAACGGGTATCGCAGTATAGTTGGCTGCATGGTGAGGCGGTTGGGGTAGGGTTAGTGGCGGCGGTTCGGCTGTCTTATGCGCTGGGTTTGTGCGATTCTGGCTTAGCTGAGGAAGTCGAAGATATTGTTGATAAAGTGGGTTTGCCAACCCGATTGGGTGAACTGGATGCAGAAGCCTTGTTCGTTGCGATGGGAACAGACAAAAAGTGGCAGGCTGGACATTCACGCTTTATCCTACTGCGGGGTATGTGCCAACCGATAGTCGTAGAGGATGTACCTAAAGCGAAGATTATCCAAGTATTAAAAGAAATGATGGGCTAATCCATGATTATTTTTGGGACACGCAATCGTTTTAAGACTCTCGGAACCGGGCACTTCTATTGTCCGCACTGCCAAGCACAACGCACTTATGAACATAAACAAGCTAAGCGTTACTTCACGCTGTATTTTGTTCCCTTAATCCCAATGGGCGATTTAGGGGAATTCGTGGAGTGCCAAACCTGCCACATGACTTTCAAGACTGATGTGCTGACCGCGAAACCAACACCTAAACCTGTTAGCGCTGTAGAACTCTTGAATTCAGTTAAAACGCGGCTGATTAATGGAGATCCTGTGGAATATGTGGTGAGAGATTTGACGGCGGCGGGGATCGAACGTGATGTCGCGACGAGTTTGGTTACGTCTTCAATAGGAGCGTCGCGCAAGATTTGCAAAAATTGTAACCTGTCTTATGCATCTGATGTGACTGTTTGTCAGGAATGCAAACAACCGCTGCCGGAGAGTGTATGATGACTAAAAAAATCTTATTGCTTCATGGACCAAATTTGAACCTTCTCGGTACGAGAGAGCCAACAGTATATGGAAATGTGACACTTGATCAGATCAATGAATGGGCGAACGCTCACGCGCAATCACACAAAGCTGAGCTTCGTTCCGAACAATCCAATCATGAAGGCGCATTGATTGATGTGCTGCACGTCGCTCGTAATTGGGCGGATGGCGTGGTTTTTAATGCCGGAGCATACACGCATACTTCAATTGCGCTGCGAGATGCTATCAGCTCGGTCGCGCTGCCGGTTGTGGAAGTTCACCTTTCAAACATTCATGCCCGTGAGGAATTTCGCCATAAATCGTTAATCGCACCCGTATGTGTTGGACAAATATGTGGGTTTGGGTGGAGAAGTTACATACTGGGTATTGATGCGCTTTTGGGACACCTTGGTGTGTTTAATCAGCCTCATTAGTTAGTCGTCATAACCAAACCTAAGCGTCTCGATTTAGTAAACTCCTCATGTAGGTCAAGTTTTGCAATCTCCGTTATACTGATACTCCAATTGAGTTTGTTACAGTGTGAACATGAATGTCATGTTCCTGTTTATGCTAAAAAGGCTGGTTTACATGCCGACGAAAGATACTGTGTTTGCTGCTATTGAAGAGCATAAAGTCCAATATATTGATCTGTGGTTCACCGATATTACAGGTATGGTCAAAAGTGTCACTGTGCCAAGCAATGAACTGGGTAATGTAATCGAAGCAGGATTACACTTTGATGGCTCGTCTATTGAAGGATTTGCGCGGGTTGCCGAAAGTGACATGATTCTTGTGCCTGATTTGAGCACTTTCACATTGCTGCCATGGGAAGATGAACATCGCACGGCACGGGTTATTTGCAATGTTCATACCTTACATGGTGAACCCTTTATCGGTGATCCACGTAATGCGCTCATCAAGGCACTTCGGCAAGCTGAGGAACTTGGTTTTACTTATAAAACGGGTATGGAACTGGAATTTTTCCTTTTTCGAACACTGGATGAAAGACCACTCCAACCTTTGACTCCGTTTGACAACAACAGCTACTTTGACATGTCGATGAATTCAGGGAAGTCCGTTGTACGCGAGATGGTCAAATCGTTAGCCGCGATGAATATTCAAGTAGACTCAACACATCATGAAATCGGTTCTGGACAGCACGAAATTGACTTCCAATATGATGATGCCCTCGCAACCGCCGATAAGGTTCTAACTGCACGTGTAGCACTCAAAGCAGTTGCCAACTGCAGCAATTTGCTATGTACCTTTATGCCACGGCCTGATGCAAACTTACCCGGCTCTGGTATGCACACACATCAAAGTTTGCATGATAAGCAAACTGGCACCAATGTTTTTGTTGATACCAGCAACGAATATGGCTTATCTCAAACAGCGAAGTATTTCTTGGCTGGACAGTTAGCACATGCCCGAGCCATGTGCGCTATTCTCGCGCCACTGGTGAATTCCTATAAACGCTTGGGAACCAGTTTTGAGGCGCCGGTTTATGTCACTTGGGCGCACATTAACCGTGGAGCATTGATTCGTGTGCCGCACGTTACCACGGGTAAAGAAGCGCATACACGCCTTGAATTGCGATGCCCTGATCCCAGCATCAATCCGTATCTGGCAAGCGCGGTAATGTTGATGGCAGGTCTGGATGGTATCCGCCAACAACTGCCATTACCCGAACCCTTGGAAGAAACACTGGTGCGACAAGACCGCAGCCGTGTACGCCAACTTGAAGTGCTTCCGTCATCATTGGGAGAGGCGTTGGATGTGCTTGGTCAGAACGATGTGGTGCTGTCCGCATTAGGGCCGTTCATCAGCGACCGTTATATCGCGGCGAAACGGCAGGAATTTGACGAGTACAATCGACAGGTCACCACTTGGGAACTGGAACGCTATCTCAACCGTTACTGATGACCATCTGGTGTATCAAACTCAGGGCTTCCTCAGCATCTTTGTTTTCAACGACGATGGTCATGCTGGAATTCGAGGGGCCATGCGAAAGCGCTAAAATGTGAAGATGTTTTAGCGCCTGTAATATGGTCGCTGCGACGGTTGCCCAATTATCGAGGTTGGCACTGATTGCCGTAACGAAGGTGATGTTTTTCACGACCCAATTTTTGGTTAAGGGATTTGCTTGTAGGTTTTCTTCCATAGCCAATCGAATCGTGTGAATGGCATCTGATCCGGCTGTTGTCGGAATTAGAAAACAGGCGAGGCTATGTGTGGCAGATTGAGCCGATATGATGATGTCTAGTTGACTATTGGGTACTGCCATGACCGCTTTATCATAGACCACCGGGATAGGGGAGTACTCACTGGTTCGTTTGGCTTCCACCGCAAGTCCCGGTATGTAGGTTATGGCTTTTAGTGTATGAGAACGGGTAGAACCTTTCTCGCTAATCAGTGTTCCGACTTGTTGAGGCTTATAAACATTTTTGATTCGCAGTGGAATTTTGTCTTCGATAAGCGGGCCAATCATCCGCGTATGTAAAACACGCGCCCCAAAATAAGCGAGTTCCGCAGCTTCTTCGTAGGTCAGCGACGGGATCACACGAGCATCCGCTATGTCGCGTGGATCGGCTGTCATCATGCCATCAACATCTGTCCAAATCCAAATTTCGGTAGCGTTAATACATACGCCCAGCACTGAAGCCGTGTAATCGCTGCCCCCGCGTCCTAATGTGGTTGGCTTGCCAGTTTGCGTCGCACCGATGAATCCGGTCACTACGGGTACGATATCGCGCTCTAATAGCGGTAGTAGATTTTGGGCGATTTGGGTACGTGTTAGATCCATGTCGGGTGTCGCATTACCGGGTACATCATCCGTAACTATGAGTGATGTAGTGTCGAGTGCAACACTGCGTAGGTTATTCTGACGGAGGAGGGCTGCAATAATCCTCGCGGCAAGTTTTTCCCCTACACCAATGGTCGCATCAACTGCTTCAGTCGTAACCTTGCTCGTAATTTGTGCCATGCCTTGATACAAATCGAGCATGTCGAATAGTAGACGATCAATATCCGCGTGGAGTGCTGCCCGTTCGGTTGTGCCGAGTGGGAGTTCATCTATGAGCGCGAGATGGCGAGTACGCAAATTGGCGACAATCCGACGATAGCCACGCTGTTGTCCCATTTGGGCGAGATGTGCGGCTTCGATTAGCCCATCAGTAACGCCTTCAAGTGCCGAGGCCACCAAGACGAGCCGATCCCATTGTTCGCGCTCATACAGAACGATGCTCAAAACCTGTGTTAGTGCATCTGTTGTACCGATAGATGAACCACCAAATTTCATGACGAGGGTGTTCATACGTGATTCCTGAAAATGAAACTCAACCGACGTAGAAGATATTACCTACATATTGGTGTGAATTTCATGATTATGTTTAAGAGTATTACGGCATGTTGAGACTATCATTTTGAGTGGAATCTGTCAAATTCTTTGCCATAATGGTAGTCTATGACTTATGATTGAGTTGAAGTTCGATAATTTCGGATAATAGGGTTGTAAAACATTATGACTGAGAACACTCTCGTACAGCAGCGCACTGTCGCTGGTGTACGTTTTCACCGCGTCGGTAAGTTGTATCATTTTGATTATAGTACGTTTCCTGAGCTGCAAATGAACGACTATGTCATCGTCGAAACAGCACGAGGTCGCCAGATGGGGCAGATTGTCAGTTTTGCGGCGGCTGATGAAGATGGCCGCGACTATAAATCAATTATGCGTCCCGCGACCCCTCGTGATTTGACACTGAAGCAACATTGGGAAATGCAGCAGGATGAAGCACTTGACCAATGTATCGTAAAAGCCAAACAGATTGGCGGGTTTCATGAAGCTAAGTTCATCGCAGCCCATTATAATTATGATGGGACGATGATCACTTTCCTGTTCACGGCTGAAGACAAGCTCAATACGGGCAGGCTAGTCACCGAACTTAGTAAAAACTTCCCAATGCAAGTGGAACTCCGGCAAATTGGCCCGCGTGATGTAGCCAAACTCTTAGGGGGTTTTGGTGCGTGCGGGGAAAGTCGTTGTTGCAGCACTTTCCTGACAGACTTCAGCCCGATTTCGATTAAAATGGCGAAGATGCAGGGTATCTCGCTCAACCCGTCCGAGATTACGGGTATGTGTGGACGGTTGCGCTGCTGTTTGGTCTATGAATATGAGCAATACGTTGAGGCGCGTAAGCTGCTTCCTAAACGAAATAAGCGTATTGGAACGCCGCATGGTGAGGGGAAAGTCTTGGATGTGCATCCCTTGCAAGATGCCGTTACCGTCTTAGTTGAAGACACTCGCTATTTCTTAAAACGAGAGGAAGTTATTCCACTGGACGAGTGGGAAGCTTTACAAAAGAAATCAAGCGAACCGTGTACTAAACATGGTGATGGGCCGTGCGAATGTGGTGCGAAACCCGGTAAGAAGCAGTCGCCTCCAGAAGAATAATCATATGGATAGATCAGGTTAACTCGTTATAGACGCGTGATAATCCGCGCGTCCTTGATTTGTTTTCAAAACAGGTAAAACATGGCAGACGATAATCAACAACAAGCTCCAAAACGTGTTTTAGGTGTATTTGCTCATCCTGATGATCCCGAATTTTTCTGTGGTGGCACATTTGCGCGTTGGGCAGCAGAAGGTGCTGAAATTACTTTTGTCCTTGCGACCAGTGGTGATAAAGGCACCAGCGATCTTGAAATGACCTCGCCGCGTTTGATCGAAATTCGTGAGGTTGAAGAACGGAACGCAGCCACAGCCCTTGGTGTGAAAGACGTTGTTTTCCTACGTTATCCGGATGGTGAACTCGTTCCAAATTTAGAACTGCGACGCGACATTACGCGCCTGATTCGCCTGAAGCAACCGGATATTGTGGTTACTTGTGATCCGACGGTGTTTTGGTTCGGTACGACAGGAATAAATCACCCTGACCATCGTGCAATTGGCGAAGCGACTTTGGACGCGGTTTATCCAACTGCGCGTGATCGCTTGAACTTCCCTGAACTGGAACGGGATGAGGGACTGACGCCGCACAAAACACATCAACTTTATATCTGTGGCACAGCTTCTCCGACGACGCGAGTCGATGTGACCGCTTATATTGAAACTAAGATCCAATCCTTGCATGAGCATAAGAGCCAAATCGCTGATATGGAAGCGATGGCGCAACGATTACGCTTGAACATTGACCCTGAGTCTCCGATTGATGCACCTCGATATGTCGATTCCTTCCGTGTTATTACATTTACCCGGTGAAACAAACATGATTGACTTCAAAGCACAAGCCGAAGATTTACGTGATGAATTAATAGCCCGCCGCCGTGATTTGCATATGCACCCTGAGTTGGCATTTGAGGAGTTTCGGACAGCAGGTATTGTTGCTGACGAATTGCGGGAACTCGGTCTGGAAGTACAAACGGGTGTTGGTAAAACAGGGGTTGTCGCTATTTTGGAAGGCGCTCAAGACGGGCCGACCGTATTGGTCAGAGCCGACATGGATGCGCTGCCCATCCTCGAAGAAAATACATTCGAGTACAAGTCCACGACTCCCGGCAAGATGCACGCGTGCGGACATGATGGACATACAACGATTGGGTTAGGTGTTGCCAAGCTGCTTTCTAAACATCGTGACGAGATAGTAGGGCGGGTAAAGTTTGTTTTCCAACCTGCCGAAGAAACCGTCGGTGGTGCTAAGGCGATGGTTGCAGATGGCGTGTTAAATGACCCACATCCTGACTTGACATTGGGTTTGCATCTGTGGAACTCAATGCCCTTGGGTAAGTTAGGTGTTGGAGAAGGGCCGGTAATGGCGGGAGCTTCGACCTTTACCATCAAGATTGTGGGCAAGGGTGGTCATGCGGCACTACCAAATGCAGGGCTTGATCCGGTAGTTTGTGCGGCACAGATGATTACCGCCTTGCAAACCGTTGTAAGCCGTAATGTTGATCCAATGGAAAGCGCAGTTATTTCAGTGACGAGGGTGCAGGCGGGTACAGCTTACAACATCATTCCCCAAGATGCGGAATTGTGGGGGACAATCCGGACCTTCAAAATCGAGGTTCGTGATTTGGTCGAACGCCGTATGCATGAGATTACCCAAGGTATTGCACAGGCGATGGGCTGCACCGCGACGTTGGAAGTTGAGCATGGCACACTGCCTGTACACAATGATCCGAAAATCACAGAACGTACCCGCGCCGTTTTGGGTCAATATGTTGGTGAGAGTGGTTTGGTTACCGACGAACGAACGATGGGTGCGGAAGATGTCGGCTTATTTATGGACGATATTCCCGGCATGTACTTTTTTGTGGGTGCGTCTGTACCTAGTATAAATGGTGAATACTATGGACATCATCATCCGCGTTTCGATTTTGACGAAAATGCTTTACCGTTAAGTGTAGCCCTGATGGCATCAGCAGTCGCCGATTATGTGATTCCTTCGTCAAAGAGTTGAGATCGGTTGGATTAATGATTCAGGTTAAATAGCGACAATGGCACGAAATAATGTATTGCAATGGCATGATGGGCGCGGATGGTTAGTGCTTTCTGGTGGACATGTTCTAGAAAGCGATGTTCGCGCTCAAGCCATTGGTCATATTGATGCAGACGGTGGTGTTGCCTACATCAGTTTTGGCAATAATATCGATGCGACTGAAGCTCTTATGAATGACATGCAAGATTTAGGCGCACCTCCCGGATATTTCGTTGATGTCCTGATGGAAGATGACGATACTATCCGGTCAAAGCTAGGTGAAGCGAGTCTCATTGTGGTCGAGGCGGGGGAAAACAGCGCCGAGGTGCGTTCTGCGCTTTTGGGTGCTGCTATCGAAGGGATGCAGACTGCTTTTGAAAATGGAGCAGTTATTTTGCTGGAAGGCAATAGTGCATCGGTGTTTGGGACATGGATTTTGCTCGAAACAGGCGAAATTCGGCAGGGTATTGGCTGGTTGTCACAAATGTTTGTATTACCAGGCGTGACAGCAGTTGCCCAATCAGAGGCAGGAAAGGCCGCTCTAGACGAAGAATCGTCCGCACTTGCTCTGGGTATCGGTGCGGGATCTGCACTGGCACTAGGGCCGGATGGGGAAGTCGAACCTTGGGGTGAACGAGAAGTGACAATTGCTTTAGGACGATCCTATGTTGCGGGGGCATAAGTCTATACTTATTGGTTATAATTAGGTGTTGTTTAAATTTTTGAGAGGACGATGACGTGCCTGCGACAATTGTGATTGGTGCACAGTGGGGTGATGAAGGAAAAGGCCGCGTAGCAGATTGGTTGGCAGCAGAGGCTGATATTGTTGCACGCTACGCTGGTGGTGATAATGCTGGACACACTGTTGTAGTCGGTGAAAAGATTTTTAAATTGCATCTCGTACCTTCCGGGATTTTACACGACCACGTTGTTTGTGTGCTTGGTAATGGAGTGGTTGTCAACCCGGTTAATTTACTTCGGGAAATGGATCAAATTTCAGCGATGGGTATCGATGTTTCGCCTGAGCGTTTCATCCTGAGCAGTCGTGCCCATTTAATCACCCCAGCGCATATCGCATTGGATAGCGCTTCTGAAAAAGCTTTGGGTAATCAGGCAATTGGCACAACCTTACGCGGCATTGGCCCTGCCTACATAGACAAAACAGGCCGTAAAGGTATCCGTGCTGGTCAGATGCTGAATGTCGAAGAATTTGCCGACGCGCTTCATAAGATGATTGAAGAAGCTAATATTACGTTGGCTCGACAGGGTGGGGTAACGCTTGATCCCAAGCAGGTCACGCTCGATTATATCGAAGCTGCGGAACGTCTACGCCCCTATATTAAAGACACCACAGTGTACTTAAATGAGCGTTTGAAAGATGGCGCACGCATTCTTTGCGAAGGCGCTCAAGGGACGTTGCTCGACATTGATCACGGTGATTATCCGTTTGTGACCAGTTCGTCACCCACATCTGGCGGTGCGCTTACAGGTTTGGGTATTGGCCCGCGTCATATTGACCGTGTAATGGGTGTCGCTAAATGTTTTAGTACCCGTGTGGGCAGTGGTCCGATGCCAACCGAATTACAGGGTGAACTCGGGAATCGACTGAGAGGAACAGGCGAAAATCATTGGGATGAGTTTGGTACAACGACTGGTCGCCCGCGTCGCTGCGGATGGTTGGATACCGTAGTGCTGCGTTATGCGGCGGCGGTCAATGGTTTCACTGAGCTTTTCCTGACGAAGTTGGATGTGCTCAGTGGATTTGATGAACTGAAAATTGCAGTTGCTTATCATATTGACGGTGTACGTTACGAATACCCACCTGTTACTTTGGCTGAGACTGAACGAGCCGAGGTTGAATACATTACACTTCCGGGTTGGCGCGAAGACATCAGCAAAGTCAAAGAAGTCAAAGATTTGCCAGACGCAACCTGTGCTTATATCCAAAAAGTCTCCGAACTTTGCGGTACACCGATTACCACGATTAGTGTTGGACCAGAACGCGATCAACTTGTTTACTTTTAAGCTGGTTGCAACTTTGAGGCCTTAAGTCAATTTATGAGCGGAAACACTTACAGCTCTCAAATGGATGCGCCCGTAGATCATCCGCCGCAGCGGGTGGTTTCACTTGTGCCGAGCGTCACTGAGTCGCTTTTTGATCTCACACTGGGCAATCGGATCATCGCGATTACCGATTATTGTGTTTACCCAGCGGATGGTGTTGCCCGTTTAGCTCGTATCGGTGGTACAAAAAATCCAGATATTCCTCGCATTATCGAGATGCGACCTGACTTGGTGATTGCTAATCAAGAGGAAAATCGCAAAGAAGACGTTGAGGCTTTGCGAGCCGCACGTATTCCAGTTTGGGTAACGTTCCCACGCACGGTGTCGGATGCCTTTAATTTGCTATGGAATATCATGGATGTGTTTGATGAACCAGTAATGGTTCCGCGCATCCGCCTGATTGAACAGACGATGGATTGGGTGTGGCGCATCGGTGAAAAACGCTTCGAAGATCAGGTGTGCCGCGTATTTGCGCCGATTTGGTTCGATCCGCTTATGACGTTTAATGGGGATACTTACGCCAATGACTTGCTTCGGGTGTGTGGCGCTGTGAATGTATTTACAGACCGCGAACGCCAGTATCCTCTAAAGGCCGATTTGGGACAAGTTGAGCCATTATCCTCTGATGATTCGCGTCTTGTGGGACGTGATGTACGTTACCCGCGTGTGACGATGGAAGAAGTGGTTGCTGCCCAACCGGATGTCATTTTGCTACCCAGTGAGCCTTTCCAATTTACAGAAGAACATATTCAATTATTTACGCAATTGGATATTCCTGCTGCAAGAAATAAGCGTATTATGTTAGTGGATGGTTCTTTGCTGACTTGGCATGGAACTCGTATCGCTTATGCCTTAAATACGTTGCCAGATTTACTGTACCCACCGGGAGAAGTGTAGTCTCAAATGACGAAAAGCGACTCTAGTAACGAATGGCTTGATACCGTTTCTCACGATTTACGTACACCGATCAATTTGGTGTACGGATGTTTGGATGTTATCCAGAGTCTTGGGCCGCTCAATGAAAAGCAACTCCACTACCTCGACCGCGCATTTGCCGGTTTGAAACGCATGGAGCATTTGATTGCTCGTCTCAAAGATATTTCGTGGGTTGATTCAACTGTTCCACTTGAGTTAAGTGAAATTAATCTTTCTGAAATGATAGCGGAAGCTGTTGATTTGCTCCTTGAGTCGGCGGAGCAGCGAGAAGTTAATGTGCGCGTGAATGTTTCACCTGCTATTGAAACAATCCATGTGGATGCCGCACGAATAGCACAGGTCATGGATAACTTGCTGAGCAATGCTATCAAGTACAACCGTCAGGGTGGAACGGTAGTTATCGGAGCCACCAAAGAGACTGAGGCGATACGTGTTATGGTTCAGGATACGGGGATGGGAATCGCCGTAGAGGATCAACCCCACGTCTTTGATCGTTTTTTCCGTGCGCCTGAAGGGGTACGACTTAAAATTGAAGGCAGTGGTTTAGGACTGGCTATCACACGGGGTATTATCCAACGGCATGGTGGGCAAATTTGGGTTGAAAGCCAACCCGATGTAGGTTCAACTTTTTATTTTACGTTACCACTCGCAGCCAACGGTGAATTGAAGTCCGAGTAGGTCATGTAACGTCAAAACTGATAGTGATAGTTCAATTGGCTATCTTGCAGTCGGTTGTGAGAAATAGTACAATCTTCTTACTTTAGGCAGTTTCCGAGGAGGTTCGCTGTGAAGCGTTTGCTGATCGTGGTCGTTGTAATTGTTATCTTGATTATTGGTGGTGGTTTGACATCACAAATTGCTTCTAATGGCAACCAATTAGCTATTCCCGGTGTCATTCGCCAGACGAATAACCCCGATGCGTCCGCACTGGATATGGCTCCTTGGAAAGCCGAGCAGTTATTTTTGTTTGTCGGCTTCATTTTGTTCAATCTGATTGGTATTGCTGTAACACTGATGGCGCTTTTCTGGTTCTTGAACTGGCAGGTTAAATCAGTTGCTGCTAAGAAGTCTCCGAAGGCTATTCAAACGACTGCCGTGGCGACTGAAAAATCCTAGATTTTTGAATTCGAAATGTTATATTTGGTTTGAGGTTTAACGTTATGCAACAATCGTTCAAGCCCTCTCGTGGTTTTGCGCGGTTGGCACTCGCCACTACACTGTTGACATTGGGTTTAATTGTATTCGGTGCTATTGTTCGTGTGACTGATTCGGGTCTTGGTTGCGGTGAACACTGGCCGTTATGCAATGGTACAATTTTTCCACCTCTGGATAACATCACTGCGTGGATTGAATGGCTGCACCGTTTGTTTGCAGCTTTAATCGGTATATTTGGTGTCGCGATGCTAGTGGTTGCCATTCGTGCATACCGCCAGCAAAATCGCCGCGTGCTGAATATTACGATTGTCGCGGCGGTACTTTTCGCCGTTCAAAGCTCGCTCGGTGCGATTGTGGTATTGAAAAGCCTGCCCGTACTTGGAGTGACCTTGCATCTGGCTACGGCTATGCTCCTTCTCGCTTTTCTGCTTTTGGCAGCGTTAGTCGCTTCCTATCGCCCCGGATTGCGTGCGACATCCAATCGGGTAACAACGTTGGCCTATATAACGACAGCGTTGTCCTTAGTCATCATCCTGACGGGCGCATTGGTTCGCGGCAGTGGGGCAACCTTGGCATGTATTGATTGGCCGTTGTGTAACGGTCAAATATTGCCGGTACAGCAAGGATCCTTAGCAGTCATTCATATGTTCCACCGCTTTGCTGTACTCGCGCTAGGTATCAGCATCGTCGTTCTGGCGATCTTCGTGTTTCGTGATCGCCAAGATCAACGGTTGCGAACGTTGGCAGTCGTTGCCTTGATTGCTTATTTCTCACAAGCTGGAATCGGGGCAATGTTTGTCATGAGTCGTGCACAGGCTTTTTGGGGTGCGGCACATGTCGGTTTGGCTGCCAGCACATGGGCAGTCTTGGTTGCTTTATCAGCAATCGAATGGTTGAACAATCACACAATTTCTAATGGGATAACTGATCAAACATGGGAACTTCAATCCAAAGCGTCGAAGTAGGTAAACTCAACCTTCGGGCGCTTGTTAAAAGCTATTTAGACTTAACCAAATTACCAATTGTTTTGCTGTTGTTGTTCACAACGGTGACAACAATGGTCATTGCTTCAAATGGTATTCCTAATATTGACATCCTTATCCCAACGTTGATTGGGGGTGCATTTGCGGCTGCCGGTGCGAGTGCAATTAATCAGTACATTGACCGTGATATGGATGCGATGATGGCGCGCACTGCACGTCGCCCCATTCCTTCAGGACGTGTTGCTCCACTCAACGCTTTGCTTTTTGGCATGGGCTTGCTGGCGTGGGCCGTATTAGTGCTTGCCATGTGGGTGAACTGGCTGGCAGCGGTGTTGGCGTTATTCGGTGGTCTATACTACGTAATCCTTTACACGCTCATCTTGAAGCGTAATACAGTCGTCAACATCCTCATTGGTGGTGGGGCAGGTGCTGTTCCGGTACTGGTCGGTTGGGCTGCCGTCACAGGCACACTCTCGTTTCAGGCGTTTATCCTGTTTGCCATCATTTTCTATTGGACACCGCCGCACAGTTGGGCGTTGGCTTTGCTGGTCAACAAGGATTACACATTGGCGAAGGTACCGATGATGCCCGTTGCTCATGGTGAAGAAGCCACACGCCGTCAAATTCTGTTGTATTCGGTACAGCTGGTTTTAATAACGCTGCTGCCATTACCGTTTAAGTTCCTTGGCGGTATTTATATTGTCACGGCGGCCTTACTCGGTATAGGAATGCTTTACATGGCTGTCAAGCTTATTCAAAAAGCAGACGGTGCAGCCGCACGTGCCATGTATAAGTACACGACTTCATACTTGGCTTTCTTATTCTTGGTGATGATCGTTGATCGTCTGCTGATCCATTAGGCATATTGTGACATCCTCATCTTCTGCTTCAAGCGCCCGTTGGCCTGTGTATCTGGTCATCGGGTTATTTATTCTTGTGACCATTATTTTTATCGGTGCGTTAGTACTCACCACCGAAAATGAACTGGTTGTTGCTCCTACGGCTGTTGCCGGTGAATTGACATCTGATACCTACATGGACAAGGTGACAGCTTTGCTTCAGGGTGCGGATGCCGCACGCGGAGCAGTTTTGGTTGAGCAGGTAGGTTGTACAGCCTGCCACCGTGAAGGTGCAGTCAATCATATCGCGCCGTCGTATGATGGTATTGCCGAGCGGGCTGCGACTCGTCGCCCACCTTTAAGCGCTGCGGCTTACATCTACGAATCCATCACTCAGCCGCTTGCTTATGTTGTCGAGGGATACAACCCCTCCATGCCACAAAATTTCGCTCAGCGGTTGTCTGAACAGGACTTGGGCGACATTATTGCCTACCTACTGACGACAACTGCTCATTAATCCCATTCTCCGCTACAATAGAATACCGAAATGTTTCTGGATGAACCGCTATGTATCTAGATGTTTTTACATTATCCGCGTTGGTTGACGAATTCATGGACGTGTTGGTCGGCTCTCGGATTCAGGATGTCCTTGATGTTGACGATACGGGCATTGGTTTTGAGGTGTATGGTGACCGTAAACGTCGCTATCTCTACCTCAGTGCTGATACTCAGACGCCGCGTATTCTCCTATTGGATGAAAAGCTGCGTCGTGGTTTAGTGAAACCTACCCAACTTGGTTTACTGTTCCGCCGATACGTGGAAGGCGGACTGATTGAACACGTCAGCCAACCTACTTGGGAACGCATCATACATTTTGATGTGACCGGGCCGGAAGGGGCTGTCACCATTATTGTTGAGCCAATGGAACGGCGCAGCAATCTGTTGCTGATACAAAAAGGTATCATTCTCGATTGTATGCGCCGTGTCGGGCCGGACGAGAACCGTTACCGTTTGAGCTTGCCAGCTCATGAATATAAGCTGCCACCGCCGCAGGTGGGTAAAATTGATCCTACTCTTGTTTCACCTGAGGAAATACTCACTTTTTTTGTGCAGAATGACGATCCAAAACGCAAGGCACAGCAAGTCTTGGCTTCTCGGCTTTTGGGCATAAGCCCACTGCTGGCGAAAGAAATTGTTTATCGCGCGAGTGGTGATGCGAATCAGAAAGCCTCTGACGCTGATTCTGCACGTATCTATGACGCATTACGCGCCTTACTTGAACCATTATCAAAACGTCATTGGCAGCCGGGAATTGTCGAAAATGAAAATGGGGTCACAGCCTACAGCGTCTATCCGATTGAAAGTCTGTCTACATGGCGACCAACCGACAGTCTCACTGAAGCATTAACCGCCTATTATGGGGCGCCAGTAGGTGAAGAAGCCTATCGCGCAGCAAAAGTACCTGTGCATGAGGCCATCGTTGAAGCGCAAGCCAAACTCAGTGCGCGGTTAGCTGCCTTAGAACGCTCAATGACCGATGAACAGGAGCGTGATGTCCTGCGTCAAAGTGGTGAGCTTATTCTCGCTTACCAATTTGCACTTGAAGCAGGACAAACTGAACTCAAAGCACAGTATGATGTTGATAAACCTGACCTTGTGATTAAGATTGACCCCAAACTTTCGCCGCTTGATAACGCGCAGGCTTATTTTGGGCGTTATGACAAGGCTAAAAAAGCGCTGGATGATGTTCCGCGACTGATTAAAGAAACGCGTAATGAGCTCGGTTATATGATGCAATTAGCGATGGATTTGGAGTTTGCGTCCAGTTGGCCGGAGATTGATGAAGTACGGCAAATTTTGCAAGCGGGTGGTCATTGGCGTGGTGCATCAGCCAAGAAGATCGCCGGAAGTGGACAAAGTGCTCCTCTCAAAGTTGTGACCAAAGATGGCTTTGTCATTTGGGTAGGGCGCAACAGCCGTCAAAATGAGAATGTGACATTTGGTAAAGGTGGCGGGCAAGATTTGTGGTTACATGCACGGGGTGTTCCCGGCGCTCACATCGTGGTGAAATCTGATGGTCGGAATATTCCTGAGCCAGTTATCGATTACGCGGCATCCATAGCCGCCTACTACAGTGGGCGACGTAGCGATGGCAAAGTTGAAGTTGATGTAACTCGCTGTTTGTATGTCAAAAAGATCAAAGGCGCTGCGCAGGGGATGGTTACCTACAAGAACGAGGAAACAATGAACGTAACGCCACGTGATGAAAAGACGGATTTTAAATAAGATAGACTTAGATTAGTGTTACGATTATTCTTTGATATTGATTGGAAGTCGAAAGGCTAATTTGTGGCTAAATATAAGCTTTCTCCGAAACCCGGCAGTGAAGTAAAGCTCCATCATTTTGATCCTGATTATCATGAACATTATGATGAGGAGGCAGCCGAGGCAGAACTAGCGAAGTTGAAAACGAAGTTAGAGAGTTTGCAAGTAAAACTCTACGCCGAAGGTAAACAATCGTTGCTGGTTGTTTTTCAAGCGATGGATACAGGCGGGAAAGATGGTGTTATACGCAAAGTATTTGAAGGCATAAATCCACAGGGTGTGCGTGTGACCTCTTTTAAAGCCCCGACTCCTGAGGAACTTGCCCATGATTTTTTGTGGAGAGTGCATCAATATACGCCCCCACGTGGCTATATCGGTGTTTTTAACCGCAGCCATTATGAGGATGTGCTGGTCGTTCGGGTCAATAATCTTGTTCCAAAAGCCGTTTGGAAAGCACGCTACGAGTATATTAACCAGTTTGAACAATTACTGACCTCCAGTGGCACCCGTATCCTAAAATTCTATTTGCACATCGATAAAGATGAGCAAAAAAAGCGGTTGATCGCGCGGTTAGAAAATTCCGAGAAGCAATGGAAATTCTCAATAGGTGATTTACCAGTCCGCGAACAGTGGGATGATTATATGGAAGCCTACGAAGCCTTGTTGCAACGCTGCAATACGGATTATGCGCCGTGGCATATCATTCCGGCTAATCATAAATGGTATCGGGATTTAGTGGTAGCAAAAACCATTTTAGCGACTTTGGAAGATATGAATCCGCAATTCCCACCACCTGAAGAAGGGCTGGATAAAGTTGTTATTCCTGATTAGTGCAATAGTCGTTTGCGTTTAGTTCAGTTACGATGACTCTGAGTTTAGGTATAACCAAATGTTAGGAAACTCGAACCTACATTCCTTGACTCTGACAAGTTTATATCTTAAAATTACATAAGAACATTTGGTCTTTTCCAGTGAAATGGTCAGATGCTGATTGTGTTTATCAGGTTGTGAAGATCAGCAAATACAGCTGCAGAACACTATTTGCACGGCGGCGCCATCAACCGAAGGTTCCGCTGCATTTGCGTCATTTCAGTGGCAGTACGCGGATTTCCCGCCGCACTAAAATGTCAACTCCGCGAAGACAGAGGGACTTGCCGCCACGCAATTCAGCGGTAGTATTGCAAATTATGCAGTATTTGCAGTAAAAAGTGCAGATTGATCAATTAAGAAGGTTTGGCGACCCGTCGAGCAGCATCTAGAACGCGGGCAACAGTAATTTCCCGAACGCACGGATGATAATTAAGGTCATCACCCGACCAGTCAATGACGCGACAGGGGCGGCAGCCGATGTCGCTTATTAGCACGATATGTTCTTTTGGCGAACCCCATGGGCCAAATTCGACGGGGTCAGCGGGGCCGAATAGCGTAACAGTCGGTGTTTGTACCGCCACAGCCAGATGGAGTGGGCCGCTGTCTGGGCCGAGAACCACTCTCGCCCGTTGAAACAGCGCCGCGAGTTGTCCAACTCGTGTATCGCCCGCCATGATAATGGCTGGTTGCTTCATAGTGCTGACAATACGCTGAACAAGCGCTAATTCTTTGTCGCTGCCTGTAAAAACTACTTGTGCATTAAGTTGCTCGGTTAGGATATCTGCCGCTTGCGCCCAACCTTCTTCAGTCCAATGTTTAACTGCGGTGCCTGTACCGGGGTGAATACAGAAAATCGGTTTATCTTTGTTGATACCCCATGTACTTAAATAACCTTTGATATAAGCACGGTCGTTTTCATGGACGCTAAAATTGTTGACTAAATTCTCTGTTTTAGGAAACCCCATCCATTGGCTAAGGAGCCTTACATTTTGTATGACCGCGTGTTCATGTTGGGGTGTGATGGCTTCAGTTAGATAAGGGGCAACATCCGGTAAGTCGTAACCAATACGGTTCGGTATACCCGCAAGCTGGGCCACTAACGCACCCCACCAATGATCTGGCCTCATAATGATTGCGCTGCCGTATCCGATTCGTCGTAATCGAGCTGCGGTTGATACGGCCAATTGATATGGCGAACGCAAGTTTATCTTGGCTGTTCGGCTGAAACCGGGAAAAGGTAGCGTCAACACCAGATCAACTTCCGGGAAATTAGCCATAATATCGGCTGACCATGGCCCGACTAATGCATGAATTTCAAGTTGGGGATTGGCATCTTTAAGCGCATGAATTGCAGGAGCAGTCAGCAACACATCACCTAGGTGATCGGGGCGAATGACCAGAATACGATTAGAGTGTGTTCTTCGCCCCTTTGGAATAGGGATGTAAGAGGCAAGTTTCAATAATCCGCGTCGGGCTTGATGTTTAAGCGGTGTACTATGAAAGGCTTCCGTCATTGCTTGGTTGCGGATAACCAGCGATTCTCTATCCACGCTCAATAGCCTTATAAGCCGCTAAAAGATCAGGAATGAGAACTGACCAATCGTAGTGGCTTTTCACATAATGATGGGCTGCTTTACCTAGTTTGGAACGCATCGTAGGGGTATTTAAGAGTTTAATTATAGTGTCCGCCATTTGCTCTGGATTGTCCACAACCAGCATACCCATTTCGGTTTCGCGCTGCATCCCACTTGCAGCCAAAGTCGTTGCAACAACCGCGCATCCCGCCGCCATTGCTTCTAGTATTTTGAGGCGGGTTCCGCTGCCCATTCGCAGGGGTGCAATATAGACCTCGGATCCGTTTAAGTAAGGTAACACACTTTCTACCCAACCGGTAACGATGACACTGGTATTATCACGGAGATGCTCAAGACTCTGGTGTGGTTTCTGACCCACAATGTAAAACTTGACTTCAGAAGTGACTTGTTTGATTTTGGGCAGAACCTGTGAGGCAAACCACAAAACTGCATCAACGTTGGGGCGATAATCCATTTTCCCTGTAAAAACTAATGCATGTTCACCCAAGTTCAGTCCGGCGCTTTGTTTTTCATACTCATCCGTAAAGATGCCATTGGCTACAACCGGAACGCTGCGTTTTGGATTATAACCTTGCAGAAGTGTGGCATCTTCAGCCGATACGGCAATGACAAGATCAGCTTTTTGGCACAGTTCATTTTCGAATTTGCTGATCCGTTGAGACTGTATCAATGAATAGACCGCTGCGGGCCAACGGCGAGGACTTCCACGATCAATTTCAAAGATTGCATACTGCATAGCTGCTTCGGCGTTAAAAGCATCATAGACCAATTTGGCTTGGGTTCCCATTTGCCAAATAATGGGCAAATAACAGGCAACTTCGATACCCTCAAATTGGATCAAATCAAAATGCTCTGCATTGATTAATTCTTTGAGGCGTATCTCGAATGCCTCGCTATACAATCTTCGGGCAATATCTGGCTCAATGGATAGAAATAAATCACGTAATCGGGCGCTCTTAGTGCGATTGGGTGTTGCTACAGTTTCAATATAAGAGCAAAATGTTTCGAGTGGAGTACCAACATAACTTGAGCTATTCGCTTCGCTAAAGCTCAACAGCGTTAAATTATGTCCCGCTTGATGTATACCGTGCAACAAACCGTAGGTGCGGAGCGCTCCACCTTGTTGAGGTGGGTAGGGTAAGCTGGCCGTGACGAACAGGATTTTCATGCCTGCGCCCCGACTGCTTGATAAACTGATAAAGTGATTTGCGCTGTCGTTTCCCATCTAAACTGTTTAGCACGTGCTAATCCCAGTTGTTGATTGACTCGTCGCCAATCTAAATCGGTCAATGCTTTCTTGATGGCCTCTTTAAGTTCAACAGTATCATCAGGGTTAATTTGCAAACCTACATTTCCAACGACTTCCGGCAATGAAGATCGATTACTGACAATTGGTACAGTTCCGCAGGCCATTGCTTCGAGAGCAGGGAAGCCAAAACCTTCGTAAAAGGACGGTAGTACCAACACGGATGCTAAATTATATACGCTAGGTAAATCGGTGTCTTCAATGTTCTCGCGCCACAAAATGTGGTCTCCAAGATTTAGATTGTGAATATTCTGCATGGTTTCGTCAAACAGCCAGCCCCGCCTACCGACTAATACAATGGGCGGTGCATCCGGCAAATCTTCGAGCAATAGTTTATATGCTTGAAGTAAACCGAGGATGTTTTTGCGCGGTTCAAATGTCCCGACAAACAGGATATAGTCTTTTGGTAGTTGATGTTTTTGTTGCTGTGCTTCAAGTGTTACCGGTTCAAGAGGATGGAATCGTTCATCAACACCCAACATATGCACAGTGATCTTTTCTGCTGGCACATTGAGCATATTAATCAAGTCGATTTTGGTGGCTTCACTGTCGGCAAGAATATGATCAGCTTGCCTGACTGCTCTTTGGATTTGGTCATTGTAATAATGGCGTGCTTCTTGGGTTAAATGCTGGGGATAATGAAGAAATGTCAAATCGTGTACTGTAATGATATGTTTGCGTGCGCCGTGTAACGGTGGAATAAAATCGGGACTATGCAGGACATCCAGTCCAAATCGTGCTAATTCAACCGACAATGCGATCCGTTCTATACGATGATGACAAGGTGTCCATAAATGAGCTGTTTTGAAGTGACTGGTCAATGATGTTGTGGCTTTGCGACTTTGGAAAATCGTATATTCGTTTTTTGTATCAATCGTTTCCAAAGCGGATACAAGCCGCCGCATATAGGTGCTGATGCCGCCAGTGCGGTAATAGGTGAGGCGCGTGTCGATCCCAATGTGCATAGTTCGGGAAGTATAATGGCTCAGCGGGCAACATTCCAGCCTTTTAGGGTATAATCGCCTTTATTCTTGTATACCTATTGGACGTGTGTGTGGCACATATTCTAGCGGTTGCCAATCAAAAAGGTGGAGTTGGAAAAACGACAACCGTTTTAAATCTCGGATTGGTACTTGCCAGTCGGGGTAAGCGGGTATTGTTAGTTGACCTTGACCCACAGGCGAGCTTAACGGTATTTATGGGATATGACCCCTATCGCCTCACACGCAGCAGTTATTCCTTGCTGATGTACCCTGAAATTTCACTTGTACGAGTCATGCAAACCTTTGGCTCACACGTTGCTCTTATTCCCGGTAGCGTGGATTTAGCTACAGCAGCAATCCGCATGGTACAAGAGCAACACCCCTTAGGTCGCTTGCGAACGGTGCTGCGCGAAACACAGTACACATTTGACTATATTCTGATTGATACACCTCCCGGTTTAAATGTGCTTACAGTGTCAGCCTTGATTGCTGCCGATCAACTCATTATTCCTGTCCAATGTAATTATCCGGCAATGCAAGGGATAAAAGCGATTCAAAATATTATCAATCATGTTCGTGAAGGAATGGGCAACCCAAACTTGAAATTACAGGGTATTCTGCCGACATTTTTTGATTCGGAGTCGCTGTTTTCCGCTAAAGTTTTGATCGATATGCGTACACTACTACCCGGACAGGTTTTTCACACCACTATACCATATGACCCAACCGTGGCTGATGCGCCGCATGTAGGAAAGGCTGTTGTGGATTATGCGCCAGATAGTCCCGGTGCAGAAGCCTATCGTTCACTTGTGGACGAGCTGCTGTCGTGAAGCCAGTTTTTGATAATTCCTGCTATGCTCTTGTCATCAATAAGTGATTTGAGTGCATTATTGACTGCCGACCATGTGTTGCCCCGTTTAGTACTGACAGCAATCGCATAGAGTAAGTCTGTCACTTGGACTTCATGAATTTGCCAATCTGGATATTTACGTAAATATAATCCTGCGCTTGTCGCATCCACCAATGCCGCGTTGCTTTCACCTAGCCGAACTGAATCAAGCGCAATATTCGGTGTTTCATAAGGCATCAGTTGGAAAGGTGCGATACGTCTGAGCCATGCTCGAGCGGTTAAATTCGCATCTGAACCAAACTCAAATGCAAGTGAGTGTCCGCTAACCTCATTCATATCCGTTAGAGGATGACCATCATCTGTGACTAAAACCTGACCACCATTGAAATAGGGAACTGTATATGAGACATCGCCACTGCGCGAATAATCAATGGTGAGCGCTGAAATTAAGATGTCGGCTTGGTCAGCTTTCAGTGAGTCGTATAACCCGTCATATCCCATGTTGATAAAACGCACAGGTACATTGAGACGCCTCCCTATTGCTTTACCAATGTCAATGTCGATCCCGTACAGATCGGTTCTGGTGGCAACTTCAAAGGGAGGATAACTGGCATCGGTGCCGATTCGAATTTCTCCGTATGGGAACAATTCTTTGATAGGCCCACTGGGACGCTCAACAGAGTTCCAGCGAATCCAAAATAAAACGCCCGATAGACTCCAGACCCATATTGTTAGAACGATAGCTATGGCAAAAAATGTTAGCGGACGGGATCGGGCAACCATAGTTGTCTTCCTTGCTCCCAACCGCGTGCATAGGCTTGTATGGCGTAATAGATAGGTGTGAGTTCGAAATCAGGTGTAATAAGCGCGAAATTATCGGGATAACTTTGCGTATTGGCTGGATATCGCAGGACCCATAAGCATAATTTGTCCAACCATGGCCAGTTACTTTCGGCCCACTGGAATGCGTTCACTGTGTAAGCAACACGTTGCGAGGGACGAACTGCTTTAGTCCAACGCGGGTTATCGTTCCAGCCACTTTCGGTAATAAATACAGGCTTTTTCGGATTATCGTATTGGAGCATGATTTGATGTAAAAGTTCCGCACGACGGAAGTTCAGGTCGGTGGGGGAAGGCGTAGCTTCGGGTGGTTCAGTGAATCCATAGGTGTGCATGGCTAAAGCGTCAAAATAAGGCGCTGCTCCAGCTTCATAGAGTGCTTTGAGATAGAGTAAGTCGTTTAAGCCATTTGGGCTGCCCGGTGGTTCTAATGTTGGAGCAAGCGGTGCAGCGAGAATCATGACATTTGGATTGGCAGCGTGAGCTGGTGCATAAACGGTTTTGAGAAGTCGAGCATAATCTGCTGCAACAACAGGACGGTATCCCCATTCAAATGATAAATTTGGCTCATTCCAAATGATAATTTGGTCAATTGTTCCAGCATAACGCTTGGCGAATAGTGCCACGAAATCACTAAATGCTTTGAAGGATTCATCTGGTAAGTAATTAAGCGTAGTCGGATTGCCAGTTTCATTACGTGCCCATTCTGGAACTAACCCCATACGAGCAATAATGTGTAAACCTTGGTTGTGAGCTTGACGTGCAATACGGTCGAATGATGCCCAATCGTAATGCCCACGAGATGGCTCACCATACGCCCATGGGAAAAATTCAACTATTGTTGTTGCTCCCATTTCACGTACGAGTTGCAATGAACGTTGGATTTTCCATTCATAAACCTCATCAATAAGACGCGTGTGGACACAGACCATTGCTTTTGTGGTATCAACTGTTTGTTGGGCTTCGAGCGGTGCGCGGGGTAGTGCGGGTGAAATTAGACCAACCATGAACCAAATAACTATAAATCGTACTATCCAACTCCAATGTCTTAAGAAAAGATTCGTAATTTCTATTGGCTTAGTATGATGTTTATTCATAGTATGATGAGCATATCATGCAATAGTACAAAATGCATGGTACGTGCTTAGAATCAGTTACAGTTTTGTAATATACGTATCCTTATGTGCTTTATAGATACGTATAGAAATATATTGATTAAGGGTGAACATTAATTGGGTTGGAAGTCATGCGTTTATTTATAAGCTATGCAAGAGTTGACAAGCCATTTTGCCAACAAATCGTGGAGACACTAGACGTTCATGAGGTCTGGTACGATCACCGGATTGCTGCCGGTCAGAAGTGGTGGGAAGAAATTCTCAAGCGCCTAACGTGGTGTGATGGTTTTGTATACCTACTTTCTAAAGAGTCTGTGACCTCAGATTATTGTAAGCAAGAATTTTCCATCGCGCACAAGTTGGGTAAACACATATTTCCGGTACTCATTCATCCTAATACGCCCCTTGCCGGAGAACTAAAAGATATTCAATACGCGGATTTCAGTGGCGGTTTTGATGTTAAGGCTGTGAAGCAAATCCTCAACGCCATCCATCTGGCAGAGCGTGAGCCAAAGCTTCCCTCAATCGATATTACAGTTTCGGCATTGGCAGGTGCTGTGCAACCACCTACAGTTGACGCTGCCAATGTGATTGACGAGGCGGCTGAAGCGTTAGACGCCGGAAATTTTGACCGCGCGGTGTATTTGTTGAAAACCGCACAAGAAAACGGATACGCATCCAAATTTATCGATTTGAATGCCGTAATTAAGGAAGCCGAAGCTGCACTGGAAAAACAATCCTATTTGCGTAATGCTGAACGTGAATATCGCCCGATTGTGGCGCTCATCAAGCGTCACCGAACCTTTCAGATTGGTTGCAAAGCATTTAATGACTTTCGGCGCGATTTCCCGGATTACGATCCGGAAGGTTTGGCGGCACTTTGTCTCATGCCAACTGTTCCTGTGTGGTGCGATATTCCAGCAGGCGAAGTCATTGTCGAACGTGAACGTAAACGGGTTATTTATCATGTTGATGCCTATAAAATCAGCAAATTTCCTATTACTAATGAACAATATCAATCGTTTGTGGATGCTCCTGATGGATATGCAAATGATAAATGGTGGAGTTTCTCGAATGAGGCTTGCGAATGGCATAAGACACATCAAAAGGCAGTAGAGCCTAAGCCAATAGAAACCAAAGATATGCCACGTGGGTATGTTTGTTGGTATGAGGCCACCGCTTTTTGTTTGTGGTTAAGCGCCAAGACCGGGCAAAAAATCTCTTTGCCTAACGAGCAGCAATGGCAACGTGCGGCTCAGGGCAATACTACGCATCGATACCCGTGGGGAAACAAGTTTGACAAAACGTTGTGTAATACGAGTGAAAGTGGCATCAAATCAACGACTCCGGTAGGTAAGTATTTACAGGGAGTCAGTCCATTTGGTGTATATGATATGGCGGGAAACGTGTGGGAATGGTGTTCTACCAAGCAGTCTAGTCAAGCAGCAAGTACTACTGGTATTTTGCCTTCCGCTCCGCCAACCACCAGCTATATTGTTCGAGGCGGATCGTACTTGGGTTCAGCAGAGCGAGCTAAGACAACTTTTTACTTCAAACTTGATCCTGTCCACCGATATTCAACCATCGGTTTCCGGGTTGTAATGGGTAACTAAAAAGAGAATCATCGAAAATAAAAAATCCTACATATTATGTAGGATTTTTTATTTTGTATTTGCTTTGCCTCGACCACTGCGAAAATCCCACGTAATTCCTTGCAGATGAGGAATTGGCAAGTCGAACAGTGCAATCGATAAGTGCTAGAGTTTCGGATCGTTCAAATACAGCAACGGGCCAATAAATTTGCCACGGAGGTTCGGACCGTTTGATTGATATGCCACGATTAAGGTCACTATGAACATGAAGAAGGGCGCGAGATCGTACAATCCCACGCCACATGGTATCAGCCTCTATTTCTGGAAATTACTTGACCGCCAGACGCTCGATCAGTGCTTGCAAGTCCTTGGCCGCTTGGTCAACCGTGGACTGCCCATAAGCTACCTGCTGACCGATTAGCGTAAGCTCATTCACAAACTCTTGGTCGTTAGGCAAGTTCGGACCTTGCGGAACCGTGCGATCAGCTATCGCATCGTAGATCCTGTAAACCGCTGCATCAGTGGCAGTGGCTTTGTCGGCGATTGCCTGACGCACGACTGGTGATGAAGGCACGCCTCGATTAGTTTGGAGTATTGCGCCTGCTTCGGGGCTGGTAACGAAGAAGTTAATGAATAGAGCCGCTGCTTCTTTGTTCTTGCTGTCCTTGTTGAGAGCCAAGTACTGGCTCATTTGGATGGCGTACGCAGGTTTACCGCCCGCGGGGAGGGTCGTCATACCGAGTTCGTCGGTCATGGCTGCCTGATAGGCCGCCGCTTGGTTGCTCCAAACCAAATCGATAGCCGCCTTGCCTGAGACGAATGCTGAGCTGTCCGGCCCGGCTTCGGTGTAAGTGGAAGTAGTGTCCGCGTCAGGGATTAGCCCTTCGGTGCGCATATCCGACCACATCTGAAGCCATTTCTGAGCGGACTCAACCGTCGCGTAGGATTTGCCGCCTTCGTCTAAAGTCCAAAGCGGGGTACCCTCTTGAGTATAGAAATAGCTGAGGTAGTTCGCTTGGTTGGTGCTGTTATCCACGAACGGTGCGACTCCCTCAGGGAGCTTCGCCTTAAGTTCCTTGCCATAGGCCATAAGCTCGTCCCAAGTCATGTTGTCCTTCGGGAGATCGACCCCTGCCGCCTCAATCATCGTCTTGTCATAGACGAGGACGAGTGTGTTGGTGCCGAGGCTTACGGCATACAGATTGCCATCAGTCGCTGTCGCTGGAATAAGCGCAGTCTGGTCAAACTGCTCGGGTGTGTTAATAAGTAGCTGTTTGCCGAGATAGTCGTTGAGGGGCTCAAGATACTGTTTGTAATCGGGCCAGTTGCCGCCGAATTGGATAATGTCGGGAGCATTGTTTGCAGCTAGCTGTGTGTCGAGAATCTGAAAATGGTCACCCGCGCCGCCATTTGGCTCACCCGCGACTTTGGATCGATGCGGGAATGCCCAATCGACGCCGGAAATCCACGCGGAAAGGAGACAAGGGCGAGCCAAAAATCGACGAGGAGGGCTGACACAAGTCAGCAAAGCAGGGAGCCGGGTGTTAGTTTCTAAGGCGTGCACCCGGCCCTAGCCCAGACCAAAATCTAGACTACCGAGGATTTTAACACCCATGGCCGGTAAACGGAAATTCTATGCCGATTACGTGAACACTGCACTCTGCTACATCCGTAAATCCCGCACCAATGCCAACAATGATGCTGATCTTATCAGCCCCGAACGCCAACGCGAAAACTGCACCCGTATCTGTGAAATCAACGGATGGACTCCTGAGTGGTACGAGGATGTAGACGGTCATCGCTCCGGTATGCACGAAAAGAACCGCCCCGGTTGGCTGCAACTGAAGGCGAGACTGAAGGACAATAATGTTGTCGCTATCGTCGCCAATGATCTTTCCCGGTTTCATCGGCGCGGCTGGCGTATCGGGGACTTGATCAATTTTGCAGAAGAGCATGGCGTGCGGCTCGTACTTGCAGACCCGGCAAGGTAGATCGATTTTTCTACCCCACAAGGGAAGATGATTGCACAATTGACTGGCATTTTTGATGAATGGTACGCGCTGGATGTGTCGCAGCGCTGGAAATCCAGCATCGCCTTCCGCCGCAGCAAGAATATCACCGTGGGCCTTCCACCCTTTGGAACCCGGCGCGACCCGGTCACACACTACCTTATTCCTTCCGAAGAAGGTGCCTGGTATATTTCCCCCGGCAACTGGATTGCTGGCATCAAAACAGACCCCCCGCCCGTCGCGGGCGCACTATGGCGCGGCTATTTTGATTGTGCGTGCCGCCTGATGGAACTCTATCTGGAAACGGGACGCACTACCGTGATTATCGAAATCCTGTATGAAGAAGGCTGGGCGTTCCGGGATCGAAAAGGTCAGCCCATACACCTCGATATGGACGACATCCGCCGCGTGCTACGCAACTGGCCGGAATATGGTGGAATAGTGCTGGCCAAGGCCGCGAAAGACCGCAAGCATTACGAGTTTCACCCTGATGAGATCGTGCTTTCACCCGAACGTGCCGTTATGGACGTGGATGTACTGAAACAGGTAGCACTCCAATTGATCGACCGCTCCTACAAGCAGACGGGAAAAGGCCAGTCCAAGACTGACTTTTATTATCCACTCAGCCAGATTGTGTACTGTGCCTGTTGCGAACGCAACGCCGAAGAAAAGCAAAATCCGAGCCTTCGCACCCGTCTGATCGGATGCTACCAGAAACAATACCGCCATCGCCCCGGCCTGAAATGCGGCACAACCCATACCCGTATCCAGCGCTCGATTATTGAACCGCACGTATTGGAGTTATGTAAGTCCTTGATTGTAAGCGAAGATGATATGGCGCTGATGCAGCACATGGTGCAAACGCTGCTTCCGAGTGAAGGGCCAGAAGAATTTAAAGCCAACCGCGAAGAAGAAGTTGCCCGTTGCCGCCGCAGTATCGACGCGGTACGCAATCTCTACGCCGACGGCGAAATCTCACGGGAAGAATATGTACAGAAGCGCACGACCAACGAGCAGGAAATCAGCCGCTGGATGGCCTATTCCACCGAATCCGAGCATCTGGGAATGGAAATCATGATGACTGTCGAATCCATTAAACGCATTGTTACCTACTGGAATACCAGCACGGACGAAGACCGCCAGGGCATGATCCGTAACCTGTTTGATTATCTGGTGTGGGATTTTGATCTGAAGGAAATTGTGGACTTCAGACTGAAAGGAGCGTCAGAAAACTATGTAAATCTCAAGGTTTCCTTAACGGTGTATAAATGTGCCCTCGACAGGAATCGAACCTGTGCCTCAGCCTCCGGAGGGCCGCGCTCTATCCCCTGAGCTACGAGGGCATTATTCTTCACATAGTAGCAGATTTCTACTTATGCCACAAGCCCGTTATATTTAAAAAATATCCCTCTGGCGCTGCTCCCCATGCTGCTATAATCGCTGCAGAGGTTAATATGCGTTACATCGTTTTTTTGTGTTTACTGATTATGGGCAGCCTTCTAGGAGCCTGCCAAGTTTTGAATGCGCCTAATGTTCCCGCAACATTAAGTGCGCAGAATACCGCCTTTGCTGCTGAGGTTACTTCTATTCCCTTGTCACTGGGTGAGACATCTGTTGCTGTTGCACGCACAGCTGTAATGGCAGAGACGAATGTTGCAGACGTGAATAGCGTTAATCGTCAGTTGATTGCGACTGTGAACGCTGTTGTTCCAGCTACGCCGGCTCCGCAAGTGGGTTCTGCCCCTATAACTAATGATGGGCAGCTATCAAATACAGTAGCAAATGCATTAGTTGATATTGGTGTTGCCGCACGTAAACGTGACTCTGATGGTTGTGCGGATGGAACACAGTCACAATTTGCTGTAGATGTACCGATTATTTATGCTACTACACGAGCGACAAGCATTAGTGCCAATGCAGTAGTGGCCGTTGAATGGAAGTATCAAGGGCAAGTTGTAGGCAGCGGCAGTTATACTGTGCCTAAGGATGAAACGAACTTTTGTATCTGGTTTCCGCTTGATCCAGCGACTGTTCCATTTACTCCGGGCTCTTGGTCAGTACAATTTACATTGAATGGCAATTTGATTGAGCCGACCATCTTCTTTAATATTGGTGACGTACAAACGCCTAGCCAATGAGGATGCTGGTATAAGCTAGGTAGGCATGTTAGACTAACTCGTATTGTATTTAGCGCCATTTAGGATGTCGTCTTGAAGTATCGGCTAACCGTTGTTGCGATAGTCATCGGGGTGCTTGGACTGGTTTCTGCCTTTGCCTATGCACAAGGTACACCTGTTCCTACTGAAACTCCTGCCACTAGCAGTGTTATACAACAGGATATTTTTGTGCGTGGTGGCCCCGGTCGTGATTATTTGCCCGTTGGTAAGCTGCTAGTAGGTGATCATGTTCGTCCGTTAAGTCGAAATGTTCAAGGTGATTGGGTGTTGATTGTTTACGGTAAAGGTTATGGCTGGATACGGCGTGATTTAGCATTTTGGGTCGAGAATATTGATGCTTTGTCCATAATTGATGTGGTAAATTTAACTCCCTCGCTTGTAATACCAACCACGCCCAGTGCTACGCCAGTTTTACTCCCTAGTTTTACGCCTGTTGGTAATTGGGTTCAATTGGGTAATGATGCCCAATCGGGTTTTGTAAGAGCAGGGCCGGGGCGTACTTATTTGCGATTAGGACAGCTCTTTACCGGCGATGCCGTAGAACCTGTTAGCCAAAATGCGGATGGCTTGTGGATTATGATTCGTTTTGGAGACGGGTTTGGATGGGTCGCTCGTAATCTGGTTCTATGGGTGGATAATATTGATAGTTTGCCTATCGTATCAGTCGATAATCTTACACCTTCGGCGACATTCACAGCGACGAACACATCTACAGCGACCGCAACTGCTACCAGTACATTGATATCGACCAACACTCCAACTGTAACGCCAACTTTTACCGCTAGCTTTACTGTAACAGCCACATCCAGCGCAACGTTGACTGAAACCCCTGTGCCGACATTAACGGCTACATTAACTCCAACCAATACAGCTACAGTTATTCCGACGGAAACACTCATTCCTACATTAGAGCCGAGTTTGACGAGTACGCCATCGGCAACGGTTACTCAGACCGCTACGTTGATTCCAACAGTCACATTGACCTTCACGGCAACCCCAACTGAAACACTTATTCCTACATTAGAGCCGAGTTTGACGAGTACACCATCGGCAACCGTAACTCATGCAGCCACTCTAGTTCCGACTGTTGAACCTACATCCACCTTCACCGCAACATCAGTTCCTAGTGAGATGCCTACTATAGTTGAGGCTGCCATAGTTCCATCAGCTACAGTCGTAATCCAGCCAACACAGACTGCAACATTTACCGCTACTTCCAGTCCAATACCGCCAACGGATACAGAACAACCGTCACCAACTTACACGGCAACTGCTACGCTGACTGCCACATCAAATCTGACACTTGTGCCACCAACGCAGACTTCAATTCCGTCTGCAACTTTCACTGCGACATTATTGCCTACAACTTTGTTACCGATCACAAGCACTCAAATTACCAATCAATTGCCCACTGCAAGATCTGCATTGGCTACCGAAACTGTTTCTATTCCTACACAGATTGCAAGTCCTACTTCTACAACAACACCAGAACAAACTCGTGTTGCTGGCGCTTTGAGCGCCCCCACATCTACGCCGAATTTAGGTGGAGGCAATACTCCGAGTGGTGGTCTTTCACCTGAGGTCCTCATTGCAGGCATCGTATTGCTGGCAATCTTGGTTTATGCATTCCTTTACTGGCGCGGAACATCGAGTTCGGAACGTTATACATCAGGTTTTGTGATCGAGACATGTCCGGTTTGCCAGCGAGGTCATTTGATCGTCGAGTCACGGCAGGAACGGGTGTTTGGGATACCTCGCGCCCGTCATAGTGTGCGATGCAGTGAATGCCGTTCTGTGCTGCGTGAAGTAAGTGACCACCAATGGCGCTATGCTGTTGATCCTATAGCCAATCCTGATTTATATCAGCGACTTAATGGGAAAATTATCGATGAGCAAACACTCATTGATTTATCCCGTGAACAAACAGGTAGTAGTGGACAGCGAAGCACATCTGTCTCTTCAAACCCGCCTGACTTTGTTGACGATGATACATAGATAACTACTAAACGAGAGAAAAGATGCTGCGTAAGTCAATTTGTTTGATCGTTTTATTTGTGTTGGCTGCGTGTCAGCCAACTTCGGTTGAGCCCACTGCTGTTAGTAATTTTCCGACACCAATAGCCAGTATTATTGGCGCGGCTACAGTTGTTCCTACGGCAAATCCAATTGCCAGCCGTACCCCGACTCAACCGCCTACTGCTACTTTCACACCGACATTTACGGTTACACCCTCACTGACACCTACACTCACACTCACGCCTACAATGACTTATACGCCGAGCGAAACGCCTACCGCTACAGTCTCCCCTACATCGATTACGATTGCCTCGGCTACAGCGGGGGCTAATGTCGATGCCAACGGAACTCCGATTCCGACATGGACTCCACCACCTGTGGATCCTTCTACGCAACTGGCTGACCATTACCATTTTTCGCGACCGATTGGCGACGGTGACGTGAACTATGTGGCTCGGACATATCCATACGGTAGCACAGCGGGTGGGTTACAAATTCACTTAGGTGTTGACCTAGAAAATTCGACTGGTACGAATATTATCGCGGCGGCTGATGGTGTTGTTTACTATGCAGGTGATGATACTGGTACTCAATTTGGGCCGACCAATACTTACTATGGTAATCTGGTCGTGATTAAACATGCCTTTAATGCCCCAGACGGTCAATCTGTTTTTAGCCTTTATGGGCATATGCAGCGGGTAGATGTACAAACAGGGCAGGTCATCAAGAAGGGCGATTCGTTGGGCATTGTAGGTAGTACTGGAGTCGCATTTGGGCCACATCTGCACTTTGAAGTCCGGCTTGGTGATGCGAATTCGTTCCACTCGACACGTAACCCTGAACTATGGATTTTCCCCTTCCGTAAATATGGCACGCTGGTTGGGCGCGTGACGGACGCATCCGGGACGGTTCTTTTTAACGCGCCTGTGCAGGTTAAGTCAGTTGATATTGCCCGTTATGCTTATACCTATGCCGACACAACGGTGAATTCTGATGACGTGTTCGGTGAGAACTTTGTCATTGGCGATTTACCTGCTAATTACTATGAGGTGAGTGTGAATGATGGCGGACGTACACGATTCCGTAAGACCATTTATATTTATCCAGATCGCAGCACTTGGATCGACATCAAATTGCAGTAAATATCTGGCGCAACATATTGCGCCCCTACAACGCACTTTTATGCAAATTGTGCAGTTTTCCCGCTGAAATGGCGGGCGGGAACCTCCCTCAACGCCACTGAAACGTCACAAAATGCAGCGTGGAAGCTCGGCTGATACCGCTGAACGCCGCAATTTGCTCCCGTATGTCTGCCGCGTCGTCGGTGTTGCGCCATTTCAGCGGTTGTGCGGGAGCAAGGCGCTGAAAATGCAAATGCGTGTTTGCCACAGAGATCACAGAGAAAATACAAAGAAGAGAATTTGAACACAACTACTCCGAGGCAGAATAACCCCACGATAAGAACAGTTTAGCAGAATGTAAGAGTCAATGGGTTACTTTTTGGAAGAACATTTGGTAACTGTTTTGAGTGGTTGAGTTAAACGAAATTGAGAGAGTAGTTAGGGAATTGGTGTTGGTAATTCGTTAGAGAATAGTTTGCGAACAAACTTAAAATAAACGTTATTTATAAGAAGTTGTGATGCCAGAAGATAACACAAAGGGCTTGCTTGCGACATCTGCGACCGTACAGAAATCGTTTTGTGAAGAGCGATCAATATTGATCGCTCTTCTTTTGAATGGTGTTTTTAGGGGCAACTAGCTTTATTAAGCAGATAGATTGCTTGGCGGATATTATCCGTCTCATTACTCTCAAAGATCGCGTTATTGCTGTCTACAGTCATGACGAGTAGGTGATTTTCGTTGTAGTAGGTGCTGACGGTGAGTGGTATTGGCCCTACATTTACTGTCTGACCGGGTGCAAGCGATGGGAATGCGCCAACAGTGCCGGTTTGGAAAGAATTATCAGCCTGACGGTAATCATTTACTGATACGGTTCCACCGGGGCTAATGGCTGTTCCGAGATTGGCAACATCCATAAAGACATTAAATGTTTCGGCGCAGTTTGGTGAACCGGGAACAAAGCTGAAGTTGCCTGCAACCAAATTAATACTACTGAATGGTGTTGCAGTGACTGGTAGGGGTGTCGGACTTGGCAACAGGGTAGGTGTGGGCGGTGGGGCAATAATGGGTACGGTCTGTAAGTTGCCGAATACATCGAGCAAATAGGTTGCCAGCCAGCCTAATTGACCCCGAAATTGGATAACTACCCATGCATTATCTGACGTTGCGCCAACGACTTGATATTGTTCATCTTTACTAACTTGCCCGATGACATCATAGGCAGTGCTTGGGCCAGTACGTACATTCTGCTTGGATTGTTTGATAGTTATGACCACACCATCGGGTGTAGCAGTGGCTACAACAGTCGGTGCTAAGGTTGGAAGTACAGGGAGATTAATGTCTAGTCGTTGATTACCTGCAAAACGTGCGAGGATTTGTGGTGAGCCAAATTCTCCATACTGTACGACGGCAACATTGTCGCTCGTTTCGCCTTTCGGAAGTTGCGCTGGTCGCAACGTGCCTTGTACGCCAACGACATTGTCTAGCTGAGTAAGATTGGTTTGCAACTCTCCGGGGCGGTTAATGGCGGCACCGAGCAGTGTGACTGCGTCGTAGCTAGAAGCCTCTATTGGGCCGGGAATATTACCATAAAGCTGAATAAATTTATCACGGAAGGCACGACCGTTTTCATCTTCTGCGGTGAACGGCCACGTAATTGAAGCAAATGTACCTGCAATGTCTTTTCCGGCAGTTGTTCTGAAAGCGGCCTCATCAGCTTGGTTATAGACAAACTGACCTCTGAATCCCGCAGCTCGTAAGTCAGAAAGCAGTTTCCCGGCGCGCGCTGGTTGCCCGTAGGCGACGACCGCCTCGATATTATTCGCATTAATTTGTTGTACTGCTTGCGTAATCGCATCATCCGATTGAACTTGAAGCGCAAGCTGTGGTGTTACACTTAGGCTAGTTAGGCTGATGGTAAAGCCTACTACACCCGCTGAGGTCTCAAGATCATTATCTAACTGAGCCGTTACAATGCGCTTCAGGTTGTAATCGGTAGTCAAAACATTTGCGAGGGCACGTCCCTGTAATAGTTGGGCAGCGCGAGTGCGAAATAGACGACCTGATTGATCATCAGTTAAGGTTGTGTCCCCATCTGCAGGAGATAATACTGGCACACTCAAGGCTTGCAAAGCGGCTATGTTATCTTTGACATCACTATCCGATTGAGGACCTAATACGGCGATAAGACTGGCATCGCGCAGGCTAGCAATCGTGTTGGTGACGTTTGTGTTTGCAATAGGTTGTACGATGAGTTCGAGTTGGAACTGAGTGCCGTCTGCACCCCGTACACCACCGGCTGCATTTATGTCACGGACGGCTAAACGCGCACCATTGGCAATTGGGCCTTGCTGGTCATCCAGCACACCAATACGGAAAACGGGCGCTGATTGCCCATAAACGATATTGAAAGTGAGCAGTATTAGGAGGGTAAGGATAATCATTCCTGCAATAATATGAGTCTTTGATCTTTTCATGTGACACTCCTTTAGCTGCAAATAAATTGATTGTAATCCTGATTGTAGCAGACAACATGGGCTACCCAACCTATGTTACGCCTCCGTCTTTGCACCAAATCTTGATTTTCATCATGTATCTCACTATACTGTTTTCTCACACTTGCAAGCATGGTTATGATGGGATAATAGCAAGTTATGCAACGCGAACGTGTTGCCGATGATATTTACGTTTTTACGAGTGATTTATACGCGCAGGTAACTGCGGGCGTGATTATGACCAGCGAGGGTGCTGTCGTCATTGATACGCTTGCCTATCCAGAAGAAACGTTACTGATAAAGCGCTTTATTGAGTCGCGTCTGGGTACGACTGTTCGTTATGTGATAAATACCCATTTTCACGCTGACCATTCTACGGGAACCTGCTTTTTCAAGGGCGCACGCGTTATTTCCCATGCGCTTTGTCGGGAATTACTCAATACACGCGGTCGAAGCAGTCTTGAAAAATCCAAAGCCGCAAATGAAATGCGTGATGTTGAGCTAGTTCTACCCGACATTGTATTTTCTGGTGGGGCATTCACCCTGCATATTGGAAATAAAACTTTCCAATTTTGGTCAACACCGGGACATAGTATTGATTCAATCGTGTGCCTTGTGAAAGAAGATCGAGTACTCTTTGCCGCAGATACGCTTATGCCCATTCCCTACTTTGTCGATGGGAATTTCGATGACTTTGTCGCTTCTCTAAACGGTCTACGAAATGGTAATTTCGAAAATGTCATTCAAGGACATGGTGAAATCATTTTACGGGGAGAAGTTGAAGAGAAAATACAGACGGATATTGATTACCTTCTCAAATTGCGTACCGCCGTCGATATTGCGTTAGCCAATCCATTTCCCGATGCTGCACTTGAAGCGATTGATATTGAAAGTTGTGGTAAAAGCCGTATATTATTGAATGGCGCTATTTCACAACTTCATCGTCAGAATGTACTCACGCTGGCTGCCCAACGGCGGGAGCTCGTGCAGCTTTAATCATTTTGCCCGTTAAAGAATTATCAGAACTTTGTGCGAAGAATAGGTGAATTAACATGACCGAAGGTTCTTACTTAACCTCAGAAGGTGCAGAAGATCTGCGCCGCGAACTTGATGAACTGGTTAACGTCAAGCGGATTGAATTGGCTAAAAAATTAAAGGCCGCCGTGGCTGAAGGCGATCTTAAAGAGAATGCGGATTATCACGATGCTAAAGAACAGCAAGCATTTCTTGAAGGTCGTATTCAATACTTGGAAAATATCTTGCGGTCGTCCAAGATTATTGAGAATACTGGCAAGACAGATGAAGTTCGTTTAGGGTCTGTGGTGACGATTGTCGAAGAAGGTTCACACGAGGAAGAAGTGTATTCGATTGTCGGGGCGGCAGAAGCGAACCCGCGCGAAGGTAAAATTTCGCACGAAAGCCCGATTGGTGCGGCACTTTTGGGTCACCGCAAAGGCGATAAGGTTCGCGCTCAAACTCCCGGCGGAGATATGATTTTCAAGATCAAATTGATCAAATAACTGAACAGGTGAATTTAAAACGCCCTGTCAATTTCGACAGGGCGTTTTTATTTATGCAGATAAAATCAGTTGACCGGCGTGAAATCCCCACTGCCACCAAAGATGTCATCATCGGCCTGTTTGGCGGGTGGAAGGGGCTGCACAGGCGGCTGCCTTTGGGGTATGGGCGCTGGGGGACTGAATGTCGGTGCTGGCGCCGAACGTGGCAGCGGTGTCGCAAATGCTGACGGAGCAGCTTGCGGCGGTGGCGAATAGACCGGAGCAGCGGGTTGTGGTGGTGGTGCATATGCCGGAGCATTGACCACTGGTGGTGGCGAATACACAGGCGCAGCAGCCATAGGAACCGCAACTGGCGCTGCAACTGTTCCAGTTCCGGGCGCTTTACGCCATGCCTGAATTTCCATGGTCAGTTTGTCAAAGTAGCTGTTGGGTGGCAGTGGCCCTGTTCCGTATGCAAAATCTACAATACGGGCTTGTAACCGGAGCGTATTAGTTTCCAGTATTGCGATTGCTCCGGCCTTGACGAGCACGAGTTCACCTTTAGCAGCAAGTTTGCTGCGGGTGGCAGGATCATTGTAAGCATGTTCGGATACGAAGACGGTAGTAAGTGTGCGTACAAAGTCTTCTTTATCGAACAACCAAACTTCAATTGCGGTCACTTTTTCCGGCTGACCTGCGCCAATGGTTTCGGAGATGACTGCACCACACTCGCCCAAGAACTCATCATCTTTCTTGGCATCTTCAATGCTGAAGGAGTCATCGTAGGCACGTCCGGGTGTGTAAATTGAAACGTGACGTACAACAGGTGGGCCAAGATCGGTCGCGGGTGCGGCTACGGCGTCTTTTGCCAATTGATCACGAATAACGCGTGCTTGCTGAATGTTCAGCAACTGTTGCGCGCCGGCTGCATCTGTCCCTTGTGCGCCTCGTATCCGCTTACGGATAGGGTCAATTACAAGCGGGCTGACGTAGAAACCGAATAACAGCGATCCAATAACAAAGCCGAGCGCGATTACGATTGTACCCACAATCCACGGTCGAATTTGCACAAAAAATGACGGCTCGGCAGGTGCGGAAGGTGCAGTTAGCTCGGCCTGCGCGGCTAAGTCTGTCAGTTGAGCAAGCCCTAAACGGTTAACAATTTCCTGCGGATGATCGACTTTATCGAGTGAGTCCACAATACTTTGCTTGAATTCGTCGGTAATCACCGCTTTGGAACTGGCCGCATCATAACGATCAGCAATCAAGCGAACCCATTCATCCTGCCAACTTTGCCCCAATGTTCGCGGGTCCGAGTCATAGAAAACCACTGGATCAACCGCATATGACCAGAACAAACCGATCAAGAACGCGATGACCACAGCAAGGATTATTCCCGGCTTCGGAACATAGGTCTTTATGACCGGCCATAGACCGATCAGGGTATCTTTAATTTTACCCATTGTGATGCCTTTCGTTTTTCAGAAGTGCGCCAATTTGCATCTAAACCTATTGTACCGGAATTCTTGTTTTTAGGACAAACCAGTATCGTTAAGCTGGCTCAACTTTTACTGTCGCAACTTCTGCCAATTCGTCCATTTGATAGGTGTGCTGGCAAGAGGTACATTGAGCTGTGTTTTTGTTCTGTTCAATCAACAGATTACCACAGTTAGGGCAGGGCTGTGGTAAAGGTCGCTTCCAACTGGTAAATTCGCAATCTGGATAGCGCGAACAACCCCAGAAGGTGCGTCCTTTTTTCGATTTGCGCTGGATGATTTCGCCACCGTGTATCTTGCCACAAATTGGGCAAGCGATGCTGGTGCGTTCCAACCACGGTTCAGTATACCGGCATTCAGGATAATTTGAGCAGCCGATGAATTTGCCGAAGCGTCCGTAACGGATGATCAGCGGGTGACCCGAAACGGGACAATCGCGCCCAACGGGTTCTTCTTGGCGAACACTAGGCATCGTTTCACGGGCAACCGTCATCTGATGTTCAAATGGGTCATAGAAGTCACGGAGCATTGGTCGCCATTCCATATGGCCTTCTGCTACGGTATCCAGTTGGTTTTCCATCTTCGCCGTGAATTGGAAATCCATGACTTCAGGGAAGTACTCAACGAGCAAATCGTTGACGACTTTACCCGTTTCGGTAGGAACCAAGCGTTTGTCATCAAGTTTGTCGATATACTCACGATCTTGAATGGTCGCGACGGTCGGCGCGTAGGTACTCGGACGACCAATGCCGAACTCTTCAAGAGTTCGCACTAAACTGGCTTCTGTATAGCGCGGTGGCGGCTGCGTAAAGTGCTGTTCCGGCAGCAATTGAAGTAGGTCTAATATCTCGTTGACTGACATTTCAGGCAAGATACGACCATCATCTTCGTCAGGTGCTAAATCTTCGTCGCGAGCATCTTCGTAGAGCGACAGGAAGCCCATAAACTTGATGGTGCTGCCTGACACACGTAGCGTATAAGGTTTGTCGGTGGCAGACACGCCTGCTTCAATGTCGATTCTGAGCGTGTTGTAGATGGCATTTGACATCTGGCTGGCGATGAAGCGCTGCCATACTAATGTGTAGAGCCGAAGTTGATCACGTGACAAGAAGGCTTTTACTTGGTCAGGTTCACGAAAGGCACTGGTTGGGCGAATGGCTTCATGTGCTTCCTGAGCGCCTTTTGCGCGTGTTTGGTAGCGTGGAGGCTTAGGAGGATGAAAGTCCTCACCAAATCGATTAGAAATGTACTCACGTGCTTCACCTTGGGCCTGAGTCGAAACTTGAGGGCTATCGGTACGCATATAGGTGATTAGACCGACCGGGCCACCTTTGCCAAGTTCGATGCCTTCATACAGTTGCTGAGCAATTGCCATTGTGCGGCGGGCATTAAAGCCTAAACGGCGTGATGCTTCTTGTTGGAGCGTGCTAGTTGTGAAGGGAGCGGATGGCTTGCGTTGGCGTGTACCATGCTTCACATCAGCTACGTTGTATTGACTCTTTTCGAGTACCAATAAATGTGGCTTTACATCGCCTTCAGAGCCAAATTGAACATCCTTACCCAAATAACGTACCAAACGCGCGGTAAATGCGCGATCTGAGCCAGAACCATTGAGCTTATGCTTTTTCAGACGAGCGTCCAGCGTCCAGTATTCTTCAGCTTTAAATGCTTCGATTTCACGTTCACGATCAACCACGATACGGACGGCGATACTTTGTACACGACCTGCCGAAAGTTGATTCCGTACCTTTTCCCAGAGTAGCTCCGTAATTTTGTAGCCGACCAAACGGTCAAGAATACGCCGTGCCTGTTGGGCATTCACAAGGCTCATATCTAAAGTTCGCGGATGAGCAAAGGCTTCTTCAATGGCCGGTTTGGTGATTTCGTGAAAAACGACGCGCTTGGCATTCTTTTCGTTGATGTTGGCGACTTCCATCAGATGCCACGCGATGGCCTCACCTTCACGGTCAGGAT
Organism: Aggregatilineales bacterium; assembly: GCA_038251275.1. Lineage (GTDB taxonomy): Bacteria > Chloroflexota > Anaerolineae > Aggregatilineales > Phototrophicaceae > CFX2. Next base: position 124,156 of record JBBSBM010000002.1, read on the forward strand.
CGGTTGCAAGGAAGATTTCACTGGCACGTTCTACAGCATCTTTTAGATCCGTGACCGTTTCGCGTTTGTCATTTGGAACGCGATACTTCGGTTCAAAGTCGTTTTTCACATCCACCGAAAGTTGGGATACAAGCAAATCACGCACATGACCTTTGGACGCCTTGACGGTGTATCCAGCGCCCAGAAAGTTTCCTACAGTACGAGCTTTGGCAGGCGATTCGACGATCACCAATTTACCCGTTTTTCTGTGACTGACGGTTGTTGTCTTCTTTGCTTTAGCTTTAGTTGTCGTACTTTTGCTTTTGGTCTTTGTCTTGGTTGTTGTACTTTTGGCTTTAGCTTTGGCAACTACAACCGGTTTCGCTAAGCCTTCATGCGCCGGAGTTGCACCCATACGAAACAATTTCGTACCACAGACTTCGCATACACCTTGTGTACCGGGTGTGCCGGTCTTGGTGTATACCGCTTCTGGGTTCAACATGGTTCGTTTGGTTTTGCACTTGACGCAATACGCTGTAAATTGTTCAGTCATTACGTTTCTTGTCCACCCTTATGCAGAATTTAATCTGCTTGTTCATTCCAAAATGAGGCATATCCATATGCCTGCACATACGATAAATCGTGTTGTCAGTTCGCTCTAGAGGAACTTGTAGTTCTTTGTTCGCAGTAAATGATTCACCACTTCTTTCACATCTTGAGTGCGATCTTTGTGGCAAATCAGTAATGAATCCGGTGTTTCGATAACGATGAGATCCTTGACACCAATCGTTACGACTAGCTTATCACTATAGACTAATGTGTTTTTGGTGTCTAGTAGGACACGCTCGGCTTGACTGCCCTTTACGCCGTTTCCAGCTTTGTCCAATTTAAGCACATCATACATCGCAGCCCAACTGCCAACATCGTTCCATCCAAACTCGGCAGGTATGACCGCCATCATCTCTGCGCCTTCCATCACGGCATAATCAATCGAAATCTTCTCTATATTTTCCCAGACTTCTTCTAGCTTATGGGCATAGTCATGTGTGTCAACCGTCGGCGCAAGCTCCATAAACTGCTCGTACATTTTGGGCTGCTGCCGCTTGAACTCGTTCATGGCTTGTTCGGCTTTCCAGATAAACATGCCCGAATTCCATGTATATTGACCTGAAGCCAAAAATGTTGTGGCCTTCTCAATATCCGGTTTTTCGGTGAAGCCCAATGCCACAAAGCAATCAAAATCATCAATTTTGCTAATGAGATCGCCCTGTCGGATGTAGCCAAATCCAGTGGCAGGATAAGATGGAGAAATACCAAGAGTAGCAATGTATCCTTTTTGTGCTAAATCGTAAGCTGCTTTAAGGACATCGCGAAATTTATCCTTTTTGGAAATGTGATGATCCGCAGTGAGAATAGCAATCGTCGCTTCAGGATCACGTTTCCGAATAACTGTGATACCCAAGGCTGCCGCTGGACCCGTTTCCTTAGCAAATGGTTCGACGATAAAATTTTCTGGCGGTAATTGCGGCGCGTGTTCCCTAAGTTGTTTGAGATATTTGCGTCCTGTTACCACATAGATTTGTTCCGGCGAAAACAACGGTGCGAGCCGTTCCACGCTGGTTGCAAACATGGATGCGTCTTCGACCAGAGGCAATAATTGCTTTGGTGTCTCTTGTCGGCTCATCGGCCACAGTCGGGTTCCACCTCCGCCTGCCATGATTAGCGCGTAATAATGTTCCACAGTATCCTCTTTATTCGGATAATCAGAATGATTTTGGTATTAGGCAGTATTGCATGTATCCGGTTGAACGCGCAAGCCCTTTTAGCTCAAGTATCGTTAGTGTGCTGCTAACAATAGGTACAGACAAGCCGGACATCCGTACTAAATCATCAATGTGAATTGGGTCGGCATTCAGATAATCCAACACCTTTATTTCGTTCTCGTTGGCTGGTGCGATTTGTTCTGTGACGACACGCGTTCGCACATTGTGATGTACTATATTCAACTCATCCAGAATATCTGCAACATCCATGATGAGTTTCGCACCGTCTTGAATTAAACGGTTTGTGCCGCGATTCGCTGCATTAAAGATATTTCCCGGAACCGCAAAAACATCCCGACCTTGTTCGGCTGCCATGGTGGCGGTAATCATTGCTCCACTCTTTTCAGGCGCTTCTACGATAAGCACGCCCAGTGATAACCCACTTATGATGCGGTTACGACGAGGAAAATTACGTGCTTCAGGCGGTGTTCCAATTGGAAATTCGCTAATAATGGCCCCATGTTGAGTGATTTCCTGTGCCATTTTAAGATGTTCTCGCGGGTATATTCGGTCGATGCCACTGCCTAGGACAGCAAAAGTACGACCACCACCATCGAGTGCTCCTCGATGCGCTGCCACATCAATACCTTGTGCTAATCCGCTGACGACCGTTACTTGGTTGCTGGCAAGGGATTTTGCAAAATGATGCGCGGCATCTCGTCCATAAGTTGTGGCTTTTCGTGTGCCAACTATCGCGAGCGCCCGTTCATCATCCGCAATGAGTGTTCCTTTTACGTATAGAACTGGAGGGGCATCCGGTAATTTTTTGAGTTGTGCTGGATACACGTCATCTGCCACCGTAACCAGCCATGCCCCTATTTTTTCAACCTTAGCCAGTTCAGCATCAAGGTCAAGTGTTTTGCGAACGTTCAATAAGTTGGCAATCGGCTGATGTTCAAGTCCCGACTGAGTCAGTTGACTTTCACTTGCTGTCCATGCTTTGTCCAACTCACCAAACCAAGAATAGAGCAATGATAAACGCTTTGCCCCAATTTCAGGTACAAGGCTAAAGCCGAGCCAGTATTTATGATCGCTCAAAATGTCTCATTGGATTATATGAACGCTATTTTTACAGCATAACAAGCGTTTATTCGGCTTGTCAAGCGGTATTTAAGAAGACGGTAACAGACCATCCGGCAAAGATACAATCATAATGCCGCTTTTTATATCGGTGGAAAGAATGGTATGGCTGGTAGCAGGAATTAAGACTTCACCATATTTTGGACTATCAATAATATAGACATCGTTCGCGCCCGTTTCCAATACTTCGGTCAGTTTCCCCAAGGTTTCGCCCTCTTGAGTTTGGACGGTTAGTCCCACCAACTGATAGAGGTAAACCTCGCCATCATCTAAAGGTATGGCATCTCCAATCGCCACCATTACCACGAGTTGGCGCAGCCTATCTGCCTGATCTCGATCATCAATGCCCTTGAACTTCATGAGTGCGTAGCCCTGATGCATTCGCATTCGCTCAAGGTCGTAGGAGGTTATTTTAGGCGAGTCCATCGAAGTGGCGAGGTAGACAACTTTAAGCTGGGGCAGGCGTTCGGGATAGTGTGTAATGACTTTCATCCGCACTTCGCCAATTACGCCGTGCGGACGCAAAATTTCCCCGATGAGCAAATGTTGAGGCTCTTGAGGTGTGGGCATACCTAGATGATTTTAAGAATAACGCGGTTATTTTTATTGTCGGCAGCCGCCCGCAGCAAAGCACGCATGGCGTTGGCGACATGACCGCCTTTGCCAATGACACGGCCTGTGTCTTCCTGTGCTACATGCAGCTCAATGATGATGGTTCCGCTGGCTGTACGGCGCGTAACTTTAACCTGAGCAGGGTCATCAACGAGGCTTTTAGCGATGTAACCAATCAGGTTTTCCATAATATGCTTGCCCCTGTTCGTGATGCATAAGTAATAAAAGCTAGGCAGGGGCGTTAACCCCTGCATGATGTTGCCAATACCGATTAGTTGGTTACGGGTTCCGCAGCGGCAGCCGCGTCCTTGGCCTTCTTGGCTGACTGACCGGCTGCTGGTGACGGACGGCTGGTCTTGGGGCTGACGGGTGCAGCACTGGCCTTAGCAGCTGTTGCTTCACCGACCAATGCCTCGATTGTCTCGCCCTTCTTAAGACGGGCAAAACGTTCCAGCGTACCAATACGCTTGAGAATGTACTCGACCGCTTCACTGGGCTGCGCGCCAACGCTTAACCAGTATAAAACGCGATCTTCTTCCACCATTTCTGTGATGGGTTGGGTACGCGGGTTGTAGGTTCCCACGATTTCAATGAAGCCGCCGGTGCGGGCGCTGCGTTGATCAGCGACGACAATACGGTAGCTCGGCTGTTTCTTCAAACCCATACGACGCAAACGAATACGAACCATGTTACTCAAACTCCTCATTTATCGCTCCCATACACTTAGATTAGGTGGGGAGCCACTGGCGAATTATGAATGCTGCGCAAGTTTGCCAGTCGCCGAAGGGCAATACACCCTAGAGCAATCCGGATAAGCCCGGAATATTCGGAAATTTTCCCTTGCGTAGCTGACTCATCAAAGATTGCATATCGCGGAACTGTTTCAATACTTCATTTACGTCCCGCACTTGTACGCCGCTGCCTTGTGCAATGCGCTGGCGACGCTTGGCATTTAAAATTTTGGGATTGTTCCGTTCTTTCATCGTCATCGAATTGATGATGGCCTCAACCCGTTTCATACGCTTCTCAGCATCATCTTGGTCAATCTGTCCGCGCATTTTGTCCATGCCGGGGATCATGCCAAGCAGTTGGCTGACTGGTCCCATCTTCTTGATTTTCTGGAGTTGTTCCAGAAAGTCTTGCAGCGTGAACTGATTTTCCATCAGCTTTTGCTGTAACTTCATCGCTTCCTTTTCATCGAAGGCCTCTTCAGCCTTTTCGATGAGACTGAGCATATCGCCCATGCCAAGGATGCGTGAAGCTAAACGATCAGGATAGAAGACCTCAAAACCGTCAATTTTCTCACCAGTAGCGAGGAACTTGATGGGTACGTGGGTTACGGCACGCATCGAAATAGCAGCACCGCCGCGTGCATCACCATCGACTTTGGTGAGGATCAGACCTGTAACACCGACGCGTTCATTGAACCCTTGAGCGATGTTGACTGCTTCTTGACCGGTCATCGAGTCGGCAACCAGTAAGACTTCCGCCGGATTAGTACGACGTTTGATCTCCTCAAGTTCGCCCATAAGACGGTCATCAATTTGCAAGCGACCCGCCGTATCCAAAATGACGACAGCCGCGCCAGCTTCTTTAGCTGCTTTGATGCCGTTCATACAAATGTCCGCAGGACGCGAACCTGTACCTTCGTCATAGACAGGTACGCTGATCTGGCGTCCAAGCGTTTTCAACTGTTCGACGGCTGCAGGACGCTGAGTATCCGCGGCGACCATATAAGGATTACGACCATCTTTGCGTAAGAATACCGCGAGTTTGGCGGCAGTTGTGGTTTTACCAGCGCCCTGCAAACCTACAAGCATGATTACGTACGGCTTGGTACTGCCAGAGAAGTTGAGTTTTTCGCCCTCGCCGAGCGTTTCGATCAACTCTTCATGGACGATTTTGACGACCATCTGCCCCGGTTTGAGCGCTTTAGCGACTTCCGCACCGATGGAGCGTTCTTTAACACGTTTGACAAAGTCTTTGACCACGGGCAGGGCAACATCGGCTTCAAGCAGCGCCATGCGAACCTCGCGCATAACGGTGTCAACGTCTTTTTCCGTTAACTTACCGCTGCGTCCGAGGTTGTCAAAAATCCCCTGTAGACGATCCGTTAAATTCTCAAACATGCCTTAAAATGCCTCTTTTTGGAATTTTTGATTCTAGATGAGTGACCGAGCCACGTCAAGGTGTGACTGAGCCTTAGCAACCCTTAGTTATTCGCGCATTGTTAAATCGTAATAACTACGATTGAGATAAACCAGTGGTAGCAAGTCTTCACCTTGACCTGTTGCCATAACTTCGCCCACAACAATCCGACTGAGTCCGGCCTCATAAACTGCGGCGAGTTTGCAATCCATCCAACTTCCCGCTTCGGCAATAATAGGAGCGCCTGTGATAGCAGTTTTAAGATTAACCTCATAAAACTTATCTGCACCTTCGGGAAGCGATGCAAATCCTGCAAATTGAATCGAGAGATTAGCTTGCTTAGTCGTCAAAATCGAGACGGCGAATATCCCCGTTTTTTCAATCATCTTGAGCGTTGGCGTAAAACTTTGCAAGGATAACAAAATTAGAGGTGGATCAACCGAGATAGATGTGAACGAGCTTGCGGTTACACCTACTCGTTCCTCCCCATCACTGCTGGTGACGACAGTTACGCCGCTCGCCCAATGTCGCATCGATTTTTTTAGACTTTCGGCATCAACACTCATCCGAGTACTCGCTTCTTGTGGAATGAAATCAACAATATAACTGAAGTGTTAGATCAAGATCAGATTGTAACGAAGGTTGTAGGGAATTTATACGTCCAGCAAACGCGCCATCCGGGGCACATATTCAGTAAGGTTATGGAAACCGTCGGCAAAAGCGCCTTTGGCATTACCAATGACCAGTGTTGGAATGTCATTCTCGGTGTGATTACGATTGCCGATATGTTCCATATTGCCGTGATCGCTGGTAATGATGACCAAGCCTTCGTCATCGTCCCATTTTTCGATTACACCCGCCATAACACCATCGAATAATTCCAGCAATTCAACGCCACGTTCTAGCGGCCCCCGATGACCGACATGATCAGTCATCCAATGCGAGTGAAAGGCAAAGTCATAATTGCGCGAAATTTCGACTAAAAGATGTCCGGCTTCACGCGCAGTATAAACGGGTGTGTCGTACAACTTTAAGTAGCTGTGCCACGATTCACCTGTCCATTCAGGTGTTAGCGCTTGTCCGGCTTTGAGTTCTTCCATGCCAAATAGTTCCTGACCCGATTCGTAAGCAGCTTGTTGATAACTGGAACGCAGGGTTTTGCCACGCGCAATATCATGATGCAAACCCGCCGGATAAGCATCGAGCAGGGCAGCTTTTTTACCTGCACGTTTGACCTGCTTGAAAAAGTTGTCTTTGGCGATGATCTCGCGTGTTGCAAGATTAGGTTTTGGGCCGTAGTGTTCGCCAATTATTTTTGGCACATTTAACCCTGTGATGATAGCGGCTTGTCCGGTTCCGCTTTGTGGTCGTCCCGCTACACCAAGTCGTGGATCAGTCGGGATAAACAGCGCTCGTTCACTGTTTTGGCAGCCAGTATCGCGTAGCCAACGCTTGCCATTCGTGAGCCCTATCAGTGTTGGCATATTCGCAATGGCAAATGGGTTAATAGATGGATCATCGTCCCCAAGGCCAATGCCATCCAGAAAAAGCATCAAAATGTGCATGGAGGTTGGGTTTCTGATAATTGACGGACACACTAAAAACCGAGAAAGATGATTATATCAGTTTCTTCTTGATAGTATCTCGGCATATTCTAGTATGAAGGGGTTAGTGGCGCGTTCCTTACCGATTGTCGTCAAGTCCATGTGACCGGGCAAGACTTTCGTCTCATCGCCAAGTGGTAGCAGTTTGTCTAAAATTGAACGCATCAGCAGGTCGTGATCACCATTTGGTAAATCAGTACGTCCGACGCTGCCCGCGAACAAACAATCGCCGCTTATCACAAGTCCTGCATCACGCATGTAAAAGGCAATATGCCCCGGCGCATGACCGGGTGTATAGAGTGTTTCAAACTTGATCGCACCGAGTTCTATGGTTTCGGATTCAGTCGTTAGAAAACGGTCAGGTTCGGCTGCTTCTGGGAAAGCTTGATCTGTGAAACGAATGCCGGTATCGGGCAAACTTTTAAGTAGGGGAATCGAGTCACCGTGAATATAGAACGGTGCGCCTGTAAGTGCCTTAAGTTCTTTGCTGGCAAGGATGTGATCGAAATGGGCGTGTGTCGCGAGAATGAGCTTTATTGTCCAACCCGTATCCTGAGCAGTCTTGAAGATCAAAGGTGCTTGATCGACCGGATCAATCACAACAGCCTCATTAGTGTCTGTATCGCCTAAGATATAGCAGTGAGTCACCGCTGATCCGAGAGTTAAAATGCGGATTTCGACACTCATGCTACCACCTCTGCTAAAGTCTTGCGACGCAAAAGCATGTTGACCAAAGCCTGAAGCTCACGCATTTTTAGTAGATAAGCGGTTATCAGAAACACTAATCCTCCACCCACAGCCATAACCCCGACTTCTAAAACAGTAAAAATTGTCTCACGATTATCTAGGCCCATGGCATGCCACAGGCTGTTAATAATCACAATCACCAATCCCATTACGAGACTGGCGGCAATTGTTTTAATGAGAGTTTGGGCAAGCAGCGACTCATTTGCCCCGTGCCAACGGCGTCGCAAAATCCATAATAAGACTAGCACCTCGAACGCTACACCAGCCGAATTTGCTAAGGCTAATCCACCCACGTTGGCGCTACTTGGTGTACCAAAAGCTACGCCGCTCAAGACAAGTGCCAAAACAAAGTTAATGATTGCGCCACCTGCTGCTGCCCACAATGGCGTGAGGGTGTCTTTATCAGCATAAAAGCTGCGGGCTACCACTTCTAAAGCCGAGTGAACCACAAGGCCGAGCGCAAAAAAGCGTAGAGTGCTGTAAACCAACGAGGAGGCTGAGGCATCGAATGCACCACCTTCTAAGAGGCTAATAATCGGTTGTCCGATCAAAATAAGTCCCACGGCTGCGGGAATGGTGGCAATCAAAATGAAACGCAGCGCTCCGGACATCGCATCGCGTTTACCTGATTCGTCACCAACCTCACTCAATGCTGCTAGGGTAGGAAAGATGACTGTTCCCATTGCTGTGCCGATCAGCGTTTCGGGGATTTGCATGAGCCGCCAACCCCAACTGAGTGCACTGACTGACCCTTCACCCAGACGCGAAGCGATGTTATTCATCAGCAGGAAGTTCAGGCTGAATAAACCCAGCCCAATCACACGTGGCAGCATCAACCTGAGAACTTTCCAGAGCATGGGGTCTTTCCAACCCATCTCGGCCGACCAACGTGCGCGGTAGTGGATGAGTCCCGGTATCTGTACCGCAAAGTGCAGCGCCGCACCGATTACCGCACCATAAGCAATACCGCGCACACCGAAGGGTTTAATCAGAAAGCCCGCGCCAAACAAGATGCCCAAGTCGAACATAATTGGCGCGATGGCGGGTAACAAAAAGTGATTGTGACTTTGGAGGATGCCCATCGAAATGCCGCTAACTGAAAAGATGAGCGTACTAATGAGTAGGATTCGCATGAGGTCGGCAGTTTGCTGCTGGGCGGCAGCATCAAAACCCGGTGCAACGATGGTCGCGACCCACCATGGGGCTGTAAAAAAGACAAAGATACTCACGACCGCTGTTACGGCAAATACCGTGTTAATGACGTGACTTGTCAGTTTCCACGCACCGGATTTATCATCGCGGGCGAGGTAACTACTGAAAATTGGTATAAATGCATGAGCCAATGCACCACCTGAAATCAGGGTGAAAATCAACTCAGGTAAGCTGTTGGCGGTTACAAAGGTGTCCCATTCACGCCCAACACCGAAGACACGCGCAATAATGATGGTTTGCGCTAGGCTGATGATCTTGGCAATGGCAAAGGCCGCCATAACCACAAGGGTTGATCGGGCGATTTGGCGATTACGTTTTTCAGTTGTTTGATTACTCATTCACTAACTACTTTGGCAGCGCATTGAGCGCGTCTTGGGCAGCAGTGTAACGTGGATTATGCGCTAGTGCTTGCCGGAAAGCACTCGCTGCTTTGGCGTTATCATTTTGCTCTGCGTAAACTTTACCTTGCCAGTAGTAGGTTTCTTCCACGTATTGACCACCGTTGAGCAAATTGGCGTTGGTTAATGACATGATTTCATCATAGCGACCAACATTGAAATAGGCTTCGAATGGCGTAAATTGGTACAAGGTCATGCGCCAATGCAGGCCGACCTGACGCGATTTGTCGAACGCTGCTGCTGCCTCTTGGAACTTGCCAAGTTTGGTCAGCGATGATCCCAAATTGAACCACGCAAATGCGTTTTGTGGATTGGTGAGAGCTTCTTGCTGTGCAGTTTGCGCGGCCATTTCAGTGGCCTTTGTGACATCGGCGCGATCACCGAGGATGCTGCGGACAAGTCCTTCTTCTTCGGGCTTGTACAAGACAATGAAGATGCGGTTGAAGTTTTCCCAGAACGAGTCAAAATCGTCAAAAGACTTAGGCATGCCGGTTCCATTTTGTCCGGTTCCAAGATAGCTATCATATACATAGAAATTTTGCTTGGTATCGTCGTATCCAACAACCGTTTGATAATGCCCCAACCAATCTGAACCTTCAAACATGTAACCGGTTTCGATCAATACTGGCAACTTGTGAGAAATAAGCTGCTTGATCAGCTCCATGTCGCCGCCAACACGGTAAAGGGCGCGAATCTGGCTTTCTTGGTTGACGAAGTTGACCAGTTCCCACGGATTAACATTCTTATCTTCGCGATCTGGTTTCAGGAAACTCAAGGCGTAATCTTGATCGCGTGTCCAGCCAAAATAGGACAGCGCCATGGTGATATTAGCCGGACCGCAGTTATTCCAGCCTTGTTTCACAGGGGTGATACCTGTTAAGAGGGCATTCAGCGGCGCGGAAGGCAAAGATACATTTTGGTTTACTGCAACAGGCACAATGGCTGCCTGTGTTGCCGCGGGTAAGGATGTAGCCGTTATTTCAATGGTGGGCTGCGCGGTAACCGAAGCTTTTATTGTTGGGATAGGAGATGAAGTGATGATTGCTGTGACCAACGATTGCAATACCGGTGTCGATGTTGCGGGTGCTGCAATAATCGCTGGTACTTCAGCAGTTGGGACGACTGTTGCGGCGGTTGGCGCAGTAGACGAAGGTGCATTTAGATCAAAATTTGTGTGGAGCAAATCATCAGCAGAAACACCACTTTCAACCGCTTCGGGTGTTGGCAGTGAACTGTTAATTGGAGGAAGAGGAGGTGCAAACATCACCATAAATGGCAGATAATGCTTGACCGTTTCGCGCTGCCCCGGTTCTAAGTTATTGCGAAAAATAAGGGTAAAGGTGATCATGCCGACGATGCCAATCATAACCCATGCTGAGGTGAGCCAAAAGGCAAATCGACGCGGCAGGCTCTTGCGGAAAAGGATTGCCGCCAAGATTGAAATGATGACGACCAGCGGAAACGCGATGACTGCGAGTTCTAAAAGTAAGCTCATAGAAACCTTGTCTTGAATGATAAGGTAACTGCCCAGCGCTCCAACCACAAGGATGACAAAAATACCAACGACTGCCCACAACAAGAGGCGGGGTGGTGGTGCAATTCCGTCCTCAAAATCTTGTGATTGCATACGCTTAATATCCTGATTCATTAATCTGTCTTTCTTCGCGTCAGACTATTATAGTGTCACTGAATATTGCTTACTTGCTGACGACCAAATTGCTTATACAGAATGCTCTATACTACAGAAAAGTATAGAGGGTAGTCAAGTTTGTCACACTTTGCTGAGTATTAACCTACGATTACTCAACGCTTACCGGACGCTAGCCGTTTCTATCATCAATAACTCATTCAATTCAACCTTATTGTTGTGACTGCATATAAGGTATGCTTAACGGTAAGGAAATGGTAGCGATTTTTAGTGTTTTCTCATCCTATGGAGTACATCAGGTATGACCGAACTTTGGAATGTTGATTTGCATAGTCATACACTTTGGTCGAAAGATTGTCTCTCGAAATTTGATACTATTATCAACCTTTGTCGGCAGCGTAATATCCATCGAATTGCCATTACTGACCACAACACTGCCGAAGGTGCATTAGCCATGCAAAAAATCGCACCTGATTTGGTGATTGTTGGTGAAGAGATTATGACTACTGAGGGCGAAATTTTAGCCTATTTTGTGCGTGAAAGCATACCGGCTGGTTTAACGCCTATTGAAACGATTCGTCGTTTGCGTGATCAAGGCGCAATTATCAGTGTTTCGCATCCCTTTGATCGTCTACGCAAAGGCGCATGGGGCGAGGAAGCACTGACCCGGATTGCCCGTCAAGTGGACGCGATTGAAATTTTCAACGCTCGTTGTTTATATAAAGGTGATAATCAACAGGCATTAGATTACGCACAGAAACACAATCTAAAAGGCACCGCCGGATCAGATGCTCATAGCTGGCCTGAGTATGGTCGGGCTATGACTCAGCTCGCGCCATTTAGTAACGCACAGGAATTTCTTCACGCAATACAAAGCGCGTCATTCATCAAAAATTACAGCCATGCATACGTACATGGTTTAAGTACAGCCGCCAAATGGTCAAAAAAATTGGGACTTAAGCCCCGCCTGTGGGTTGGGGGGTAGAAGACATCTGATAATTATGAGTTGTGCTCAACACTTGTCCACCGATTTCGGCTGCTAGACCAGTATCGTTTGTGTCTTCAAGTACAACGGCAATTGCAGCCCCTTGATTGCTCCCCGTACTCACAAAACCGATAAACCATGATTGTGCGGTGGTTCCAACATAGGCTAATCCGGCATGACCGCCAATTATCAAATTAGGAATTAAAGCTTTTTGCGCATCCCCATTTTGGATCGCAGCTTGCATGATCGTTTGCATTTGTCGCGCACTATTGGCTGTGAGCATAGGTATTGATGTATAAACTGTTTTGTCATCTACCCATGCGTCATTATTTGGCTGTCGTGTTTGAAGGAGGCTGTAAGGCACTGGAGCGTTCCCGTCATTAAATATTGCAGCGGTTATCACGGCCATTTCTAAGGGCGTGACGGTGATATTTCCTTGCCCTAGTGCATTGTCTATAAAATTATCCGCTCCAAAAAGGAGTTGAGAAGTATTTGTCGATTCACTTGCGGGATTAGTGATGTAGCCATTGAGAGTAGGCGGATGCTCAAGATCAAATGTGTTAAATCCCGCTTGAATGGTTTCGAACCCTAAATCGCGCACCATCTTTGCGAACGGATAGGGGCATCCATAGGCATAGGCTTGTGTTAAGGTCAGCGTGTCAGTTGGCGGAGTCGCAATGCAGTGTATGGTCACATCGCCTACTTTGACACTTTGTGTTGCTTGGTCGATGGCTGTGTCTAGAGGGTAATTGGCGAGCAGAGCAGCCGCCATTAATGGGGTTTGGAGAGCAATTCCGGGTTGGTATGCCCCTTGCAAAACGCGATTAAAAAAGGGTTTCCCCGGCGCTTGGGTGAGTGATTCCCAATTGGCATCCAAGGAGTTTGGGTCATAGGTGGGCAAACTGACCATTGCCAAGACTTGTCCGCTGGGGACATCAATTACCACAATGGAACCCGTATGATTGCCCATAACCTTGACTGCTTGTTGTTGGCCGCTCAAATCAAAAGTAAGACGGACGGCCGCACCTTGTTGAGTATGATGCAGTAATTCATCTGAAAGTTGAGTTAGAAAAGTTTTTTTGGAATTGTCACCGCGTAAAATGCTGTTGAAGGCAGCTTCTGCTCCACCGACTCCATAACGGATGCTGGCATAACCCAACGCACTGGACATTTCTGGATACAGGTATTGTCTCGTCAATGTACCATCAGCATTTGTCGTCGACGTAACGAGCGCTGTGCCATTACGGTCAACAATATCCCCACGCACGATTTGTTCTTCGGCTTGCACCAGACGCGGATTATCTTGGCGCTGTAGAAGCGTATCCGGCCCAATGACTGCCCAGTAGGTCGCTGCCAGCGCAACCAGTCCTAGTAGGACGAGAATACCGGTCATCAAGCGGTTGATTTCGCGGTTAAATTGCAAGGTCAGTTTTCCAATGCCGACAGGCGCAGTAGCAAGCCAATGATGACAAAACTAGCCAGCAATGAGCTACCCCCATAACTTAAGAAGGGTAGTGTAACGCCTGTTAGCGGTACAATTTTGAGGACACCTGCCATAATGAGGAAGCTTTGGGTCGCAATGAGTAGCGTGAGCCCGACAGCGAGTAGAGCAAGGTATGATCGTCGTTCTTGCTGAATGGCGATTTGTAAACCTCGTGCTACCAGAATGCCGATACAGGCGATCACTGTGATAATACCTAGTAGTCCCCATTCTTCCGCCAAAGCTGAAAAGACAAAATCCGAATGGACGACCGGAATATATGTCGGTGAACCTTGAGCCACACCTTGCCCGAAGGGGCCACCTGCCGCGAATGCTAATAAACTTTGTACGATTTGGAATGCTCGACCATCGGCTTCAGGCCAAGGGTTAATCCAAATATCCATACGTAAGCGCACGACCGGAAACGCTTTATAGGCCACTAATCCGGCAGCTATAATCAACAATGCACCACTGATGAGAACTAAGTTCGAACCACTGGCTACATAAAGCAGCAGCATAAAAATCGTGAAGAACAGGATAGCGGTTCCTAAATCGCGTTGCCAGACCAGAATGAGGATGCAAATACTCCACATTAAAACGATTGGCCCTAAGACGCGGGGCGAGATGGATAAATGCCAGCCTTGGCCTTCCACTATTCCAGTACGAATAGCAGGATATTGCTCGGCTAAATAGCTAGCAAGAAAGGCGACAAGAATAATTTTGAGTGCTTCGGAAGGTTGGAAGAAAACACTGCCAAAACCGAGCCAAAGCTGAGGTGCATTAGCAAAGCCTGAAGGATTTGTCCCAAGAAGGATTGTGCCGAGCAGAAGTAAGATACCGAACAGCAGTAAGACATATCGAAATTGCCTGAGCCAACGCAGGATTTGAGGACTAATGGCTACAACCAGCATAGCTATTACCGAAACAACCAACCAGACTGTCTGACGTTCAGCGAAGGCTGGCGCTAAGCGGTCAATGAGTATAAGTCCCCATCCGCTCAGGAACATGGTAATTGGGAACAGCAGCGGGTCGCGCCCGGGTAAATAACGCTCTAATAAGGTACTTCCGATAATTGCACTAATGATCCATACAATCCAGTGTATCCATTCAGTTATTCGTACATCGGAACGGATAATGGTGAGCGCTAGGAAATTTACGAATAGAAACAACGCCGATATAATCAGTAAACGGCTCTCTGTACGGCGCGTGCTGGCTTTAGATTCGTGTTTGACTGTGAATATATCGGCAATAAATGTCATAGCTATGTTTATGAGGGGAAATAACGCCCGACAAGCGGTTTGAGGGTTTCAAACATCTGTTGTGAGATTTTGCTGCGGTCGGTCATGATGGCATTTGCCAGTGCAGAATGGCAGGCATAAACCGCAGTTTCATCCAGAAGTTTGACAGCTGCCGCCACCGCTTTTTGTGCAATTTCGATATTGTTGCGGAAGGTAGACACGACCATCTCCACTGTAACAGGTTTTTCACTCGTGTGCCAAGAATCATAGTCTGTGACATGCGCCATAGTCGCATAAGCGATTTCAGCTTCACGCGCTAAAAAGACTTCGGGGCAAGTTGTCATACCGATGAGACTGCATCCCCACGCTTTGAAGATCAAACTTTCGGCACGCGTGGCGAAACGTGGACCTTCCTCAATCAAAAATGTGCCGCCCTTATGCGCAATTCCACCCACATTTTGAACCGCTTGATAAACAACATCGCAAAGTTCAGGGCAATAGGGATCTGCGACACCTACATGGGCGACCACGCCTGTGCCAAAAAAGGATCGATCACGACTATTCGTATAGTCAAACACCTGATCAGGGATGACAATATTGCCCGGTGCATATTCTTCTTTAAGTGAACCGCAGGCGTTCACACCAATGATAAACCGAACACCTAAGCTTTTGAGAGCATAAATGTTCGCTTTATAGGGCACGGTTGTCGGACTGTAGACATGTCCGACACCATGTCGGGGGAGAAAGGCTACTCGTTTGCCTCGCAGAGTTCCGATAACAATCTCGCCGCTAGGATCACCAAATGGCGTCTTAATGTGATGCTTCTCAACGTTGCTAAGTTCTGGCATGTTGTACAAACCGGAACCGCCGATGACCGCAATTTGTACCTGTTCCACCATAAGTTATATCCTCAAAAGTTTATAGTAAAGCTCTAGGATTCGAGTTCCATCCGCAACCGGATTTGCCCGATGCCAATAATATCACCTTCAGCAATGACAACGGCTTGTTTGACAGGCATATCGTTAAGCAGCGTTCCATTACGGCTGTTGCGGTCTTCCAACCACCATTGACCTTGTCGGAGTGTGACCAAAGCATGTTCACTGCTGGCAAAGGTATCGGTTATCGGGACGGTATTGGTCGGAGATCGTCCCAAACTGGTAATCGGTTTCAGAGCATATTTTTCGCCCGTTAGATGATAATGTCCATCAATTTCTCTGAGAACGACCAGATACCCATAGCTGCGCCGTTTCATCTCTATATCGGCACTTGCCTGCCGCTGCTCACGCCATAGCATGCGGAAAAGTACCGCGAGAAATAGAAGTAAGAGCAAACCGGAGATTACACGCAGCACGAGCAAGATGACTTCGTTTGACACAGTGTTACGCTCTTGTTAGTCTGCCACTACAGGGTCATTGGTTTGGGTTTGTCCATCACTCGTCGCATGATCTTCCATATAGACAAGCAGCGTAGTCCCTATTTGGATGACATCACCCGTTTGTAAGATGTGTTCCTTAATTCTAATGTTATTGACGAACGTACCGCCTTGACTTTGAGTGTCGAATAATGTGTAGCGACCAAAGCGCAAGCGCAGTTGCAAATGGTAGCGCGAAACTGACCGATCATCGAGGACAATCTGATTATCGCGACTGCGTCCAATATTGATAACATCAGTTGTCAATTGGATGGTGGGTTTACCCTGTATCAAAAGTTGGGGGTTCTGCGGCGCTTCCGGGCCATTATCAATATCCACCCGCTGCATAATTGCAGTCGTGCTGGTTTTCTTTTTCCCATGATTTGCTAGGACAGTTACCATCCCTGTTTTAAGTTCATCGCTGGCGATGATTTCAACAATTGGATGCATATTTAATCGGTATCCAGCGTTCATTGCCAGTTCAACCAGATGTTCACTGAGCAATTGGGGCAGGGCTGGTTGATTTTGAAGGAGTTGCTGATACATTTCTAGAGGCATCATAATCGTGTAATGATCTGGTGCAATGGGGTGCACTTCATTAGGT
Source organism: Aggregatilineales bacterium (assembly GCA_038251275.1). Lineage (GTDB taxonomy): Bacteria > Chloroflexota > Anaerolineae > Aggregatilineales > Phototrophicaceae > CFX2. Next base: position 141,125 of record JBBSBM010000002.1, read on the forward strand.
GAATCACTCAGTGCATTGCCTTCCATCGCGCGGACCAATTGCAAAGCAATATCTTGCGCCCGTACCTGTTTGCCAAAAAAATGGGCAAATGTACTTTCTACAAGACGTTCGAGTTGTGATTCAAGTCGTGCGATATGTTGCTCGTTCATACTTGGCATTATAGCGGAGTGGCTTAGTGGTCACAATGAGAATTGTTGATCAGAGTATGAGCGCCGGACAAACGTAGGGGAGAAAAGTTGCTGAGTGGAGAGCTCTTTACTACTGAATTACTAATGGGATGTTGAGTAGCATCCCATTAGTTTCAGCATATCGTTTGGATTTTCTAACCGAAAATCGTTTGTGGATCAGTTGGAACGTAATTTGCCCAAATTGAATTGGTCGTCGTCACTGATTTCTTGGCTTCTTTGTAGTCTTTCAGCCAATTGCTAAATGCCCCAGCCTTAGCATTATCAATTTGATCTTTATTCAGTTCACGCTCTTCACGTGCACGTACCTGAATAATGTGATAACCAAATTGAGTTTTAATCGGTCCTACAATTGCACCAATTTCGGCTGTCTTGACTGCATCTTGGAATTCTTTGACGTAGGTCGTAACCGGTGACCAGCCTAACTCGCCACCATTTGTACCGGAGCCTGTATCCGTTGAAACGGCTTTCGCCAAATCTGCAAAGGATTCACCGGCATTGAGCGCACTGATAACATCGTTGGCTTCTTCTTCAGTTGCCACCAATATATGTCGAGCGTCCGCGAATTCGCCTTTTGTTGTGATGTCTGTTGAGACAGCATCTTGCAACTTCGTGCGTAACGCTTGCAGTTCAAAATATCTATTGATGTCCGCGTCACTCATTCCAGTTTGTTTGCGAATGTCACGGAAAACGGTATCACGATTATCTTGGAATTGCTTTGTCTGCTCATCGTTGGTCAAGGTAGCGGTTGGGGGCAGAGTTGCCAACGGTGTGGCCGTAACTGTCGGCGTTACATCTGATGTCGGAGCCGTTGTGGGTACAGGTGATGGCGTTGGCGAAACAAAAGGCGTCGGCGTAATCGTCGGTGTTGGTGTGACAGTCGCGGTTGCTTCTGCCGTGGCTTCAGCACCAGCCACAGGTGGTGGTGTATAACCAAAATATTGGTCGATTTGCTTATTAATATCATCCTGTGTAACGGTAATGCCCTTTTCTTGAGCTGCATTACGGATGAGTTGTTCTTCGACCATCGTATCAATTATTTTCAGACCCATTTGGTCAGATACTTGGATTTCTTTAATCCACGTTGCATAGGGTTCTGTTTGCTGCAACTGTTGCACAAGTTGTTGCTCAGTATAGCCGAAACTGGTATAGGTCTGAACCAATTGTGTCAACTGTTGGTTACGCAGATAGCGTTCTAAGCGTACTCGCCGTTGAAACTGGTTGATGGTAATATTTTGGCCGTCCACGCTGGCAACGACTTGGTTCGGGGTAATAATCTGGTCGGACACAATCGTTACGCCCAGCAGTAGGACGACGACGACGATTGCCGCAATTGTGCCAATAATCACCCAACGTTGGATTTCATGTTCGCGCTCAGCGCGTGAACGGTATTCCTGCCGTAGTTTGGGTGAAGGTTGCTTCCCGCCGGACTCGCTACCTTCAACGGGAGCGGGTTTCGGAGTTTCCTTCGGAAGCGCGGTTGTTTGGCTTCTCTTGGACATAACTAATTTGTACTCCTGCTTCGAAACAATGAAAGGGGCATAGCCGATTTTTGCCCATGCCCCGTAATTGATTAGGCTATCAACTGCTGTTGCATAGCGCGGGTAAAGTTAATCCCCACCAGCGATGAAGGGCAGCAGTGCTAGATGACGCGCACGTTTAATTTCACGAGCCAGTTCACGCTGGCAGCGAGCACAGTTGCCCGTCTGACGGCGCGGACGAATTTTACCCGTTTCACCAATAAAACGCTTTAATGCATCTACGTTCTTGTAATCGAAGCACTTGCCTTCGGGGCAGAATTGCACATGACGACCACGTCCCGGACGCTGACGGCGAAAACCGCCTCTTTCACGATCATCACTTTCAAAACTGTCATCTGAATCGCGATCACGGTCGCGGTCACCGCGATCACGATAATCCATGTCGCTCATTGTTTTCTCCTAATGGCTTTAAAATGCATAGTCACCATTGTCTTGATCTTCGCTGATGAAATCAACTTCTTCGTCATGATGTTGTTGTTCACGACGGCGATCACCCAGCAAAATCATCTCATTGGCAACTAATTCAGTACGGAAATGTTTTTTGCCTGTTTCATCTTCCCAGCCTCGTGTTTGCAAACGTCCCTCGATATAAACCTGTTGGTTTTTACTGAGGTGTGATTTGCAAATTTCGGCTAGCGTTCCCCATGCCACGACATTAAACCATTCGGTTTCTTCGCGGCGCTCTCCTTCGGCTGATGTCCAAGTGCGGCTGGTCGCCACGCTAAAACTTGTTACAGGACGACCACTGGGCGTATAGCGCATTTCGGGGTCACGTCCCAGATAACCGATTATCATTACCTTGTTCAGCCCACGTCCCATAGCTCAAGCGCTCCTCAAAACCCCTGATTTCACCAGAGAATTTACCATGTCCTAACGTTCAGGACGAATGAGCAGATAACGCAAAACAGTTGTTGACAACTTTAAATTACGTTCTAGTTCAGGTAAATTCTGAGGATCAATATCTGCGTTCATGCAAACGTAGAAGCCATCACGTTGTTTGTCGATTTCGTAGGCCAGCTTGCGTCGTCCCCAACGGTCAATCTTGGTCACTTGACCAAGTTCATTGGCTTCGACCCAACCCTGAACTTGCGTAATCGAATTGTTAATGACCTCTTCGTTAGGGTCAACGCGGACGATAAATGTTAGCTCGTATGTATGTCTCATAGGGAATTCAATAATCTCCTTTCCCCGGGATTGCCTCATCTCGCACGAGCGCGCTGAATGAAGCGGAAAGTGTGCCCAATAAAATATTGGGTGTTTCAGTTGAGAATGGTAATGGATTCAGGTGTGTTTAGCAACGGTCGATTCATGCGCTTCTAATATGAGTCTGGAACTCGTCAGTGCCAATGCAATGACCATCCAGAATGAAAAAATGGAGGATTGAAAATCCAACCGGAAAAAATAGAGGTCTGCAACCGCATTAATCAGCGCGGCTATGAGCGCGGCATTATAGCCAAGGTGAATGGCTTCGAGTTCAGGATAGGGGTAGACGACCTGCCTTGCCCGTAAAGCATAGATCAATATGGCGAGGATCATCAACGCGTATATAGCCAACCCAACCAGTCCGATTTGATTCGCCATAATTAGGTACATACTGGCGACATTGGTGTAAAGATCTATATCAGGCGTACCCGTGAAACCAACGCCGGTGATGGGATTCCGACTGATAAGTTCGAGCGAATCGCCGTATTCGCCTAGGCGCATTTGCGTTGAACGATCAGCACCGGTGAAGGCTTGGACAAAAAGTTCAATATAGGAACGAGTTTGGGGCAGTGCTAAAACAAGCACCAACGCCAATCCTAACATCACCAGATATTTGCGGTAGCCGGGAAACAATCCGATCACAAAGACACTAATGCCAATCGCCAGCATTGACGCGCGTGAGAACGTCATTGCAAGTGCCACCACGAGGACACCGAGTATGCCGAGGGTCATCCATCGGCGCAGTAATACGGGTTTACGTGCGAAGAGTTGTGGGGCAGTCATGGCTGCGGTCATAGCAAGGATGCCACCGAGTGCGTTGGGATCAACCCATGTTCCGATTGCCCGTTCGATTCCTGCGGGATCGTCATTGATAAAGCGAATAACACCACCGTTGGGATAACCAAATCGGGCTAATCGGACGAGCAGTTCTTCGGCAGTTTGGTCAGGCAGGAGATACAGGAAAATTGCCACAACAGCTTGAATGCCGACAGCCAATATACTGGCAATCATCAGACGTCTTAAAGTTTGTGGGTCGCGTATCAAATCCCCCAAAATAAACACCATTGAGATGCTCAATAAGGTTTCTGCGAACTGTCTTAAAATCGTTGATGTAGGGGGCGCATAACGCAGCCCCAGCGCAAAAGCCAGTATCAGCCACATGCTGTACAAGGCTATAAATGCATGAACCGGAGTCAGTCGAAAACCTTGTCGACGTCCCGTCATCCATTGCATCGCGTAAACCAGTACAAACGCACCCAATGCCATATCCAAAAAGGTGGGTGTTACGGCAATTTTGAAAGGTAATGTTCCGAAGGGCAGCAGTGCCGTTACCAATATGACCCCATATAGCGCGGCAGAAATATTAGAGAGAACATACAAACTAGCTAGTAAACCGAAAAGTGCGCCAAAGGCTACGATTGGGCCACCAACCACTAATAACAGGGCTAACAGTCCACCAACCAGTCCAATTGTTGCGCCAATCAGTGCGCCATAGCTGTAATGATTGAGTGACCAGATGCCTTTTCGCGATGGGTTAGTATTATCCATGACATTCCCTACGATAAAGACTGATTGCGCCGAGAATCACAACTGTTACCCACGCTAATGCACTGACTATTGCACCAAGTTTGTAGCTCAGAGGATCATACCTAAACACAATTGTGTGCTCACCTGCCGGAACAACAACGGCTGCCAATGCGCCGTAAGCACGTAATATTGGCGTTGATGTACCGTCGAGTGAGGCAACCCAACCCGGATAATAGGGATGCGCGACGGAGAGTACAGCGTTGGTTGAGGTCTTGACGCTGATCGTGAATGTTTCGGGTTTGAAGTTGGTAACGGCTGCGGTTGCATCCGATGGTTTATCGCCGCTAATTGTTATTGATGGTGATTGTTCCAAGATAACCGTTCGCCGTAACTGGAGATTTGTATCATTCAGTGACGCAAGCGCTTGGGTATCATTAGCCACAAGTCGCGTATCATACACGAGGTTCGCGAACGGTCGTGGATCAGTCAGCTTATGCATGTTGACTTTGCCGTACCGATCATCTCCACTGGCAATAATCGTGCTGGGAACAGGCATTTGCTCCCAATCGGTATACACATACCGCACCGCGAACAATTCCCAAGCAGTCGGGTTAATCAGGCTGCCATTGATAATGCTGTTCGGCCCCTCTAAAAATAAGGGACTAATCCCGCGCATATCCGCCACATCATACAAACCACCATAATTATCATTGAGGACGCGGTACCCATCCACACGGAAGGGCATGTCAGTGTCGGCTAAAGCGGTCGCGACCATTGGTGGGGGAATGAGGTCTAACTGTTTCTGTGGCGGAATCGGATCGTAATTGAAGTGATTATCCATGCTTAGTGTGAACAAATCGAATATCAGCAGAGCGGCCAATAAGGATTGCCGAACGGAGCTTTTGGGCGCATCCAGCAGCCATGCAATTAAAGCCAGCGTCATCACCGATAAAATCAAGCTCATCGCAATTGGCTGGACGAACGGCCCATAAGCATCATGATTACTCATCCACCCGACCATCACAAATGCAAATACGACTCCGCACAGAATGACCAGCCCAATCAAAATTTGTTGAATGCGGCGGGTAGCTTTGAAATCTTGGAGTTTCTCCCAGTTGATCAGGTGCGCTGCCCCTATACCTGCTAAGTTTGCCAAGCTAAAGGCGATCAGGAATGCACCGCGTTCTTGCCCTCTAAAAAAACGCAGCCCCGGTAATATGTTGTATAAGGTGGCGTAAATTGGGCTGTTCTTGCCAAAGCTCAGACCAAGTGCGACCAGAGCGACAATACCCCAAAAAATGCTTTCCGGTAGTCGTCGCCACAAGGCAATCGCGGCTAAAACCAATCCTACGATACCGACATAAAGTGGTGACCATTGGCTGACCATGTTAGTGAAGATAAACTGCACCACATCTTGTATCGGGAAGCCGTTCCCTTTAGCCTCAAATGTCAGTCCAGCTCGTGCTGTGTGTGTTAAGTATTCAAGGCCGGGGAGCAGTTGCACCGTTGCCAGCGCACCACCCAACACCCCGAACGCTAACACACCACCGATTATCACCTGCCATCTATATCGTTGTCTATAGGCACGATAAATCAAGTAAGCAGTGAGGAGATAGGTGCTGAACCAACTGGTTTGCGGATGCCCTGCCATCCACGACAGCCCGAACGCCAAACCTGTGAGCAGCAGCCAAGACCAATGCATTTTTTCATCGCGCGTTGCTTCATGGATACCTAATACTGCCAGCGGTAGCCAGATTGCAGCTTCTAATAACGCAAGTTGCAGCGGCGGATAAGACTGCATGAAACCGCCATAACTAAAGATGACAGCCGCAATGAACGCCCCAAACTCGCTGCCTGCTTGACCGCGCGTCATATGCCGAATCAGTAAATACATAAACAGCGAACAGGCTAGCACATGTAAAGTCATTTCGAGTTCGAGCGCATGATATGTCCAACCACCCGCCAACTTGCTTAGGCCAATTGTAGCCAAGCGCGGCGGATAAAATACGGCTGCCTGTGTATCACCGATAAACGGTAAGCCACCGTTATTATATGGGTCCCAAAGCGGCACTTCACCCGCCGAAAAACGTTGATATTGGTAGGCAGCAAACGCCACGAACTGACCGGAAAAATCACCTTTTTTGACCGATGCTTGGTCAGCTTCAATAGGTGTGAACAACCGCCAAAAGAACAGCAGCCAGATAGCTACTAAAATAATGACAGCTATCGCATCCGGCTTTGCCCATCGTCGTAAACGCATCACTTATTCCCCGCTGGCAACGGCAAAATTCGAACCCGTGTCAAATCCATCGAATCATTCGCCATCCCACCATCGGTAGTTACGATTCGCAGCCGTTGAATACTACCATCGTCGCCTTGTGCGTATAGGCCGATTTCGGTTTCGTAAATGCCCGGTGGTGCATTCGAATCGACATTCAAAATATGGACATCTTTAATGATTGTACCTGCTTCCCATGTGGTTGTCGGCGCTTGCCAGTTGACCGGCATTCCGTCCGAGGCGGCATATTTAGTCAGTGTTGGAAGGTCAAGAATATTGGTGAAAATCTTATAATCCTTGTCGAGCTTTTTTAACCCGCGCCAATAAAGCGTCAAATCGACACTATCGCCTGCATTTGGACTCAAATCGCTCAGCGAATAACCAACCAATTCAATCTGATTATCAAAATTCACCCGTATCGGATTGGGGACATCCAGTTTTTCGCTATCCAGTCGTGGCTCAAGCTGTACGGTTCCGACTTTGACGGTCTCGCTGCCGTCATCCAGTTTCATACGTTCGCCCGTTTGCAGATTGTACCAGCCGATCTCGACATCCAAGGTCATTGGTGCATAAGCCGTGTTGGGTATCGAAATGGCAATTGGATTATTCCACGCTCGTCCAACTTCTAAATCAGATGTTGCCAGTCGCCCCTCACCGGGATACACATCACGTTGACCGATAATCACACCGTCAGGGGTTACCAAATGCGCGAACAGACTCCAATCGGCGTTGAGAGATTGTTTGATCAGCCATGTTGTGTCGATGAAAACGTAATCTTCTGGCTTAGCCTGCGTGGTTTGCACCTCAGCCGCCGCAAGTCCAATCTTGCCACCGCCCCCGTTAAAAGTCGCTTGTGTATTTTGCCTCACATTTGCTTGATCGGGCAGGGCATAAACCGGCGCAATAGTTGCGAAGGGTGTTATCAAGCTAACACCTACAAAAAGTGTAGCAGTCGCAATCAGACTGTAGTTTTGGATGCGCTTGGGCTGCCACCACGTTAAACCGACGTTCATCCACAGTGAGATGGACGAAAGCGCTACGAACACCAAGCGGCCTTGTGAAGCGGGGGTTTCGGCTGTCCACCGTAGATATGACACAAACATCACAACAGGCCACAAAAGCGTGACACTCGCAGGTATCCAACGCTCAAATGACCATTTTCTCCGCAGTAGTGTATAGACAATAAACGCCACCGCACCAAGCAAACCCAATCCGCCGATTATATTGAATAGCAAATAGATAAAATTCGGCAGCGGTACATTCATGCCGCCGAAGAATCCCCAATAAGCTTGCGTAAAACTGTTGCGTTCGCTCCACAATTGTGCGGCGTTTGCGGCTATTGCTCGACGACCAACCATTTGTAAGAACATAGCGAGTCCGGTTGGGTCAGCGTAAAGCTGCCAATTATGCCAGTACCACCAACCTGCGATCACGATGGTTAGCACGCCTGAAATTAGCCCACCGATGACAATCGGTCGCCAATTTCTCAGTTGAATACTCAACAACAGCAGTCCCAAAGCGATAACCGGAATAAAAAAGCCGAGGTTGAGTTTGGCGATTAAGCCCATGCCCGTACAAATACCCAGCCACATGTAACGGCGCCAATGTGGAAGTTCGTGCGTTTTTAATAAGCGCACGACTAACAGAGTCAACAGATTTCCCAATAAGTTGGAGAGATTATCGTTGTTGACCGAACCGCTGATAAACAGAAACATCGGGATAAAAGCGGTTAATGCCGTCGCACTTAACGCGATATTCGGCTGTTCTGGGAAAATTTCTCTTGCGATTACATAGGTAACAATCACCGTTCCCAGCCCAAGTGCAATTGAAAAGAATCGCGTAATATGAACAACCAGCGTCGTTCCATGCCACGGAAAAGCCTCGGCTGTAGTTCGATGAACCATCATATTGGCGTTGCCATCAGGCCAAATTTCGCCGATATTGGCATGCGGATTAATGCGGCGAATGTGTTCCAAATCTGAGGTGTCAATCCAACTAGTTAAGACCGCTGCCATCATGTAATACAAAGGCGGTTGGCTGCCTTCTTGTCGCCACGCCTCTGGATTGGCAGGATCTTGAGGTGGTAGTTGTAAGCCGTGGTCAGCCATGTACTTGACCATCGGATAATGCCACAACTCGTCGGAGGCTTCGAATAGTGGAGTAACGATGCTGTAAATCGTAGCCAGCAGCACATAACCTACCAGAATACGGTACAGCCATCGCTTGTGTGCGGAAGTCATATCAGCGTGTCCGTACCTGTGCGAAGAAATCTAGTGTTTCCTGTGTGATTTTTGACCAGTCAAACTGTTTGCTGAGTTCGGATGCGCCGAGCTGTAAGAGTAGTCGCAGGTCTGGTGATTGGCGAACCTCCTCCAGTGCGGCAGTCAGCGCATTTTTGTCACTTGGCGGAACAAGAAGAATATTCTCACCATTTTTGAAAGCGGGGATTTTAATAGTAGGGGTTGTACTGATAATCGCGCATCCGTATTGAATGGCTGCCATCAGACTACCACGTCGGTAAGATGCGCCATCAAGGAAGGGCAGAGCAACGACATCACTTGCTGCTAGATATGCACCCACATCGGACTCATTTTCCAAATAGCCTGTCCAGTGGATGAAGGCAACAAGTCCGAGCCGTTTGATTTGCGCTTTTAATGAATCGAAATATTCCTCATTTGTTGGATCACTGCTGCCTGTTCCACCGCCAACCAGCACCAGCCGCACCGGGACACGATTGCGCCGTAAATCCGCGAGGCTGTCGACTAACGTTTCTAAGCCCTTGGTCTGGTTAAATAACCCGAAATAGGCAATCAAAAAATCATTTGGACTTGCACCTACTTCGCTGCGCCACTTTTCCACTTCAAAATCATCCGGTAAGGGTTGTCTGATATTGCTGCCGATGGGGATGAGTCTTTTGTGTTCGACCTTTGTTAATCGCGCATAATCCTCATGGTTTGTAACGATTACGCCTGCTGACTTTTGCGCCAATTCCATCACGATTCGATCTCGCAGCCCACCCGCTTTGGGGAACAGATACGGATGCCGCAAATCATGAAAAGTGGTGACGACTGGTATTTTTGTGAAACGTGGCAGAAAATGAATCCACGGTGACATATGGTAAGCCGCCGTTTGAAATTGAATGTTGATAATATCCGCTGTGAATTCGCGCGCCCATTGGTTAATTAGCGACAGGCTGTTGATGCCCCATGATTTCATCCAGTTCATAATCAAGATGTCTGGATCGATACTGGATGCTCTGTGGTCAGTGAAAATCGAAACACCTGTCCCTTGGCGCTGCATTTCGTGGGCAAGAATATGCGTGTAAGCTCCGATGCCACCCTGCATCGGCGGATATTCTCCGGTGACAATTCCAACCCGCATCAATTCACCTTTAACCCTGACCGTACCACCTGCCAGTACGCTTGAATCCGTTCTTGGCGCATGGATCGTTTATGTCCCAACGCACTTTTGAGGCTTTCCAAACCGATTTGCCATAAATAGCTGGTTAGTATAAAAAGTCGCAGCCCTTGAGCGGGCAGCCACCCGTGAAATTTACGGAAATAGCGCAGTTTGCTTTCCTGATAATGGATATGTTTACGGGCAGTGGCTTGTTCGCTACTCTTGCCTCCATGATGCACAATATCCGCTTTGCCGAAGTACACTACCCGCCAGCCTGCCGCTTTAGCCCTCTTGCACCAGTCCATTTCTTCGGAGTACATCACATAACTGTCATCCAACCCACCGATTTGCGTGTAAACCTCTCGTCTTGCCAGTAATGCCGAGCCTTGTACCCAATCCACATCAGCAATTGCATCATCCGGTAATTCCGCTATGTAAAAATGGTCGAGCATACTTTTCGGGGCAAATGGTTGCAGCCATGTACTCTCAATAAATCCCAGCGCCAATGTTGGAAATCGTCTGCGTGTGGATTGGGTTGTGCCGTCACTGTTCAAAGTATGCGGGCCGAGGATGCCGACTGTTGGATTCGCATCCATATAACCGATCATCTTTGCCAGAGCATCGCCCATAATTTCTGTGTCGGGATTGAGCAGAAACAGGTAACGTCCGCTTGCCGCTTGCAGACCGATATTATTACATCGCGAAAAGCCCAAATTCTCAGATTGTGGCAGCAGCTTCACCTGCGGGAAATGATCCCTCACCATCTCTACACTGTTATCGGTACTCGCCGAGTCGACAACGATTGTTTCGATGGTGTCTGAGGGAAGCGGCGACGAGTAGATGCTCTCTAAGCAAGCTTGGAGCAAATTTGCCACATTCCAACTGACGATGATGATGGATAAATCGGTCAACATGCCCACCTTTTGAAACCGAGGGTTCGAGCATTATAGCAGAATTTACACGAGTTCTACCTGCCGATTACACTTCGATAACACATTGGTTTCATGATAAGCATGTAGTTGATTAGTAAAGGAAATGAGAGATGAAGCGACTACTCGTATTGCTCACAACCATTGCTGCCTTATTGGTGCTAATGAACGTCGCCAGCGCACAAGAGGCCACAACAACACGTTTCGATAAGGAAGTCACCAACGGACATATCACACATGCTGATACGGACAAGTGCTTAGAACCATTTCAACAACGCTTGACCAAACGCAGCAATAAATTCGGTGGCGTAGAAGCGACACCCGAAGCAATCGCCGCTGCCTAATCGCCCTCGCAGTTAAATGAAAAGCGCCTAATCATCTAGGCGCCTTTTATTTCAACCACTGGCACTATCTGATTGACATTTAAACTAAAATAAACTCACTAATCCTTGAGAGAGGATTGCTAAGGTGGAGTCGTACATGTTCAATTGGTGCGACATTGTCAATAGAATCACTGAGAACCGGGAGATGATACACCATCTTTCAGCCCTGACGCGGCTTTGTTCTGATTCCCGCGATGACGAGATCGAGCATGCGATTGGCTCCGTCAGGGTCGGACGCATGTTCATTCACCATTGCGATTCCATAGACGAGTCGCACCACGTCGACAAGTTCAACATCCGTTCGGATTTGTCCTGTGGCTTGAGCGCGGAGCAATAGAACATGTCCCGCCTCGTGCATAACTTTGTTCGCAGCGTAGATTCTCGTCCCCGGAACCTGCTTGGCAGCCATGATGGCGGCTCCCATACTCCGCCCTCGAGCCGCGAAGTCCATCTGGAGGCCAAGCCAGCTCAGTAAGGCATCGAAAGGAACCGGAGCCCTTGCGAGTTCTTCAGCCTGCGCCCTCAATTCATTGGTCTCCTCCAGGAATACAACTTCAAGAAGATCCTGCCGTGTGGGGAAGTGGCGGTACAACGTTCCAATCGCTACCCCGGCTGACCTAGCAATGTCCTCCAGAACAATATCGGAGCCAAGCTCCGAGACCGCAGCGCGCGCTGCTTTCAGCAGATTGGCGTAGTTGCGCCGGGCATCCGCCCGAATTGGGCGGTTAGTGGGTGTTTGCGCGTTCATTTCATGCCCCTCCCTCTCCTAAAAATATTAATTCTTGACAAAGTGAGGAACCCTCCGTTAATATGCAAGAGATTAAAGTGAGGAACCCTCCGTTTAATAATGGAGGTAGCCTCATTTTGTTATACTGCGCGTCATTTTACCATTAGAAGAGGACTTTCCTATGCGTGTTTTTGTTACAGGAGCAACAGGCTACGTCGGTTCCGCCGTCGTCAATGAACTCATCAGTGCCGGTCACACGGTCATCGGTCTTACCCGCTCAGACAAGGGTGCTGCGGATCTCTTGGCAGCGGGTGCCGAGGTGCTTCACGCTACACTTGACGATCTCGACAGCCTTCGCGCCGCTGCGGCGGAAGTGGATGGTGTCATTCACCTAGCGTTTCAGCACAATTTCTCGGACTTTGCAGCTGCGCTCACCACCGATCTGCACGCCGTCGAGACGATGGGGTCGGCACTCGAAAGCACAGGCAAGCCGTTCGTGACCACTGCTCACCTCAACGGACAGGCATCGGATAACGTTGTACTCGCATTGGCTGACGTGCGAGCATCAATTGTCTCGCTCTCTCTTTCCGTACACGACGAGGATGACAAGCATGGTTTCATACCAAGACTGATCAGCATCGCTCGCGACAAGGGTTTCTCTGCTTATGTTGGCGACGGGGCCAACCGCTGGTGTGCCGTTCATCGCCTCGATGCGGCGCACCTCTACCGCCTTGCACTGGAAAGCGCTCCAGCGGGGTCACGGCTTGACGGGGTCGGTGATTCGAATTTGCCATTCCACGACATTGCCAGTGTCATCGGTAGTTGCTTAAACCTGCCCGTGGTCAGCATTCCCCCCGAAGAGGCAACCGCCCACTTTGACGCTTTTCTTGGCATGGTGGTGGGGCGAGATATCCCAAGATCAAGCGCAACGACTCAGGAACTCTTGGGATGGCGGCCTACACACCCGGGACTTCTCTCGGACATCGAAGAGCATTACCTCAACAACTGATGTGAGGCTCAGGGTCACTCCTCACGACGACAAGTCTTGAGTTGAATGAACCGGAAGACAACGCAAAGTGCTTCACGTTGTCTTCCAGCCCGTTCATCGGGAAAATCATTCAAAAATTCTACAACTGGATAACCGCATTTGCGTAGAGACAGCGCCATGCCTCTTGTGGACGGCACGCAGTGTCCGGCTGATTGTTTTCACTTAGGTTTGAAAACTCGAACCAACTCTTATTGACTTGTGTGAAAGCTTGTTCTGAAATCATTTTTGTGGTAATAGCACCATACTAAATGGTGCAGAGATCTCATCATTTGTCCAAACGTTTTTCTGTAGGGAAAAGGCATGCCTTTTCCCTCTAAAACTCTCTGCCTTTGTCTTTTCTAATGACTATAGACTGACGACTGGAGACTATAAAGCAACTACAGCAGCGGCAGACATAAATTGCACGCGGTGGCAATAGCCGAGCGATCCGCCGAAACACTGTCATTTCAGTGGCATTAGCCGAACTTCTCGCCGCACCAAAATGTAAAATCTGCGAATGTAACCAAGCTTCCCGCCGTGCAATTCAGCGGAAAATCTGCACGAAATGCGAAAATTGTGCAGATTTTGCATAAAAACGCGCAAAAACTAGCGAGTCATCTCGAATAATCGGTAAGCGTTTTCGGTGGTTGCCGCGCCGAAGTCTTCGTCACTCATTTGCTTGAGATTGGCTAGGCGTTCAACGATCAGAGGAACATACGAGGGTTCATTCCGTTTTCCCCGATAGGGAACAGGTGTCAAAAATGGCCCATCGGTTTCTACCAACATTCGGTCAAGCGGAACTTTCGACGCGATGTGTCGCAGTTGGTCTGCGTTCTTATAGGTAATCGGCCCTGTAAAACCCAGATAAAATCCGGCTGCCAGCGCCCGTTCTGCAATCGCTTCCGGTGCTGAGAACGAGTGCATAACCCCCGGTCGCTTCTTGATTTTGGGTGGCAAATCTTTGACCCATTGTTCAAGAATGTTCATCACATCATCGCTGGCTTCGCGGTTATGAATAATCACAGGCAGTTCAAGTTTTTTTGCCAACTCTAACTGCGCTTCGAAAGCTTTGAATTGGGTTTCTTTTGGGCTTTCTCGCCAATGATAATCCAAACCGATTTCGCCAATCGCTACCACTTTCGGGCTGTGAGCCATCGCCTCGATCTCAGCAATCATGCCGTCTTTGAAATCGGCGGTGCTGTTGGGATGAATACCGACAGCACCATAAAGACCTTCATTCTCTCCGATGAGTTTGAGGATAGCGTGGCTCGTTCCCATATCAACCGATGGAATGATAATCTTAGTGACACCAACACTTGCCGCCCGTGCGAGAATATCCGCCCGATCTTCGTCGTAGCTATCAAAGTTAATGTGGCAGTGTGTATCAACGAGCATCACAGTTTGTGTTGTGCCTTCAGGAGTTGCAGGTCACTTTCGACCATCATTTGAACCAATTGCTCGAAGCTCACTTGCGGCTCCCAACCCAGTATTTTGCCCGCTTTGCTCGGATCACCGACTAACAAATCAACTTCTGCAGGCCGCATGAATCGTTCGTCCTGTACCACATATTGCTTCCAGTCCAAATCAACCGCGTTGAATGCAATCGTCAGTAGCTTTTCGACCGAATGAGTCTGTCCGGTTGCGATCACAAAATCATCGGGATGATCCTGCTGCAACATCAACCACATCGCCTGCACATAATCACCTGCAAAGCCCCAATCGCGTTGTGCGTCGAGGTTGCCCATCCGCAGTTCTTTTGCCAATCCGAGTTTGATTTTGGCAACGTTATAACTGACTTTGCGTGGTGCAAATTCAAGACCACGTCGCGGTGATTCATGGTTGAATAATATGCCACTGGTGGCATGCATCTGATAACTTTCACGGTAATTCACTGTAATCCAGTGACCGTATACCTTTGCCACACCATATGGGCTACGCGGGTAAAAAGGCGTTGTTTCCTTTTGAGGTACTTCCTGAACTTTACCAAACATTTCGCTGCTTGATGCCTGATAAAAGCGTATTCCGGGGTCAATTTGACGGATGGCATCCAATATCCGCGTCACACCTAATGCAGTCACATCACTTGTGAAAACGGGCTGTGTCCATGACGTTTGCACAAAACTTTGTGCAGCTAGATTGTAGACTTCCTGTGGGCGTATTTCGCCTAATGCGCGGGTCATACTGGTTTGATCAAGAATATCGCCCGAAATCAGCGTGACCTGATCTTGGATGTGGTATATACGCTCATAATTGACCGTACTACTGCGCCGAACGAGGCCAAATACGTCATAATCCTTTTTGAGCAAGAACTCTGCTAAATATGAACCGTCCTGTCCGGTTATGCCGGTAATAAGGGCGCGTTTTTTCATGGTCATTCATTCTCCGAATTCGGTACTGCATATGAGGAATCAACAGGCTTTCCGCTGAAATGTTCCGGCTGATCCTTTCCAATAACTATGGTTGCGTGGCTTGGCGAACGCGGCCTCGCCAATCATTGAGGACATCCAGCAATGTTGTTTCAAACGGAATGCTGGGCTGCCATCCACTCAGTCTGTTCAAGCGTGATGCGTCGCCTCGCACAATCGGCACATCAATCGGAAGCATTCGTGATGGCGACACACGTACTTGTATAGTCACGGTACTATACTTGAGAAGCACATCAAGTAAATACTGAATGCTGTAGGGTGTACCCGATGCGACATTATAAACATCGCCCGGTATCCCTTTTTCCATAATCTGGGAATAAGCGTTCACAACATCCCGTACATCGGTGAAGTCGCGTTCAGCTGCCAGATTACCCACCTCAATAACACTCTCTTGCAGTCCTGCTTCAATGCGTGCCACCTGTACGGCAAAATCAGTCGCGACAAATCCCTCGCTTTGCCCCGGCCCAAAATGGTTAAAAGGGCGCGTTCGCAATATCGGTAGCTTATGACTCAGATGGTATTGTAGACCGAGCATGTCTTGTCCCACTTTACTGACCCCGTAAGGATTTGTAGGTCGGAGTGGGGCATCTTCATTAATTGGCAGTTGCTCAGGGCGCACTGGCCCGTAGATTTCTGCCGAGCTAATGATCAACATTCGAGGGTGCAGCTTCAAAGCAATGCAAGCCTGAATGATATTGAGCTGCGATTTGATGTTGTTTTCTAGCGTTTCCCATGGAATTAAAAATGATTTGCGAGGTGATGATTGGGCTGCTAAATGATAAATCTGGTGTGGTTCAACGTCGGCAATCAGATCATAAATCGCTGCGTAATTTTTGAGGTCGATGAGATGATATTGTAAACGATCGTTCCCCATGTGGGGCGGTTGGTCGATTGCTGTACCGTGAATAATCGCATCAGGGTATTGGTTACAAAGCGTGTTGAACAGGTGTCGTCCCACGAATCCCCCGACACCTGTGATTAAAATCCGCACGTTACAGCCTCGTTCATGATTGTGCCACTATCGCTAACATTATAGCCGATGGAATACCATTGACTAGGCTTGAGGCTGTGGATAAATGATCATAAACGCTTCGATGTCACCGGAATTGGGTTGTTGATAAGCAATCACATCGACATGAATTCCAGCATCCAATGCTACCTTTGGAATAGTGAAGCCCAACTTGTTGGAAATTGATTCGATAATATCCAAATCGAACTTGCCTACAGGCATTAAGATAACGCTTGACGCACTGCCTGAGCCAATATCGCTGACTAATTTTTGCACACCAAAGGGTAAAGTGTAAACTACATCGGGCTGATTAGGATCCACTGTAACTTCCGGTGTCGCAACCGCAGGCTCAATAGGTGCTGTAGTAGGCAGAGCATCATTATTATCAGCAGCCGAGAAAGCCAACCCTAAGCGACTATCTTCATTCGGTGTTAGGTTAATGAGTCGCAAATGAGGTGAGCTGCCATCGAAAATCAGGTTGTCATCGGTAATAACCAACAACCCGACCTCGCCACCTTCTCCCTGATATGCTACAACAGTGTAACGGCTTCCAATTTCGAAAGTGGCATCTTGCTGGGCAAGTGCGCTTGTTTGCCCTGAAGTATTTACACTGACCGTAATATTTTGTTCGGTGACGGGTCTTAAGCTGCTGCCCTCGCCATAATTTAAGCCACTGATTACAGGTGCATCATTAATAGCGAAATCCAGTGTTTGTCCGCTAAAAGCGTTGATAAAGCGAACAGTAGCAGCTTGCTGGCCTACTGCCGGTGTAACTAAATCACCTGTTGGTTCGCTAGTAGTGCTCACGTTATCACTTAAAATGATTGGCGGAGTGTCTGTTCTTCCCGTCACCAGATATAGATAAATATAGCCTGCCTCAAATTGTATATTCGCAGCACGTTCAACAGTTGTCCGTAGTATCGGCCCCTTTTGTTGGCTATCAAACGCGCCCATCATGAATGAGTATTGACCAGCCTGTACACTCATAACCGAGGGTGCTTGCCCGTAAAATAGCGGTGGTATTCCGGGCATCGCTGCGGCTGTCGCTTCAACATCAACTTCTGGAAAATTGGGTAACGTATTCAAGAAGCTGATGCGGGTTTCGCCCAATGCCGTGGGCGTAAGATCCTCCGCAAATGCTAAAATGCTCAGTTTGCTGGCAGAGCCGAGCAGCACAACCGCAAAAGTATCACCGTCGATTAGCGATACGACTTGACCACTTAACGGTTCAATAGAATTACGATCCGCTCCTGCTGCATAAATTCGCACTGTATATTGACCGGATGCAAAATTTTGGCGATCCGTGGGACGACCGTACTCTAATTGACTGTTGAGAATTTGGTCATCGAGATAAACATCAATCTTATTTATATCTGCCGAAGCATTAATGGCTCTCACACTAATTCGCTTAGGCGCAGCACTCTCGAATTGAATAACTGAAGCTGTAGCGGCTGTACCCATAACAATCAGTGTGGTATTAGACTGCCCCTTTAACGTCGTAGGGTAGGGTAAAGATTTATCGCCTATCTGAAAAGTTAGATCCGCTTTTCCAGCAGCTACAATAGGCGTGAGTACTGTTTGACCAGCAATCACACCATTTACTAAATCGGTATTTCCATTTTTTAATGCGACTGTATTGTTGTCCGATAGTCCGTTGATAACGTGAATAATGTTCTCGTCATCTTTGAGGGCTTCATTCTTTTCAGTTAGAATGGTCAGCCCTAATTGTCTACCACTTCCTGTAATGAGAATTAGTAGGCTTTCTCCACTTGGGAATGTGAAATCATTTTCCAACAAAGCTTTATCGTTAGAAGAGGAGCCACTAGCTTGTAGCTTAACTGTGTACGTGCCAGCATCGAATGAAGTGGGTTGGGTAAATTGTTTGTAAGCTAAATTAGTTGCAATTGCTGAGAAGCCTGCAAAAACATTTAGTGCCGGTGAATCAGCCACCGTGTTGACAATACGTATTAATGCAGGCCGTGCTTGTTCAAGAGTTTCATTCGTAACCGCCTGTGGTGTAAAGGTTGGTGCGGCTGTGGCAGTTGGAACTGCGGTTGGTATGACAATCGCGGTGGGTACGACTTCTGCCTGTCCGCATGCTCCAAGAATAGCTAATGCACAAATCAGTAATAGTACGCGGTATACGTGGCGCATATGCGCTCCTTAATAATGCAATCAAGATATGTTTGATTCTACTCGCACTTATGAATTGTGGGAAACAACAAAAAAGTCCTGCGGGTTTATCACCCAACAGGACTTTTTTAAATTTCTTTTACCGACACAGGTTACTTAGGCTGTACCGCTCCCGCAGGAAGCCAACCGCGTGTACCATCTGGTAGTTCGATGTAGCTGAATTTTCCGTCGGTAAAGATTAAGATAGCTTCTTGTCCCTTTGAGACACCCGGCAGCCCTTGGTTTTCTCCACCCGGTGAACCGGTCAACATAATGAAGTTGTCGCTAACCACAACGGGCAGATTCGCTGAATCTGTTTCTGGTGTGGCGGTTGAACTTGCAGTTTCCGGTTGCGATGCTGGCGGTTGGACAGGTTCGCCCGTCACAGGAATATCAGTAACGAGGGCAGGTTTGCCGTTATAGCTGATGTTCACAAATGTTGCTACATCGGTCTTTGCAGCAATCCATCCCTCTTGGTCTTCGTAAGTGACGTTTAGCCAATTGCCATCCTCTGTCCGCGAGATGACAATGACCTCTGTACCTGCTGGGATAGGTGCAATGACTTCGGAATTGGCATCAGGATCCCGGCGCAGGTTGAGATTCGAGCCGCTTTCTAATGCGACTTTTGCCACATAAGCATTCTTCGTGGGGTTAACTGTCGGTACAACCGCAGGAGCAATGCCTTCGGTCACTTCGCCGCGCGTATCATCCGGCGTAATCACCAATAGATCCCGTGTTGATAAGTCTTCTAGCTTCAGCGCCTTGCTATTGTAGGAATACTGGATATAAGTGATATTCACCCATCCCGTAACCGTGCCGCCTGAAGCTGGTGAGTAACTGACGAATGCCCACTGTTGATCTTCTTTAAGACCCAATAGTTCCATCACGGTGCCGTTTGGAACGCGTGCCAGTACTTCAGCTTGTGCGTCCGGTGTGCGCCGAATATTCAGATTGATGTCAACATCAAGGTTGAATACGGTGGCTGCAACACGGTTGGCTGGTATGGCAGGTGCTAGCGTAGTGGTGTTATCTACACTTCCCGGCAAATTGCTGGAAATCAATGGTAAGCTAGCAAGCTTAATTTTCTCCCCGCGTGGATTACGCACATCTAGATACAGCGCGTTCGCCCATGCGGTAATTGATCCGCCGTCAGGAGTTGATAAAGTCACATTCAACCATGTTTCTTCTGGAACCAAATCCGCTTTGGGATCTGTCAGAAGCGATGCAGGATCAACGAATTCGTAATCGTCTGCGGGTTTAGGCGTCGCACTGAACGGAATAGGGTCGATTGCGCCTTCACGTCCATTTACGATCAGAACCGTTCCCGGTGGGACAATTGCCAACGACAGTGCTTCGCTGTTCGGGTATTGGCGCATCTGCAAATTGGCATTTGCATCGAGATTGAACACACGTGCAGTTGGCCCATTCGTAGCTGCAACTGGTGCCTGTGTCGGAACAACAGGCGCAAGTGTTGCGGCAGCTTCTACAGTAGGCTGGATTGTCGGTTCGACTGTTGGTGGAGGGGGCAGGGTAGATTCAATAGTGGGTACTAATGCAACTATTGCCGCCGCGCCCGGAGCGCTGGCTACACCTTGTGCAAGACTAGTTGGCGCACCGATGATTTTGACTGCACCGCCATCGCTGACAGCAATCAGATTATAGTACACACCACCATAAAATGACTCGGCAGGAATATCAACTGAATTGCTGCCGCTTTTGAGGGTGATCTTGGATTTAGCAGGTGCAATGCTGACCGCGTTGGAAGCCGCACCGAAAGCTAAATCGCTAGCGAGACTGGTTCCATCCTCTAAAGATGCTGAAACGGTGTCAGTTCCGGGGATACCGTTTGCAATGGAAAGTGTCGCTTTATCGGCGGTAATTCCACTGATGTCATCGGTGAATGTATTGATGCTAATTTTATCCGCTGTACCGAGTGCTGCTACCGTAGCGGCCTCACCTGCGGTCACGGGAAGCGTTGCTGTTACGAGGTCTTTATCTGAACCAGCAGCACGGATGCTGACATCATATGAACCTGCTGGCACAGCGATGTGCTGTGTAAATTCGCCAAATGCCAATGATGGAATCGCCAGCGAGCCATTGATATATACATCAACTGCCGGAGCACCACTCACCCCATGTGCGACGCGAACGAAACCACTATTGCTGTCACCTTTAGTAGCGTTACTAAGCACTAGAGTTTCCGGTTTATCAGCAGTGCCGTAAACCACTAGCATATAAGATGTGCCCGTATCAAGTGCGACACCATTTGCTTTTAGAAGCGCTTTATCTACTGTTTGTCCGCTTGGTGCGACAGCAAAGTCATAGGCAATCGCTGGCACATCGAGTGTTCCGGCGGGTTGCCCAAATTCTAAACCGGGGATAACTGGCCGACCATCACTCAATACCAGATCAACAGATGGCCCACCACTAATGGCATGGATGGCGGTCAATCGCGCTTTGCCCAGTGCAAGCGTCGAAAGGTCTTCGGGATAAACGAGAAAGTTAGGGTCGCTGGCTGAGGCCGCAACCAATGTTGTTGCTGATCCGTCAGTTGCGCTTACAGTTTGTTCCCACAGCGCATTGCTTGAACCACTTGCTGTAACCTTCAATTGATGGTCACCGCTAGTCACGTTGACGTAAGTGGATGCACTGCCAAAGCTCAAACCGCTTATGGTTAATTGACCATCTGTATACACATCAACCGCGTTTGCGCCGGGGATGGTATGCACGAAACGCAGCATAGCTTTTCCGGATTGTGCCATAACGCTTGCACTGGTGAGTATTGCTGCTGCCATCACCATCAGCAAAGCGATACTATATCTAATCGCCTTCTTCATAGTTGTACACTCCTTCGCGTATCTCCGCGCCAGAGAAACTGGTGAGCTATAAGGAATTGCTGCTCCTTATAGCCCATATTAAACTTAATCAGACCAGTTGAGATGATAGGCTGTCAACCGTTGAATAAGCTATTAAGTACCTTCTTCCCATTGGCTCAGGTAATCAGCCTGTTCGGGGGTCAAAACGTCAATCTTCACGCCTAATGCTTCCAGCTTCAGCCGAGCGATTTCCTTGTCAATATCGGCTGGAATGGTATAGACAGCCGCAGGCATATTCTTGGCGTTCTTGACCATGTATTCTGCGCCCAATGCTTGGTTGGCGAAGCTCATATCCATCACACTTGCTGGATGACCTTCTGCGGCAGCGAGGTTAATCAAGCGACCTTCGCCCAATACGTAAACCGAATTGCCTTTGACTTTGTATTCTTCAACAAATGGACGAACCAAGCGGGGTTTGCCGCCAAGCTTTTCCAAAGCTGGAATGTTAATTTCGACATTGAAGTGACCGGAGTTGGCGACAATTGCGCCGTGCTTCATTCGTGCAAAATGCGCTTCATCAATAACGTTCTTGTCACCTGTTGCGGTTATGAAAATATCACCGACTGCCGCTGCTTCAATCATCGGCATCACGCGGTAGCCATCCATAACTGCCTCTAGCGCGCGTAATGGATCAACTTCTGTGACAATCACATTACCACCCATGCCATCAGCACGGCTGGCGATGCCACGGCTGCACCAGCCGTAACCTGCGACAACAATTGTACGTCCAGCCAACAGAATATTTGTGGCACGGATGATACCGTCCAACGTGCTTTGACCTGTACCATAGCGGTTGTCAAAAAGATGCTTGGTGTCGCTGTCATTCACTGCGATAATCGGGAACTTCAGCGCGTTGTCCTTCGCCATCGCACGCAGACGAATAACGCCCGTGGTTGTTTCTTCGGTGCCGCCCACAATGTCGGTCAGCAGTTCGGTACGGCTTTTGTGAATCACACTCACCAAATCAGCGCCATCATCCATTGTGATGTGCGGCTTGAAGTCCAGCGCAGCCTTGATATGATCGTAATAAGTGGAGTTGTCTTCGCCCTTAATGGCATAAACAGGAATTTCGTAATTCGCGACCAACGAAGCGGCAACATCATCTTGTGTCGAAAGGGGATTGGAAGCGCACAGAACAATCTCAGCACCGCCTAATTGTAGGGTATGCATCAAGTTGGCGGTTTCAGTGGTCACGTGCAAACAGGCCGAAACACGCAAGCCAGCCAGTGGCTTTTCTTTGGCGAAACGTTCGCGGATAGCACGTAGAACGGGCATTTCTTGCTCTGCCCACTCAATGCGGTAGCGACCCCCAGTAGCTAAATCCAGTTGCTTTACGTCATGTTCAACAGTCATTTCTGCTCCTCAAACCTTGTGAATAACCCATAGTGGGCGGATTGTATCATACACTTTTTCGGCTGTCGCTGGGTGAAATCCGGCGACTAGACTACGCTATTTCGTAACTGACGCAGCTTGCAGCAGACTATCTAACAGTCCTTCATCGTCATGTTCGCTGCGGAAACGGGCAATAAATTCTGGAACGGTGAAGAAGTGGTTTTGGGTACCAACGTTCTCCAAAACGTAACTGGCGCACAATGAACCCATTAAGGCACTTAATTTCACTGGAAATCCTGCGGCCATTCCACGCAGCAATCCACCACGGAAAGCGTCACCTGCACCGGTTGGGTCTTTGATTTCTGCTGCCAAGAAAGCTGGTACTTCGGTGAGTTCACCACTCTGATAAATATGGCTGCCATTCTTGCCTTGTGTGACGATCAGCAGTTCTATACGGCGTTTCAAATCCTCGAAGCTGATCTCAGTTTTCTTGCAAATGATCTCGGCTTCATATGCGTTTATGACCATTGCATATGCGCCTTGCATATCGTTCAGCAGTTCCTCTCCACTTAGCCGTGGGATTTGCTGGCTGGGATCATAAATGAAAGGAATATTGCACTCACGACATTCTTTGGTGAGATGCTGCATCGCTAGCGGATCGCTAGGGGAGACGATCACCATGTTAGGAGTAATACCGGGATAGGCTTCGGCGAGGCTGAAATTTTTAGAAAATGCCATCGCGCCGCTGTAAAAAGAAGAAATGGTATTGTTCTCAAGGTCAGTATTGGCGAAATAGGATGCCGTAAACACATCCGTGTATTCGCGCACGCCGCTCGTATCGACCCCGACGCGTTCTAACCATTCACGGTAATCACCAAAATCGCGCCCGACTGTACCCATTAGTTTAGCTCGGTGACCGAGTAAACCTAATGTGTAGGCAATGTTCGCGCCGATGCCGCCCCAGTGCTTGGTCATTTCCTCGACTAAAAAACTCAGGCTGACTTGGTGCATTTGACCATCAATGAAATAGTCGTTGAAACGCCCCGGAAAGCGCATCAAATAGTCATAAGCGATTGACCCGGTTACGATAATATCCATGCGAGCTTATTTTCCCATTGAGTAATTGAAAACCATACGCAGTTGCCGAGTATACCACAGCCCTTCATACCGTTGTAGAATAAGAATAAAAGAAAAAATAATTGCCTAAAAGGTTATTGATGACCCTATTTGACCATCAACGGTTAGCTTCCTCGCTCTTTAGACTGGATGTGGATGGTTTGCGGCGTGGTTATTATAGCGATAAATATTTCGAGAATATTGTTCAAGTTTTAGAAGGCGCGAAAGATGCTGGCTACGTTTTCGCAGGCACATCACCCCGCGATTTACCTGTTGACCCGCAAGGGTTGCCAATTGGTGATGTGATGGTCGAAGCGCAAATTTTCAACCGTCGTTCACCGTTTGCCTTAGTGGCTGGTGTTGATTTGGCTCTTGCTATGCTTCGTGATGCAACGGGCTACTTTGAGAGTGATCAATTTGTGAACACAGCTTCGCAGCTTCAAGTAGAAGCGGTTGAAGATGGTGTGATTACCCATTTCGCAGGTGATACCGAGGATGTCGAACCCGTCATTAAGGTTCGTGGTCGTTATTGTGATTTTGCTCTTCTAGAGACACCGATTCTGGGTGTGTTGACTCGAGCCAGTCGCCTAGCAACCAATGTATATCATGTTGCTAAAGCCGCACGGGGTAAATCACTCTTATTTTTTCCTGCCCGTTTTGACTTGCCCGAAGTTCAAGCGGTTGATGGTTATGCCTATTGGCTTGCCATCCAACGTTATAACGGCGATTCAGGGGCTAATGTTGTGCCATTTGTCAGTACCGATGCTCAGGCCGCATGGTGGGGTGGACATTCGGGAGGTACTGTTCCTCATGCGCTGATTGCAGCCTTCCTCGCAGATACCGCCGAAGCTATGTTGGCTTTTGCACGTTATGTTCCGCCAAATGTGGCGCGGGTTGTGTTAGCAGATTTCAATAACGATTCGATTGGTGCAGCATTGGCGACTCTAAATGCTTACTGGCCTCATTACCTCCAAGCCTTGCAATCTGGGGATGCAGAGGATCAAAAACGTTGGACATTAACGGGTGTTCGCTTAGACACCAGCGCCAATATGCGTGATGCTTCTTTGCAACCTGATGATCCAACCGGTGTGAATCCAGTGTTAGTGCGCTTGCTCCGTGAA
This sequence comes from Aggregatilineales bacterium, assembly GCA_038251275.1. Lineage (GTDB taxonomy): Bacteria > Chloroflexota > Anaerolineae > Aggregatilineales > Phototrophicaceae > CFX2. The sequence continues at coordinate 166,376 of JBBSBM010000002.1, forward strand.
GGGTTGAACCACGCATGGGAAAAATGGAATGTGCCGCAGCAGTGGACGGATGCCGCCCAATCCTACTGCCGTAATGTCAAAATTGTGGTGAGTGGTGGCTTCAATATCTCCAAAATCGAGCGCTTTGAACAAGAGTCTGTTCCGGTTGATATGTACGGTGTAGGTTCATCCTTGCTTCGAAACGCTGAGGATACCAATACCGACTTTACGATGGATTTAGTGCGCGTAAATGTGCACGGTAATTGGGTTGACATTGCCAAATTTGGACGCAAAGCAGACGATAATCCTAATCTCAAACCTGTTGATTTTACCACTTGGACATGAGGTAAACGTTTAATGACTGAATCATCGCGCGATAATCATGCTCCTTCATCAAATAATGGTAGTAGCGAGTCACACAGCGAAACGGATAATTTTCGCCAGCCCGAACTTGTACCTTCTCAATTAGGCAATCGCTGGGTATCCCTCGCGGCCTTGGTCGAACAGATTGAGTCGGCCTTTATCGAATCGTATGGTCACAACTCAGTTGAACTTAGTGAAGCCGATACGCCTGCCAAGCGCCTCAAGCTGGTGCTAGAAACCGCTAATTATGTTATTGCTGTCGAATCGGTACAGTTATCATCAAACGAAAAAGCCGATGTTATTAGTCGCAGCTATAGTAGCCTTTTCGGTTATGGTCCGCTTGATAGCCTGTTTGCCGATGACAGCATAACCACGATTTCATTAGAAGGCCTAGATAAAACTTCTGTCCGCTATGGACATGGTGATTTAGTCTCCCTTGGCTCGATCTTTCAAAACTCCGAACATTATCAACGCATGATCGCACGACTTGTCACCGATGCGGGTGCAGAATTACTTCCTGATCAACCGTACATGGAATTGGGTCTGCGCATTGGAGATCGTTTAATTTGCGTAAATTTGGTAGCACCTCCAATCACGATTCAACTTAATGCTGATATTCGCTTACATCCCAAACAACTGCCGACTTGGGAAGCTTTAGTTTCGTCGGGTTATATGACTGAAAAAGCCGCACAGCTATTGAAAGCCTTGATTGCGTCTAACTACGGCTTGCTGATTATTGGTGAACCGGAGTCCGGTAAAACCACCTTGCTTAATCTTCTGATGAATGATCTCCCAAATCCTGAACAGGTGGTTACCGTTGAAAGGGCAGGGGAAACGCGTTTACCTGCTGGAATGCGGCGCTTTGCAGCTAAATGGCCTTCAGGCGCTGTAGCAGGTATTTCTTTCGGTGAACAAATCATTCACGCCCTTGAAGAGCAACCCACCTGTATCCTGCTAGACGAAGTTCGGGCTGATGAGCCGTATACCATCGCTCCATTGTTACAAATGGCTGATGCACCGCGTCAAATCTGGTCATTCAGAGGGAATACGTTCGCAAAGCGCCTTCAAAGTGCGCTTGGAATGCTGGCGCGTAGGGCTGAGATAGGGGGCACTGAAGCACTTATACATCCTCTTTATGAACGTCTGCCCTTTGTCATCGCAGTAAATCGTGTTGGTGGTCAGTTGAGATTGTGGAGTATTGGGGAGTGGCAGTTTAAGCACACTCCCGATTATCCAACTTATGTATCATTGATGCAAATAGAGGATGGTCTACTCAAGCTGACCGGGGAACCGGTTTCTCACTCCCTCACTCTTGCCGACGATTTTTGGTCTGGTGACTAAACTAATTCACCAGCTACGACTCGTTTCAAACTCTCGTTAAATGGCGGTCTTGCAATCCCATTTTCCGTGATGATACCTGCCAGATAACGGTGAGGGGTCACATCGAACGCCGGATTACGCGCATGAAAGTGTGCTGGCGTAAGTGGATTGCCGTAAGGTGTGAGAACTTCGTCTTTGCTCCGTTCCTCAATCGGGATTTCCGCGCCGGTCGCCAGATTCAAATCAATCGTCGAGGTCGGTGCAACGGTGTAGAAGGGGATATTGTTTTCCTTCGCTAAGACCGCTACTTGATATGTGCCAATCTTGTTAGCGAAATCGCCGTTAGCCGCTACGCGATCAGCGCCAACTAAACAAATATTGATCTCGCCCTTTTGCATGTAATATCCGGCTGCGGTATCGGGCAAAATGTCGTAGCTCACGCCGAGTTGTTCCATCTCCCAAGCACTCAACCGCGCGCCTTGTAGACGTGGACGGGTTTCATCCAGAAGCACATGAATCTTTTTGCCTTGTTCGAAGGCCGCTCGTACCACGCCCAATGCCGTTCCATAATCGACAGTTGCCAGTGCGCCAGTGTTGCAATGATGCAAAATCGTATCGCCATCTTTAATGAGTGCTGCGCCATTTGCACCCATCTTTTTATTGATCTCTACGTCTTCATCTGCGACTCGCTGTGCTTCCTTTAGCATTGCCTCGCGCAAATTGTCTGCTTGCTGGAAATTGCCCTTACGAGCCATCGTCATTAATCGGTCAACACCCCACGCTAAGTTCACTGCGGTCGGACGTGCCGCTTTAAGATGCGTTGCTGCTTCGGCTAAATCAACTAATAGTGCTTCAACAGAATTTGCTTTGCTTTGTTTGGCTGCCAGCGCCATCCCGAACGCCGCCGATGCGCCAATTGCAGGCGCACCACGCACCGTCATATCCGTAATTGCCGCCGCCACTGCTCGGTAATCTGCCAAATCGACCATTTCCAGTTTCCACGGCAGTGCCTTTTGATCAATCATCCGCACAATGCCATCATGCCATTCGACCGTTCTCATAATTTCTATCCTGTAATAGGCTTCTCATTATTCAAAATTAAATTGATATTTCGCTCACGACTTCGATGCCATTTTGCATCATGTTGTACAGGAAGACGAGATGAAGAAAGTCAGCATTATGCGGCACAATCCCCAACTCGGTCGCCGTTTGAACAGATAAATCGTAAGTATCAACGGTATTCACTGGTAGCACCACCCTCACATCCCGTAATTGATTTTGGTTCGCCCATGTTCGCATATGCATCGCCAATTGGTGCGTACATAAATCGGTACAGTCGCCCACGATAATCCACGTCTTGATTTGCGGGTGAGCAGCAATCCATTCACTAAAACCCGGGGTCAAACTGCTGTTTATCGAGTTCTTAGGCAGCACGTCAATTTGGTCAAAGAAGGGCAGTATCTTAAATGCTTCCACCGTTTCTGACTCTGGCGTACCGCGAACGCAATGTGGTGCATATTGGGCGAACTCGATCGCATCTTCGACATGTGAATCTTGAGTCAACAAGATGTCGCGCACACCAAAATCCCACGCTGCTTTGAACAATTCGGTAATTGGCTCAACAATCGTGTTAACACGGGGTGAAGCCAATGGTCCGACGCTGCAAAAACCATTAATCACATCAACCGAGATAATTCCCACAGATCGTGGATTATTATTGGTTGCCAAATTGCTGAGATTTACAGGTTTGAGATTCGCTTGCCAATTCAACATCCATTGGATGAAAGGCTTACTATTTTCGATAAATGTGTCAACTTGCATCAGATGACCTCCAAGTGAAGTGCTCTATTGTAAATCGTTAATCCACTTAAACAAAAAGCCCGCTGTGGATAAGCGGGCTAACGAATATATTGCCAACTAAACTTTACTGATACTGAGCCATATAACGGCTGATTACATCATACGATGGTCCACCTGAGTCGTATGACTGCCCATCCAAAATGAGCGAACTTGCTTTACCGCTGGCATCACGTACCCGAATCGCAGGAGTCCCATGTACATTGAGCTGGTTTGCTAGCGCAGTATCTGTTTCGACTTGCGTCTGCGTCTGTGAACAGGTTAAAGCATCATTGTAATTCACGCCCAAATCACCCGCCATGTTACGAAGGGTGTTGCCGTCGTAATTGCCAGCCATCGCCATACTATAGAGCTGGTCATGAGCTTTCCAGAATGTACCCGGTTTCTGCTGTTCCATGCATACCAACATATTGCCAAGATACTTTGTTAATTCACCACCCGCTGTTGGCAGGATGCGATATTCAAACTTAGCCTTGCCCGTCTTGACATAGGTCTCCATGAATTGATTCATAGTAGGTAGATATTCTTGGCAGTGTGGGCAGGCATAATCTGCAAATTCGATGATCGTAACCGGCGCATCTGGATTGCCGACAACAAACCCGCCATCAGGCAATCGGCTCTGTGGCAAATCTGCATATTGACCAACTGCCACTTGATTACTGCTGTTCAACGAAACAACGATGAATATAACAGCCGCAATCACAGCTAATCCAATCACTCCACCAATAATCATCCGGTTACGGTTTTGGTTAGGTGCGACCATTTTTGTCTGTCGAGGAATACTTTTTTCCATCTTAAACCTTGCTACTTTCGCAATGTAAATCTTGCACGGTTTTAACCGATATTATGACTCTTCACAAGTCCAAATTGGATTAACGTTCGCGAAGACGATTTATAAAAGGGATTATGGATGGCGTGCGTTGTTGATAACTTCGGTATGCTTCACCATATATGGTCGCCAATTTGCGCTCTTCCAACACCGAACCAGCGACGAAATAAATCGTCGTACAAATGTTGAATGCTAATAAGGCCTCAGTCATCGTACTCATCGGCCAAATGGCCAACAATGAAAAAAGGTATAACGGATGCCGAACGAGGCGATATAAACCGCCAAATTGAAGCGGCTCATTCGGTAACGGCAGTTGTTGCCCATTGAAATATGCGATGGCCTGCGTCAAACCAATAAACTGCCCTAAGTTAATTTGCAATAATGAGATCATCACGCCGATCATCCCGATCAGTTGAACAAACAACAGGGAATAATGGCTCAATCCTGTGACTTGCCACACGATTGAGCCCGGTCGAAATACCACCAACCCTAAAGCTGGAGTGAGTGTTACAATAGCCACCAAATTATAGCCGATGCGATAAAAGCCGAAATAACGTTGGTCGCCTACCAAATGACGAATAGACTGTTTTAAGCTTATACTTGCTAACCAACTGTGAAATAACCCATATCCCAACATAGTTAGCGCAACGAGAACAAACATAGAAGCCTATCCTTTGTGCAGGAGAAATTTAAATGCGAGCTGTTGATATTATTGCCAAAAAACGCGACGGTCATGCGCTTTCTAAAGATGAGATTTATTGGTTTATCGACTCGTATACCCGCGGAGATTTGCCGGATTATCAAGCATCTGCGCTGCTGATGGCAATTTTCCTCAGGGGAATGTCGCGCGAAGAAACGGTCAACCTCACATTAGCGATGGCTTATTCCGGTGATGTACTCGATTTATCTGATCTTATCCCATATGCCGTTGATAAGCATTCATCTGGTGGCGTCGGTGATAAAACCTCCTTAGTTGTGATGCCTCTAGTGGCTTCGTGTGGTGTACCTGTCGCCAAAATGAGCGGCCGCGGCCTCGGTTTTTCAGGTGGTACACTCGACAAATTAGAAGCAATCAAAGGCTATAACGTTGATCTTACCAACAGAGATTTCCGTCGGCTTGTACGTGAAAACGGTATCGTGCTTTCCGGTCAATCGCATGATTTAGCGCCTGCTGATGGTAAACTCTATGCGCTTCGTGACGTGACCGCAACCGTTCCCTGCCTGCCCTTGATTGCCAGCAGCATCATGAGTAAGAAAATTGCTGCCGGAGCTAATGGCATCGTGTTGGATGTTAAAGTTGGGCGTGGCGCGTTCATGACCAATCTTGACGATGCACGTGAACTTGCCCAAATTATGGTTGATATTGGCGTCGATGCGGGACGTGATATGATTGCCGTTTTATCCGACATGAACCAGCCGCTTGGCGCTGCCGTCGGAAATTCACTCGAACTTGCTGAGGCTATCGCTTGTTTGCACGGCGAAGGACCAGCCGACTTGCATGAGCATTGTATTGATTTAGCAGGCTACATGTTGCGTCTTGCAGGGCAGGGTAAGAAGTGGACGAACGATGCGGAAATTCGAGCCTTGCTTACTGAAAAACTGAGTAACGGTCAAGCCTTCGCCAAACTTCGACAGCTTGTCATCGGGCAGGGTGGCGATGCGAACATGGTAGATAATCCATCACTTCTTCCTCAATCTCCAATCGTCGACACATTTGTTGCTTCTCAAAGCGGCTATGTTGCCCAAATTCCGGCTGACGAAATCGCTATGGCATCGTTCGACCTCGGCGCGGGTCGTGAGAAAAAAGGTGATCCCATTGATTTTGCTGTTGGGCTAGAAGTCCACGTAAAAGTAGGGGATAAAGTGGCGGTTGGCACACCCCTAGTTACGATTCACGCGCGTAAAGAGTCGCAGCTTAAGCCCTGTCGAACTCGACTTGAGCAGGCAATTACGTTTAGTGATTCATCTATCGAAGCACTGCCTTTATTTTATGGGACGATCTTCGGGCGTTAATTTGTCTGCTGCATCATAATGATAATAGTGGATGGGTGCATCTGCCCAGTATCCGTCCACAAAATGAATGCTGCCATTCAGTCCGTTATAACTGCTTTTTGCCATTTGCTGGTTTGGATCGTTACTTCCAATAGCTTTCAGGGCAATTGTCGCTGCATCATAACTCAGTGTCGCTAGTAATCCCGGCTCTGGCACATATTGTCCGCTACTCAAATAACGCTGCCGGAAATCTGAGTCAGACAAACTAGCGCTGCTAGCAATCGTGACATTTTCTAGGTTCTTGCTTAAAAGTGAAAACTGGGTGAGTGCAAATACCTCACCGCCGACAACGGGTATTTGCATTTCGGCGGCCTCATTCACGCTAATAGTATGGTCAAATGGTGTTAGCACACTTTCTAGTTTATCACTTGCCAACATGTAAATGTGCTTATCAACGGGCTTGGCTTGCCACTGCCCTACAATAATCACAGGTAATTCCCCAAAAGCTTGCTGGGCTTCAGGTTGCGTAGCATTATTCCCTAAAACAATCGCCACTTTCACCAACGAATCGCTGGTCAGTGCCTTGGCACGTTCCGCTGCATTTGCTTCGCTCCCGCCATCATCAATCGCTAGCAGTTCAATCGTATCGTCACCGTGTTCTTTGATTGCTAACCGCACTGCGTAGTATGCATCATAACCAATTTCACTGTTGCGTCCCTCAAACGGGGCTAATAACGCAATACGTTGAATACGCGCTGCGTTTCTGCCGCTGCACCCGACCAATATGGAAAGCAAGGACAGCCATAGAATAATCCGACCATACTTTGCGGGTAAATGACTAAACATATTTATCGGCGATTTCCAACTTTTATCTTGGAACTTGCAACTGTTACTACCCGGGACAATTCGCCACATGTTCCTCAAATGTCCGCGCGAAACTGTGGTAGCCGTCACTTCGGCAGTCGGCTCTAAAAAACAGAAAATCGGATGCGGTCGGATATACAACCGCTTGAATCGCGGCTATTCCCGGGTTACTAATTGGCCCCGGCGGCAATCCGTTATTCAAGTAAGTGTTATAAGCCGATTGAACATTCGTATAGTTATCGGCTGTGATTTGCGGCCACCAACTGCCATTCTTATACCCAATTGCATATTGCACGGTTGGATCAGCTTCCAGTCGCATATCAATGTTCATTCGGTTGCGGTATACACCCGCAATCATTGGTTGTTCGTCTACATGAACCGCCTCGCGCTGGACGATGGAGGCCAATGTCACTACTTGGAATAGTGACAACCCTTGGGCATTCGCATCGCTAATGACCTGATCACTTACCTTAGAAAGTAAGTTATTTACAAGAACATCACGCAGCATTGTTGCCGTTACATCTGCTGGAAGTTGATACGTGTCCGGGTATAGGAAACCTTCTAGTGATGCCCCTGCTGGTAATCCTACTTTATTGGTGAAGACAGCATCTACCGGGGCGCCAGCCCGCACTTGGACGATGAACTCTGCGCCGCTGAAGCCAAAATAGGATTGTGCCCCATCAATCTTGGCAGCAATTTCCTCTATGCGTTCGCCTTCAATAATCCGGAATGGAATGAAGCTGTTGCGTGAATCGGTCAATGCGACTGCGATTTCCGCTAATGTTTGGGACCGTTTCAAAAAATAGGTTCCTGCTTCAAACCTTGTATCGAGTTCACTCAGCTGTGAATAATCGACAAATAACTGTGCGTCGGTGATGAGAGCACTATCCACCAGATTTTTGGCAATGGTGCGTGGACTATCACCTCTATTAACCGTGAAACGCACAGGAGACGTATTATTGCTTATGGCGTGGTTAATATCGGCCTGTCGTCCTGAAATTGATATTTGAATGAGTGTCCGTTGAATAAATCGTACAGGCTGACCATTTGAAACGTAAAGCAAAGTCCCAACACATGCAACCACTGCGATCAGCGCAAAAGCCACTAAGATGATTATTATTTTAATCGCACGGTTCAATCTTCATGTCCCTCTATTTTCTCGGAAATCTTTTGTTTTTTCTCTGTGTCTCAGCGGTACAATTCTGCCTTCTTAATCCGCTAATCCGTCACGTACTGCATCCAGATAACTTTGCAGGATGACACGTGCCGCCAAATCATCAATCGGATCACGCATTTTTCGTCCCTTTTGCATCGAAAGTTCCCGCGCATCCAGACTTGTGAGTTGCTCGTCCCATGTAGTAATTGGTAAAGAAGTGGTTTGTGAATAACGCTCAATCCACTTTCGCACCGTATCACCTTGTGTATAATCGCCCGCTTGTGCATCACTGTTCACTGGCATTCCAACCACAATACCCGCCACCCGCTGCTCATTTGCAATATGGTTAATGCGTGCGAAATCTTCTACGTTAGTCTTGCGATTAATAACTGTTAATTCCCGTGAAGTAATCCCCAAGCCATCACTGACTGCTAGCCCGATTCGCTTCAATCCATGATCGATACACAGCAGTTTACCTTTCATGATGGGGTAGGTGCATCTTGTAGTTGAATGTTGATGCGGAATGGAAATAACGGCATGCGGTCAAATCCTTGTGGCCACACGCTAATCTGTGGCGGAATTCCATCTTGTAATTGCAAATTAGTCAATAAAGAGGCGGTTGCATCATTGAATGACTGACCCGCCACTTGCTGCCGTACTTGGTCAGCATTTATTTGTGCGCTAATAATTGCCGTGCCGCTCATTTGGAACACGATTTGTCCTGTGGCAGCATCAATGTGTCCTGTTGACTGACAGCCTAAATCATAAGTCACCGTTTCTGGTTTAATCGCCTCGCCCACTTCAATTTGTTTGGTCAGTTGCGCTAACACCACCTGTTGTCCGAATGTCTCATCAACTAACACTGCGTCAACCACAGCTTTCATACTCAAAGATAGTGAATCGACGACATCGCCAGTTTTGGCACTGTACGTTTTCCAATCATCACGTTCTTCACCGATTTTGATGGTATCCAAAACGATGCATTGCTTAGCGGTTAATCGCGATTGCATTTCGACATAAGCACGTGTCTGTAATTGCTGTTTGACAATCGCCAGCACATTTGCCATATCTTCATCTGTGACGATGTGCTGCGTCCGCGTTGTACCACCGGCTGTCGCTGCTACGTTTCGTACCGTTACGCTGTCCGCCATCGGCCCGATAACCGTATTAATCGTTCCACTATCCACATTGCCCGTTGAGCCTACTGAAGCCTGCAAGGCTTCAATCGGCACTTCGATTTGTAGACCCTCGCCACCCGGTAATTTGGCTTCAATTGTCGTTCGGAATTGAATTGGTGTACCCCCACTGGTCGTTACCACTGTTCCGGCTGGGATCGTCACAGGTTGCGCGATTTTGTTAATGAAAACTACTGAGCCAGCCGCTGCTGAGTCCTCAAGCGACTTTATACCAGTCGTTTCAACGGTGCCGTTGTCATCAATTTGGATGCTCATCGGGCTGCTAGGAATAATATGGTTCTCGATGTCTATGCCCAGCGATTGCGGCGAAACGGTAATTTCAGTTGTGGTTGAGACACGCCGCGTGGCGGGAGTAATGGTCACTGTCGCGCTTGGTAGTGTTATATATCCTATAGCGAGAACGAACACTGCGAAAACCAAAGCACCAATCACTCTTCGGACACGCCGCCACCGCTTTTCACGCGCTGTTTCCTCGGAATAAATCCGACTGGCAACATCTTTGAGGTCATCGGGTATCGGTTCGTCTTTCGGACGTTGGAATCGGTTGGTAAAAACCTTACCGCGTCCTCGTTTCCAACGCCCACGTTCAGCAGCACCAATTGTCTCAAAGGTGCTGATGTTCAACTCGCGCGCATGGCGAATCACTTCCGAGTCATGCGTCACCAGAGCCAACCGAAGTGTCCGCCGCATTGCCTCGCGTTGAATCAGCACCAAATCCAACTTACGAGTCAGAATCGTGCCTTCCTCAGGCCAAATCATGAGTACTCGCTGGCCGCGCAGGAACGACAAACGATCACGGATAGATGCCACATCATCCGCGTTCTCAAGCTGAATGTAATCGGATTTGGTTGCCATTTAGCCTTTGTAATTCTGAGCGATTAAATCCCGCGCTTTATTCAGTGCATCCGGAAGCTTGCTCACGTCTTTGCCACCAGCTTGTGCCATGTTTGGTCGTCCGCCACCGCCGCCACCGACGATAGCCGCCACTTCCTTAATCAGATTACCCGCGAGTAAACCCTTTTTGGTCAGGTCGTCTGTCACCACAATTAGGATTTGCGGCTTATTATCCACTACACTACCTACAGCCAACACACCGCTTTTGACCTTACTTCGGAACCAGTCTGCCATCTCGCGCAGGGTATCAACTGGAATGTGTTCAAATTGACCGATAACCGTTTCAACCCCGTTGATATTTTCGGGTGTCAACTGTTCAAACTGAACCTTTGCTGTCTCGCGTTGCAGTTGACCAATTTGCTTCTTAGCGTTTGCCAATTCTGATTGTAACGCATGCACACGGTTACCCGCTTGCTCTGGAGTCGTTCCCAACTGCTGCGCGATATTCCCTAATGTGTTGAGTGTATTCTGTACATACTCAACCGCGCCACGTCCGGTCAGCGCTTCCACACGGCGGATACCCGCGCTCACGCTGCCTTCGCTCACGATAATGAACGAGCCGATTTCCGCCGTTTCGGGCACATGCACGCCGCCGCACAGTTCATAACTGAAACGGTCACCATTTTTGGCAATGGTAATTGTGCGTACTTGGTCGCCGTATTTTTCACCGAACAGCGCCATCGCACCTTCTGATTTAGCTTCGCTCAGGGGTTTTTCAACCGCTTTCACAGGGTAGTTTGCCAAGATCACATCGTTCACTTGCTTCTCAATATCAGCGATTTCTTCGGTACTGATTTTCTGGTCATGCACAAAATCAAATCGCAACCGGTCAGGCGCTACCAGTGATCCGCGCTGTTGCACATGTGTACCTAGTCGGTTACGCAGCGCCGCCTGAAGCAGATGAGTTCCCGTATGGTTGCGTGTGATGCTCGCACGTCGCTCAGTGTCAACCTTCGCATGTGCCGCGTCGCCGACTTTGGGTTGACCCTCAACCACTTCACCAACATGCACGATTAACCCGCCGATAGGACGTTTGGTATCTTCAACGTCAATACTCCAACCCTCACCGCTGATTGTACCGGTATCACTTACCTGACCACCCGACTCGACATAAAATCCTGTCTTGCCCAGCACGATTTCGACTTTTTCACCAGCAATCGCGCTTTCGGCGGGTTGTCCTTCACGGAAAATCGCTAGCACTTTATCATCGACAACTGTATCAGTATATGGATTGTAGTCCACGCCTTTGTCGCCGACTTGTTTGCTTGATTTGAGCTGCGCCAGTGTCGCTTTATAAGCTTCGCTGGTGTCGATTTCGCCCATTGCTTGTCCGCCACCGCTAATCTCGCTGTGCTGTGCTTCCGCTGTGTTGTAACCTTTTTCATCCACAGTAAAGCCACGTTCTTCCGCCACGTCCTTGATGACTTGGATCGGCAAACCCATTGTTGCTTTCAGATAGAACGCCTTATCACCCGCTAGCACGGTATGATTGTTCTTCGCCAGCGCATCCAATTCCGCTTCGAGTTCACCTAAACCTCGATCAAGCGTCCGCCGGAAGCGGATTTCTTCCTGTGTAATAACCTTTTTGATGTTTTCGGCGCGTTCCACCAAATCGGTGTAATGCCCGCCCATCACTTCGATCACCGCATCCGCCACTTTACCGAGAAACGGTTCAGTGAAACCGAGTTTGCTGCCAAATCGCGCCGCCCGTCGGATGACCAAACGGCACACTGCATCGCGTCCTTTAGCTCCCGGCAGCACACCATCTGAAATCAAGAACACTGCCGCCCGCACATGATCAGCGATCACGCGATACGGAACGATATTGTTATCTCGTTGAGCATCCGTATCGCCCGTTAGCGCTTGTGTTGCCTTGAAAATCGGCAGGAATAAATCAGTGTCATAGTTGTTGGTAACGCCGTTCACCACGCTCAGAATGCGCTCTAGCCCCATGCCAGTGTCCACACCCGGCGCGGGCAGCGGCACATCAAACTTACCGGTGTTATCGGGGTCATCTTGCGTCCGGTTGAACTGCATGAACACCAAATTCCACAGTTCGAGGAAGCGATCATCTTCCTTAGTCAGCGAGGGAATAATGTCATCTTCGCCGCGTTCGGGATATTTATCCCAGTGCAATTCGCTGGTCGGCCCACATGGCCCTGTTTCCGCCATCTGCCAAAAATTGGTCTTCGCACCCAACCGCGCCACACGCTTTGGATCAACACCCATATTCTTCACCCAGATGTTGTATGCTTCATCATCGCTTTGGTACACCGTGAACGCCAAACGCTCTTTTGGTAGTTGATACACTTCAGTTAGCAGCGTATAAGCGAATTTAATCGCGTCTGCTTTGAAGTAATCGCCAAAGCTGAAGTTTCCCAACATCTCAAAAAAAGTATGGTGACGGGGTGACGGACCGACATTTTCCAAATCGCTGTGCTTACCCGATACGCGCATACATTTCTGTGAGGTGGTTGCCCGTTTGTAATCGCGCTTATCCATCCCCAAAAACACATCTTTAAATTGCACCATACCGGCGTTCGTAAACAGCAGGGTAGGATCATTTCCCGGCACCAGCGACGACGAAGCTACCGGTTTGTGGCGGTGTTCTTCAAAGAAGTCTAAAAATGCCTGTCGTGCTTCGCTGCTGCTCATCGGTTTCATAGCGTGGATCAATTCCTTCATTTAATACGTGAAATTTTACTGCGATTTTGCCTTTACCCCTTTAGAACGAAATTACCTTACTCCCCTCCTTGCTTGCGTGGAGGGATTGGGGGTGGGGTTCATGCAGAATATTTTTGGAATTATAGTCAGTCGCCTTACAGCGAACAAGGGGTACAATCATCCTCTCACTGCATCTCTTTTCTTAAACTTGGCGTTCTTTGCGTCTTGGCGGTTTAATCTTTTATCTTGTTTTTGAGGAAAATATGACTAAAAAGCTTTTAATTACGGGCGCGACTGGCAAAGTAGGGCAGGCTTTTATCACTCGCTTTTGGGATGATTCCCGTTTTGCGGATTTCAATCTTCGCGCACTCTGTCATAACCGCACGCTCCCATCGCATGACCGTCTCGAAATCGTGCGCGGCTCACTATCAGATCAAGATGTGGTCAATCAAGCAATGGATGGTGTGACCCACGTTCTGCATCTCGCCACCTGCAAAGAAACACCCAATGACATTATGGATGTCGCCATCAAAGGTATGTTCTGGTTGCTCGAAGCCAGTCGCACCAGCCCAACCTTTGAACAGTTCATTCTCATCGGTGGTGATGCCGGCATGGGACATTTCGTCTATCCGCATCCTGTTCCTGTCACAGAGCAGCAAAAGCACAGCGCTTACCCCGGTTGTTACGCACTCTCCAAAGTTCTCGAAGAAGTCATGCTCGAACAGTATTACATTCAGTACAAACTCAACGGTTGCTGCCTTCGCGCCCCTTGGATTATGGAAAAGGACGACTTCAAATACACGTTGTCGTTTGGTGAAGATGTTTTTGGCGGCCCTCGCTGGCGCGAATTGATGGATACTGCGAGTGCCGATTCTTATATCGCTTTACACGCTGTACCTGTTATGCTTGATCCTTCTGGCACACCGGTTAAACGTAATTTCGTCCATGTTGATGATTTGGTCAGCGCTATTCTTGCTTCCATCGACAATCCTGCTGCTCATCAGCAAACCTTTAATATCAGCATGGATGAGCCAGTTGATTATGGTGAACTAGGCCAATACTTGGCGGACACACGCGGTTTTCCATCGGTCACCATTCCCACCGAATATCATTCAACATGGCTCGATAACACCAAAGCTAAATTCCTGCTCGGCTGGCGACCCGTATACGACCTCCACAAACTCACCGATGCCGCCTTCGACTATCAGCGACCTGCCGATGATCCTCGTATCGTCTGGTATCCCGGTTAGAACTTCTGCGTAAATGAGAAGTTATTGCTATAATGCCATTTAATCACTTTCATTGACACTGAATTTATGCATATCTTCATTTCCTATGCCAAAGCCGATACTCGCGATCTTGCCCTCCAATTGAGAGATGCGATTATTGCTTTATCTGGTGTCACAACATGGATGGATACATCGCTTTACTCCGGTGAAGATTGGGCATCACAGATTCAAGATGAAATTGATCGTGCAGATTTGGTTGTTGTCTTACTTTCGCAGGATGTCAACCGCTCTGTAAATCATCCAAACGGACGCAGTTTCGTTCTCAAGGAAATTCACTACGCCCAACAGGTCAAGAAGACCATCATTCCTATCATGGCACAGATGACCCGTGTCCCTGTCCAGCTAGCAGGTATTGAATATATCGACTTCACCCGTGACCAATCTGCTGGTGTTCAGCGCCTAATTCGGGAGATAACAACCCGCGCAGGGATTATTCCGTCGAAACGAATGCCCCACCCGGATGAACCAACGACTTATGAGCAGCGAAAAATGTTTGTGAATTCGCCATCACGACAGATCATTCTTCGCCCAGCCTTTATTATTGGTCTCCTAGTCCTCGCAGTTATTATTGTTGCCGCCGTAATCTTACCTTCACTGAACCCTCCTACTTTGCCTACTCCAACAACCAACATTAGTCTGCTTCCATCTGATTCACCGCCTCCGACATTGCCAACGGTTACACCAACACTCACCCTGACTGCTACATCTCAGCCACCAACCGTTACATTTACGCCTAACTCGCCACTCGCTTTTACAGCCATTGCCCATAATGCTGACTGGACTCCCATCTCTCAAACCTTCAACGGTGTCGAAATGGTGCTGGTTCCGGTTGGTTGCTTCATGATGGGCAGTACCGATGGCTCTGATGACGAAAAGCCTGTCAACCAACAGTGCTTTGACCCACCTTTCTGGGTTGACCGCTACGAAGTCACCAACAAGCAGTATGGCTCTGAAGGTTATTTCAAAGGTGATAACCGTCCTCGTGAGCAGGTGACATGGTTTGCAGCCCGTGACTTTTGTATTGCGCGTGGCGCACGGATGCCCACTGAACGTGAATGGGAATATGCCGCGCGTGGCCCGGATAATTGGGTCTATCCTTGGGGGAACGATTTCGTTGCTGATAATGTGGTCTACTCGGGCAACGCGAACAACCAAACCGCAGATGTCGGCAGCCGTCCCGCTGGAAATTCATGGGTTGGTGCATCTGACCTCAGTGGTAATGTTTGGGAGTGGGTCAGCAGCATTTATCAGCCTTATCCCTATAAAATGGATGATGGTCGCGAGTTGAATAATGATAGTACAGATGTTCGTCGCGGCTTGCGGGGTGGTTCTTGGGGCTACTGTGATACGTGTATGCGGTCGGCTAGCCGTTACAGCTACTATCCTTCCTATCAGGACGACTATATTGGGTTTCGCTGTGTCCTCTCTTATTAGCGAATACTGATTTCTGTTTTCTGTCGTGCTGAATCCTGACTCCATACCGCCAAATCGCCTCTTGTCGTAGGGACGGGATTTTTCCCGTCCGCCACCTTTTCAAACCCATTTCTTACGCAAAATAAATTGACCAAATGAGAACTTGTGTGCTAAAATTAAAATCTTTCACCCTTTAGTTTCCAAAGGTCACATTTTCCTTTATCCTCCTTTCTTTGCGTCCTTGCTGCTTTGCGCCTTTGCGTTAAGTCTTTCGCATTTGCACTTTCGGCGGCTTCCTCCCTCACATCCGCTGCGGTTGCACCCCAATATGCACGCGGCGGCAACACCCGAGCCATCCGCTGCACTCAGCGGCATCAGCCGAGCCAGCCGCCTGCCATTAGTGTCAATTCAGCGCCTTGCTCCCTCAGTCCCGCCGGTCATTTCAGCGGATAAAATGCAAATTCTGCACAAACTGAAATTTATATCCCTTGCTAATATTCGACCTTTTTCCTATACGACTTGAAACTTTCCTTTAGTAACTTGTATTGGCTGGTAGCTGGAGACTGATAACTGAAGACCATTAACTATCGACTATTCCACCTTTTACCCCCGTTCGTTATACTACAGACATAAATCACACATCTTTGAACTAGGAAATTCTTATGCCCACCATTGATGAGCAAGTCGATATTCTCATGTCCGGCGCGGAATATGGCGATCCGGGAACCAAAGAAACCATGCGGAAAGAGCTTCACGCTCGTCTCACGACTGCCGAAAAAGACGGTCGCGTTCTACGGGTCTACTGTGGATACGACCCCCGCACGGCTGACTTACACCTCGGTCACACCATCACCATGCGTAAGTTGCGCCAGTTCCAAGAACTCGGGCATGATGTCACCTTCCTCATCGGGAGTTTCACCAGCCTTATTGGTGATCCATCAGATAAGGACAAAGCCCGTGACCAACTCACAGTCGAGCAGGTACATGAAAACGCCCGCACTTACGCCGACCAAGCGTTCAAAATCTTGGATCGCGAGTTAACCCGCGTTCGTTTTAACGACGAATGGTTGGCTACCCTCGACTTTGCCGACATCATTCGTCTCGCCAGCAACTTTACCGTTCAGCAGTTCCTCGTCCGCGAGAATTTCAAACGCCGCTTGGATGATGGTCTGCCGATTTACCTGCACGAACTCTTCTACGGTCTCATGCAGGGTTACGACGCGGTCGCTCAAGAAACCGATGTGCAAGTTGGTGGGCAAGATCAACTTTTCAACATCGTCGTCGCTGGACGCAAACTTCAAGAAGCGATGGGCCAACGACCACAAGTTGCCATCATTATGGGCGAAAGCCTCCCCGGCACAGATGGCGAAGTCAAAATGAGTAAGAGTCTCGGTAATCATATCCCGATTATGGCTGAGCCGTGGGACATGTTCGGTAAGGTCATGAGCTTGCCCGATAAAGTGATGTCCATCTACCACAAGCTGATTCTTGGCTGGTCACCAACAAAGGTCAAAGCCTTAGAGGCTGACCTTCAGTCCGGTAAATTGCATCCTAATGAAGTCAAGATGCGTTTGTCGCGCGATATTGTGACCATCTTCCATAGTGCTGATGATGCCCAAGCTGCCCAAAAGCATTGGGATGAAGTTTACCGTAGTCACGGTGGTCTGCCTGAAGACATGCCCGAAGAAAAATTAGAAGCGACCGAAAAAGTGCTAGATATTCTCAAGCGCCTCGATATGGTGGGCAGTGGTGGTGAAGCCAAACGCCTCATGCAGCAAAACGGTATCCGCCTCAACGAACAACCGGTTACTGATCCGCATGCCACTATTACACCCGAAATGCTTCCGGTCGTACTTCAAGTCGGCAAACGCAAGTTCGTCCGCCTCGTCGCCCAATAACTCGAACCTTTTGCTTCGAGATTCTGATTAAAACCCTTCTCCCTTAATTTCGAGGGGAAGGGGCAGAATGATGGGTGTATTACGACAATAACGTAAATACACTTAACAAAAACAACATCACCAACATTGCTCGTTCAAATAATTTCGGATTAATGTAATTAAGCGACTTTCGCCCCAGCCATGCGCCCACAGGTATCAAGGGTAGTGCCCATAAGATACTGGCTAAAACATGTAAGTCAAGCACCTTTGAATTTGAAAGCACAAATGGCAATTTTACGATATTGACTATCGCAAAAAATAACGAGGTTGTGCCTAGGAAAATGACCGGATCGTCAATTTTTTGAAGGAGCATATAAGCTGTATAAGGGGGTGCGCCTACATTAGCCAGCGCCGACCCAAAACCACTCAACCAGCCTGCTAGATGCCCATGCCACGGTCGATGTTGGTAACTCAAACTGGAGATCATACTATCGCTTACTTTGTAGATCACCACGATGATTGTAAACAATCCGATCAGCCGTTTGATGATCACATTTTGACCGGAATTCGCGAGTGATAACAGAACAAATTCGCCTACAAATACACCGACTATCGCCATAGGCAGTAGAAGTTTGATACGGTTTAGATCCCATTTTCGCCAGTAAAAAGTAACTGCAATGACATCACCAACCATCAGCGGAATCAATATCAAACCAACAGCTTGCGAAGCAGGCATGATTAAACTCAGTAGCGGTGTGAGCATCGCAACGGGAACCGGGCCACCGAGTCCGCCTTTCGACAGTCCGATAAACAAGCACGACAGCGCGATAACAATGTGGAAATCCATATTTCGACCATTCACAAAAAAGCGCACAGGTTATGTGCGCTTAAAATAAGTAAATTGACCTTCAAATATTAACTTACTTACGCGGAGCCCATGTCAAGACTTCTCGAACCTGTAAGTCCGTGTGTCGTATTTTCATCGCCAAATCTGCCGCCAGATTTCGCATCAATCGGTAGCCTAATTGAGGGTAGGTATCACACAACAGCATCAGTTTTGCACGGGGTACTGCCAGCAAATGCGTATCAGGTTGTGATGCTCTTGCAGAAGCGGAACGCAAACCTTCGTCTACCAGTGTTACTTCACCGAATGATTGGCCTCTTCGCAAGGTGGCTATCGTATAAGGCCCCGTTCCATCATCCGTTTTGCCTAAAGTTGCCGGGTTAACTTGAATCTCAACTTCACCATCCGCGATAATGCACAGTTCGCTTCCCGGAGTATTTTCTTCAAATACCAGCTCACCTGCTTGATACATTTTGTCGGTACAAATCGAAGCGACCAGTTCAAGTTGAGTATTGGAAAGCTCATAAAAAATATCGGCTTGCTTAAGGATAGTTACGAACGACATGTGGCGCTCCTGTATTTTATCCAACAGAGGTATGGATAATATTCCTATGTCATGCTTTCATTGTAACATACTTGAGAGAAGAGGCAAAAGCGAAGTGTTGCTTGTAAGGTTTTGTAAATGTGATGATACAAAGGATTGATGAAACCGTTGTGACCCACTAATATGCTAAATGAACCAAACATTGGAGAGTTAATTAGCATGTCTCAATATGATGAAGAAATTCGCTCGACCTCTTTGCCTTATAAAGTCTGGGGCAGTCAATATATCGGGTTAGAAGCCATAGCGCAGATGAATGCCGCGATGTGTTTGCCTATCAGTATTGCAGGCGCGTTGATGCCGGATGCCCACGTTGGTTATGGCTTGCCTATTGGCGGAGTCTTGGCGACGGATAATGTCGTTATCCCTTACGCGGTTGGTGTCGATATTGCCTGTCGTGTTCGTTTCTCGATTTTTGAAGTGTCTCCAATTGTAATTGGGCAAAAAACGGGACAGTTCAAAAATGCGCTGGTCGAACAAACGCTATTTGGCGCAGGTCGTAATTGGTCAGGCAACACCCCTGCCGAGCATGAAGTTTTAGATGATCCCGCATGGGCAGAAACGAAATTTCTGGGCGCATTGAAAGACACCGCGTACAACCAGCTAGGAACAAGCGGAAGTGGCAACCACTTTGTTGATTGGGGAGCGTTTACACTTGATGATGACGATGCTCAGTTAGGCTTAAAATCAGGGCAGTATCTTGCCTTACTTTCTCATAGCGGCTCACGAGGTGTCGGCTTTAAAATTGCTAACCGCTATTCTGAGTTAGCTCAAAAACTGCACCCGAATCTTGATAATAGTATTAGTCATCTCGCTTGGCTTCCTCTTGATTGGCATGAAGGGCAAGAATATTGGTTGTCAATGGAATTGGCCGGGCGGTTTGCGTCAGCTAATCATGAGATTATTCACAAACGAATTGCAAAAGCTGTGGGATTGAAGGCGATAGCGGTTGTTGAAAATCATCACAACTTCGCATGGAAAGAAACGCTTCCAGCACCGACTGGCTTTGGTGCTGAAAAGCGTACGCTGATTGTGCATCGCAAAGGCGCAACTCCAGCAGGTAAGGGTGTTATGGGTGTGATTCCCGGTTCAATGGCTGATCCGGCTTTTCTGGTACGCGGAAAAGGGATCATTGATTCACTGAATTCTGCCTCGCACGGTGCGGGACGTGTGATGAGTCGTCGGGCTGCGCTCAAAAGCATCACAAAAACCGAACGTGATCGTTATCTAAAAGAACGTGGTGTAACTCTGATTAGCGCGGGTCTTGACGAATCGCCCCAAGCATACAAGAATGTGGAACAAGTGGTGGCGGCCCAATCCGATTTACTAGAAATTGTGGGCAAGTTTAAGCCTCTTATGGTTCGTATGGATGGCACAGGTAGCAAGGCGGAAGATTAGCAAATGACCGAATTCACCATTGATGAACTGATTTGTGTTTGTATTGCTCGTCAAATTGTTGATGGTGAATTGCTGGCTCAAGGGATTAATACACCGTTAGTGATGGCGGGATTCATACTTGCCAAATGCACCCATGCGCCAAATGTCAAATTTACCTCCGCGATTGGTCAGAGTCTGGTTCAAGACTGGTCACCGTTGGGTGTAGGGCGTGTGGAGGACATGTGGTTACCTAAGGCTCAGATGACTTTTGGCTTTGTGGCGGGTTCAGCTGATTTACTACCCGCTTATGAACTGAAAGAGTTTTTCCGTCCGGCACAGGTGGACGTGGTTGGTAACTTTAATAATATAGCCTTTGGCAGCGATTATTCCCACCCTCGAATGCGTCTCCCCGGTACAGGAGGCATCCCGGATGTAACCACTTTTTCCAACAAAATTCATCTTTATGTTCCTAGGCATTCGCGTGTGACCTTTGTTGAAAAATTGGATTTTGTCAGCGGTTTAGGACATAGCCCTCAACGAAAACGAGGGGTAGGTGTGCGTTACATGATTACCGATTTAGGTCAGTTTGATTGGTTCAATGGTCGGATGCGTTTAACCCATTACCACCCCGGTGTAACTATCGAACAGATCCAGAAGAAAACAGGTTTTCAGCTCGAAATCGCACCGGATGTATCGGCAACCGGCCAACCATCTGCTGAAGAAATATGCTTGTTGCGCGAAATCATCGATCCGCTTAACGTTCGTAAATTGGAAACGCTAGGTGGGAGTGCGCGCAAGGAACTTCTCATACAAATTTTGGCCGCCGAAAACGCACTTTAAGGACTAAGTGTCCAGTCTTGGATATTCACAAACCGGCTTGCAGGCGAACCCATAAATCCGAGTTGTAAACCAGCTACTTTGGATGCTACAGCATAGGTATAAAGCGGATAATACAAGGGTATCGCAATCGCCCGCGACACAAAATCCTCCTGGAAATTTTGGTAACGGATGGCACGATTAATGCCGCTGTAATCACCACGGGCGCGTTCCAAATCTTCCGCAATGCGCCGGTCATCAACGCCACCATAATTTTTACCGTCGGGATACTGGTCAGCGTCCCAGAATTGGTACACATCCGGATCAGCACTACCATTCATCGAAAGTTCGACAATGGCTGCTCCGAACTCACCTGAGTCAAGTCGTTTTTGATAACTGTCTTGGTCGACTGCTTCAACAGTCACATCGATATTCAATTGTGACCATTGGTTTGCGATATTTTGTGCCATGCTCACTAAATTAGGAACATTTGGCGTAAGGAGACTAAAGCCGAATCGTTTTCCACTTGGATCAGGAGTATCTTCTGCTGTCCCTTTACCCAAGTTTGAAGTATCCAGTAATTGTGTGGCCGCCGATAAATCTGGTTTAGGCCACGGTAAATCTGCGACATAAGCCCAAGAACCCGGTATAAGTGGACTATTTGCAATCACTGCCTCATTTTTCATCGACGCCGTTTTCAAATTGCGGGCAACTAGAGCCGCACGATCCAAACTAATTTGGAGCGCCTGCCGTATACGCAGTTCGCGAAAGAACTTAGTGTTGTCACTCGCCCAATTGAAAATGAGAACACCCAATGTTGGTTCTACCGTCGTGTGCAAACTTACATTACTGAGATCGAGCAGGGCAGCACTTTCAATTCGATTGCGACCCGCAAGCCCATCGACCTCACCCGTTTTTAATCCGTTTATTGCCTCGTCAAAAGTTCCGTATAAACGGAAACTAATGCGGTCTACTACATATCCAGCTTGCCCCTCTGGACGTTGACGGTAAACGGGCGCTGCTCTTAAATCGACGATATCGGTTCGATTGCTACCATTTGATCGCAGCGCTTCCAATTGATAAGGCCCTGTGCCAATCGGTGACAGGTTGAACGGATGACTAGCTAATCGTGCTGCATTCGTTCCCCGTAGCGCATGTTCAGGTAGGATGCCAATTTGCATTGCATCTAAGAAACTGCCTAGGGGTTGTGTTAACCGAAAGCGAATCTGCTCTGTGTCAAGCTGCTGGACTTCAATTGTGCGCCAAAATGCCCCAAGTGCGGGATCACCGGGGAAATCGCCCGCCTGTAGAATGCTCATCGTATAAAGCACGTCCGCTGCGCCGAACGGGAGTCCATCTTGCCACAAGACATCATTCCGCAGTTGAAAAACATAATCCAAACCGTCAGACGAAATCACCCAACTTTTAGCCAACGACGGTATAGGTTCGCCGTAAGCATTAATTTTCACCAAGCCTTCAAAAATCAGCGAAGTAATATCGCGGTCAACGGGATTCAGGCTCGCCAGCAGAGGATTTAACCGCTGCACATTACCGATAAGTGCTTCTTTGTAAGTTGGAATATTAGCTGCTGTGCTGCTGGTATTGGTACTTGGAGTGAGCAGAACAGGTGCGACGGTCGGCTCTATGGTAGGCGAATCGGTTGGTGTAGCGCTTGGAATTGCAGTGGGTACACTTATTTGAGGATTATTATTGTCACCCATTCGGCTGGCGAGGCTGATACCAAAAAGAACCAGCGCCATCACCAAAACAAGGACTTGCCAGCGGAAACCTCGCAGCATAAAAGCCTCTTATACTTTCAATGCAAAAAGGTGTTTTGCAGTTCTACAAAACACCTTATAAATAGCATCCATATCACTGCTTGAATGAATCAGAGTCGGTTACTTGGCCTGATTAGCGACCACCGAGAGAATCGAGATCGCCAAGAATGCAATCGACAGACCAATGGTAATTTGGAAAAGGGTCTTTTCCAGGCCGCGTCGTGTGCGTGAGATGCCCCCACCTGCGTCGCCGCCCAATAAGTTTCCCAACGCGCCACCCTTAACCTGAAGCATGATGAGAATAATCAGCACAACCGAGATAATAATTGAAGCGATTTGTAAAGCCACCTGCATGGCAGAATCTCCTGAGTAATTATTTAAGGCCGCCGCAGTATAGCACGATGCTCAGACCTTGCAAAGTCTAGGAGTGAGCATCGTAGGTCAAGCGAAGGCTTTTGAACTAGGCTGCTTTGGCGGTGGTGATGGTCTTCGTCAACGATTCAATTGCGGCATTCAACTGGGGATCATTATTTTCGTCACGGTTTGCTTGTGGCCACTCAACCACCACATCCGGTGTAATACCGTTCCCGTGTATCCAATGCCCATTTGGTGTTAGCCAACGAGCAATTGTCAGTCGGATGCCGCCACCGTTCACCAACTGCTGCCATGTTTGGACAGTTCCCTTGCCGAAAGTCTTAACACCGACCAGTTTGGCACGACCTGTATCCTGCATTGCACCCGATACCAACTCAGAGGCGCTGGCACTATTTTCATCTACCAAAATCGTTAGTGGAATATCATAGCCAAGGTATTTGCCGTTGGTTTTGTATGTTTGCTTGTTATCGTTCCCGAAATCCTCAATAAGCACAGTCCCATCTTTGAGGAACATGCTGGCAATATCAATGGCGCTGGTTAGTAATCCACCTGGATTACCGCGTAAATCGAACACCAAGCCTTTGAGGTTCTTGCCACCCAACTTCTCGATAGCTGAACTCACCTCTTGGTAGGCATTCACATCAAAACTGCGCAGCTTTACATAACCTATACCGTTATCCAAAGTTTTGGATTCGACTACGGGGGTAGTAATCTTCGCACGCGCAATTTTGAAGTCTAATGTTTGGTCACCGCGCTGCATGGTGAGGTTGACCAATGTGCCTTCTTTGCCACGTACCAACCGCACCAGATCAAACTGTGACGATTGCGTTACGTCTGCACCTTCTACCTTCAAGAAAATATCGCCACTCTGGAGTCCTGCTGCTTCTGCTGGAGAACCTTCCAAAACCTGCGCAATGCTGATGGCTTTGGTTTTTTCGTCGGTTTGGACGACTGCGCCAATGCCTTCAACTTCACCGGAAAGATCACTATTAAACAGCGGATAAGTCTCAGCATCCATGTAACCACTGAATTGGTCACCGAGTGTATCGACCATTCCCTTAATCGCACCGTCAACCAGTTTGCTATCAACAACCTTGTCACGGTCAATGTAAGTGCTTTGAATCATGTTGTAAACTTGCCAGAATGGTTCAAAACTCTTGGCTGCATCAGCGGGTGCAGCCGTATCCCCTTGCGCTAATAATGGATTTCGCTGGCTACCCAATATGAATCCCGCCACAAAAACCAATACAATTAATAAGCTGATTGAGAGGGGCTTAACCCGATCCCAAATACGTTGCAATCCTGTCATCGTGACTACTCCATTACAATCTCATTCTGCTATGATTATAACCGTTTCTGAATTGCAGCATGTGAATGGGTCATGAATGAAAATCGCAGTTCAACAAATCAAAGCCATTTTGTTTGGTTTAGCACTTGGGGATGCGCTGGGTTACCCCGTTGAATTTACGAAACTCTCGGCAATTCGTCAGGAATATGGAATCGCTGGTATTCAAGAACCGCCTAATCTCGCCCTTTATTCTGATGATACGCAGATGACTTTGGCATTGGCTGAAGGGCTGCTGGATGCAGGCATCAAAGTATCTATCGATGACCTGATGCAAGGGATCGGCAATCGCTTCATCGAATGGCTGGAGAGTCCCGATAATGATCGCGCACCCGGTACAACCTGTATCAACGGTGTCGAGCGTTTTCAATCGGGCATTTCGTGGCGTGAGTCGGGGATTATTAAGTCTAAAGGTTGCGGCTCGGCTATGCGTGTTGCCCCCTTAGGTTTTATCTATCAGCACGACGAAACCCGATTGCGAGAAATTGCTATCGCCAGCAGTGAAATAACTCACCGTCATCCAACTGCGATTGCTGCAAGTGTCGCGGCGGCTTATCTCGTCAAAATGGCTTTAGACCAAGTGCCGATTGTCGATTACATGTCGCGTTTGTATGAATTCACGACAGGCATTTCCGACGAAATGGATCTCGCGATTTTGCGGGTAGGTCATGTCCTTGGATGGACGAATGAAGACCTTGCTTTGGATCACATCGGGCAGGGTTGGACGGGTGAAGAGGCGGTTGCGCTCGCCTTATATTGTGTCCTTCGTTATCCTGATAATTATGTGGCTTGCATGCGTCGTGCTGCCAACACCGATGGTGACAGTGACTCGATTGCCTGCATTGCAGGTGGGATTATGGGAGCGCGTTTAGGTTTGGATGCTATCCCTCTAGATTGGCGTTCTCGCTGCGAAAATAAGACTTACATGTCCGCTTTGGCAATCCGCTTGGCTGATGCTCAAAGTGGTTGAGGAAAGTGACAATGCCTGACCTTGTGACTCGTGTTTTGCATGTTGATGCTGATGTGCCTGAACTTGAATCTATTCAAGAGGCTGCAAAAATCCTTGCGGCTGGTGGATTAGTTGCCTTTCCAACTGAAACCGTTTACGGACTTGGTGCAAACGCCTTGGATGCTCAAGCAGTTGATCGAATCTTTGCGGCTAAAGGTCGTCCAGCTTCTGACCCGATCATCGTTCATCTGCATGATCTGGCTCAACTGCCGACTGTTGCTATCAATATTCCTGATTTGGCGTATGAACTTGCGCGGCAATTTTGGCCGGGGCCGTTGACGCTTGTTTTGCAGCGTCAATCTAATGTGCCTGCCAATGTATCGGCCGGAATGCTAACAGTTGCCGTTCGTATGCCGTCACATCCAGTTGCGGTTGCATTGCTTCGAGCGGCGAATTTACCAATTGCTGCGCCGAGTGCCAACCGCTTTGCCCGTCCTAGTGCTACGACTGCCGCACACGTACTCGAAGATTTAAACGGTCGCATCGATTGTATTCTTGATGGTGGTGCGGCGGTCATCGGTGTCGAGTCGACGATCCTCAATTTGACCAAAGATCAACCTGTTATGCTGCGTCCCGGTGGCATTACTCTCGAAAATTTAAAAGCAGTTATCCCGAATCTGCAAATGGTAGAGAAACATCTGCATGAGGATGAGGAGGGCATCGAAGCTCCCGGTATGCTCTATAAGCATTACTCGCCGCGCGCTGAGTTGCTTTTGTTTAATGGCGTTTCAGAGGCACTCTTGCCTGCAATGCGAACCCATGCACTGGGGCAAATCGAGCAGGCCAAACGGGTTGGTTTGCTGCTGCCAGATAACGAACTGGCAAAGGTGTCTGATTTACCTGTCGAAGTAGTCAATTTGGGTTCGACTGAAGCTGAAGTGAGTCACAATCTTTTTAGTGCCATGCGGTCGCTGGATCAAGCCAATGTCGATGTGATTTTGGTTCATACCTTTGGGCTATCGGGGCTAGGTCTTGCTCTTTGGGATCGGTTGCTGCGGGCCGCAGAAGGTCATATTATTGAAGTCTGAAAAATGTGCTTATTGAGGATGCTCTATGGATGTTGAAACGCTGAAAGCTCATGCACTTGCGAAACCTGCGACTTCACATGATTTTCCGTTTGATTTCGAAACAATGGCCTTACGCGTCAAAGGGAAAATTTTTGCTCTTGTTCCTATAAATGCCGCGCCGAGTCAAGCCAACTTCAAATGTGATCCGGATTTAGCTGAGATTTTGCGTCAAACTTATGAGGCTGTCACCCCGGGTTATCACATGAATAAACGCCATTGGATTACGGTCGTTTTTGATGGCACAATTTCAGATGAGGAAATCTTGGAAATGGTCGATCACGCTTACGCGCAGGTTGTAAAAGGGCTTCCAAAACGAGATCGAGAAGCCCTTCTAAAACCATAATTTTTGGCAGTAATTACTTAGGCGACGACTACTTGGCCTTGAGGCTTACGAATCAGGGTCTTAATCGCTGCCGCCAGTGTCTTGACGGTGTAATCAATATCCTGTGCCTTAGTTTGTACACCGACGGTTAATCGCAGGCTGCAAGCGGCTGTTTCACGATCATAACCCAGTGCCAGCAATACGCTCGATGGTTCGGGATTGCCCGTCTTGCAAGCCGAGGCCGCGCTGGCCGCGATGTCTTGTTCATCGAGCAAGCTCACCAGCGTGCCGCTGTAAATATTCTCGAATACAAAGCTGGCGTGTGCGGGTAAACGCTGGCTTCCGTGACCGCTCAACCGTGCATTCGGGATGGTCGCCAACACGCCACCAATCAGTTGGTCGCGCAGTCTGCGGTAATGTGCCGTGCGCGTTTCCAATTCTTCATAAGCCAAACGCAAGGCTTCCGCCAAGCCGACAATCAATGGTGTATTTTGTGTGCCAGCACGCAGACCGCGTTCATGGCTGCCACCGGTTTGTGCGGGGGTCAAATCGACATCATCACGGATGTACAGTGCGCCAACACCTTTTGGCCCATAAAACTTATGACCGGAAATGCTAAGTAAATCTACGCCCAGTTGATTAACATCCAATGACAATTGACCAGCAGCTTGTACCGCATCTGTGTGGAACAACGCACCATGTTCGTGGGCAATCGTTGCCAATTCGCTGATAGGCTGAATGCTGCCAATCTCGTTGTTAGCGTACATAATGCTGGCGAGTGTGGTTCCCGGTCGGCAAGCCGCTTCGAAATCTTGCACGCTCACACGACCAAAGCGGTCAACGGGGAGAACGGTGCGCTCAAAACCTTGCAGCGCTGCCAATTGCTCAATGGTTTTGCCGATGGCTCCATGTTCAATTGGGGTGGTGATCAGATGTGTACCTCTGCCTGCTTGACGGGCATACCAAGCCGCACCGCGTACTGCTAAGTTATCACTTTCGGAACCACCGCTAGTGAAGACGATTTCCTTTGGTTTGCACTTGAGAACGGCTGCAATCGTTTCACGGGCGGATTCAATGGCGTGTTCGGCGCTGCGACCGTAAGAATGCGCTGACGAAGCGTTGCCGTAAACTTCGGTGAAGTAGGGGAGCATGGCTTGTACGACGCGCGGGTCAACGGGAGTAGTAGCCGAGTGATCGAGGTAAATGGGGGTCATGTTACGAAACCTTCCTTGGTGAAATAAAAAGCGCCTTCGTTGATAAGCATCACAACGAGGCGCGAGATAGTCACCACCGTCAAATTTGTTGCCACAATCGAAATTGTGACCACATCTCCACAACGGTGGACGGGCACCTTGGGTTGACTCCTAGGTTGCCGGACTCTCATAAGAGAGCCTCTCTTGATGCATGTGTATACTTTAGTGAGCAATCAACGGTTTGTCAAGATTTGGATAGACCAATTTGAAAATTGGCTTCGCCACTTGACTCCATCTACCTTTGCGCTAACGTTACATTCTTTTCTGAACGAATAAACCAATCAATATGCACCAACAAATCTCGCTAACCGAAGCTGCTGCACTGGTCGAAGAGGGTATGACGATTGCCCTCGGCGGTATGACCATTTATCGTCGCCCAACGGCATTTGTCCGCGCTTTACTGCGTCGTGATCCTCTACCGCGCGACCTGACTCTGCTGTGTTTCACAGCTGGTTATGAGTCGGATTTGCTGGTTGGGGCAGGGTGCGTCAGTACCATTCGTTCCTGCTACTTTGGGCTTGAGTCCTTCGGCTTTGCACCGATGTTTACTGAAGCTGCACAAAAAGGCACAGTTAAAATAATCGAAGAAACCGAAGCCAGTCTCGCCCTTGGCATCCGTGCTGGAATTTCGGGTGTTGGATTTACGCCATCCCACGCGTGGATAGGCACAGACCTGCTTCGCCTTCGTCCTGACATAAAAACGATTATTGATCCCTACACCGGCGAAGAACTGGTTGCCTTTCCTGCGCTGCATTGTGATCTTGCCGTTATACATGGTCTAGAAGGGGATAACTTTGGCAATGTTTGCATCAACACCAATGTTGGTGTTGATATGGAATTGGTCTATCTTGCCGATAAAGTTATTTTCACGGTCGAGCGACTCGTGACTCAATCCGAACGCAGCCTCGACTCGCTGCTGATTCCCGCTCCCGGCGCGGATTACATCGCGCATGCTCCCAATGGTGCTTGGCCGACCAGTTGCTATCCTTTATATCCTGTTGGTGGCGGAGAACTCATGCGTTATGTCGATGCTTGTAATGCCGGACACTTCACCACCTACTTGGACGAATTTCTAGACCAACCCTAAAAGCGGTTCTAGAAATCGCCTAATCTTTGTGTTATCCTGCTGTTTAATTGAATACTGTGTACAGGGGAGTCCGTGCAAACGGGCTGAGAGGGTGCGTAATGTCGCACCGACCCTTAACCTGATCCGGGTCATACCGGCGTAGGGAGTGCCTGATAGACCTTTTCAGTCAACCACCCCTACAAATCCGTAGCGGGTGGTTTTTATTTCAGGCTCCCATTCAAGTGTTTTTCTAGTGATGAAAGGGAGAGTGTAGATGCGACGTTTTACTTCTGTTCTCGTTCTGCTCGTACTAGCATTGTCAGTGCTATCATCTACTGCCGCGCAGGAGAATGTTACATTGACACTTGTTACCCACGACTCCTTCAACGTGAGTGAAGCTGTCTTGGATGCTTTTCAAAAAGAAAGTGGAATCACCGTCCAAATCCTCAAGAATGGTGATGCAGGTGCGATGGTCAACCAATCCATCCTCAGCAAGGCCAATCCACTGGGTGATGTCATGTTTGGTGTGGATAATACCTTCCTCGGTCGCGCTTTGGATGCGGATATATTCGAGCCTTACGACTCACCAGCCGCCAAAGACATTTCTGACGAATTCAAACTCGATCCCGAAAATCGGGTCACCCCGATTGATTATGGCGATGTCTGCCTCAACTATGACGTGGCCTATTTCGCTGATAAAAAACTCGCGCTGCCTGAATCACTGGCTGACCTCACAAAACCTGAATATAAGAGTTTGTTGGCAGTCGAAAACCCGGCCAGTTCCTCACCCGGTTTGGCTTTCTTGCTGGCGACTGTTAATCAGTTTGGTACTGAAGGCGATTACACCTATATCAACTTCTGGAAAGATCTTGTCGCTAATGATGTCTATATTTCCGATAGTTGGGATGATGCCTACTACACACAGTTCAGCGCCAGCAGTGGTAAAGGTTCACATCCTTTGGTCGTAAGTTATGCCAGCAGCCCGCCAGCAGAAGTCTACTTTGCTGATCCCCAGCCGGATACCGCGCCCACAGGCAGCATCATTGCCGATGGTACTTGCTTCCGTCAGATCGAATTTGCAGGTATCCTCAATGGCACCAAGAACCTTGAAGCCGCACAGAAATTTGTGGACTTTATGCTCAGCCAACCATTCCAAGAAGATATGCCCCTTCAAATGTTTGTCTTTCCTGTCATTCCCAAGGCTGTGCTGCCCGAAGTCTTCACTAAGTTTGCTGCCATTCCTGAAAAACCAGCTGTTGTCGCTTTTGCTGACATCAATGCCAACCGTGAAGAGTGGTTACAGGCATGGACCGAAACCGTTTTACGTTAAGTCGGTTGTTGTGGCGCGGGTTATTACTCGCGCCACTCCTCTTTTTAATGCTCTTTTTTATTTATCCATTGCTGACGATTTTGGGCGTGAGTCTTGCGCCACAAGGCCAGCTTGATCTTACTGGATTCACGCACCTCGTCACTACGGATTATTATCTGAATACGCTGACTTTTACAGTTGTCCAAGCGGTACTTTCAACTGTTCTCACACTCGCTTTGGCTTTGCCTTCAGCGTATGTATTTACGCGTTATACGTTCCCCGGTAAATCGCTTTTTCTTTCATTGGCAACCTTACCTTTTGTCTTGCCGACAGTTGTCGTAGCCGCCGCCTTTAGCTCATTGATCGGCCCGCGCGGATTGCTCAACACCTTCTTGGTCAATACTTTTGGTTTTGCCACACCACCTATTCAGTTGGATCGAACACTCTGCATCATCCTGATTGTCCACGTCTTTTATAACTACGCCGTCGCCCTTCGCATCATCACCGGTTTTTGGGCGAATCAAAACCCGCGTATTGAACAAGCCGCCCGCGTGTTAGGTGCAAATGGTTGGCGCTTGTGGTGGCATATTCGCCTGCCGATTTTGCGCCCTGCGATTACTGCTGCTGGTATTTTGGTGTTTATCTTCACCTTCACCAGTTTTGGTGTCGTGTTGTTGCTGGGTGGCCCACGTTTTGCAACCCTTGAAGTTGAAATTTACCGTCAAGCGGTTAATTTGTTTAATTTACCTGTTGCCGCAGCTTTATCACTCGTCCAAATCCTATTGATGTTTGCGCTGATGCTGGTCTATACACGCCTTCAACGCCGCCTCTCGACTGATATTACTAGCGCGGACAATGTCGCCGTGCGTCCTTCGACCCGCCGCGATAAGTTAGCTGTTTTTACCAATGTTGTATTGATGTCGGTCTTGTTATTCACCCCTTTGCTGTCCTTGATCGCCGCCTCCGTTTCTAGCGATCAAGGGCTAACACTCCAGTATTACCAGCAGTTGACCCGTAATTCGCGCGGTTCCATTCTGTTTGTGCCACCGATCCAAGCGGTTGGTAACTCATTGATTTTTGCTCTGATCACCACTTTACTCGCGGTTGCCCTCGGCTTAATGGCGGCTTATTTGTTATCGGGGCGTGTGTCGCGCTGGTCAAATTTACTCGATCCGCTGTTTATGCTGCCACTGGCGACCAGCGCGGTAACGCTCGGATTTGGCTTTATCATTACGCTCGATAAGCCGCCTTTGAATCTTCGTTCGTCACCGTTGCTCATTCCGATTGCTCATACATTAGTTGCCATGCCTTTTGTCGTTCGCAGTATTTTGCCTGCCTTGCATGCCATTCCACCGAGCTATCAAGAAGCGGCACGCGTACTCGGCGCATCCAATATCCGAGTTTGGCGTTTGATTGATATTCCACTCATCAGTCGTGCCTTGATCGTTGGGGCGACCTTTGCCTTCACAACCAGCATGGGTGAATTTGGCGCATCACTGTTTGTTGCCCGCCCGGATACGCCGACCATTCCCATTGTGATATTTCGTTTGCTAGGTCAACCCGGCTCACTTAATTATGGTCAAGCGCTTGCCATGAGCAGCATTCTCATGTTGGTTTCTGCGGTCGGTTTTATCTTGATCGAACGCTTGCGGACAGCCGGAGTAGGGGAGTTCTGATGCTCGAAATTCGTGGCGTTCAACGCGCTTTTGACGGTGTGCCAGTTTTAAAGGGGATTGATCTCACTATCAACGATGGTGAAATTGTCTGTCTTTTGGGCCCAAGTGGCTGTGGTAAAACCACCTTACTTCGTATCATCGCCGGACTTGAAACAGCAGATAGCGGAAGCATTCTGCTCGATAATCAAAATATTCAATCCGTTCCAACGCATCAGCGTGGCTTTGGATTGATGTTTCAGGACTTCGCCTTATTCCCACACATGAACGTGGCTGCCAACGTCGCATTTGGCCTTCAGATGCAAAATTTACCCACATCGGATCAGCAATCTCGCATTCGTCAAATGTTAGATTTGGTTGGCCTCTCCGGTTTCGATAAACGGGATGTTACTCAACTTTCCGGTGGTGAACGTCAGCGGGTCGCGCTTGCCCGTAGCCTTGCGCCGAACCCGCGTCTCTTGATGCTCGACGAGCCGCTAGGCTCATTGGATGCCGCGCTGCGTGAAGAACTCATTGTTGAATTACGGTCTATCATCAAACATCTGCATCTCATGGCGATTTATGTCACCCATGATCAGCATGAAGCTTTTGCCATTGCCGATCGTATTGCGGTCATGAATGCGGGACATATAGAGCAGTTTGCGACTCCCACCGATATTTACCAGCATCCCGCAACCGCCTTTGTCGCCCATTTTCTCGGCCTTGATAATATTTTGCCAATTCTTAGCACACAAAATGGAACAGCGACTACATCCATTGGCTCATTTCCCGTATCCGAGGCAGCCAAAAGCCTGCTCTTACATACCGATTTTGTAAAAATTGTGCCAGCCAACACACTTAACTCATTTCCTGCCGCAGTTATCCAATCTGTCTTTCAAGGTGATTCCTATCGCATCACGCTGCGACACATTTCTGGCACTACACTTACTGCAAAATATGCCTCCGCTGGCGTACCCGTACCTGTAGTCGGCGATACAATAGCCATACAAATTGCTCCTAATGCCATCATTCCACTTGCTCAGTGACAAACAAAAAGGGTTGCCAACTTGGCAACCCTTTTGAAAAATACAGTCCCGTTTACGGATCCTTATTCATCTTGCCGGAGAGGATATCCTCCGACAAAAAGCGAACTACACATCCAAATTTCGTACGCTCTTGGCATGGGTCTGGATGAAGCGACGGCGTGGAGGCACGCTGCTGCCCATCAACATATCGAATACGCGGTCAGCTTCCGCCGCGTCATCAATCGTCACTTGGAGCAGGGTGCGTGTTTCCGGATTCATGGTGGTTTCCCACAATTGTTCCGGGTTCATTTCGCCCAGACCTTTATACCGTTGCACGCCAACCTTATCGGGTTGGTCATATTTCTTCAAGGCTTTGTTCAGAATTTCCTGTTCAGACATTCCGGCTTCTGGATAAATGTATTCCAGCTTTTTACCACTCTTTAGGAGATAAATTGGCGGCTGTGCAATATATAAATGACCGTCACCAATGATCGCTTGCATGTGGCGGAAAAAGAACGTCAGAAGCAGAGTGCGAATGTGGCTGCCGTCTACGTCGGCATCCGTCATGATAATGACGCGCCCATAACGCAAATTTGCGACTGCAAAATCTTCGGCGATGCCTGTACCTAGTGTCGAAATCAAGGCTTTGATTTCATTGCTGTCCAGCACCTTGTCCATCCGTGCGCGTTCTGTGTTCAGAATCTTACCACGAAGGGGCAAAATCGCTTGGAAATGCCGGTCACGCCCTTGTTTGGCCGAGCCACCTGCGCTGTCACCTTCGACGATGTAAATCTCTGCGCCTTCGCCCTTTTGGGAGCAATCCGCTAGCTTACCCGGCAACGTTGTGCTTTCAAGCAGGCTCGGCCCGCTGCGCACTAAATCACGCGCCTTACGTGCTGCTTCACGCGCCCGCATACTCGTCATACACTTATCGACTATACGCCGTGCTTCACGCGGATTTTCTTCGAGAAACTCATTGAAGGCTTCTGTAACTACCTGTGAAACTGCTCCCTGAACTTCGGGGTTAATCAGCTTCACTTTTGTCTGGCTTTCAAACGATGGGTCTGGATGTTTGATGCTGACAATTGCTGTGATACCTTCGAGCGTATCATTACCGGAGAAATTAGGTTCTTTCTCTTTCAGCAAACTTGCTTTACGGGCATAGCGATTGATTACGCCGGTTATGGCTGATCGTAAACCTGTCAGATGTGTACCGCCGTCAGGCGTGTTAATTGTGTTTGCAAATGCCATTTCTACTACATTTGCCGAGTCGTTATATTGAAAAGCGACTTCTACACCAATGACAATCGGTTCTTTGCCTTCGCGTGAGATCTCAATATCTTTTTCAAGATAAACTGGATCATGCAAAGGTCTGCGACTACGATTTAAATAACGTACATAGGAATACAGACCGCCTTCGAAGTAAAACGAGGTTTCACGTGGAATAGGCTGCTTACGCTCATCTTTTAGCGTGATATTTACACGCCGTGTCACAAACGCCATTTCACGAAAACGCTGCGCTAAAGTATCAAAGTTAAAGCTGTTATGTTCCAAAATGGTGAAGTCTGGCTGAAACGTCTGTCGTGTACCGGTATGTTCCCCCGGTTCCATCTCGCGCAACTTTTTGAGTTTCGTTGCGACAACACCCTGTCTGTAAATCTGTTCCCACAGAAAGCCATCTCGAAACACATTGGTTCGCATTTCAGTCGATAATGCATTGACTGCCGAAACACCCACACCGTGCAAACCACCGCTGACCTTATATGCGCCAGTGCCGAACTTACCACCCATGCCGATTTCAGTCATTACACCTTCGACGGTTGGTTTGCCCGTACTAGGATTGACACCTACTGGAATACCACCACCATTATCCTGTACTGAAACAATGTCGTCATTGTATAGTGTGATCAAAATATGATCGCAGCGTCCAGCTAATGCTTCGTCAATTGAGTTATCAACAACTTCGTAAATCAGATGGTGCAGCGCTTTGCTATCTGTACCGCCCACATACATACCGGGGCGCTTTCGCACGTGTTCCATTGGGTTAAGACGAATGATATCTTCATCACGCTGTTGCCTGATCTGCGCGGTATCTTGATCCGCCATAGCCGCTCCTTACTTCATCGTTCAATTGTGTGAAAAATATGGACATATCTACTTATGTCTATTCGGGGAATTTCCGTAGACTCTTCATTGATATATTATACCTCAGAACACCTTCAAAGACAATCCTTCAATGCTAGAACAAATTATCAATTTACTTGACTTTTTGGAATAAATGTTCTATTCTAACATAGGTGTTAATCTAACCTTTATTTTGGTGCCATTTCAACAAATAATGGATACACTCCATAACACTCTAAATTTCTTTGTCGATATTCAATACGCTTGCATCTTGGTAGAAAAGGTAGCAAATCCTAGCGTCCCGTTTGTCAACTGCAACTTGATTCTTGCGACTGCTTCCCTCATATCCGCTGAAACGACATGTCAGTGACAAAGCGGTGGCATTACGGGAGGGTTCCGCTGCACTCAGCGGATCTAGCTGAGCCTCTTGCCAAAGAAATTTGCAATTTCAGCGGTGTCTCGGCTGCTTCCCGCCTTTCATTTCAGCGGAAGTAATGCACAATTTGCAAATTGTGCGTAACTACTCAGGTACCCTTTTCTCCCTCATTTTCCAAAATGTGAGTATCGATTTTGGAACTAGGAGCGATGAAGTCTCCCTCAGATGGTTGAGATGAATTAGCCTTGATTACGCAATTCTCCCTCAAATACCACCTGAGTAGTTACAATTGTGCAGCAAATAAAAACAACTTTTATCAAAGAATAAAATCTGACTTCAAACCGCTTGACTCTCATTCATGCCCGCTTTACAATCCTTTGTGTTGCCCTCGTAGCTCAGAGGATAGAGCAGCGGTCTTCTAAACCGTTGGTCGGGGGTTCGAATCTCTCCGAGGGCGTGAAACACAACAGCCACTTTGAATAAGTGGCTGTTGTGTTTTAACCGGTATCTGAAATTTACTGCGCCATGATACTCTGGTATACGGCGGTTGTTTCAGGCGAAGGGGCTTTCCCTTCGCGTTTGAGTTCATCTGTTAAGCGTTGGTAGTGGGCTGCGGCCTCGCTCCGTCGCCCTAAAGCTACATACAGCTTCATCACTTCACGATGGATATTTTCGTGCGTGCTGTCTTCAGCTAGCACCCGTTGAAACAATCCTAAGGCATGTTCAGGACGATCTTCCTCAAGTCGGATACGAGCGACTTCGGCCAGCGCTTCCAAATAACCTGCTTTAAAATCGGCTCGCCTATCCAATATCCACTTATCAGTATGTCCCTGTAAAAATGGTCCACGATAAAGGTCAATCGCGCGCTGCCACGCTGGAAGGCGTTCTTTGCCTTCAGTTGTTCGTCCGTCCATCAGTGCAGTAGCGAAATCCATCACATCATAGTGAATCGCCATATCAGGGTTTACCCGATAATATCCGCCATCATGCACCAATACATCCATATCCATCGCCTTGTGTAGGCGTCTCTTAGTCACATGGAAAACATTGACCGCTTGATCCATGTGGAGTTCAGGCCAAAATGCTTGGCAGATTTCTGAGCGTGTAATAATAGGTC
The DNA here is from genome assembly GCA_038251275.1 of Aggregatilineales bacterium. Taxonomy (GTDB): domain Bacteria; phylum Chloroflexota; class Anaerolineae; order Aggregatilineales; family Phototrophicaceae; genus CFX2. The sequence goes on from JBBSBM010000002.1 coordinate 203,525, forward strand.
GGTCAAGTGCAAAGAAAAAGAGCAGGCGGGGTAGGTGGCCTTCCCAGCTTTCAATAGCCGTGCCGTTCATTAAGACATGACCCGGTCCCAGCGCGAACACTTCCAATTTGTGTGTTCCACCGGTTTCAACACGGTAAAAATCATGCTTAATAAGCAGGTTGTCTTCCAAAAGAACTGCGCGCCTTTGAGCGATCAACGATACCCAAGGGAGTCGCGGTAATGTCCGGCTATTAATAATAATTCGGCAGTTATGAACAGGACTTGCAATCAGCTTTTCTACAAACATCTGAATATCATCGGCACTATCACTGCGATCATACTCATCCAAAATCAGGTAAAACGGTTCTTTACTGACCTCCGCAAGGTCTTGGGCAAACGTCTCAACTAATGTGTTAAAATCGCTAACCTTGTTTGGAGGTAAGATATTAATATGTCGCCCAAAGGTTGGAAACTGATTGGCAAGATCATGAGTTAATCCTGCAAGGAGCGATTTGAGATCAACGTCATCTGGTCCAAGTGCATAATAAAGAATGCGTTTATCTAATGAATGCAGGAGTTTCGCAACTAAAACCGAACGATAACGACTGCGGGGATGTAAAAGAATGAGGCGTGCAACTTGAGTCTGTTCTTGGAATGTCTGGTATGACACATCAATCAGGTTGTCGAGATTCATATTATCACTTCACTTTAGTGGTGATCCCATCTTTAGGATAGTAACAATTGTAACATAGTTTAATATAAGACGCTAATCAGAGCGTATAATGTTCTTACAAAGTATGATTTGGAGGAAAAATGCAACGACCACCTCGGCCATTTGGTGTAACTTTGGCTATCCTTGCCAGCCTGATTCTTTTCACCTGTTTTCCGCTTATGGAAGTTGGCATGTTGATTTCTGTTCGTTTGCATTTTGCTAATCTAAAGTTTGCTGATGATGGCACACAACCCTTTGCCATGGGTGCGGATTTTCTAGGTATTCCGGATAGCAAAATAGTTTTGCAAGCAGTTATTGCGATTGTGTTTTTGATAATCGCTTTTTTTGCTTGGCGAGGTCGCCCAACTTTTATGCGTTTTGTGTTGATGTTAACCTGTGCACTTCTAACACTTTTCAACATTTTGAACGTCGTAGCTGGGCAACTGAGTCAGCAAAACTTGGATGCAGGGGTAAGTTCTTTAGACTCCATTCTTAACTCTTTATCACTAGGACAATTCGCCGTTGGCATCTTAGTCACCTTTTATGTCGTCTGGTATCTTAATCGTGGGCCGGCCAGAGCATTTTACCGGGGATATTATCTACCTAAACCCGTTGAGAATTCCGCCTCCGAAGTCATTGCTCACCAAACAACTCCTACATAAACTTAAATCACTAACCAGAATATGAATTGGCTCAATTTGGACGGTGATTATATTTTCCCTGAATAATTTGATACCCAATCAATGTTTGACTGGGCATCAAGCATATTCTCCTAAAGAACCTTCTCACGGTCTGCCATTTCCATTTGCACCAATTCACGTCGCAGCGTTTTTCCAACAGTGGTTTTGGGCAGTTCTTTGATAAAGCTAATACGAGTTGGAACTTCGTAGCGTGCTAAACGCTTCATACAGTGATCAATTAGCTCTTTCTCGGTTGCAGACTGATCTGGACGTAGTACAACCCACGCTTTAAGAGCCTCTTGCCCACTTTTATCGGGATCTGGATGCGGAATGGCCGCAACACCGACTTCCATCACGGCGGGGTGTTCACTCAACACCTTTTCAATATTGTTGGGGTAGACATTGAATCCACCAATGAGCGCCATATCTTTTTTGCGATCAACAATATAGAAATAACCATCATCATCCATTCGTCCAATGTCGCCCGAATAGATGAAATTTTTCCCGTCTTTCGGACGCAGTACATTAGAGGTTTCAGTAGGCATTCCATGATAGCCAACCATTACTTGCGGCCCAGCCATAATGATTTCTCCAATTTCCCCGATTGGCACTTCAGTTACACCATCGTCGAGACTCACAATGCGCACATCCATATCCGGTAATGGCAGCCCAATAGAACCTGTGCGGTTTTCGCCACTAACGGGATTACAGTGACTGGCGGTAGGGGTTTCGCTCATGCCGTAACCTTCACGCAATTTGCCTCCGGTGATGCGCTCGAATTCGAGTTTGGTTGACGGAGGGAGCGGCGCAGAACCACTTACACATGCCCGTATAGAACGTAAATCCACCTTACCCGCTTTGACGTCGGGATGATTGTTTATGGCGTTGTATAGTGCGGGAACGCCTTGAAATAAGGTGGGTTTAAACACATTAATATTGTCTAGCACATCACCAATATCTCGTGCATTAGGAACAAGTACGATTTCGGCTCCAATACCGACCGCAAAGTTAAGCACAGCCACCATTCCGAATGCGTGGAATAATGGGATTGCTCCCAAAAACTTATCTGGTTTGCCTGTGTCGCCACCCCCAGAAAGCCACGCGCGCATTTGAAGCGTATTTGCCACTAAGGCTTGGTGCGTTGCCATAACGGCCTTTGATACGCCTGTAGTACCGCCTGTGTACTGGAAAAGTGCTAAATCTTTATTCGGCGTGATATTTACATTGGCTTTTTTGCCAGCATACTTTATAAGAACATCTTGAAACCACACATCGCCACTCTGTAATTCAATACGATGCCCTTCTTTTTTCTCTTTGGCTAGCGTGAAGAGGAGTTTAGCTGTGGCTGGTAAATATTCTTTGACATTGGTGACGATTACCTTTTTCACCTTAGTCTTGGCTTGAATCTGTTTGACCGTGTTGTAAAACAGACTCATTGTGATGACAATCGGTGCGTCACAGTCGTTAATTTGGAACTGCATTTTGTCTGCTGGATAGGTCGGATTTGTGGCTGCAACCACGCCTCCAGCTTTAAGCACACCATAATAACTAATCACGAACGCCGCGATATTGGGCATTACCAATGCGACACGATCACCTTTTTTCAAGCCCATATCCACAAGTCCAGCAGCCAGTGCATCTGAATATTGGTCAAGTTCTTGGTAACTAACAGAATTGCTGACACGCCCCAACACTGGTAGGTGGGCGCTGCTAATTAACGCAGGATTATTGGGTGACTTTTTTGCTGCCTCTTCGAGGAAACTCTGAACACTAATATTCGGATAGGGTTCTAAACTGACAGGAACACCGGGGTCGTAATTTTTTGTCCAAGGACGATCAGCGTAGCTAGTCATTTTTAACTCCAGTATTTTATAAATGAGAACTTTTATTTTTATTTTACGGCTGCTTGCCTCAATACATATTCGTTATGGCTCACACCTTTTAGTTCTAAACATATTCTGCTTTTCAAACGATTTCCAAATTTCGCTAATAACCCTTTTTTGCCTCTTCGTAATCGCTTAATGCCTAATCAACTTCAAATTGATCAGGCATTAATAACGCATCACTGAAGGACTTTTTCGCGATCTGCCATTTCTATTTGCACCAATTCACGTCGCAATGTCTTGCCAACCGCAGTTTTAGGAAGTTCCTTGATGAAACTAATTCTTGTAGGTACTTCATACCTTGCTAACTGCTTCATGCAGTAATCTATAAGTTCTTTTTCGGTGACTGTTTGGCCGGGTTGAAGGACGACCCATGCTTTCAGCGCTTCTTGCCCACTTTTGTCAGCATCAGGATGAGGAATAGCTGCGACGCCAACTTCCATAACAGCCGGATGTTTGCTCAACACCTTTTCTATATTGTTGGGATAGACGTTAAATCCACCGATGAGAGCCATGTCCTTCTTTCGGTCGACGATATAAAAATAACCATCATCGTCCATTCTGCCAATGTCACCCGAATATACGAAATTTTTTCCATCTTTCTGGCGCAATACATTAGCAGTTTCGGTGGGCATCCCGTGATAGCCTACCATCACTTGTGGACCCGCTATGATGATCTCACCAATTTCGCCTACGGGTACTTCAGTCACTCCGTCATCGAGGCTCACAATGCGCACATCTGTGTCAGATATCGGTAGTCCGATTGAACCTGCGCGGTTTTCACCGTATATTGGGTTACAATGGGCGGCAGTGGGAGTTTCACTCATCCCGTAAGCTTCACGTAGATTTCCCCCTGTGATTTTCTCAAACTCCAATTTTGTTGATGGTGGTAATGGTGCTGACCCGCTGATACACGTTCGAATTGAGCGCAAATCGACTTTACCGGCCTTTACGTCAGGGTGATTATTAATGGCGTTATACAAAGCGGGAACTCCCGGAAACAGTGATGGCTTAAAGTGGTTGATGCAATCTAAAACATCTTTAATATCGCGGGCGTTTGGCACAAGTATGATTTTAGCGCCTAAACCTACTGCATTGTTAAGCACTCCTACCATACCAAAGACATGGAATAAGGGAAGTGCGCCAAGGAATGTACTGTGGGGTTCATGATTTCCACCGGCCTCAAGCCATGCTTTGATTTGTAGGGTGTTCGCGACCAGTGCTTTATGAGTCGCCATGACCGCTTTGGAAATGCCAGTTGTACCGCCCGTGTATTGGAAAAGCGCCAAGTCTTTGTCTGGATTGATCGTCACATTAGCTTTTTTCCCTGCGTACTTTGTGAGGACATCTTGAAGCCATAGATCACCATTTTGCAGAGTTTCAACCCGATGACCTTCTTTTTTCTCTTTGGCTAAAGTAAAAAGTAGTTTGGCCGGGGTGGGTAAATATTCTTTGACATTCGTTACGATTACGGTTTTTACTTTAGTCTTGGGTTGAATCTCTTTTACCACGTTATAAAACAGGCTCATCGTGATCACTATTTGCGCATCACAATCATTAATCTGGAATTGCATCTTGTCTGCTGGGTAAGTGGGATTGGTAGCTGCAACCACGCCACCTGCCTTGAGGACACCGTAATAGCTGATGATGAAGGCTGCGATATTGGGCATCACCAACGCGACGCGATCACCCTTTTTTAACCCCATATCAACGAGTCCGGCAGCTAACGCATCCGAATATTGGTCAACTTCTTGATAACTGAGTGAACTGCTTACTCGCCCAAGTAATGGAAGGTGAGCGCTACTAATCAGTGCAGGATTATTGGGCGTTTTTTTTGCGGCTTCTTGTAGAAAACTATGAACAGTTACATCGGGATACGGTTCTAAACTGGCAGGAACACCGGGGTCATATTTTTTCGTCCAAGGACGATCAGTATATGTAACCATATTTTGCACTCCAAATTCTTTTTTAGTAAACCTAATCTTAATTGGGTCTTATGCTAGTTAGTAGACAAGAAATCTCTCGTTCGGTAGGGTTAAGGGACCAAACAAATCCCAACCGAAACGAGAGACAAGATAATGATAGAGAACTTTGATGATTTTTGCTTGTGGGTGTATGTGATCGTGGA
>JBBSBM010000003.1:0-180539 GCA_038251275.1 Aggregatilineales bacterium
CCAATCACAGAGAGATCATGCCCAACCTGCAAGCCAGCGGCTTTGGCAGCGTCCATCGCTCCAAATGCCATCAAATCATTCGAGGCAATAATTGCAGTTGGCGGTTGTGGTAGTTGTAAAAGTGTATGTGTCTGCCGGAAACCGGTCGGTTGAGTAAAATCCCCTTCCATAACCAGTTGTGAATCAAATGGTAGACCGACTTCTGCCAACCCATCTTTGTATCCTTGGAGGCGATCAACCGAACAGACAATATCCATACGCCCGGTAATGAAACCGATGCGATGATGCCCTAATGCCAATAAATGGCGCATTGCATCCAACACGCCTTTGCGATTGGTAGCCGTGACGCTAGGTTCATTGTCCGTTCCATTGTGATGGTCAATAATCACATAGGTCAGGTTATGCGCTTTCAGATCACTAACAATAACCTCGTAATCCAAGGGCACAACCATCAGCACGCCATCCACCATCACATTGTCCAAGAGCGACAAATAAAATTTAGTCCGCTCAGCATGGTTTATGGTGCGCAAGGTCCCCTGCGTATAAAGCATCAGCCCGTAATTCAACCGCTCGGCTGCGCTCGAAACACCTCGCACAATTTCACCCATATAAGATGTCGTAATGTCCGTGATCAGCAGTGCAATCATTTTGGTCGCGTCGGCATGACCGCGTATTCCCGGATTCGGTACATAACCCAGTTGTTCAACCGCTTCCATGATGCGCTGCCGTGTCAATTCTGAAACGCCAGTTTGACCATTCAGTACACGCGACACACTCATCTTTGAAACCTGAGCGAGCTTGGCGACATCTGCAATTGTTACATGTAACTTTTCCATACTTTATCCTGTAACGTTATGCTACGTTACTGTAACGTAGCAGCATCTTAACGCGAACGTATAACTTTGTCAAGCAACACGCTGCGTCACTAGGTTAGCATAAGAAAAGGACTGTGTCCGTAGACCAGTCCTTTTCGTTTGTTCTCTGTATTTATTGCAAAACTTACCAATTTGCGTGATGTGCAGCCCTATCGGCTTCTTAATTGGCCTTTTTAGCTCGCCAGAAAATCAATTGACCGAACAAACTTGGGTTCATATACGACTGATCTTGCGTATCATAAGCCGACCAAATCAGTTTCGTATCACGGTCAGTGTCAGTGGATGCACCGTTCAAATGCACCTGTAATCCTAACTTACCCAGTGTCAGCGGTACGATTTTCCACACATCGGTTACCAGCGGCACGGATGCCTCCACCGTGTAACCATCATCCGTTTTGACCACAACTGCCTGCACATGAGCATCGGCACTGTTACTGCCGCCGATCTTCAATGCGCCAGCGTTCCCGATATTCGCCGCTGGAATAGCAATCTGCACCACACCCGGTTTATAGGCTGTCAGCCCAAAGTTACCTGTCGCATTGATATAAAACTCAACCGAGTCCTCTTTGTACCACTCGGTCAGTGGATCATGTTTCCCATAAACGAGTTTACTGTCTTTGACCTCCGCCAAAAAGTAAATATTGGTCGTATCAGCTGCCACCGCAAACTGCATACTCATAGTGTTATCAGCAGGCAGCATTAACCCTTTGTCAACCGTTACACGCGGGATATTTGCCCAATCATCTGTTTTCCCATCCAACTGAATCGCCACCGGAAACGGCGCATAATAAGCCGCACCCGCCACCGGATCAGGCGCAAGTTGCTTGGGATCACTCTTATGCACTGGCGGAAGTTTAATCTCAGCAACAGTTGGCGCTGCCGGTGCATTCATTGCTTCGATTTCTGCATCACTCAGTATCGGTGCTTCGCCTGCGTGACGTGCTAGAGTATCAAGTACGGCATAATAAGCCGGTTTCGGTTGATACGCATCATCAAACAACAGCGGCTTTACCGTGTGATTCTCATAAAAACCCAAGTTCGAATCCCGCAGCCACGAATACAAATCATTCACGCCCCACGTCACAAACGCTGTACAGTATTTGCTGTCCAAACAGGTTTGCAGTAACGTCCGATAATCCCCTGCCTGCTGTTGCAAAATCGCGTCTGAGCTACCAACCGGATAACGATCATCCATTTCGGTGATTTGCACTTGCAGTCCCAACTCACCCAACCGTTTGATATTCTGGGCGACCGAGTCCGCATTAATCTCACCAACTGTGAAATGCGACTGCAAACCTACGCCATTGATCGGTACACCACGTGCCACAAAATCTTTGACCATCGCGTACACGGCGTTTGATTTAGAATTCATGCCTTCGGTACTGTAATCGTTGTAAAACAACAGCGCATCAGGGTCAGCCTCGTGTGCGAACTTGAAAGCCATCTCCACATAATCATCACCGATAAACTGCTTCCAAGGAGCCTCACGCAAACCCGAACCGTTGTCGTCAATCGCTTCATTGACCACATCCCAAAACGGTATACGGCCTTTATAGCGCCCAACCACTGTATAGATATGATCACGCAGCAGCTTAATCGCTTCGTCACGGCTGAAGTCGCCTTTAGCCAACCAACCCGGCACACATTGATGCCAGACCAAATTATGTCCTCTCACAACCATTTGGTTTTGGTCAGCGAAATCAACCAAGCGGTCGAATGAACGAAAATCAAACTGCCCTTGCTGCGGTTGAAGCGAACAGAACTTCGCCTCATTCTCAGGTGTCAACATATTGAATTCGTTTTTCAACGTTTCGACATATTTCGGATCACCAAAATGCGTTGGAGAAGCCGCCGCACCAAAATAAAAATGATTTTTGTCCGCCAGTTGCCGGATCGTTTGCGTCGCATTTTGCTCAACCGGATGAGCATCTACAACCATTCCTCCAACTAATAATGTCATCAACAGCACACAAATCAATATTCGATAATGATCTTTTAGCATCACATTTCCTCAAATAGTTTTTATACCTGCAATGTGTAACGTAAAATAACGTTACAGTAACGTTGTATAACTGTAGCGCTAGAAGTGCAACATGGCAAGATAATTTGTAATGATGACAGAATTAATTGAATCAATATGAAAGATTGAAGCGGAGGCTCTAAAAGTGATATTTAGAGCCTAAAAAATGTGTGGAAAATCTTATGCCGATTGCAGCACCTTGGCGTGTTCTTGCCAATAATGATGGGTCTTGGCAATCACAGTAATCACATTCTTGATTTCCCCTGCCAACTGGAATTCCGGGCTGGCTGGGAAAAACAACACATTTCCCTCGCGCCGCACACTGACATTTTCCACAATGATCGCCCGCAGCAACCACAGCGCCATCGCTTCATCCCGGCACACCAGCCCCATCCAACCGGGAGAGGTACTGCGCTGGGTCGGCAAACCCGTCACCATTTTGATACCGCGTTCCAATTCCTGTAGCACATTCTCATAACCCACAGGATTGGTCGCCACAAAGTCCGGCATCACTGGCTCAAGCAGCGTCCCACGATGCGGCGGGCCACCTGCCAGCGCCAGATCACAGAAATCCGTCCACATCTCGTCCCATGCCACTTTGCCATCCGCCTTATACTTCAAATCTGACGCACCCATCGGCGCAGCACTCACATCCACATCGCCTTGATAACGGGGCGGTAAAATCGAAACCCGTTCCGAATCCGGTTCAAACTCCTCCCGCGCATAAGCATGGGAATGTGGCACAACTTTCCATTCGTCACGGTTGTGGGCGTTCATCAACGTCCGCCGACCATCTGCCTGCATCACCCCTTCCAGCCAAGCAATCACCGCATCCAACCCAATTTCTTCCCGCACATTGGTGAACACAAACGGACGCTTACCGCGCATCTTTCGCGCATCTCTATCCATCACCGCCAGCGAAGCACCCACAAATGGTGCGAGATCAATCTTGTTGATCACCAACAAATCCGACCGGATAATCCCCGGCCCACCTTTGCGCGGCACTTTGTCGCCGCCCGCCACATCAATCACATAGATAAATACATCCACCAATTCGGGGCTAAAGGATGCCGCCAGATTATCACCACCGCTTTCAACAAGGATCAGTTCGACGTTCGGCAGCGAATCTTCAAGGTCAGCAATCGCTTCCAAATTCATCGACGCATCTTCACGAATCGCCGCGTGTGGGCATCCACCCGTTTCTACACCGCGCACACGTTCGGCTGGCAGTGTTCCTTGCCGCAGCAAAAACTCGGCATCCTCTTTGGTGTAAATGTCGTTCGTTACCACCGCCAAATCGTATTGAGGCCATAACCGTTTACTCAAACGGTCAACCAACGCCGTCTTGCCACTGCCCACTGGCCCCGCCACCCCAACCCGAAATGCTCGTTTTTCACTTCCCATAATTCTTCTCCCTATCTCGCTCTCATCCCCAGAGCCTTAACATCACTGTGCTGCATTGATTCCCTCCATCGCTTGCGGGGGAGGGCTAGGGTGGGGGTTTCTTGCAACTTGTACCTTGTCTCTTTATGATTTATCGAATATTTCAAGAAATCCCTCAACCCATAGTATTATTCCCTCTCTGTTACTACGGGGAGGCTTAGAGTGGGGTCGACTTAAAACTTGAAACTCTTATTTGTTAGGTTTAAACCCACAAACCATCATCAACCCAAATCCAACCATTTCGCAACCATCTTAACAATCCCACTCCCTCAAAACCGTTAGCGCCGACACCCCAAAAGAGTTACAAAATGTTCTTCCAAAATGTAACCCATTCGATCAGCATATCGAATATCATATCTATGGGACTAGTGTAGAGGCGCACGGCTGTGCGCCCTCTTGATCCTCACGCATCTTAACATTGGCTTGTTGTACGGGCTTGCGGCTGGCAGGCCCCCTATCCATTTCCCCACCGCATCTTAACATCATCCAATCGGCAAATTCGGCACAAAAACACCTTTTGCCATTGCCGAAATTGCTGCCTGTGCTGCCGAATTTGCCAAATATCGCTCCGACATTGACGACATTTCCAACATAAACTGCACTTCCGAATCTGACGAATTTGCAGAATCTTCCGCATTTACGGCACTTCGCTCCCTCAAATCCGCTGTCTAAACGGTTTTTGCAATTGCAGTTTTTGCAGTTTCCGAATCATCTGTAAGCCTGTAAGGACTTGCCCTCACCATCTCAAAACAAGAAATAGCGCTGTGCCAACGGCAAACTTTCCGCTGGCTCGCAGGTCAGGATTTCACCGTCGGCCTTCACCTCATAAGTTTCGGGGTTCACCTCAATCGTTGGTGTCGCATCGTTATGGATCATACTGGCTTTACCAATCGACCGCGTATTTTCAACAGCAGCGGTCGCCTTCTTCAACCCCAAGCTTTCACCGATACCCGCGTCCATTGCCGCCTTGGAGACAAACGCCAAACTGGTCGCCGCCGTTGCCCCACCAAATGCCCCGAACATCGGACGATACAGCACCGGTTGCGGTGTCGGGATCGAAGCGTTGGCATCACCCATCACGCTCCAAGCAATGAAGCCGCCTTTGAGAATAATCTCTGGCTTCGCGCCGAACATCGCTGGCTTCCACAACACCAGATCAGCCAGCTTGCCCGCTTCAATCGAACCAATATCCTTCGCCATACCGTGTGTGATCGCCGGATTAATCGTGTATTTCGCCACATAACGCTTCACACGAAAGTTATCATTTCGCGAGGTATCCTGTGGCAGCGAACCGCGCTGAACTTTCATCTTATGTGCCGTCTGCCATGTCCGCGTCACCACTTCGCCCACTCGCCCCATCGCCTGCGAGTCGCTCGAAATCATGCTGAACACACCCATATCATGCAGAATATCTTCCGCCGCAATTGTCTCTGGACGAATACGGCTTTCCGCGAACGCCACATCTTCCGGCACTTGTCCGTTCAAATGATGGCACACCATCAACATATCCAGATGCTCGGCAATCGTATTCACCGTATAAGGCCGCGTCGGATTCGTTGATGACGGCAGGATATTCGGGTAACCAGCGATGCGGATAATATCCGGTGCATGACCACCACCTGCGCCTTCCGTATGGTAGGTGTGGATCACGCGGTTACCAATCGCCGCAATCGTATCTTCGACAAATCCCGCTTCGTTAATCGTATCCGTATGAATCGCCGCTTGCACATCATATTCATCAGCAATTGTCAAACAGGCATCAATCGCCGCCGGAGTCGTTCCCCAATCTTCGTGCAGCTTCAACCCACACGCACCCGCTAGTAGTTGTTCGCTCAATGGCTCGCCAGATGCCGCATTCCCTTTGCCCAAGAAACCAAAGTTAATCGGCCACGCATCCGCCGCCTGCAACATCCGCGCCAGATTCCATGCTCCCGGCGTACAAGTCGTGGCGTTCGTACCCGTTGCGGGGCCAGTGCCGCCGCCAATCATCGTCGTGATACCGTTGGAAATCGCCTCGTAGACCTGCTGCGGCGCGATAAAGTGGATGTGGCTGTCGATGCCGCCCGCTGTCACAATCAGGTGTTCGCCTGCGATCACTTCTGTGCCTGCGCCCACCACCAATTCGGGATCAACCCCGTTCATCGTATCAGGATTGCCCGCCTTACCCACTTTGACAATCCGCCCATCTTTGATGCCGATGTCACCTTTAACGATGCCCCAATGGTCAATAATGATGGCGTTGGTAATCACAAGGTCGAGCGTACCATTTTTCCCCTCGCGCGTGGCGGTGCTGCTTTGGCCCATGCCATCGCGGATGACCTTGCCACCACCAAACGTAATTTCGTCACCATAAACCGTAAAATCTTTTTCAATTTCAATAATCAGTTCGGTATCCGCCAGCCGAATCCGGTCGCCGGTCGTCGGCCCATAAAGATCGGCATACGTGCGCCGTGGAAGTTGTAATGACATCTTTTTGCTCTCTTTACTTTCCAGCTTTGGCTAAAGCTTGTTCGCGCACCGACGCATCATCCAGCGCCCCGTTCACCCAACCGTTATGCCCGTGAATAATCCGCGAGCCGCCGAACGCCACCAAATGGACTTCTTTTTGCTCACCCGGCTCAAAACGCACAGCCGTTCCTGCCGCGATATTCAAGCGCATCCCATAAGCCGTCACGCGGTCGAAATCTAATGCCCGGTTAACCTCAAAAAAATGATAGTGACTGCCTACCTGTATCGGCCGGTCACCCGTATTACTCACCAAAACCGTCGCCGTGTCTCGCCCATCGTTGAGCGTGATGCTGCCTTCTTCCAACAAATACTCACCCGGTTTCATATATTGCCCCTATCTCTTCTCTGCTTTTCTCTGTGCCTCTGTGGTTCAATTCTTTGTATTACTGAATTGGGTCGTGGATTGTCACCAGCTTGGTTCCGTCGGGGAAGGTCGCCTCCACCTGCACATCATGGATCATCTCAGCGATGCCATCCATCACGTCGGCCCGTTTGAGGATGGTCGTTCCCCACACCATCACATCCGCAACGCTCCGGCCATCCCGCGCCGCTTCCATCACCTCGGCACTGATAATCGCAATCGCTTCGGGATAATTCAGCTTCAAACCGCGTGCCTGACGCTTCCGCGCCAGTTCAGCCGCCACAAAAATCAATAACTTTTCCTGCTCGCGTGGAGTTAAATGCAAGGTCTACGCTCCTCAATAACATCCGTTAGTCAAACAAATATTCACTCAGAATGTGCCTGTTTTAGCTGTTTTAAGCATCAGACAATCTTCATGATTTTTCCGCGCCTTCATTAGTACACTTTGCGCGGTGGCGTGGCAATCTGCCGATAAAGCGCCAGCTTGGCGGCTCGCCAGAACGCCAATAAACCGCTGCTCAAGCTGCGACCATCACAACTGACACCGCGCACCACTAAGCCATCCCATACCAGTGTACTCACACCCCATAATATCTCGTTGGGACGGGTTAATTCCCCTGCCAGTTGACCGAGTTCCAATTCCAAAGCCGTCCACTGTGCAGCAGGTAAACCCACTCGGCAAATATAAAACGTCGAGAAATAGCGATATGCCCCTAACCGCGCCAACGAGGACAATGAACGCATCTTCGGCTCTAACCGAGCATATTCCAACGCAATCGGCCTGCCGTTCGCCTCAATATCAACCTCTAATCCCAACAGGTCATAATCGAAGCATTCATTCCGTGCTTCACGCCCCGGTGCGACTGTTTCCCACCAGAACAAGCCTGCGCCATCGCCTAGTTTGATCGCCGTTCGCTGTTGATAAGCCGACTGCGCAAACGGAATCAACGGATCAGGCAGCAATTCCAGCAGCCCATTTTCAGCCACCGAAAGCTCATTCAGTTGATATGAAGGTGGCATATCGACTCGGTTACGATAAATACGAGTTGCACTGGTGGTCGTGATTTGCGCCCGTGCGCCTTCGCCAACCCGCGCCTGCAACGTTAGATGGTCACCACCCAACACACCACCTGACACATTATGCAGATGCACCAACGCTGCACCATATTCGGCCTCAAACGCTCGAATAACCTTGAGCGGCGGTTGTGCTTCTAAAACGCGCATTACGGTACGCTGGGTAGTTGGTTCAAGGCTAAAGTCGAGGCTCAAACGCCCCTCAACGCGGTATTTCAACTGATAAACAACCGTGTGTTAAGGGCAGGATGGCGCAGCGAGGCCATATCAACCATCGGTGTGAAGGCCACTGCATGAGCGCCTTCTTTATACTGGTTGATAACCTCGATCATAATCGGCTTGAGTGCCCACAATATTTGGCTGGCTGCGGTTTGTCCCAGCGGCATCAGTCTCTGGCAAGCTGAAACCAATCCGGTGATGCTCTGATTCAGGTACGCCAATCCACTACGCCGCGCCTCAACACCCAACACACCACCGACCAATCCAAAGGCCGCACAGTGGTGGATTCCAACGCCTTCCACTTTTGCGACCTTGATCGCTTCCCGTAAACGAGCATCATCTTCCAAATCAGCCGCCAACTGCACAAAACGTCGTCCGAGTGAAGTGCTGGCAGCCCGACTCTCCCGTGCCGTTTTCAGCGCATCCAATCGCATGTTGAGCGCTAACCATGCCGATGCAAAATCATCTCGCGTCGACGCGCAGGCGTGAGCCGTTAAACAATAGGAAACTTCTAGTATCCCTATTTCTTTAAGATAGTCACTTAGGAAGGTGGTCAATAATGGCACACTAACCGTTCCATCTTCTATGAGTGTTTCCAAGCCAAAGGAATGTGCCGCCGCACCTATCGGTACTGCGCTATCTGCTAGCTGCATCAGCCGCAACCATATCAAATCATCAAGTTCTGACAGGATATCCACCTAATCCAATGTAACCACAAGTTACAGAATCACTTTACTAAACCAAATGGTAATGAACATTAGCCATTCTAACCAAATATTCTTTATTGAGGCATTCATTTCCTATGTATCAAAGTGTTAGCCCGGAACGTTAAACACGATACAGTCAGATTGATACGGATTACGTCCCAACTTTTATGCACGCGTTCCTACAAATAGCTGCCAAAACCTTCGGCAAATTATCCTTAATGTTTGTGCAATATGCAAAAATGAGCTTTTCTTCCCTTTGTAAATGAACGTCTTTAAAGATCGCGTTAGTAACAAAAAATAAAACTAGCGACTTTTCACAAATTTTCCTGCGAAATTTCAGCAGATTTGTACGCTTGCACCATCACACATCTATCGTCTAATCATTCGTGGTTCATACAACACTTCGGAGGAAATGATGCGAAAGTTTGTTAAAGGGCGGTTTTTGGTTCGGATGACAAGAGTTGCATTCCTTGTCAGTATGTTAGCGATTATTTCATCAGCATTTGCGGTGAAAGCACAGGATACAATCAAAGTTGGTCTCCTGCATTCACTGAGCGGCACCATGTCCATCAGCGAAGTCACAGTTCGCGACTCAGAATTGATGGCAATTGACGAGATTAATGCTGCCGGGGGGGTCTTGGGCAAGCAGATCGAGCCAGTTGTCGAAGATGGAGCGAGCGATTGGCCGACATTCGCCGAAAAAGCTGGGAAGCTGCTGTTGGAAGATAAAGTAGCCGTTGTGTTTGGCTGCTGGACGAGCGCAAGCCGTAAAGCGGTTAAGCCTGTTTTTGAAGAAAATAACGGTCTCTTATTCTATCCAGTTCAATATGAAGGTTTGGAACAATCACCCAACATTTTCTACACGGGTGCAACCACCAACCAACAAATTGTTCCAGCAGTTGAATATCTGTTGAAGGAAGGCAAGAAGAAGTTCTTCCTGCTCGGTTCAGACTATGTTTTCCCACGTACATCCAACACCATCATCAAGGCACAACTGGCCGATGCAGGTGCTGAGACTGTTGGTGAAGAATACGTTCCTTTGGGGGGCACCGAATTCAGCACCATTATTGACAAAATCAAGGCAGCTGCACCCGATGTGATTTTCAACACATTGAACGGTGACAGCAACGTTGCTTTCTTCAAGCAATATAAGGATGCTGGTTACACCGCCGAAACATTGCCGACCCTCTCGGTAAGCATTGCTGAAGAAGAAGTTACCGGTATCGGTGTTGAGAACGTCGTTGGTCAATTGGTTGCTTGGAACTACTACGAAACCGTAGACACTCCAGAAAACGCTAAATTTGTTAAGGCATTCAAGGCCAAGTACGGTGAAGATCGCGTCACCAGTGACCCGATGGAAGCCGGTTACTTCGGTGTGTACCTGTGGGCAGCCGCCGTCGAGAAGGCTGGCACCACCGATGTTGACGCCGTTCGTGCAGCCGCAGGTGGCATCAGCTTCGCCGCACCAGAAGGCACCGTCACCATTGATGGCCCGACCCAACACACCTACAAGATCGTTCGTATCGGTAAGATTCGTGAAGATGGTCTGATCGACACCATCTCCGCAACTGATGGCCCGGTCAAGCCTGATCCGTATCTGTGCAGCTACGCTTGGGCGTCTGCTCTACCCAAGCCGGATGCTGGTTGCCCTGTTATGGACGAAATGACACCAGAAGCCACCGCATCGAGTTGACGCTTAAGGATCTGGTTCGCTTCACTATTCTGAATTGCACGGTTGCAGGGACGCTTTTGTGCGTCCCTGTCTACGTTTTACAGACAATACGCTTGAAAGAGGTTTTAAAGTGGAAAGTGTACTGGTACAGCTATTTAACGGATTAAGCATCGGGTCGATTTTATTGCTGGCAGCCTTGGGTTTAGCCTTCTCCTTTGGCCTGATGAAAGTTATTAATATGGCGCATGGTGAATTCATCATGGTCGGCGCCTATGTAACTTACTTCTTCCAACAATTTATAGCTGTGCAGTTGGGTGGCCCGGATGCGCCCAAGCAAGGTATTTACTTCCTCATCTCGATTGTCGCCGCGTTTTTCATTACCGGTCTCTTAGGTATATTACTCGAACGGTTCTTAATTCGTCATCTCTACGGACGAACAACAGATACGCTTCTCGCCACATGGGGTGTCGGTCTGGTTCTGCAACAAATCGCCCGCAGTTATGACTCGCGCAATGTTCCGGTTGTTGCCCCTGAATGGCTAAACGGCAGCCTCGTTGTTGCAGAAGGTCTGGAATTCCCTTATAAACGCCTGTTTATTATTGGTCTGGTCATCGTTTGTATCATCGGTATCTACTTTTACCTTTACCATTCTCCAGCAGGTCGGCGTACCCGTGCCACCATGCAGAACCGGGAAATGGCTGCCAGCCTCGGTGTTACTACCCGACGCGTCGATGCTTATACCTTTGCGCTGGGCGCAGGTTTAGCCGGTGTCGCCGGATCAGCCTTAACCTTGCTCGGTCAAATCGGCCCACAGCTCGGCACAGGCTACATCGTAGATGCTTTTATGGTGGTCGTTCTCGGCGGTGTCGGCAGTTTACCGGGTACAGTTCTGGCGGCTGTATTGATCGGTGTCTTTAACTCGTTCCTCGAAAGAAGTACCACTGCCACATTGGGCAAAGTATTGGTCTTCGTCATCATCATCGCATTCTTACAGTGGAAGCCCAATGGCTTGGTTGCGCTGCGTGGTCGTACTTAAGAAGGACATCCAATTATGTTGAAACTTCGTCATGCTAATCCCATCATACAAGGGATAGTATTTGTAGCCTGTGGCATTCTGTTCTTATTTGTACTGCCGCAGACCTTATCCTCGTTTCAGATTAATCTGTTGGGACGTTTCCTCACCTATGCGATTGTTGCCCTCGGTCTTGACCTGATCTGGGGTTATGGTGGCATGTTGAGTCTCGGTCAAGGGCTGTTCTTTGGTCTCGGTGCTTACTGCTTTGCTATGTACCTCAATCTTGAAGCGGTGGGCAAAAATCTACCGGACTTTATGGGACTATACGGCGTAACGGAATTGCCGTGGTTATGGCAACCCTTTCACTCGCCGGTCGTCGCTACTATTTTGGCGATTGTCGTCCCGATGACTTTGGCTGCGCTCCTAGGGTTTATGATCTTCCGAAGTCGCGTACAAGGTGTGTACTTTTCAATCATCACGCAGGCTCTTACAGCGATTGTCGCCCTGTTACTCGTCGGGCAGCAGCAGCTCATCAACGGTACGAACGGCATCACCGAGATGAAAACCATCTTCGGCGCGAAGCTCTCTTCCCCCGACACTAAATTAAACCTGTATCTAGTTACAGTAGTGGTTCTTGGCCTCATCTATCTGGGATGTAGATTTCTTGTCAAATCCCGATTTGGGCGCATTCTCGTAGCCTTGCGGGACGATGAAAATCGCCTGCGTTTCATGGGCTACAACCCGGTGCTGATTAAAACATTGGTCTTCGCTTTATCGGCAGGAATCGCTGGCATTGCTGGCGCGTTATTCGTGCCACAGGTCGGCATTATCGCGCCTAAGCAGATTGATATTGTGGCCTCCATCGAAATTGTGATCTGGGTGGCGGTCGGTGGTCGCGGTACGCTCGTCGGGGCAATCCTCGGTGCAATTTTGGTCAATATGGGTAAAAGCGATATTAGCAGCAAATACCCCGATGTCTGGCAGTTTTTCATGGGTGCCCTTTTCATCGGTGTGGTACTGCTTTTCCCCGAAGGCATCATTGGAGCTGCCAAACAACTGTGGCAACGTATAAACCATACCCGTAAAACATCATCTGAACTCACTGAAGCCGACTCGCAAGCCGATCTTGAGATGGATGAAGCAATCGTAAACGCCAAATAAAGGATAAAAATATGAGCAACAAAATTCTTGATGTCCAGAAAGTAACGGTCAGTTTTGACGGATTCAAAGTGCTGGATGGCCTCGATTTCTCGATCAATTATGGCGAGCTGCGCTTTCTCATCGGGCCAAATGGCGCGGGTAAAACCACATTACTCGACATCATCACCGGAAAAACACGCCCAACCAACGGCAAAATCGCCTTTGACAAACACAATAATGTCAACCGTGTGCCTGAACAAAACCGCGTCCACTACGGAATCGGTCGTAAATTCCAAACACCTTCCGTTTTTTCCAGCCTAAGTGTCTTCCAAAATCTAGAAGCGGCAATTGGTTTCCGTTCCGCAACGGGGCGGTTACTACAAACCCTCTCCAGTGAGCAAAAAGACAAAATCCAAGAAGTGCTGATGCTGATTGGTTTGCACACAGATGCCAACAAACGCGCTGGCACATTGTCGCACGGGCAAAAACAGTGGCTTGAAATCGGCATGATCCTTATTCAAGAGCCGAAGCTGATGCTGTTGGATGAGCCGGTGGCGGGTATGTCGCGGGCAGAACGTGACCGTACAGGCGAGTTACTCCAAAAGATCGGTCAGAACCGTTCAGTATTGGTGGTCGAACATGATATGGTGTTCGTCCGTCAGTTTGCCACAACGGTAACAGTCTTACATCAAGGCAAGCTGCTGTGCGAAGGTCCTGTACTGGACGTACAAAGTGATCCACGTGTGGTTGAAGTCTATCTTGGTCGCGGGCATTAATTTTAAAATCGGGCAGGAAAAGGCATCTCGCGGAAGGCTACGCACTGCCTTTTCCCTACATTTTGATTTGACGGCAGGAGTTTTCTCATGCTCAGTGTATCTAATGTCTATGTTTATTATGGAGAAAGCCGCATCCTTAACGATGTGAGCATTGAAATCCCCAAGGGTAAAATCGTCTGTTTGATGGGGCGTAACGGGGTGGGTAAAACCACGCTCATCAAAACCATCATGGGCAACCTCAAAGCGCGGAAGGGGACGATCACCTACGAGGGCAAAGATATTACCCGCATGCCAACCCATAAACGGGCACAAATGGGACTGGGTTATGTACCGCAAGGTCGTGGCATATTCCCTTATCTGAGCGTCTATGAAAACTTACTAATGGGTTTGGAAGCACTAAGTGGCAGCGAACTCAAAAATTCGGATCAAAAAGTGGAAGAAGTCTACGAGATCTTCCCTGTCCTTAAGCAGATGGGTAAGCGCGTTGCAGGAACCCTTAGCGGTGGGCAGCAGCAGCAGTTGGCTATTGGGCGAATTCTGGTGCGGTCACCAAAACTGCTCCTTTTAGACGAACCCACGGAAGGTATTCAACCGAACATCGTTGAAGAGATCGAACACCTCGTTTCATCACTTGGTAAAAAAGGTGACATCTCTATTTTGCTGATTGAGCAGTTCTTAGACTTTGCGCTGCGGGTAGCCGATTACTGCTATGTGATGGAAAAGGGTCATATTGTGTCTCAAGGTAACACGAATGACCTCAGCCAAGACATCATCCGTGAACATTTGTCAGTGTAAGTAGTCGATAGTTATGGGTGCAGTTGTGCATCGCTTGAGCCTTACAAGGAACATTGGTTTTTCAGCCAATCAGTAGCAGCATCTAACACTTGATCAACATCGGATGTGCCAGACGCTATATAGAAGTCCGGTGATATTCTGCCAATGAATATAGATCCGGTGCGGTCGGCTTCCCGTGATTCAGCGAGTAAGAGAACTGCACCATCACTGAGAAAATAAGCGTTATTGGCTGTTGTTAATCCAGCAGTCGAAGTTCCAAAGCGTTCGGTATGTTCTCGTCCGCTAAACGAGATAGCTACGATTTCACCTGAGCTAGCGGTCAAAGAACCGATGAGGACAGCGACCGATACTCCACTATAATCCACATCTAAGGTTGGTGGAGTTGATTGAAACATCACGGTGTCTCCCACACTGACGGCACCATCTCGATAAGACCATTTGGATTTTTGTCCATTTTTGTCGATAAATGTGCCTAGTTCGCCATTTCCCAGTATTGGGCCAAGCGCCGCTAACATCGGATACATAGTCCCGCCTTGATCAGCACGTAGATCGACCACCCAAGCACAGACCGGCGGCTGGGAGATTTGCTTCAGCATCGTATAAACGGTTTGTACATATGGGCTGAAGTCTTGTTCGGTAATGACTTGAGGCAGTTGGATATAGCCAAGATTTGCGGGTAGTCGTTTGACAACCGGTGACACGTACGTCCCGAAAATCCCCGTTCCGGTATGCTCAGAAAATTGCGCGGCTTGATCGGGCGGCCATAATTGACTGTGGTTGTCATTTAACCTCTGTAGTACGTAGCGAATGGCTGGATAGGTATCAGCAGTGGTTCGGGCATCGCTGCTCATAGCAATTATCTGTTTCCGAAAGGCAGACCAGTCTGAAATTTGGCCACTATAGAGTGCGCGTTCTTGAACAATATCCAGCACATGAGTTAAGTATCCGGCAGGCGAATCTGGTGACGAAGGTGTGATTAGCACCTTTTCTGTTGGTGGCAGGTTTATGACCGTTAGCAACAGGAGGAATACACCTATCAACAAGATTAAGCCAATCCACCATTTATTGAATCGGGATATGAATACCGTCATGGCTTCCTCCGTGACCATTGCACCATTTTAAGTTCCATTGTGGGTACTCATAGGCATTTGAAAATTGAGGTTGTAGAACTATTTTACTCTTATAAGGTTGCCTAGAGAACCACTATCGCGTGTATACTCTTTAGCAAGTGAGGAAAAACCACATTTGCGATAAGGACATGAGGCATGAAAGTCATTCAGGTAGGCATCGGCGGCATGGGCAACGCATGGATCAACGCCGTTTTACAATCAAAAGAAGTCTCGTTTGCAGGCTTTGTCGAAGTTAATGACGCGATTATTGAAGAACAAGCTACACGTTACGATATGGATCGGTCGAAGATATTTAAATCATTGGAAGTCGCGCTCAAAAAAATCCGTGCCGACGCGGTTATTAATGTCACACCGCCACAATTTCACAAAGAAGTCTCATGCCTCGCGATGGACGCGGGTTTACCAGTTCTTTCTGAAAAGCCCTTAGCTGGAACCTTGAGCGATGCACAGGCCACCGTCCGCAAATCCAACGAAACGGGCGTGCTGCATATGGTCACACAAAATTACCGTTACCATGTGCCGACTCAAACGCTCAAAAGTGTTCTCGATTCGGGTGAACTGGGTAAGATTGGCGCGGTGACGGTGGAGTTCTTCAAAGGGCCGCACTTTGGCGGCTTCCGTGAGGAAATGCCCTACCCGCTGATTATTGATATGTCGATTCATCACTTTGACCTAATGAGGTTCTTCCTCGACAGTGATCCGGTGTCGGTTTACGGACGCAGTTGGAACCCTCCGTGGAGCTGGTATAAAGGTGACGCATCAGCCTCGGTATCGTTGGAGTTTGCCAGCGGCGCAGTGGTGGCCTATAACGGATCGTGGTGTTCTAATGGGCAAGAAACGCCGTGGAATGCGAACTGGCGCTTCGAGTGTGAAAAAGGCGTGGTGACACTCAAGGATGATCAAGTTCACGGTCAACATTTATTAGGTGTCGAAGATCGTCCCGGCTTCCGCCACAACCAGAATGATGCACTGACACTCGTACCTCCGATTGTGATGGAGCGGGAAGCCCAAGCCTATTTGCTGCACGAATTTTATGAAGCGGTGACCACAGGCAAAGCACCTGCCACCACTTGCCAAGATAACATTAAATCGCTGGGCATCGTGTTTGATGTGGTGCAGTCGTTTGCGACAAATACGGCAGTTCAATCGAGCGTATGATACGTCAATTTCAAGTATAATCAGATCAATAAAAGTCGTGTGAGGACAATAATGATCACACTGGTTATGCGAACGGATTCCCCCAAAGTCGTCGGCTCTCCTCAGGGACACTGGGCATATGCCGATTGGGAAAACCTACCTGATGACGGTAATCGCTACGAAATCATTGATGGAGTGCTTTACATATCGACCTCGCCAAGCGCATTTCATCAATGGATTATCAAGCGCTTGGTGACAAAGATTGGGACACAAGCTGAGGAACAGGGTCTCGCCTATATTTACTTTGCGCCAATTGGCGTAATCATGCCGGGTTGTGACCCGATTCAACCAGATTTTGTCATTGTTCGTGCAGGACGAGAAGCCATCATCCACGAGCGCGGCGTTCGTGGTGTGCCTGATTTGCTTGCTGAAGTGTTGTCACCGGGAAACCACGACTACGACGAAGAAGTTAAAAAAGCAGCGTATGAAAATGCTGGTGTTCCCGAATATCTGATTATTGATCCGGTCACGCGCACGGTAAGGCACTATCAACTCAACGATAATCGAGACTACGGCGAACTTCATATTCATAGCGCTGTGGACACATTGGTTTTAGACTGTCTGCCGACATTGCCCATCCGAGTAGACGAGTTATTTGCTGGTTCGCCCCATAATAAGGGGTAGAATGAAAAGCAGAAAAAGCGATTTGATACTCGGAATTGAAGGCGCACGGCCTTAGCGCCCCTAGGAATGAGTTATCCCCGTGTAACCTCGATGGTGATGCTGCTGCTGGTTTGGTTACCTACCGCGTCAAAGGCGACAGCAGTAAAGGTAAACGTTCCAGTTCCAGTTAGCGTAAAGGTGTAGCTGTAAGGATTATCAGTATCCGTGCCGAGGAACTCGCCATCGCGGTAAAACTCGACACGCTGCACCTGATAATCATCGCTAACATTAGCACTGAGATTCATACTGCTTTCCTGCGGGAAACGGTAAATTTTGCCGGGGTCGCCAGCGCTCAAGGTGATGGTTGGCGGTGTGTTATCGACAATGACCTGCACGGCTGCTGACTCGGCTGAATTATCCTTATGCACGACTGTCAACAACAATGTATATAAACCGCTGAGTCCGGTGGTATCCCATGTGCCGAGACTCGCGCCCGGTGTAAAGCTGGTTTGCTGATTACCAATCTGCAAATAACCGCTAGGGCTTGCGCCTTCACCATAAGACAATTGGAAGTACTGCATATCCTCGGGTTTGAGCGTGCCACGAATATCTACCGCGCCGCCGACATAGGCATAAGGCTGGGGCTGCAAAAGCTGAACATTACTAAAGAGTTCGGGACGGCTGACGTTGTCGTAGCCAAGCGGTGGCAAGGGCAAATTATTGGACTGCCACCAATCAGATGCTTCCTGTGGCGGCACAAAGAACAATTTACCAACTTGCAATTGGTTGGGCGTGCTGGCTGTGGCGCGCTGCCCACTCTGGCTGTTAATCAGCACCTTTTGCCAGTAAGTATCCTCTTGCTGTGGTTGGAAGCCGCTGCTGGTCAAGAAGAGTTCGGTGTGCGTCGGGCAATCGCCATTCGGCAGCAATCCAGAACGGTCGCAAACACTGAGTGCAGTTACCGTATCGGGACGCGTCCAATCGGCATTGGGCAATGAATCACGGTCGTGAGCATATTGCATCAAACCGCGCCAAATCAACGCCGCACCATCCATACCCATTGGATCAAGTGCCATTGCAGTATCATCAGAGCGCTGGAGATGCACACCTGTCACCAACTGGGGTGTATAACCCACCGTCCAATCCTGTGATTTATCACCCGCTAAACCTGATACTACAGCGTTGGAACGGGGCAGTTCCAACGCACCTACACTATCACCTAGAACCTGACGGCGCTTGATCTGGTCGGACAAAATGTTATTGACCAAATAGCCAACATCATTTGTGAATACACCGACCTTATTTTGGACGACTAGCGCGTCATTATATTCCCAGATGGCATTGCCGCTAGCATCTTCAATCCGCAGCACAGCAACCGGATTCCGCTGACGGTAGCCCTGCCCTATAGCCTGAGTCGGGATGCCATGCATGTCACCCATTGAGGCGAACACTGAATAAGCATAGGTCATATCCAACACGGAAACAGCGCCGCCATGTTCCAGCAGCGACAGGTCATAGCGTCCGTCTTCGCCAAGGCTATTGAGGCCAATGCGATGCGCCAATGACAGCACGGTTCCCATGCCGCGTTCGCTGGCGATTTGAGCCGCAGGTGGCAGCAGCCAAGCACTCATGGCATCACGCAGATTGATAGGCCCTCGAAAGCGTCCATCAGGATTGCTGGGGGTATAGATCAGTCCTTCAGCCGCGCCGGGGAATTTACGGGGAATGTCCAGCACCATCGTGGCAGGATTGGCCTGCGCCCGCACGAAGGCCGTGAAGTATACAAAAGGATAAAGTGTCGGTCCCGGCTGCGAATCAAGTTTGGTGGCTGAACCGACCATACTCTTAATCTCGCCTGTAGCCGCATCCATCACAACTACTGTGCCCATATCAGGCGCATTGCCGCTCAACGGTGCGCTAGTAGTCGGCATATAACCTGCGGCAGTACAGGGTTTGCCATCCTCGGCATCCGGCGAAGTGGCTTTGCCCGAAAGACGCGCCAACTGGATTCGCAGCACACATTTGGATTGATAGTACAAATCGAGGTCGAGCGTGGTGATGATTTTCAAGCCGCCACGCGCAACGAGTTCCGTGCCATTGCGTCCTTGACCGTCAAGGATGTCCTGTGCTTGACGACGGGCATACGCCACAAACTCTGGTGCGATCTGTTCCGGTTGATTGAGCGCCAACAAAATCGGCGTTTGCACGCTGGCCGCCGCATCAAATTCATTGCTGGTGATGTCGCCGCCGGTTCGCATCGCACGCAGCAAATCACGCTGCCGTCCACGCGCGGCGGTTTCATTGTCCAAGGGGTTATATTGCGTGGCTAACGGGATGGCTGCCAGCATAGCAGCTTCATCTAGCGAAATGGCGGTCGCATCCTTGCCGAGATACGTTTGGGCGGCGGCCTGAATACCCCGCGCACCGTTGCCATAATCCGCGGTATTCAGATACCACTCCAAAATTTGTTCAGGGGTATAACGACGTTCGATCTCAGTTACGAGGGCAATTTCGCGTCCCACCGCGTCACTGTTGGGTGTGGTGGGCATTGGGGCGATTGCCCCGCGAACCAAGCGCCCTGTCAGCGTCTGGTCAGGTGGCAGCGGCCCAAACAGTACATTCTCCCATAAACGGGTGTAGATGCTAAAAATATTGGGCTGTTTGATCGCCAAGAAATTCGGCTGTTCGGCGCGAAGTGTTGCTTTCAAGACGAAGGCCGGAGTCTGTTCGAGACTCAGCCATGTGCCGGTGCTGGTGGAGGAATCGGCTAACAGTAAGGTATTGCCCGTGCGGTCGTACATTTCGGTCAGTCCGACTAGCGCCCCTTGAGACAAACTTTCCTGTGGTGTTGGCAAATCACGGGTGGCGCTGCGATAAATGGCGATTGCGCCACCTAAGGTTATGCCTATGGGCAGCACACCCAACACGATGAAGAAAAATATCAGCAGTCCTAAGCGCCAGCGCATTTGAGTTTGCGCGGTATGTTTACGGGATTTACGGGCGCGGCGGCGGCGAATAATATCGGCTGTCGTGGTCACAGGTTACCTTCGAGTCAATTTTTGTTTATTCAGTGGTGCGGAAAAGTCATACCTTTTCCCAAATCGTTGACAGTCCCCATTGTACCGATTATTGATAAATCGTACAGCCACGCTCATTTAAGGTGTCGAGCCAATCAGGTTTGACACGGATTTTATTCCAGCGAAGATCAAGTCTTTGGAGATGTGGCAATTGGCTTAGGCTGTCAGGAAGTGCGGTGAGACGATTGGAACGTAAATCGAGTTGTTCGAGATTGCTTAAATTAGCGAAGGACTCAGGCAAGCTACGCAGACGGTTGTTCCGAAGATCGAGCAAAGTCAACTGGTTCAAGCTGCCGATGGTTTCCGGTAAAGTGGTGATAGGGTTGGCGTTGGCATGAAGTTCGCGTAAGTGCGCCATCTGACCAATTGAGTCGGGCAAGGTTGTGAATTGGTTGTTGTAAATCCGAAGCTCTTTCAAGCCGCTCATGCTACCAATCCATTCAGGCAAGGCAGTAAATTGGTTGTGGGTGATACCGAGATAAGCGAGGTTGGTTAGATTGGATAGCGATTCGGGCAGGTGATCAAGTTGATTGTCACTGATATAAAGAAAATCAGTAAGGCTAGTAAGATTACCGAGGCTTTCGGGCAAAGTTGTTAAAGTATTATGCCCGATGTCTAACGTTTTGAGGTGTTTGAAATCACCAATACTCTGCGGGAGAACCGTTAAATCATTATTATGGATATACAACTGGCGCAGGTTTTGCAATTCGCCAATAGATTCAGGCAGTACACTTAATGGGTTTTCACCCAATGAGGCAGTTTGCAAATTGGATAATGTCCACAGCGAAGCAGGCAAGCGATTGAGATGATTACGACGCAGGTAGAGATGCGTTAGTTTTTGGAGGTTGCCGATACTTTCAGGTAGTTCAACTAATTCATTTAAGTCGAGGTGCAGCGCTTCAAGTTGAGTTAAGCCGGTCAATGAAACGGGTAAAGAGGTTAAGTGATTGTTATCGGCATAGAGCGCTCTAAGTTGGCTCAAATGACCAATCCACTCAGGCAGTATGCGAAGATGGTTGTCAGTCAAATCGAGAATTTGTATAGATTCTAAATGGCTTATTGATTCGGGTAGTTCGTGTAAATCACATCCGCGCAACGACAGCTCAACAACTTCGTCATTTTCCGCGCGGAAACCAATGTCGCCGCTATTGTCAGCTTGTAATTCTAACAGCGATTGACCGTCAAGCAGCTTTGCAATATTCGCAAGCACATCCATCTTATTCAATTTGTCTACAGATCCACTTGAAGGCTAATCTTTCCCACAATTACCCCCTTGCATCACTATCGTCCGATACGGGAGGAAAGGTTGTCCGGGTGGTGTGGTTGCGCGGCTGTATAAGACAATTTGCAAACCGACGATGCCCTGTGACTGAAACTGTTTACAGGTGTAAGCCGCCCACGCGACAAAAAGAGGGTCGTCTTTTTCTTTGGTCATCAGGTTTTCTTCCAGCTTGCCCCAACGGGCAAGGGGGCCAGAGTACCAATGCGGTCGTCTGAGATTACTCCTGACATCATAGGTCTCGCCATTCTGGAACATGCCATTTAGCCCGAACCAGCCTTCATAGGGCAGCGGATCAGGCGCAAACAAGGCCCATGACTGCCATAATCCGGTTGACCGCAGATTACTCTCGACAACACCGGGCATCGCGCGTATGTTCAAACGTATTGCCAAACGGTCATTGTTCAGCAAATTCCCCCAGATAACCGTAATCATTACTGCTGCTAAGGCGCAGGCCAACAAACCTCGATAGGCTCCTTGCGCTATCCCACGTGGCATTGCCATCAGCAAGCCGATGCAGCCGGATTTTGTCACTTGCGGGGATTTGTCCGGTAGCAGAGTTACAGGTTGAGTAGTTGGTGTACTCACCTGCAAACGACGGTCAATCCAATCGACCCAATCCCGATCAATCAGCATCAAATAGCTGATGATCATCACCAATGGGAAATTGGGAATATTCATCACCAGCCCAATACCCACGTGCAGCATCACCCCTGCGATCAACCCCACTCTACGTAAATAAGGCTGGAATACAGGTGCAAATACAAACAGTGCGAAGCCGCCCTCGATGAGCAAAGCAATATAGGTCAATGTACGCAGAACACTGGTCGAGGCGTTGGCTAACAACCACTCCGCCACCGGGAAGGTATGCATCCGAATCTGCATCGCCATATACAACGCATCGCCGCTCGGCCACGTCTGTCCTTGCAGCTTAAATATCGTCGTAAAAATATAGATCAGCGCGATTTGTAATTGGAACATTCGCACCGGAAAGGCATAAGTCTTAGGCTGTTGATTGGGAGATTGTCGCCGTGCATCTACTGAGTAAAAGCGTCCTAAGGGCAGGAACAAACTCCAAAAAGCTAAGACCTGCATCACACCATCCGCACCCGTCACCACCAACTCATTGCGATTGATGACGGATACCAGCAGCACAAAGTTGAGCACACTCATGACACGCGTCTGCCAACCGATCAACAGCAGTAGCGCTACGATTGCCCATAGCACAAAGAAGGCAATCGCCATCCATGTTTCGCTCAAGCCAGACATAAGAGTCGGTATATTGGGGGATACACGCGGTAACAGCGATGTGGGCAGCATCCCTGTGTCGCTGTACCAGACATCCGCTACAAATATATGATAGATGGCTTCTTTAAGCATCAAGGCCGCAAAGGCCATACGAAACAAACTTAGTGGTCGGGCATCCACATCCCCAAACCAATAAGCTGGATGCAAGAAGTTAAATTCAGTCGAGGATAAAAGCCAGCGTGGGCGGTTCATCCGGTTACAACATTACTGCGCGACTGCAACCTGCGCCCGCCGCAAAGCCAGCCGGTCACGCAGTCCCCACAGCACAATCACGGCAAAAGAAAAGCTGTAGACTGCGAGCCATGGTGCGAGCGCCGGACTGAGGCGTAAAGCCAAATAAGTTCCCCACATTGAATAAGCAGCTAACAGCAGTTCCAACCACATTGCGGGATCACGCTTGAGGGCGTAACCGCTGCCCTGCCATTCTTGAACAAATTTGGGCGTACGACGGAATTCGGTATTGCGACCGAGTAAACCGCTAATCACGGCCTGTGTATTGCTCCACGCAATACCTGTCCCCAACGCAAGCAACACCGGAAATGCCATCAAGCGCCGCGCCCAATTGTCATAAAGCGCGTGTTGGCTCACCACATAAATAAGCGGTGTTATCAAACCAACTACCCCTAAAATGCTCAGTGAAAGATGTTGAAGGCTATGAGTGATCAGTAAAGGTGGCGTCAGGAGCAGCAGCATTATCATCAATGGGTGAGGCATATACTGGCACAAGTGCAGTGTCGCCATCAGTCGCTGCGCAATACTGAAATTGGAACGCCACAGGGGGAGAAAAGTGTAGCCGAGCGTTTGGGTCGTACCCTTTGCCCACCGTGCTTGTTGCTGTTTGTAAGCGGCAATCTGAGGCGGCAGTTCTCCCGGTACAACCACATCCGGCAGGTATAAAAATTCCCAACCGGCGAGCTGCGCCCGATAACTGAGATCTAGGTCTTCGGTCAACGTCAGGTCGCGCCAACCGCCTGCTTCACGGATACATTGCGCGCGCCACACACCACCTGAACCGTTAAAGGTCATTAACCAACCACCGCGACTACGAGCCGTTTGTTCGATCACAAAATGGCTGTCGAGAGCCAGTGTTTGGCCTAATGTCAGCCAATTATTGAAGGGGTTTAAGTGCCCCCAACGGGTTTGCACCATACCCAGCTTAGGGCGAGCAACAAGATGTGGAATCGTTTTACGCAGAAAATCCGGTGCTGGCACAAAGTCGGCATCCAAAACCATAACGAACTCAGACTCTACCAACGACATACCATAGGCCATCGCGCCAGCCTTGTAGCCTTTGCGCTCAGGACGGCGAACGTGCAGGATATTTACGCCTTTTGCGGCTAATTCTGCAACTTTTATAGCGGTAATTTCGACAGTTTCATCATCGGAGTCATCCAAGACCTGAATGGTTAGCAGTTCATGGGGATAATCTAGTGCTGCAACAGCATCGAGCAACCGTCGAACAACATAGCGCTCATTATAAAGCGGTAGCTGAACAACGACCGTCGGCCATTTCTCGACAGGCGGTGTGGGAACAGGGTCACGACGATGAAGGAAATAAATAAGCAATAAAAAAAGCTGACTGCACGCGTAAATAGTAAGTGAGACAGCACAGAACACATACAGGAAAATGAGCAAGTTGAGCAACATTCGGAAAAGTCTATCGGTATTAAGAAGACGTGGCAAGGGTAGGATCAGACCACGCGTGAGTAAAACACTCCCACACCGAGTACCCCACCACAACCCTCTGATGATCCAAATTCATTCTACGCAATTTTATCCGATTTGTTGCGTCCCAAAATTGGCTCAATAGCCTATTTTTAAAGCAGTTTGAGAATAGAGTCACAATTACCGCCCTCAGTTTTTAATCTGCCGGAAGCCTTCACCATAAGCAACATGCCCCTGCCCGATCACCATAAAGGCGTTTGGATCGGCCAAATGTACCAAGCGCTGCAAACTGCTAACCTGCGCCCTCGAAACTGTGATAAACAACACTGTGTGGTCTTGATCGGTAAACATCCCTTTACCTTGCCATGACGTTACCCCGCGCCCCATCTCATCCATCACTAACTCAGAAATCACATCCGGTTTATCGGTGATGATGGTAGCAATCCGAATGACACTTGGCCCTTCTAATACATAATCAGCTGTTGCGCCTCCCACGAATAAAGCGACAATCGCGTAAAGTGCACCTTCCCAACCAAAGACTAGACCAGCCAAAACGATCACAGCGGTATCGGTATAAAGTGCGGTCGCGCTTAAGGGCATTCCAAATCGCTGCTGCAGGATACGCCCCAAGGTGGAAGTTCCGCCCTGTGTGCCGCCTGCTCGCAGCACCAGCCCCCCGGCTACTCCACCCAGAATACCACCAAATATAGCATTGAGGAGTACATTCGTGCCAACTTCAACATTGGCAGTATAGGGTTTGAGGAACTCAACCAAAAGCGAATATAGGAAGATATAAAACACAGTACGCACAACGATGCGCCATCCACCGAGCATCCGGTAACCCAAAATTTGAATCGGGATGTTGCCAAGGAGGATCAGTAAGCCTATCGGCAAGCGCGCGTCAAGGTGGTTGAGGATAACCGCCACACCGGTTACACCACCGGGTGCGATTTTAAATGGCGCAAAAAAGATATTGACACTGGTTGCATCAATCGCAGCCCCAATACTCAGCATCACGTAACTGGTGATAATTTGCGAAAGGGTCATAGTACCAAAACGTCGACCCAACATAATGTAGTCCTTTAGCTGCGGAAAGAGGCTGGCGTTATTGTAACCAAGAACCTGTCTTTTGCGGCAAATATCCGCTTAAATCTAGGTGATGATAGGTTGGCAATTCTCTAATTTAGTGGATTAAAGAAGACTGGATTACCTCCCTAATCAGCGTATAATCCCTACAACGATTAACCCGATCAAAATAGCCAGAATCACCAGCGCTGCTGCTGCACCCCACCAGCCCATCAACACTGCCATTCCTGCCCCGATCAAGAGCAGAACAATCAGGGCTACGTCCAACCATCGTACTATCCTATCCGCCTGCCCTTCGTCCTGCCCTCCTATCACCAAAAGCCACTTGATGATCACTCCACCATCCACAAGGGGAACGGGCGCAAAGATCGCCACACCAATCAAAGCGTTACCGAATGTCCAAATTTCTGCCAGGTAGCGCAAGGCTGTCTGAGGCGCGGTCACACGTAATAACAGCAGCCCAATCCCGAAGCCGATCCAACTGTAGATCGGCCCGCCCAGCGATCTGGCAATGTGCTGACTCGGTCTCATCTTATCATCAGGGTACAGTGTGCGCGGCATATCGGCCCCCAGCAGAACCACTGCCGTTGGAGCGTGTGCCAGTTTGGCCCCAATGGTATGTGCACAGGCGTGCCCAACGTCAACCATCATCCCCACCAGCGTCCCCACACCGCCGACCAATACATAAGCCAACACGGATTGCCCCGGCCAACGCCACGTTCCGATCGCAGCCAAAATCACCCATACCAGCGCCACCACCAACCAGAACCCACGCCGTGCTTTCACCGGTACGCCGTTAAATGTCAAAATTGTTGGTATGTCATCATAGGTCTTCATTCGCTTTAGTCCACCCTACCTTTCATAGTGCTTATATGAACAGTCTTGGTTAATTCAGACTTCACGCATCAAGCAGCAATCTATGGTCGAGGATTATTACCACGTTGGTGACACCACTGGGAGCAATTTTAAGCGGGGCAAAACAGATATTAACATGGGTGACATCAATAATTGCGGCAACAATCAACAGCCCATAATTGGTGATGATTCGCGAAATCATCATAGTACCAAAACACCGATTCAGCATCATCTAGTCCTTTTGTTGCTGATGAAAAAGCCTGCGCTATGGTCTCCGGAACCTGTTTTTTGCCGCAAAATCCGGCTCAGATTTGCGTTATCATAGGGCAAAGAATTAACAGTTTATTGAAGAGGTTTTATTATGACTGAAGTTGTTATTGTATCGGCGGCTCGAACTCCACTCGGACGGCGCAACGGCTGGTTGCGAGAAGTCCATCCGGTTCGATTGGGCGCTTACGCACTGTGCGAAGCACTAGCACGGGCTAACCTCGATCCGGCACAAATTGAACATGTCATCATGGGCTGCGTGAGTCAAATTGGTGAACAGACCTTTAACCTCGCCCGTAATGTGGTGTTGGATGCAGGTTTGCCGATTGAAGTTCCGGCAACGACCATCGACTTCCAATGTGGCAGCAGTCAGCAAGCTGTACATCTCGCAGCAGGCATGATCGCCAGTGGGCAAGCAGACATTGTTGTTGCGGGTGGTGTCGAAAATATGACACGCATCCCTATGGGGTCAAGTTTGGGCAGTGGCGCACCTTTTACTGACAAAATCATGGAACACTACAACATGATTCCGCAGGGCATGGCTGCTGATGAAATCGCGCAAAAATGGGTCATCAGCCGTGCAGAGGTGGATCAGATTGGTTATGAAAGCCATATGAAAGCGGCAAAGGCACAGTCTAACGGCTGGTTTGACAAGGAAATCCTGCCGATTGAAGGACTAGATGAGGAAAATAAACCGTTCATCATCAACCGCGATCAAGGTGTGCGTCCGAATGTCTCACTCGAAAAAATGGCGACATTGCAACCGGCTTTCAACGCGGACGGAGTCATGACCGCTGGCAATAGCAGCCAGATTACCGATGGCGCGGCTGCGTTAGTCGTCATGAGCCGTGAGAAAGCCGATGCGCTGGGCATCAAACCCAACGCCCGTTTGGTATCGATGGTCACAGTTGGCAGCGATCCGCACTTGATGTTGACAGGACCAATTGAAGCCACACGTAAAGCACTTACTCGCGCCAATATGACCCTCGATCAGATTGATCTATTCGAAGTGAATGAAGCCTTTGCCAGTGTCATCGGCATGTGGCAGCGTGAAATTGGCGCGGATATGAGCAAGGTCAATGTACACGGCGGCGCAATCGCTCTCGGTCATCCGTTGGGTGCATCCGGTGCGCGCTTGATGACGACCCTGCTCCATGCGCTGGAAATCCACGACAAACGCTACGGCTTACAAACCATGTGCTGCGGCGGTGGCATGGGTACGGGCACGATTATTGAGCGTTTAGCCTAAGAATTCAATACTTCTAAATCGAGAGTAAGTGCCATTCGTAGCGTTGAATTCTGGTCTGCATTCCGCTATATCTAGACTCTCTTACAAAGTTTATTATTTGGAGATCAATGTGAAGGACTTGTTACGAACTATTCCGCGTTTGATATGTATCGCGTTTCTCGCCCTGTTATCTGTCCCAGTGCTGGCGCAGCAAACCGATGCTCCACCCGCCAACGCGCCTTATAAAAACGCAGCTTTACCCATTGAAGAACGTGTTGATGATTTATTAAAGCGCATGATTCTGCCTGAAAAAATCGGTCAAATGACGCAGGTTGAGAAGAACAGTATCAAGATGGATGATATTGACGGCCTATTCATCGGGTCATTGCTCAGCGGCGGTGGTGGATACCCATCAAAAAATACGGCTGAGGCTTGGGCAGCCATGACCGATACTTTCCAAGAACAGGCGCTTAAAACCCGCCTCGCCATTCCATTGATTTACGGTGCGGATGGTGTTCATGGTCATAACAACTTGAGAGGCGCGGTGATCTTCCCGCATAACATCGGTATGGGTGCAACCCGTAACCCGGAGTTGGTGCAAAAAGCATGTGCCATTACCGCCCAAGAAATGGCAGCAACCGGAGTCTTTTGGGATTTTGGTCCGGTAGTGGCGGTGGTGCAAGACATCCGTTGGGGACGCACCTATGAAGGGTACAGTGAAAATACAGATGTTGTCTCGGAACTCGGCGCGGCCTGCGTCAAAGGATTGCAGGGTGACAAGCTGGAAGTTCTGGCAACCGCCAAGCACTATATTGGGGACGGTGGCACAGGTTGGGGAACATCGACAACTGACAACTATATGCTCGATCAAGGGGTGACCCAGGGTGACGAAGCCAATCTACGCAGCCTATATCTGCCGCCTTATAAAGCAGCGATTGATGCAGGCGCAATGAGCGTGATGGTCTCGTTTTCCAGCTTTGGCGGCATGAAGATGAGCGCCCAAAAATATCTCATTACCGACGTCCTCAAAGGTGAACTGGGTTTTAAAGGCTTTACGGTTTCTGATTGGCAAGCCATCGACCAGATTTCCGGTGATTATTACAAAGATGTGGTCACCGCTTTCAACGCTGGCATGGATATGAATATGGTTCCCACCAACTATGTAAAATTTCTTGACGTCATGACAAAAGCCGTCAATGCCGGTGACATTCCGATGGAACGTGTGGATGATGCTGTGCGCCGTATCTTGCGCGTTAAGTTTATGATGGGCTTGT
The DNA here is from genome assembly GCA_038251275.1 of Aggregatilineales bacterium. Taxonomy (GTDB): domain Bacteria; phylum Chloroflexota; class Anaerolineae; order Aggregatilineales; family Phototrophicaceae; genus CFX2. The sequence goes on from JBBSBM010000003.1 coordinate 29,575, forward strand.
TCGAGCATCCGATGAGCAATCAGGCTGATCTCGCCAGCGTTGGTTCAAATGAGCATCGTGAAGTCGCACGGCAAGCAGTGAGCGAGTCGTTGGTACTCCTCAAAAATAACAACAACACCCTGCCGCTGAAGAAAGATGTCGCGCGCATTTATGTCGCTGGCTCGGCAGGTAATGACATTGGCGTTCAATCCGGTGGTTGGACAATCGAATGGCAAGGCCGCAGCGGAGCGATTACCGAAGGCACAACCATTTTCGATGGCATTAAGAACGCGGTTGGGAGCAATACCGAAATCAAATTTAATCCATTTGGGCGCTTCCGCAATGACAACGACACAAACGGTAACCCGCTGCGTGGTGATGTGGGAATTGTCATCGTCGGTGAACAACCTTATGCCGAGGGCAAAGGCGACTCCAATAATTTAGCTCTCTCGGAAGGTGATATGAACACCATCAAATCCATTCGTGAACGTGTTGATAAGCTGGTAATCATCTTGGTCTCTGGTCGCCCGATGATTATCGGAGACGCGCTCGATCAGGCCGATGCAATTGTGGCGGCATGGTTACCCGGTACAGAAGGCGAAGGGGTGGCGGATAATCTATTCGGTGATCAACCCTTCACGGGTAAACTGCCTTATACGTGGCCTCGCTCGATGGATCAACTGCCGTTCGATTTTAGCAAGCTGGCAACGGAAGGCGATGCTGCGCCGCTATTCCCATTTGGATATGGTCTAACAACCGGATAACCCGGAAAAATCGTTTTGTAGGGGCTTGCCGCTGGCAAGCCCTGTTCTTATTTTTGTTCGACAGATTTCGTGAGCCGTTTGTCCAATACCGCCAGAATATCCGCTTGTACTTGTTCCACCGATTGTGCGGCATTAATCACCACCCAACGGTTCGGCTCGGCAGCCACCAGCGCATGGTAACCGTTACGAACACGCTTGTGGAAATCGAGCGCCATTGCGTCCAAGCGATTCCACTCGCCACCTTTATCAAGCGAACTCAGGCGGCGTTGCAGGCTATCTTCCGGCGCAATATCCAGCAAAATTGTCAAATCGGGTTTGAGTCCGCCTGTAGCGAACTCAGTAATTTGCTTCAATTGAGTCAGATCAAGTCCGTGTCCATAGCCTTGATAGGCATAGGTCGAGTCAAAGAAGCGGTCACAGATGACTAACCCGCCCTTTGCCAGTTGAGGCTTGATCACTTCCTCGACAATTTGCGCCCGTGAAGCGCTGTACATCAAGAGTTCGGCGCGAGGAGTCATGGCTTGATTTTTCATATCGTGCAGCACATGCCGAATCTGATTGCCAATATCGGTGCCACCCGGTTCACGCGTCAGTAAAACATTATGCTCACGCGCTTTCAGCGTTTCGACGGTCATGGCAACCTGTGTGGTTTTACCGCCGCCATCCGGCCCTTCAAATGTAATAAACATAAAGCTGTTCCAGTGATAATTAACCCGCTACCAGTTTACAAACAACAGACGCTATAAAACAGTCACGGCAAACAACTGGATCGCCCCAATTTATGTGATCACTTTGGCTTAGATAGAAAAAACTAATCGCTGAAAATGTTAGCAACCGCTAAGCGAAAACCGGGTAATACATCGCCGCCTTCAAGAACCTGACCCACACGTAATGTTTTGCGTGGTTGGGTGGGGGTATAGACATCGATCGTCTTTTGATCAGGATCAGCAACCCACACAACTGTTCCAGCAGCAATATAATTACCGATTTTGCGCGTCATTTCGATTTCGGTGTTTCCGGGGGAAAGAACCTCAATCGCTAAGTCGGGTGCAATCGGGTTATAGGGTACGTTGGGTGGCTGCGGTTGGCGAGCATACGATACATAAGCACCATCTGGAATATACTTTTCACCCCAAACCACATAACCGCCATCGGCACCTGTCACACAGCCTAAATGATTATCTTCGACATGGATACCCACACGTGCTAGCATTTTAACCGCCGCCCGAGAAGCCTTACTATTTGATACCACTTCGACAATCTCCCCGGCGATATATTCAAAGTTTCGATCTCGGTTTTCGGGCAGCATTACAAAGCGGTCAAACTCATCATCGGTCACGTATCGTGTTTGAAATACCATGACATTGCCTCTCTGCTTTTGATGAATTATAACATCAAAACGACTCACAACGGAGCTTGCCAGTAAATAACAAAGAGGACAGGTTTCACCCTGCCCTCTTCACAATTCAGACTATCAATTAGCGGTTAGTTCGCCCGTAAAATTCGGACACGGCGTTCAGGTTCGTCGCCATAACTTTCGCTGTAGAGCCGTGCCTGACGTGCCATCTCATGCTGACGGCGGCGGGTATCCGGATCTTGTGGGTCTAAGTCCACGTACTCGGCACCATTACGAACGCGCAAAATAGCCGACTTGGTTTCTTCCATCGCCATCCCATACGGATCATCAGGACGAACAATGTCCTCCAACCCATAGAGGTCAATCAGAAAGTTTTCGATTTGCGACACGGTATTCGCGCGCAGCACATAAATCGGTGTGCCGCGACGTTCGGCATCCACAATCAACTTGGGACGGCGGCGGTAATCATTCTTGATGGTCACAATCGCGTCAGTCTGGTTGAAGTCATCGACAACCGTTGCCGGAACATGCAAACGACGTGCTGACTGCATCAAACGGTTACGTGCCACACCGTAAGCATACAAACGCAGCGGTTGTAATGCCGCGGTAGGTGTAGGTGTAATGTTGCCGTTACTGGCTTTGCTATTCCCGTTAGCTACGCCACCGATCGTATTCGGCGCATAACTATTTGGATTTGTCACTTTGCCACGCCGACCATTACCGTTGCTGCTAGTATCGAGCACCAGTCCATTATCTTTTTCGCGAGAATTACGTCCATTACGTTCGGCACTGATACGCGGTTCAGGAACCATCGTTTCGATTTCGATCTCGCCCTGTGCATTCCGCGCACGGAGTTCAATCGGCAGTGGACGACCACGCAGTTGACCATCAACGGCTGACGAAACATCCTCATGTACCGCCAAACGGTCACGGGTTTGCAGTTCGATCAATACATCGAACGTTGGTGGTGCTTTACGTTCCTGAACCGACTTCTGTGTACCACGGCGACGTGCTTCTTCGTCTGAGAGCGTCACCGACTCGATACCGCCGATCAAATCGGACAGCGTCGGGTTCAACATCAAGTTTTCAAGAACATTACCGTGTGCCGTACCGATCAACTGCACACCGCGCTCAGCAATGGTGCGGGCAGCCTGTGCTTCTAATTCACGCCCGATTTCATCAATGACGATGACTTCGGGGTTGTGGTTTTCAACCGCTTCAATCATCACTTCGTGCTGGCGTTCAGGACGTGAAACCTGCATACGACGCGCCTTACCGACAGCCGGATGCGGCACATCACCATCACCACCAATTTCATTGGAGGTATCGACGATAACCACACGTTTCTTTTCAGCTAACACACGCGCGGCTTCACGGAGCATCGTGGTTTTACCCACACCGGGCGGCCCCATAATCAGCACACTCTGACCGGACTCGATCAGGTCTTGGATAATATCAATCGTGCCATAAACGGCGCGACCAACACGGCAAGTCAAACCGACGACATCGCCGCGACGGTTACGGATACCGGAAATACGGTGCAATGTGCGTTCAAGACCCGCACGGTTATCAGCATCAAACGCACCAATGTTATTGACAATGGCATCAATATCGTCACGCGTCACTTCCTCTTCTAAGAGGACAACTTCTCCTTCGACATAACGTGCCGTAGGTACACGTCCCAAATCCAGAACGATTTCCAGTAGGTCGTCTGTATTTCCGATGTGGTCAAGTGCGGCGTTCAGATGCGAGGGCAAAACACGGCGTAATTCATAGATATTATCTGTAATGCGGCGTTCCATAAAGTTTCTAGAACACTCCTCTATAGTAGTGCAGCGGAGCGTTTGGCTCGTCTATAGTAAGACCGAGAATACGCTCATGCAAAAGTACAATATGTATCCGCTGGTTTATGGATGAAATGATGAATATTGATCTTTCATTTCTCAAACAGCTTTTTCACCTGCCAGAAGATACCGGATAACCCTTCGCGTTTTTTAAGTTCGGCCTCCACTTTAAACCATTCTAGCGCAGCCATATTACGTTTGTGTTCGTCCAATATATGAGTACTATCATATTTTAAACGATCCGCCCACAGTTTGAGCTTGGCGGTATCCATACGCTCGTAATCCAATTGCCCTACTCACTTACGACTCTCGGTGATACCGTTCGGTGGTTTTACAGGGCTTGGTACAGCTTCCAACCGCTGACGGAGCGGCGTGAATGCTGCCGCCCGTACCCCCGCTGCAATGTGTTTGACCATTACAGCTTGACGCGCACAGATTGTAAAACCTAATTCCACCAGTGCATCATCCAACCAATCCTGATAACGGCGTACCCGTACAAAAACGGGCACTTTGCCGGTGCGCTCAACTTTGGCAATCGCAGCAGCAATCACATCTGCTGCTTCACTAAAAACATCTGGATGTAAATGCGGTGTCAAATAAACACCCATTTTACCATCAACGGCTCCAATATAACCTTCAACACGGTCGTCCCGACGGTAAACGAACCCTTCGCCTTCACCCGGCAATTCCGTTACGGGTTGCACCAGTTTGGGAACGATATTCCCGTAAAGAACATAGATCCCTGACATATCGTCTTCGGTGGTATGCGTCAGTTCGACATTATGTTTCGGCTCATATGGTTTAGCCTCTTCCGGCGCGCGACACCAAATTTCCTGCCGCGCGTAGATCGCATAACTAGCAGTACGCATGGTTTTGAAAAGCGGTGCGCTTTCCTCAACTTCCGCAGTCAGCAAATGCGCGCCGCGCTTACCAGCTTCCTGCGCCATCGAGTCCAGCATATGCAGCCACGCCGAGTCATTTTCACCTTCTTGAGGAGCAGGCGAGACATAGGTAATCTGGGCATAGGCATCGTCTTGACGCAAACGGAACTGTCCGGCAACTTGCTGGTTTTCAGTTCGCGTTATCATGGTGTATACGCCGCGGTAAGGCAGCAACAATGTAATCAGGCCAGAGCTTTGTGCGCCAGTCGCATCGGTATAGAATAGTTCACTATCCAACACCATGCCGCCCGATTCACTGAGCCGTCTCACCAATGGAATATCCACCAGAGTCACGGCGCGTGTCTCCGCCGTGTCACGTATGGGCATAAAACCTCGTTTGGTATGACCCGGACAACATCTGTCCCAATGGTAACGCCTTACACCTTACATATCCCTTGAGTAAGTAAACACAAGGTTTGGGAGATGGTTGTGCAGGGTAAATCGTGGAAGTATACATTGCCCGTATTGTAGCACGCATCAGAGACGTGTGACAATTCAACAATACCGCATTTCCTGTCTCTTTGAAGGTTCATACACCTACCTAATGATGAATTATATAGATAAATTTTGGGTTTTAAAGGGTCAAAAAAGACCATAAAAGACATTATTTAAAAGATACGCTATTATGCAGGCCTTATTGGCGCAGAACACAGGCTATGTTAAAGTTTGGAGAATTTAACGAATTTTTTACGGAGTATTTATCATGCAAGCCTTTGAAATTGTAGATTTGATCGACCAGCAAGCTTCTGGCAGCAAGCCATACTTGGAATTCCTGAAGCATCCTTCACTGAGTATGGGACTATATGTTTTGCCAGCAGGCGGCACCGACGGACAAGAACCCCATACCGAAGACGAAGTTTATTATGTCGTCAGAGGACGTGGCATGTTTACCCATGCCAATGAAGAACGTCCGGTTCAAGCAGGCTCCATTTTATATGTAGCAGCAAATGTTGAGCATCGCTTCCATAGCATCACTGAAGCACTCCATATCATTGTGTTCTTTGCCCCTGCTGAATACAGCAACCGCGCCACATAAACAGACCAAACGCCATTTGAACAATAATGCTTGGCTTTGGGTAATTACACCAAATTACCAACCTAAAAATCGTTTTCGGGTTGGTTGCCCCTATTCATTGATTAGGGGTATATTACGCGCAGATGTTCAGTTTAAGAACGCTTTAGCACCTTAAGGAGCAAATAATGAAACGTCGATTGCTGCTCGTTTTAACATTAGGACTCATGTTGATGCTGATTGCTGCGCCCACATTGGCGCAGGACAAAAAAGTTGTTACCGTTAGTTATACACAAGAACCACTTACACTTGATCCTCTTTACATCACCCAATGGTTTGCTTCAAACATCGTCGATATGCTGCTCACTCCACCGTGGTTTATTGATGACAATTTGCAACCTGTGCCTGTGCAGGTGACCGAAATCCCCAGCACCGAAAATGGTGGCATTAGCGCCGATGGTACGGTCATGACCATGAAGCTCCGTGATGATATTAAATGGAGCGATGGTGAACCCATCACCTCGGCAGATTATGTTTTTACCTACGACATGATTATGCTGGACAAGAACACGGTCAGTTCCCGTTTCCCGTGGGATACCAAAGTCAAGAGCGTGACAGCGCCGGATGCGACAACCGTGGTAATCACATTCAATGAGCCGTATGCACCGTGGTTGACGACCCTATTTACTGCATCGCCAGCCATGCCCAAACATGCCCTGCAACCCGTCGTTGATAAGGACGGAACATTAGACTCAGCCGAATGGAACCGCACCCTTGATCCCGGCAGCGGCGCGTTCAAGCTAGGCCAATGGGAAAGCGGCAGCTTCCTTTCGCTGGTTCCCGCTGATAGTTATTGGGGTGGCAAGCCAAAACTGGATGAAGTCTTCTTCCGCATTGTGGCAGATGATGGCACATCACAAAATGCAGCTCTAGAAACGGGCGATGCCGATATTGGCCCATTCTTGACTGCCGCCGATGCCGATGCGCTTGAGAAAAAAGGTCTTGTGACTACGGTCACACCTTCGGGCTACAATGAGGGTTGGTTCTTAAACGTCAATCCCGCGACAGCACATCCAGCCATGCTCGATGTCAATGTCCGTAAAGCATTGGCAATGGCCTTCAACCGTCAAAAGATTGTGGATGATTTGCTGCTAGGCAAGCTGCCCGTTCCCGGTAGCTATTGGGAAGCCACTCCCTACGCGCGTCCTGATGCCAAGCCCTACCCTTATGACCCCGAAGCAGCAGCCAAGCTGCTTGATGATGCCGGTTGGAAAGACAGCAATGGCGACGGCACACGCGATAAAGACGGAAAGGAGCTCGTGCTGCGTTTCATCGCCAGCCAGCGACAAATCCGTAAGGACGTGCAAGCCGTTGTTCAGCAGTCTTTTGCAGACCTAGGCATCAAGGTTGAAACTTCCAACTACGACAATTTCTTTGATACCTTTGGTGAAGGTGGTCCCGCAGCCACCGGTCAATTTGACATTGCGGAATGGTCGCAAAACCCCGACTTCCCCGATCCAAACACCAATGTCTTCTTATGCTCTGAAATCCCCAGTGCTGATAACCCCGAAGGCAGCAACTGGACAGGGTATTGCAACGACAAGGTCGACAGCATGTTGCAAGAACAGCTTAAGACGACTGATACGGCCAAGCGGACTGAGCTTTTCCACGAGATTGACCAGCAGATGTTTGATGATGTCGCTTGGGTCGGAGTCTGGTACGACGCTGACATCTGGGCAACCACCAAACGTGTCGAGAATGCACGCTACAGTGGTGCTGATCCATTCTGGAATGCCATCAACTGGGATGTAACCGGCTAAACGAACCACAATGTATCAAATGGGGTGAGGTGAATCTCGCCCCATTTTTGTTATCACGTTCCCCATAAAATATGGAGTCTGATACATGGGTCGTTACATCATTCGTCGTTTGCTTCAGGCCATTCCGTTGGTTCTCCTCGTCAGCTTAACCATTTTTGTCCTCTTACAAGCCACAGGCGATCCGCTGGCGACGATGGGCGGACGTTCTCCCACACGACCGGAAGATAAAGCCCGTTTGCGACGGCAGTTAGGGTTGGATAAACCCATACTCGAACAATATCTCTACTGGCTCATCGGCAACGATTGGGCAAAGTTTGATCTTGATGGTGATGGCATAGCCGAATCACCCGGTATCCGTTATGGGGTACTGCGCGGCGACTTTGGCACATCTATTGTGACCAAACAGCCAGCCATGAAAATTATTTTGGATCGATTGCCCAACACGCTTTTATTAATGGTGACTTCTGAAATTATTACCTTAGTCATAGCGCTGGTTATTGGTGTGGTTTCGGCTGTCAGGCAGTACAGCTTCCTCGATAACGCACTAAGCGGATTCTCATTTGTGGCTTTTTCCATGCCAATTTTTCTGGTGGGCTTCGGCCTGCTCTATATTTTCGCGGTTAAGTTCCGCGAGTGGGGATTACCGTCGCTACCAACCGGCGGCATCTTTGACCCCAAAGAAGGCCGCACCCTCAACCAACTGGTTTTGCATATGATCTTGCCCGTCGCGACCATTACGATAATTAGCGTGGCAGGCTACAGCCGTTATATTCGTTCCAATATGTTGGAAGTCATCAACTCGGATTACATCCGTACCGCCCGCGCTAAAGGTCTGAGCGAACGCAGCATTCTCTATCGTCATGCGTTCAAAAATGCGGCGTTACCCTTAGCCACCCTCATCGGACTTGACCTCCCCTTTCTGTTAGGTGGTGCGGTCGTTACCGAGCGCATTTTTGCTTGGCCGGGAACCGGTCGCCTGTTCCTTGACCACCTCGAACTACTGGACTATTCCGTGTTGATGGGGTTGCTGATGCTCATCACAGTGGCGGTCATCATCTTCCAATTGTTGACCGACCTCATGTATACGTGGCTTGACCCACGTATCCGTTATTCATAGGAGCGCTGCTTTATGGCAACCGCAGATGCAGCCGCTAAACCAATTCGCCTCAGCCCCTCGGATAATGAGATTAAGGCACAGAGTCCCACTCAACGGGTCATCAAGCGCTTTACACGGCATCGCGCTGCCATGTTCGGGTTGTTTATCCTGATCGGCGTGATCGCTTATATTTTTGTTGGCTCGATTATCTTTAGCGAAGCACAGGCCAACTTTAATGACACAGGTATTCGCTTGGAACCGCCTTCATCAGCCCATCCATTTGGCACTGACCGCATTGGGCGCGACATCCTCGCTCGAACCATCTATGGCGGGCAAATCTCACTGTTGATTGGTTTCCTCGCGGTGATTGTCGAAGTTGGATTTGGCACAGCAATTGGCGCAATCGCCGGTTATTATGGTGGTTGGATCGATGCCGTGTTGATGCGAATCACCGAGGCCATGTTGAGCATTCCGTCTTTATTACTATTACTCGTGATGGCGAAATTCTTCGCGGGCAAAATTGAGCCTATCCAATTTTTGGGGCGCAGTTTCAGTGGGAGCGTCATCGTCATCATTCTGATTCTCGGCTTGACCAGTTGGATGAGCTTGGCGCGGATTATTCGCTCAAACGTCTTATCGATAAAAGAAACTGAATTTATTTTAGCCGCACGAGCCTTAGGTGTTCCCAATTGGCGCATTATCCTCAACCATATCCTGCCGAATACATTGGCTTCAATTATCGTTTCACTCACTTTGGGCGTAGCAACCGCCATCCTGACCGAAGCCTATGTCAGCTTCCTCGGCTTAGGCGTGCAAGCACCGACCGCCAGTTGGGGTAATATGCTGACCGAAGCACAAGAATTCAACGTTATTAAAAACGCGCCTTGGTATTGGTTCTTCCCCAGCCTGCTCATTCTGCTTACGGTCTTGAGCATCAACTTTGTGGGCGATGGCCTACGTGATGCCTTTGATCCACGCTCGGATAATAAGGTGTAAAATCGTTGAATTAGAAAAGGAAATTCTTTCATCTCGTAGATTGGTCGCTCATAGAGACGGAATACATTCTACCCGCCGTAATTTATTCCAGTACTCTGAGTCTACTCTGAAATTCTTTTGGCGAAGCCCTATAAACTCAGTCTGTCTTATCTCCGCGTCTCAGCGGTTCAACTGCATTCTGTATGGAATTCCCAACCGCTTGATAAGTCGTTATCATTTGTGAGATAATGCAAACGAAGACACCTCCGCTACAACCCTGTCCGTTATGAGTTCCAAGAACATTAAATGATGCACATCAAACCGGAAATTATGAGTCCTGCCGGATATTGGCCCCAACTTCAATCTGCGATTGAGGCGGGAGCTGATGCCGTCTACTTCGGGCTTAAACACTTTACCGCCCGCGCCAAAGTCGGCTTTACCATTACCGAATTACCCGATGTCATGCGAACGCTCCACAGTCGTGGTGTCAAAGGCTATGTCACCTTTAACACCCTTATTTTTGACCATGAACTGCGCGAAGCCGTCAAAACCATTGAACAAATTGCCCTTGCTGGAGCAGATTCGCTGATTATTCAAGATGTCGGCATGGCACAATTGGCTCATCAGATTGCCCCGACGGTCGATATTCACGGCAGCACCCAGATGAGCATTACCAGTGCTGAAGGGGTTGCCCTCGCCCAACGCTTCGGTGTCAGTCGCGTGGTATTAGCCCGTGAACTCTCTTTAGATCAAATCCGCGCCATCCGTGAACAAACCGATTGTGAACTGGAAATGTTTGTACATGGCGCGTTGTGTGTCTCGTATTCTGGTCAATGCTTCTCATCCGAGGCATGGGGCGGACGCAGTGCTAATCGTGGCAAATGTGCCCAAGCCTGCCGCCTGCCTTATGAGATGATCGTCGACGATGTCCTCAAACCATTAGGCGATGCCCGTTACTTACTCTCACCCGGTGATCTCTTTGCCCTGCATCAAGTGCCGGAGATTATGGACATTGGCATTTCGACCCTCAAAATTGAAGGCCGCTACAAAGACGAAAATTATGTTGCGTTGACCACTAATGCTTATCGTCAAGCGGTCGATGCTGCATGGGAACAGCGACCGAGTCCCGTCACCCGCCAACAAGAAATCGAAATCGAGCAGGTCTATTCGCGCGGCTTGGGTTCGTTTTTCGTCTCTGGAACAGACCATCAAGCAGTCGTTTCAGGACGTTCACCGCGTCATCGTGGCGTACTGTGCGGGCGAGTGGCAAAGGTCAACAAAGATTTCGTCGTCATCGAACCCACCGACATTCAAAATGTCGCACCGCTCAAAGCCGGTGATGGCATCGTCTTTGATGCTGCTGATTGGCGCAGCCCAGAAGTCAAAGAAGAAGGCGGTCATCTTTACGAGGTCAAAGCGGTTGGTAAGCGGCTCGAACTGCACTTCGGCAACCGTGAAATCGACTTCAGCCGCATCCGCGAAGGCGATTGGATTTGGCGTAACCACGATGTGAATGTCGATAAAGCTGGTAAACCCTTTACACATGCCAACACGCCTGTTTACAAGCAGCAAGTGAATGTCAATGTCGTTGCCAGAGAAGGACAACCGCTGGAACTCACATGGGAGTTAGCGAAACATCCTGAAATAGTGGTCAGCGTCATATCCGATGAAGCCCTCACCCGTGCCAACAGCCGCAGCATCAGCGCCGATTATCTGCATCAACAGTTGAGTCGTTTGGGCAATACCGCCTATCAACTCAATGACTTGACGGCGGACATTGCAGGTGATCCCTTTATTCCGAGTTCGCTGCTGAACCGTTTGCGACAGGAAGCAGTTGAACAACTTATCGCTCAACAGGCGCAGCCGCAGCAGATTGTCACGCACAATTCGATCAGCACCTTAAAGGATGCCTTGTCAGCCGTTGACCGCCAAGCCAATATGTCACCTGCCGTCAGCGCTCGACTACATCTCTTAGTGCGAACACCAGAACAGCTCGAAGCGGCACTCGAATTGAAACCCTCCAGCATCACCTTGGACTATCTCGAACTCTACGGCTTACGTCCGGCTGTCGAACAAATCAAAGCGGCAGGCATTACACCGCGTGTCGCCAGTCCGCGCGTTCTTAAACCGCAGGAACAGCGCATCGTCAATTTCTTGCTGCGTCTAGATTGCCAGATTGTCGTGCGCTCCGGTGGATTGCTGGAAGCCCTGCAAGGTCGCCATCAGCATGCACTCATCGGTGACTTTAGCTTGAACGTCGCCAACCAGCTTTCAGCCGACACTTATTTTAAATTGGGTGTCGATAAAATCACCCCGACCCACGACCTCAACGCCGACCAAATCAGCAAGTTAGCCCAGAGCATCGGTGGTCAGCGCTTTGAAGTCATCGCATATCATCACTTACCCGTTTTTCACACCGAACACTGTGTTTTTTGCCGTTTCTTATCCAAAGGCACGAGTTATTTGGATTGCGGTCATCCCTGCGAAACGCATAAGGTCGCTTTGCGAGATGTGCAGGGCCGCAACCATCCCGTGATGGCCGATGTCGGCTGCCGCAACACCGTTTTCGGGGCAGAAGCGCAAGTTGCCAGCCAGCACCTTGACCAGATGATGAAAAGTGGCATCGTCGATTATCGCTTGGAGTTTGTACACGAATCAGCAGAGGATGTGCGGCAGGTATCAGCCGCTTTTCAGGCATACTTTGAGGGACGCATCAACGCGACACAACTCGACATCCGCCTGCACAAAATTGCGCCCGAAGGCACAACCGAAGGCTCGCTGTTTGTGCCAGAGGACTATCTCAAACTACCCGCTATCTAATTTCAGGGAACAAAACAATTGCTGTAGGGGCGCATGGCGTGCGCCCTGATTTCATAGGGGAGCGTATTACCTAACTCGCCACCTGTTCCAATTCACGCGCATGGGTAATATCGCCCCAACCGAGTCCTTGCCGTATCAAGAAGGCAAATCCGGCTAAGGTCACTGGCAGCCAGATGACGACATGCACCACCAGTGCGTAAGCATGGGCAATGGTATTTGGAACACCGACAGCAATCAGCACCAGTGACACGAAGAACTCAAACACGCCGATTTGCCCCGGTGAGGCAGGGATCAATCCTGCGAGGTTGACCACACCCACTGTCAGTAGCATCACCGGATAGCCAACATTTAAACCGAAGGCAAACGAGACCATCCAATAAACACTGGCTTCGACCATCCAACTGGCGAAGGAGAAAACCACAGCCCCCGCCAAATCCGCCGGACTGCGAAGCGCTTGCAAACCTTCGATGATTTCATCAGCCAGCCGTGTCATCACCAGATGAATGCGCCCCGGAATAACCCGCCCCATGAGATGCAGGATGCGGCGCAGCGAATTCGGACGAGTTGCAAGTACGAAAAACACCGCAACCGCCGTCAAGAATATCGGTGCGGCAATAGTCGCGACACGTTTGATTTCTGGCGAGGGAATATCAACAAACAGTAAAGCGACCACGATAAAGGTCAGCATCACGATACCGTCGAAAACACGCTCGACAATGACGGTCGTCGCGGCACGTGTCACAGGCACTTGGTAGTTGCGTTGTAAGAGCAGCACCCGCAGTATTTCGCCGCTGCGAAAGGGATAAACATTATTGCCCATGTAACCGATAGCCACCAACGGAACCAATGCCCGCAGCGAAACCGGTTTAATAGACCGCAGCAAGAATTGCCAGCGCTGTGAAATCAGGGTCACACCGATGAAGTACACCAGCGCACCGACCAGCAGCCAGCCCACATTCACAGTCTGGATTTGCGACCAGACGGCCGCGGGATTTAAGTTGCGGAAAGCGAACCAAAGAAATATCAAACTGATCAGAAGGCCAAGGCCGACAGCCAGCCATTTGTTAAGTTTCATTAACCACTAACACAATCAAGGGCCTCGAATTTGCGCCCTCTAATCCGGATAGAATTTCCATTGTATCAGCCATTTCATTGCGACCATAGGCCACAAGACACAAGTTGCAAAACCACATGAACACCCTAAAACACCAACCTATCGAAAACATAAAATTGTCCAATTCGCTTGCTTGTATTTCTACAGCGCATGAGTACACTTTTAAGTAGGTCAATCATGCAGTACATATCGACTCCGTTTAGCAGAAGGAGATTAATCACATGAATGACTCATCACAACATCCAGAAGACCCGAATTGGTTGGATGAATTTGAAGATCTCGCCAACCAGCAGTTGGATTACGGATCATCCTGCGAACAGGTGCATCCAATTGTTGAACGCTGGTTCCAAAAGTTGATGGAAAATGATCCACCCGAATCGCGGGCATCGGTTGAACAAGCCATGTCTTGCTTATCAACCGAAGTGCTAAACGGCTTGCCCGACGATGTGATTGAAGCGCTTTTGGAACATATGGCCGAAGATGATCTGGCGACTTGGGTGCAGCATATTTTGCTGGTCGGTCGTGCCTTTGAAAGTTCGCTTCATAATGGTGAGTTAGATGATCTCTAAAAGCGAAACCGCTTTCTGATTGAATTCGTTCTAAAAACCTTTACGACATCACTTTTGAACCCCGCCTTCGGGCGGTTGGTATTATCCACAGTGTCAGCTTTCATCTACAATAATCCCTCGTGTTACAAAATGAATAAATAGGAGTAATCATGGCGAGTGCTAAAACGATTCCCTTGCGTAGCGACATCGGCGAGCAGTACAAATGGAATGCCGAAGCGGTCTTTCCATCACGCGCTATATGGGCAGCCGAATTTGAAACCGTCAGCAAAGAACTGGACTTTCTTGCACCCTTTCAGGGTCATTTAGGCGACAGCGCCGACAAATTAGCGGATTGGATGGAACTTTCCACATCGTTGATACGACGCGTCAGCAAATTATTCTTCTATGCTCGTATGTCGCAATCCTGCGATACTGGCGATGAAGAAGCCATGGGCATGACAGGACAAGCCTATGGTTTATATGCCCGTATCGGTGCGGCCACCAGCTTTTCTAACCCCGAAATGCTGGCAATTGGTGAAGCCAAACTGATGTCGTGGGTCGGCAGCGAAACGCGCCTCAGCACCTATGGGCATTATTTCCACGATCTTTTCCGCCAGCAGCAGCATGTCCGCTCGCCTGAAGTCGAAGAAATTCTGGCGATGGCTGGCGAACCCTTCGGTCAGACCGATAACACGGCTGATATGCTCACCGATGCCGACATGCAGTTCAAGCCGGTGGTTATCAACGGCGAGGAAATGCCGCTGGCTCAAAGCACCAAAGAAACCTTTATGGACAGCGGCGACCGTGAAGCCCGTAAGCAGGCATGGGAAAATTATGCGGACACTTACCTCAGCCTGAAAAACACACTCACCAGCAATTATCTCGCTTCGGTCAAGCGCGACGTGTTTTATGCGCGTGGTCGTCGCTACCAAACCGCGCTGGAAGCCTCTTTGTTCCAGAACAACATTCCCAAAGAAGTCTTCCATAACCTCATCGACACTTACCGCAAAAATATCCCCACGTGGCATAAATACTGGGCCATTCGCCGCCAAGCTCTCGGCGTGGAAACACTCGAACCCTACGACATCTGGGCGCCGATTTCCAAGAAGCCGCCTGTTGTCAGTTACGAGCAAGCGGTACAGTGGATTTGCGAAGGTATGGCTCCCCTCGGCAATGAATATGTCGGCACACTCCGCAACGGCTGTCTTGAAGAACGTTGGGTGGATGTGTATCCGACCAAAGGCAAATCAGCCGGCGCGTTCAGCTTCGGCACATACGACACTGCCCCTTACATTATGATGAGCTTTGACGACAGCTTGGGCGCACTCAGTACCCTTGCGCACGAACTCGGTCACTCCATGCACTCTCATCTCTCACGTAAGACCCAGCCTTATGTCTACGGCGATTACTCGCTGTTCGTGGCGGAAGTCGCCTCCAACTTCAATCAGGCTACCACACGGGCGCATCTCTTCAAGGTCAATAGCGACAAAGATTTCCAAATCGCGGTCATTGAAGAAGCCATGAGCAATTTGCACCGCTACTTCTTCATCATGCCGACATTGGCTCGTTTCGAACTGGAAGTCCATACCCGCATCGAGGATGGCAAGTCAGTGACCGCCAGTGACTTGATCGGTCTGATGGCAGACTTGTTCAGTGAGGGTTATGGCAGCGAAATGCACGTTGACCGTGACCGTGTCGGCATCACATGGGCGCAGTTCGGGCATCTCTACGCCAATTACTACGTCTACCAATACGCCACTGGCATCTCGGCGGCACACGCCCTCTCAGCAAAGATTCAGGCGGGTGAGGCAGGCGTAGCCGAGAACTACATCAAGTTCCTCAGCACAGGCAGTTCCATGTATCCAGTCGACGCGCTTAAACTCGCGGGTGTCGATATGGCGACCCCCGAAGCCGTTGAACGCACATTTGAGGTTCTCGCGGGCTACGTCGATAAACTCGGCGAATTAACCGCCTAAACACAGGCGACCTGTAGGGAAGAGGCGTGCCTCTTCTGCTCATCCTGTGACTCGGCCTGACAAATGACAGCGCTCTCGTAGGGGAGGGATTAATCCCTCCCGCTATATCTAAAGCCAGCCTCACAAACTCGGCGACTTAACCGCCTAAGCACTAAATTAAACAGGCGAGAGGTTTGTAATCTCTCGCCTGTTTTTTGTAAGGACGCAGCATATGTTGAGCGTCATAGAGTTGTATCAATCGTCATACGCTTGGATCCACTCGAAACAGATCAACGAAACAGTCTTCAAGAGCATAAAGTAGGCAACCAGCCAAGGACGCCGACGGGTCAGAGCGGGCTTTAGCCTGCTTCCCGTCGGAAAATGGAGCCGGATGGCTTTAGCCTCTGGCGAGAAAACCACCGATTCATTGTGATCTAACCCTATGTCGCCTGACATGTGCTACATTCGCCCATTTAATATCCAACTCACTCCCCCTCCAAAAGCATGACCAAACCAATCCCTAACCATCCACCAACCTCAACCACATCATTCCTCCCTCAAAACCGTTAGTGAATTGGTCGCAAAAAAGCTACCAAAATGTAACCCATTAGCCTTTATTTTCTGCTATCCTATGCTTATCTCTGTGTCACTGTGTCTTGGAGTCTCTATGTTAAAAACTCCTTCCTTTGCGTCCTTGCGCCTTAGCGTCTTTGCGTTGAAATCTGCGAAGTATGGCAATCTTGGCGTCGGACATCCCCTTCGCCAAATTGCCGCACCTTTAGCCGAGCAATCCGCTGAAATGACACACTTTTCCGCCAATTTCGCCAATAAATGAACGGGTTATCGCCATGATTGACAAACTCATCGAAAACCTGATGAAAGAACGCCACCTTCCCGGCCTCGCCATCGCCATCCAACAGGGTGATACCCTCCTCCACGAAGGCTATTATGGTTATGCCAACCTTGAACATCAGGTCGCGGTAAACACTCAAACGGTTTTCGAAATCGCCTCCGTCACCAAGCTCTTCACAACACAGGCCATTTTGCACCTCGCTCAAGAACAACAGCTTAAACTTGATGACCTTATCTCCAAATACGTAGCCGATTTACCCCAAGCGTGGCAAAATATCACCATTCAACACTGCCTCGCTCATCAATCCGGTATTCCCAACTACACCTCCATCGACCGTTATTGGGAACTGCAACGCGTGGATAAATCTCACAACCAGGTGCTCGACTTAGTGCGTGATTTACCGCTCACTTTCCCCTCTGGAACCCGCCACAGTTATGATAACACCGGCTTTTACATACTCGGCATGGTCATCGAAGCCATCACTCAGAAACCCTACGCGGAATATCTGAAAGAATTGATTTTCACGCCCTTGGGCATGACCTCCACCCAAGGCAATAATTATGATCAAATCATCCCCCATCGCGCTCAGGGTTATAACTATCGTGATGAAAAGTTCTACAACAAAGGTTTTTACGACATCAGTAACACCTTCAGCGCGGGTGTCTTGCTCTCCACCATCCGCGATCTATTGACATGGAAAACCGCTCTGTTTGATGATCGCATCCTCAACGCCGACTATCGAAAATTGTGGTGGACACCGCATCTTTCAGTCGATGCCAATGAAAAGAATTACCACTACACACTCGGCTTGGGCTGGTTCGCGGTTGAAAGCCCTTTGGGAACCTTCTGGGGACACAACGGAGGTATCACTGGATTTGCCTCGGCCTTTCTCTATTTGCCCGAAACCCAAACAACGGGTATCGTCCTCTGTAACAGTAATGCCATTGAAAATCCGCATCAGATCGCGCTGGATGTCATCACCCAACTTCGCTTGTCATAAGGGAAACTATGGAACGCCAAAACTTCGCAGGGAACTCACCTTTTGAATCCGTCATCGGCTACTCACGCATTGTGAAGGTCGGGCCATTTATCTACGTCGCCGGAACAACCGCCACCAACGCCGAGGGTAAAATCGTAGGCATTGATGATGCTTATGCCCAAACCGTTCAAATCTTCCGTAATATCGAAGCCGCGCTCACCCGTGCTGGAGGCAGCCTCAAAGACGTGGTACGAACCCGCATGTATATCGTAAACAGTGAACATTCGGATGCAGTCGGTCGCGCACACGGCGAGTTCTTCAAGGACATTCGCCCCGTAGCCGCCATGATCGAAGTCAAAGGCTTTATCTCGCCCGAAATGCTGGTCGAGATTGAAGCTGACGCGGTATTAACCGAATAAGACTTACAACTGTCACAACAGTTTTTGGCGCTTATCTGCAAATGAAAAATGAATACATGTGATGTAGGGTCGAGGCAGGCCTCGACCGCTTAAATAAATACCTCTATGCTTTTCTGCTCTCCATTAGCACCACCCAACTTGGTCAGTCGTATTATTGGCACATCTGATATAATTCATTGAATGAGTATCAGTGCAGATTCGGTTGAATCCGCTCATTCCTCCTAATCCCAAGTGAGCCTTCTGATTGCTATTCCTTAACCCCAAGCCCTAACTAATCTAATAACAGCTTGGTGTTGGTTTGCCTTCATATCTTTTAGATGAACCGATGATTTTAAATAATGAGTTATTGCATTCATTTGAGTAAATAGTATGGCTAAAAAACAACTTGCCGCGCTTTTTATGTGTAGTTTGATTGTCTTTACCGTTGGGAGTGGCCTAGTCCCTTTATTGCCTATTTATGCCGGTCGGCTTGGCGCAGACTCCATTTTGACCGGTTATTACCTGTCATTTGCTTTCTTAGCCTTAGCCATTAGCTCAGTTTTCGCGGGTTGGTTATCAAACAGATTTCAACGTCGTAAAGCCATTCTCATAGCCTCAGGCCTTATCATGATCCCAACCGCGTGGTTGATGGGACAAGTAACCTCATTTCTCGCCCTCTCGGTTTTGACCGCCCTTCTATGGTTCTTAGCGGGTATCGTTATCACAACAGCCACCATTCTAACGGGCCTATTCGTAGAAGGATCGGAACGGGGTCGGGTATTTGGGATTATTGGTCTTGCAGCTCCACTTGGAGGCATAGTGGGAGGTTTCGCCAGCGGTGCGATTGTGGATCATTGGGGTTATCCAGCCCTCTTCACAGTTGATGCGCTCTTATATCTATTATTGCCTATATTTGGTCTGCTGCTTACAGATAAACCTGCAAGCCCCAAACGCGCGAAAACATCTGCCACCGTCTCCCAAAATGTGATGCGTAGCCGCGCGTTCCTGTTCCTATTTTTTGCGAGCATTCTGGCGCATATCGCCAACAGTCAGATTGTTCTAGGGCGCTCGTTGATTATGGACAGCCATAACTTTGATGCGACTTCGATTTCCGGCAGTGGCGCCATTGGGAGCATTATCAGCTTGCCATTTCCCGTTTTTATCGGCTGGCTTTCAGATCGCATAGGGCGCAAACCACTCATCATGATTTGCTATCTGGCAAGTTTAATTGGCTTAGCCGTCTTAGCTTCAGCCACCGACCTGTGGCACTTTTGGATTGCAATGTCCTTACAAAGTATCATCGGGGCGGGCGTAGCAGTTGGCTCTGCGCTGATTACTGATTTAGTCCCGCGTGACTCGCTGGCAACGCCCCTGTCATGGTATGGCGCTACTCAGTTTATCGGTTACGTCATCGGCTTTGGTGGCATGGGTACAGTCATTAACTGGGTGGGATTATCAAGCAGTCTTATGATAGGCATTATCCTCTGCCTGATCGCTCTGTTGTTATTGGTCGTCGTTCCACGACCTGCACCAATGATTCAAATTGAGACTATCTAAAACAGAAGGTGTGACTTTTACACCTGTGTAATTAAAATCGGTGCGCCTTTAGTGATAATCAGGGTATGTTCGTACTGAGCGGCGGGGCTTCCATCGGGAGTCTTGAGTGTCCAGCCGTCTTTCTCGGTGAAAATATGCTTGGCCTTTGTAGAAACAAAAGGCTCAACCGTCAGTACCATGCCCTCTTTCAATACATCTTTGAGGCGTGGGTTATAAAAACCCGGCACGCTCGGTGATTCATGCAGTTTGCGCCCGACACCATGCCCCGGCAGATCACGAATGACACTGAAGCCTGCGCCGCGCACAACGCCTTCCATCGCCCGCCCGATTTCGTTGACCTTGTTTCCGGCGGTCGCCACCGAAATACCTTTGAGCATGGCTTCATGTGCTACATTGGCTAACTTCTGCTTGATACCTGTTACAGGTAGCATCGCGATAGTAGCCGCTGTATCTGCATAATAACCGTCGAGTTCTGCCGACACATCAATGTTCACCAGATCGCCAACCTGTACCACTCGATTTCCGGGAATACCGTGTGCTGCCTCGTCATTGATGCTGATACAGGTCGTGCCGGGAAATTTGTACATCACAATCGGTGCAGAGTGGGCGCCTTCTTTCTTCAATAACGCCGCGCCAATGGCATCCAGTTCGCCAGTGGTGATACCGGGACGCACTTCAGCCAGCATTTGCTGCAAAGTCGTCCCGACTATCCTCCCAATTTTTACCAAGCCTGCCATGTCACGTTGAGATTGAATAACCATATTGCACCTTACTCTAACCGTTAAGTCATAGATTTCATTGTAGCTTGAATATCACCATCGGCTGTTACCCAAGCGGTTGGCATATGCGTTGTGGTATGCCCCGATCCCACGCTGCCATCAGAGCCGATAACGATGACACCTGCTTCAGGTGAAGGAACGCGGGCGCTCAGAAATTCCAAAGTGGATTGTGCAGCCGCTTGAGCGCTAACGCTGCCTGACATCGCGTCAACCACACGTTTGCAAAAGAAAAAGCGCATCATGTTCTCACCCACGCCGGTTGAGCTTGCACCACCTAAACCATCTTCAGCATAACCACCCGCGCCGAAGATTGGTGTATCACCGACTCGCCCTTTGCGTTTCTCTGGCATACCACCTGTGGATGTCGCACTGGCAACGTGTCCGTTTGCATCCAAAGCCACCGCGCCGCATGTGCCGGTACCCTGCCCGGCTTGAGAAATCACCTTTGTGGCACGACGCGCACGGAACGCCTCAAATTCTTGGGGGGTTATCATTTGGGTATTAGCCACTAATGGCATTCCCAATTCGGCAGCCAATTGATCCGCACCATCACCCACAAAAAACAGGTTATTAGTTTGCGTCATCACCAACCGTGCCAACGAAATCGGATATTGCACACGGCGTACTGCTGCCACAGCCCCATACTTAATAGTACTACCATCTGCGATCAGTGCGTCCATTTCGACTTCGCCAGCCGCATTCACGAAGCTGCCAAAACCCGAGTCGAACTGTGGATCATCTTCCATAATATTGGTAGCTTTTTCAACTGCATCCAGCGCCGAACCGCCTGCTTTGAGAATTTCCCAGCCGACCTCAGCCGCTTTCCGCATCGACTTTAATACCGATGCTTCATCAAAGCCAACCCATTGTCCTGCGCCGCCATGAACAATTAGACGCGGTCTGGTGCTGTCCGTCATACGTAATAACCCTTTGTAAAAATAAATAGAGTTTGATTGTATCAAAAGGCTCCGCACACACGTAAGGTCAAAGCAAGGTATATTAGGCAAGATGCAGATGTGTTAGCCAACGTTTGGAGAAATTCATGCTTGATTTGTCCATTATTATTGTTAATTGGAACGGCAAAGATCTACTGACCAAATGCCTCCAATGTGTCGAATCGACCGTGAAAATAATCAGTTATGAAACCTTTGTGGTTGATAACGCTTCAACAGATGGCAGCCAAGAGATGGTGCAGCGTGATTTTACCGATGTCAAGCTCATCGCAAATACAGATAACGTCGGCTTTGCCACCGCCAACAATCAAGCAATGGAAGTCGCCCATGGACGCTATGTGCTGTTGCTCAACAGTGATGCGTTCGTCAAGGAAAACACACTCGACAAAATGGTCGAGTTTATGGATACCCATCCCGACGCAGGCATGGCAAGCTGCAAACTCTTATATGAAGACGGCAGTTTGCAACGCTCATGTGCCACCTTCCCCACACTGTCCACCGAGTTTTTTATCGCGCTCGGCTTGGATAAGTTTTTTCCGAAAAGCAACCTCTTCGGCAAATACTTGATGACCGATTGGGATTACAACGACATACGCGAAGTAGATGTCATCATGGGGGCATTCATGATGGTACGTGCCAGCCTTATCCCTAAAATCGGTATGATGGATAAATCCTTCTTCATGTACTCGGAGGAAGTCGATTGGTGTTATCGTTTCAAAGCTGCTGGATCAAAAGTGTATTTTCACCCGAATGTGACTTGCATTCACCTGTGGGGCGGCAGCAGTAAAGCGGTTAAGGTCGAAAGTCTCTTACGCTTATATAAGGCGCGGGTACAGTTCTTCCGCAAGCATTATGGATGGCTCTCTGCCTTTTTGTACAAGATAATTCTAGAGTTTAATGCGCTCATTCGTGTCGGCCCCGGCGCACTCTATTACCTGACGCGCGGCAATCCGGCCTCTCAACAAAAGCATTACGCCTTTCGTCAACTGCTGCGCGCCATACCAAGTTTTTAGGACTTGCGCGAAAATCGGATTTTCGATTAAACTTCTAAACATGATATACATCACAGGTCATCACACACTGCATTTTGTCCGCAAGGCATCCAACAAGGGCGCACCTTAGTTAAACGCGCCTATTGACCGTGTAAGATTTCACCGAAATTTGTAATACCGACGGCCACAGGGCGCACCTGTGGCCGTTTTGATTCTGAATGCCAGTCAACAGTAATCACCTGCTACGGGTGTACTGACATTCATTCACAACTGTTGACTGGAAATTTAAGGAACTTAGAAATGCACATCATCAATATTGACCATCTCGTTATCAATCATGCTGGACGCGAAATCTTCCGCGACCTCAGTTGGGCAATCAGTGACCGTGAACGCACCGGATTAGTTGGGCCGAACGGCGCGGGTAAATCCAGCCTGCTGAAAGCGCTAGCCGCTGTCTATCAACCGGACGGTGGAACCATCAATTTTATAAAAGGTGTACGTGTCGGTTATCTACCGCAAGAAGTCGAACTCACGCCGGGGCGAACATTGTGGGAAGAAGCCCGCCGACCACCGCCAGAACTCGCCAATGTGGAATCAGAACTAACACGCATCGAAACATCATTGGGTGATCCCGCTGTTTATGGCGATGAAGGCAAGTTGACACGCGCCCTCGCCCGCCAAGAAAAAGCGCTGGCGGAATTTGAAAAGTTGGGTGGTAACCGTCACGAGGCCCGCGTCAAAGAAATCCTCATGCAGCTCGGCTTCACTACCGCAGATTATAGCTTGCCAACTGAATCACTTAGCGGTGGGCAGAAAAAGCTGGCGAAGTTGGTACAATTGGCGATTGAGCAGCCGGACATGCTGTTACTCGATGAGCCTGATAACCATCTCGATTTATCAGCGAAACGACATCTCGAAGGGTTTATTCGAGACTATAACGGTGGCGTTATCATCGTGTCCCATGATCGTTATCTCTTGGATGAAGTAGCCACCCAAATCGCTGAACTGGATAATGGTACACTGACACTTTTTTCGGGCAACTACAGTTTGTATGCCACTGAAGTTGAACTGCGACGCTTACGCCAGCAGCAGATGTATACAGCACAGCAAAAGAAGATTCAACAGATCGAGGCCAACATCAAATTATGGCTTGAAAAAGCAGCGGCTGACTTGAATGAACGTTATGCACGGCAGGCACACAGTCGTCAGAAGATGCTCGACCGGATGGAAACCAACGGTGAAGTCATTGAGCGCGTAGCTGACCGTAAACGCATGGATTTACAGATTGAAGGTTCACGCGGGAGTAACCGAGCGCTCGAACTCGCCAATCTGACGATGGGCTTTGGTGATGACCTGTTGTTCCTCGGCCTCAATATGCAAGTGTGGCATGGTGAACGCGTAGGTTTGATCGGGCCAAATGGTGCGGGTAAATCGGTGTTATTTAAACTGATACTCGGTGAGTTTGAACCCTTGGATGGGCAAATTAAAGTCGGGCCGAGCAATAAAATTGGCTACTACTCGCAGGAGCATCAAACACTCACCAACTTTCTGCATCGTTCACCGTTGGAATTGGTGCGCGATGTCAAACCGATGCACGAAGGTGAAGCAGTGGCCTTCTTGCTCAAATTCCTGTTCAAGTATGACCAATTACGCTTACCCATTAGTGGCTTTAGTGGTGGTGAACGGAGTCGACTGCAACTGGCTTGTTTGATGCTCCAAAAACCGAATCTGCTCCTCTTAGATGAACCGACTAATAACCTCGATATCTATGCGGTTGAGGTCTTGGAAAGCGCATTAGAAGATTTCGAAGGGGCGATTTTAACCATCTCCCATGACCGTTACTTTCTTGATCGGGTAGTTGATCGGGTAGTCGAATTAGACGATGGCAGCTTGCGCGGGTATCCCGGTGGCTATACCTATTACTTACGCGCAACCGGACGTATTAAAGCAAATTAATCGCAGATGCGGAGAGATAAAGAGGGAAAAAACATGTTACGCAAAGACATGCATGAAGATAATCGGCGCTCGTGGAACGCAGCGACTGAAGCACATAACAGCCACAAAGCTGACCAAGCAGCCTTTTTCCGCGCGGGTGGCAGCACTTTATACCCCGACGAGGTCGAGTTGTTGGGCGATTTGAAGGGTAAATCACTCGTCCATTTGCAGTGTAATTCGGGGCAAGATACCTTGAGTATCGCTCGGCTCGGTGCAACTGTCATAGGCATGGATATTAGTGACAGTGCGATTGCCTTTGCCCAACAACTGAGCGCAGATACCGGCATTGCGGCGCAATTCATTCGCAGTGATGTTTACGATTGGTTTGAACAGGCTGCGCGACAAGGTGAAAAGTTTGATGTGGTGTTTTCATCCTATGGCGCAATCATCTGGCTTTCGGATATTGCAGCATGGGCCAAAGGCGTAGTCAGTGTTCTGAAACCGGGCGGTAAAATTGTTGTCCTAGACTTCCATCCTTATCCAATGATTTTTGGATGGGATTGGAAACCCGAGTTCTCCTACTTTGATGGGCAGAAAGGCCAGCACTTTGCTAACGGCGTGGGGGATTATGTGGCGATAGCGGGTGAAGTGTTGGCCCCATCCGGTTATGTCGAAGGGGTGAAAGACTTCGTCAATCCGCATCCGGGACACGAGTTCAATTGGAGTATCAGTGAAATCATCACAGCCTTGATTCAGGCTGGATTATCACTGAAAGTATTCAAGGAATACCCGTACTTCAACGGCGCAAAACTGTTCAATGACATGCGCGAAGGTGAAGGCAATCGTTACTATCCACCCGAAAATATGCCCGACCTGCCTTTGATGTATGGGATAGTGGCGGAAAAGGAAAAAGGTTTGGGTGGTGGAGCAATGAGCATGAGCCGATCCTTCCAATGGCAGCTATGTGAATGAGTCTAAAATAGGCCGAGTAACCTTTGCATGTTGACCTCCATGCTTCTATGCTTAACATCAATTACTGATGAGCAGCATCACATTCGGAGGTCAACACCCTATGGATAATAACAATAGCTGGTTGGTAGCAGGCGCGTTATGTTGTGTGTTACCAACCCTCATATTGATCGTCGCTTCGGCGTGGGTCATCCGAAATGGTCAGCGCTATCTGACACCGGACACGGTTGATTTGCACCAGCAGTTCGAAAATATGAAAGCGCAAAATCCACAGGCCAGCCCCGAAACATTGGTGAATAAAATCATTCACCGGCAAGCTATTCGCAGCGGCCTCATTGGGGCGATTACCAGTGTGGGCGGCCTACCCTTTCTTCCCTTTGGCATGACGATTGATTTGTACGCCACTGCCCGTATTCAGAACGCGACCCTTCACTTCATCGCGTGGACGCTTAACCCGCAGGGCGCAACCGCCAACACTCCCATATTGAGCTTGGGGCAGACCCTTAAACTGGGTGACGGTGGGCAAGTGGACGAGTATGTTTCCAACCAGACACAAGCGCTCGGATTAGGTTTATCGCGCCGATTGATTGAGATGATCACCGAAAAAGCCTTCGCCAAGCTCATTCCCGGCCTCGGTTTGGTGATCGGTTTCATTGTGAATTACGCGATCACACGCGGCATCAGCCAGCTTGCCATGCGTTGGTATTTAGGGCGATTGCAAACCCATCCACCACTCATCACAACCGGATAAGCACAGCCGAGACGGTGGGCAATCATCAGCTTAATATCCCTCAACCCGATGTATCATGGGCAAGCGTTATCGGGTGAACCACAAAGGGATTAAACAATGACTCGTTTGGCTGTGCTTTCTGATATTCATAGTAACTTACCCGCGTTGGAAGCCGTTCTGGATGACCTCAAACAGTTTACAATTGACCAGATTATCGTAGCAGGTGATGTGGTCAATTGGGGGCCATTTTCCCGTCAAGTGATGGAAAGGCTAGCCGATTTAGGCTGCGCTATTATTCGCGGGAACAATGAACTTTACCTCACCGATTGGCAAACCTCGCGCGCCCCTGAGCATTGGAAAATCTTCACCCTGCCTCCTTATACTATTGCGCATCTTGGTGACCAGTGGATGAATGTCATTTCATCATGGCCGGATGCATTATGCTTACGATTTCGGGATGCCTCAGCAATCAAAGTAGTACACGGCAGCCCGCGCAGTCACTTTGAACCGATACTACCCACTTCCACCAACGCTGAAATTGAAACAATGCTCGAGGGTGTACAAGAAAGCACCATTATCACGGCTCATTCACATCTGATTTTGGATCGACAGGTCAACGGCTGGCATATTCTGAACGCGGGTTCGGTGGGCAATCCATTGGATGGCAATATGACCGCTTCCTACATGCTCCTTGAAAGTTACGGCGACCGATGGCAAGCCACCCAACGACGAGTGGCATTTGATTCCCAGCGCGTACTGGACGAATTCGAGCGTACCAACTTCATCGAGCAATGCGGTGTGGTAGGTCATCTGGTCGTCCAAGAATACCGATCTGCGCGTTTAGAAGTGCTGCCCTTTTTGGAATGGTGGCGTAAACATTGCCCCGATGAGCCTCAAAGCATGGCGCTCCTCGAACCATTTTCGAAGGTGAACAAACGCGATTACATGCCACCTGCTTATCAAGTCGACATGTGAACCTACGCAGCCACCAGACTTTGCACCACATCATGATCGGGCAAAATATCCTCGGCATTTCGAATCACTGGAACGCGGTAGGCAATGAGCGCAATAATCATAATGATTACACCACATATAAGTGTGAGAAGTGCCATGCCTGCCCCCGGTCCAACCCCAACTAGCCAACCGAATGTGCCGGTCAAACTGCCACCTTCACCCATAGCAGGTTCAAAAAGACGGTCAGCTAACGGGCCAGCCAGCAAAATACCCAACGGCCCAACCACTTGCGCGATCATCCGGCGAGCAGAAAAAACGCGCCCCTGCAAATCAGGTGGTACTTTGGCTTGCCATATGGATTGGTTGGACGCATTGATATAAATGTTGATCAAAGCCGAGGCAAAAACGACAATTACCCACACAGGCAAGGTACGCCCCATGCCCAATAAGACTAATCCGAAGAAAGTACCGAAAAACCAACCCCAGATGACCCCGTTAGTGCGGCGTTTCAAACCGCCAGTACGAACGAGAATCAAGCCACCAATGACCGCGCCAGCACCATAAGCACCCTGAACGATACTCAAGAAAAATTCATTATTACCAGTCCGCGACAAAATCATGGGATTCAAAAGAATGCCTGCTATGCTCCCCAGTAAGTTTCCAAAGAAAAAGACCAACTGCAAACCGAGCAAACTCGGACGTTGCAGAATAAAGCGGAAACCAAAAAGTGAATCTTTCCAAATACTGCGTTTAACTTCACCGTCTGCACTCACTTTCGGCTGAGGAATAGCAACCAGCAAAACACCTGCAACAGCAGCGAGAAAAGTCACAATATCAATGGTCATGATACCCGTCAAGCCAATTAAGCCGAGGAACAATCCAGCTAAAGGCGGTGCAAGGATGCCAGAAAGTGATTCGGTCAAACCCAGCAGTGCGTCAGCACGGGTATATTGTTCTTTAGGGATCATGGTGGAGATGGCGGCGGAGTAAGCAGGCCACTGAAAAGATTTAAACGCGCCCGTCCACGCACCAGCGACATAAAGATGCCACATCTGTAACTGTCCGCTGGAATACAGGATGAAAATGGCAATCGTCGCAAGCCCAGCAGCGACATCCGACAAAATCATGACCAGCTTACGATTCCAACGGTCAACCAGCACACCGCTAATCGGACTGAGCAGGACTTCCGGCGCGAAGTTGAAGAAGCCGACCAAAGCCATCGCGGTAGCGGGATCAGCGGTCGGTTGAACTTCGGTGACGAACTTCCATGACCAGATGGTGAGGCCGAACTGCGTCATGGTTGTGCCAAAGATCGAGATGAACTGCCCAACAGCCACCAGATAAAAGGCGCGCATCCCACTCAAACGATTTTGCATAACGACATCCCATTATTCGTTAGTTCATTCATGATTCATACGCTGATGGCGGCGAATTGTTCAATCCACTGAAGCGCATGGCAATTTTGGCAAATTATTGGCGAGTATGGTCACTTTTTGCCATAAAATGACGCTCAATCGGCGGCTGGCTCGGCTGAAAGCGCTGCGAAATTGGCAAAGGATGTCCGACGCCAAGATTGCCATTCGGTAGGCATCAGTTTACAGTTGAGAGTCATCAATCGTGAAAACAAAAAGACTGATTTAGGCATTATCCGGCAGACCTTTGCCGCCGAGTGGAGTCATCTCGAAGCGTTCACCGAAGCCAGCGATGATGGGACGGGCTTTGGCGATCAGTTCTTGTGCCCCCTCCAATTGGAGCGAGGCATCGTGAGCCGCTTTATCCCGCCAGACTTCGGTTATCCAAATGCCATTCGGGTCATCGTCGGCGCTGCTGACGACATACATGTAACAGCCTTCGACCGCGTCCATACCTTTGGCGGCTTGCAGCAGATAGCCTATTAAGGTGTCGCGTTGACCAGCTTGAGCGATCATTTTTCCAGTTAAGCCGTACATGGGTTTACCTTTCGCGGGGAATGATGAGAAGTTTTACCTGAACGTGTCAGTTATTGAACAAACAAATATCCACATTCGATAGTAGAACAAAAGGTCTAACACGTCAAGCCATTTGAGTTCGAGTTTTCTAACTTACCGGCGTTGCAAACGCACTGGCTGCACGTTTCTCCGCACGCCATAGCGCAAACCAAACGATCAAGACATAACACACCAATGTGAACAACGCCGAAAATATCCAATCGACTTCGATGGGCGCAATCGGTGAGAAAGCCCCGCCGTTATAGTACTGATACTGGACATACATCGGGTATGAAAGCAGGTTATAGCCGTTGTCAATCAGTGAAGCGCCCCCCAAACCGATGACCGTGTAAAGCGGTCTGAACGAACTACTATACGAGGTGATAAAAAGTCGATTAAGGACAAAAACCATTGCTAAAGCTGGAACGAGTGTCAGCACAATTTGAAGGATAATGCCGCGTGCCACAGCCGTCGAACTGCGTTTACTAACCGCCGACCCCATGACTCCACAGGCAGCACTAAAGCCGAGATTGGCAACAGTCAGTACAAATCCCAAACCTACCGCAATCAGAATGGTCAGCGGATGCGGTAGCTGCATCCGTTCATTGTAATAATTTGACACGAAATAATAACTTGAAACAAAACCAACAGCCGCAGCCGCAGATGCCCCCGCCCGAACAAATCCCAACATCAGGTAACGCGGAAACTGACGCTGAACCGTCGCCCACCATTTGCCGCGCACGATTTGGCGGGCATTAATGCCTGTCAGCACCAACATCTCCCATGTTTGACCTTCTTTTTCACGGGCAATGCTGTTCGCAGCCAACGAAATAGTGCTGAACATCAGCGAGATATCATAAAAGACAGTGAATAAAATCAGTAGTGATGGTATCGGTCCAAGCATACTGACAATCGGCGTTGGATCCCGCTGGGTAATCGAGGCCAACAACAGCGTCAGGACGAGGACTAAGACCAGTACGATCATTAGCCACTTCGCAATTGTGTTCAGCCAGCGCCGCCACGCACGCGGCCTTTTCGCTGACCGCTGTTGATAAATCAGTTCGGCGCGTTTGATGGCATTCTCAGGGAAGATCGCAGACGGCAGTTGAAATGATGTCATAAATCACTCAAGATAAGCTTTTGAATACTAATATCGTATATGACGACACACTCTAAAATCTCCCCTAACTACTGGGGGTAACTAACGAGCGTCTTACACGGTGAAAAAATGAAGATTTCTTGACAGGCAAGGCCGCGGCACGAATAGCATTCGATTCGGCTCTACGAAGCACGAACCAAATTAAGGGTAGATAGGCGATAATCCCAGCCGCAGATATGATGAAGAATTCGAGAGAAATGGGTTTAATCATTGATGGATCGAATTGATTGTATTCATCTTTGAATGGTCCAATAGACGAAATACCTGCGATAAAACCGTTATCCCCTAAAGACAGTCCAACCACACCAATACCAGCATATAGATTACGGTTCTCGATGATCTGATTTAGGTATAGTTGATTTGCTGACCATAGCACAACAAATGCAACGAGAATTGAGATCGCAATTTGGTTAAAAATAGCTCGGATAAATGCGACACGATCATTCCTGCTGGCTGCTGATGCCATCACACCGCAAGCCGCGCTAAAACAAAGATTGATAACCGTAAAACCAAATCCAAATAAGGCAACATACAGAAGTGTAAAAGGATGTGGGAGTTTTACGTCGATTTGATAGTTTGGTACTCCTCTGGAAGAAGCCCAAGTAAACGGGTTGAGTGCAGCAGCAGCGATCATACCAAAGTGCAGCAGCGCTAAAAGTGAATACGCAGGAAATTGATGCTGTAAAGTTGCCCGCCACTTGCTACGAACAATCTTTCGAGCATCAATTCCAGTCAAAACAAGCATATCCCAAGTTTGTCCTTCCTTCTCGCGGCTAATGCTACGGGCAGCAATCGACAGTGTTTGGAACATCAGATAAAAGTGATAAAGAATGAAAGGTAAAATCACAAGTGTTGGTAGCGGTTGAAGCGACTCAATCAGAGGAATTGGATTCCGTTGCATAAGTGACGCAATAAGTAATCCACCAAATTGTAGGATGGCAATCATGATCATGAACCACCGAACAAAACGATTAACTTTTCGTCGAAAAGGGGAAAAGACTCTAGCCGACCGCTGCTGATAGTCACGTTCAGCGCGGGTGATCGCATTTTGGGGGAAGATACGCGATAGTCGTTGGAATGAGGTCATTCGTTTCCTTGCCAGAATAGAACCATCGTTACAGCAAGTATTTCTTTCCTAGAGTATCATAATTATGTTTACGATTATGCGAAAGGAAGTCTTATGCTGGCTACACTCCCCAATACCACATTGGAATTTATGAATTGGTCGTGGTCACAAATTGGACCTGTTTATGCTGAACTGCTGGCGCGTCCGATTGATGCCAGTAATATTGAAACTTGGCTGGGCGATTGGACGCAGTTGATTCGCTTAATTAGCGAAACCAATAACCGTTTGGAAATCGCCACGACGGTGAACACTGAAGATCAAGTCGCGGTCAAAAAGCTGCAAAACTTCATGGTGAACATCGCTGAACCCGTTTCCATCGAAGAACAAAAGCTGAAAGAGAAACTGCTCAGGAGTGAGTTAGCTCCAGCAGGGTTTGAAAACGCCATGCGCGATATTCAGAATGAAGCCGAGATTTTCCGCGAGGCAAACGTCCCATTGGTCACCAAAGAAAGAGACCTCGGCATCGAATATAACCAGATCGTCGGGGCACAGTCGGTGGTCTGGGAAGGCCAAGAACTGACCATTACACAGTTGAAGCTGAAACTGCAATCCGACGACCGCAGCGTGCGAGAAACCGTTTGGAAGGCCATCGCCGAACGCCGTCTGGCAGATCGGCCTGCCATGAACACCCTCTGGACGAAATATCTACCGCTGCGTGAGCAAATGGCAAAGAATGCCGGTTACGACAACTTCCGTGATTTGCGCTGGCGGCAGTTCAAACGCTTTGACTATACTCCCGACGACTGCCTGACCTTTCACGACGCAATTGAAAAAGTGGTTGTACCTGCCGCCACCCGCATCTATGATCGTCAACGGCAAAAATTGGGTGTGGATACCCTGCGCCCGTGGGATTTAGACCGCGACGAAGTTTATCCGCCGAGCCGCCCACCGCTGCATCCCTTTCAAACGGTTGAGGAATTGGTGAGCAAAGCCGACACCATTCTGCACAAAGTTGATCCTCAACTCGGTGATTACTTCAGCATCATGCGCAAAGAAGGCTTACTCGATCTCGATAACCGCAAAGGTAAAGCACCGGGTGGTTATCAGGCGGGCTTATTGCAGGTCAAACGTCCCTTCATTTTCATGAACGCGGTTGGCACGCAAGATGACGTACAAACCCTGTTGCACGAAGCCGGACACGCCTTCCACCTCTTCGAAGCGATCAAACTGCCCTACTCGCAGCAGTGGGAATACACCTCAGAAATCGCTGAAGTCGCCTCGATGTCGATGGAACTGTTGGCTGCCCCTTATTTGAGCGCCAGCGAAGGTGGTTATTACACGCCACAGGAAGCCGCCCGCGCCGAAATCGAACATCTTGAGCAGAACATCCTCTTCTGGCCGTTCATGGCAGTGGTCGATGCCTTCCAACATTGGGTGTACAGCAATCCGCAAGAAGCGATTGATCCCGCCAAATGTGATGCCGAATGGGGCAATTTGTGGGCGCGCTTTATCCCCGGTGTCGATTGGAGCGGTTTGGAAGACTCGCGGGTAACCGGTTGGCATCGCAAACTGCATATCTTCCAAATCCCCTTTTATTATGTGGATTATGGACTAGCCCAAATCGGAGCCATGCAAGTGTGGCGCAATTCATTGACCGATAAGGCTAAAGCCATTCGTGATTACCGCTCAGCTTTAGCGCTCGGCAGCACCCGCCCGCTGCCGGAACTTTTCGCGGCAGCAGGCGCGAAGTTCGCCTTTGATGCCGGAACATTGGGCGAATTGGTTGATCTCAGCGAGAAACGCATCCACGAATTGGAACAGGTTAAATAATTTCGTATCATTTGAAAGTGATGTAGGGACGTACGGCTGTGCGTCCTCTATTCGCCCTATACAACACAGAACAAGGTTAGGTTATGGTCACTATTCCCAAGCCGATTAACATTAAAGTCGATGCAGGCCAAGCACTTGGCGAACTGCCGCACAACTGGAATTATATCGGCTACGACGAGATTAACTATACCTACACCCCTGAAGGACAAGAACTCCTCAGTAAGTTCGGCGCGTTGGAAGCGAAACCTTACTATGTTCGCGCACATCACCTGTTCTGTACCGGTAATTGTCATGGGTTTTACAAATGGGGTTCGACCAACGCTTATCTAGAGGATGACTATGGCAATCCAATTTACAGTTGGGATATTGTCGATCTAGTATTCGATACGATTCTGAAGTCCGGCTGCAAACCGTTTGTTGAACTTGGCTTTATGCCACAGCAGCTTGCCAATCCGAAATACTATGATCTCTCAACAGACGATTGGATGCATCGGAAATACCGCGCCTACGGATTTGCCAGTCTACCCAAAGATTATCAAAAATGGCATGACCTAGTCTTTGAATTGGCACAGCATTGTATCCAGCGTTACGGCATTGATGAAGTCAAGTCGTGGTACTGGGAACTCTGGAACGAACCCGATTTAGATTATTACTGGCTGGGAACGATTGAGGAATTCAACAAGCTTTATGATTACACCGCTGCCGCAGTCAAAGCGGCACATGCTGATTTGCGTGTAGGCGGCCCCGGCACAACCAATCCGATTGAGGGCAAACGTTCAGCAGAATTTTTGGATAAGTTCCTCGATCATTGCGTCAACGGCATCAATGATTACACCGGACAAATCGGCACACCGCTTGATTTCCTCAGCTTTCACGTCAAAGGTGGCGGCTACCGTGCCGAGTTACGCCCACATGATCTCACACCGCCTTCGCGCAAACTGATTTTGAGCTACATTCAAACAGGCTATGACATCATCGCTAAATATCCCGGCTTGGCACAGCTTGAATGTGTCCTCTCGGAGATTGACCCCGATGGTTGGGCAGGCGGTGGTGCATGGGATAATCCGGTTTTGAACTTCCGTAACACTGAATATTATCCGAGCTTCGTGGCGGCAACCTTTGACCGTGTAACGCGCTTCGGGCAGCAGCATCAGTGGGATGTAAAGCTGCTCAGTTGGGCGTTTCTGTTCATCGGGGAACGCTGCTTCGAAGGCACACGCGCCTTTTCCACACAAGGCATCGACAAAGCCATTCTGAATCTGTTTAAGATGTACGCCAAAATGGGTTCGCAGCAATTGAGCTTTGAAAGCACTGGCTCTAAAGACCCGTTGAGTTATGTCGATGTTTGTGGACGCGGTGAGTCAGCCGATATTTCCGGCTTTGCGACGCGTTCCGAAAATAGCCTGACGATATTAATCTACCATCAGCACGACGATTGGGACGCGACTGGTGAGGTTGAAATCACGCTTGAAGTCAAAAATCTACCCTTCGAGAATGATCCAATGCTCTCCCACTATCGCATTGACGACCAGCACAGCAATGCCTACGCCGAATGGTTGCGTCAAGGCAAACCGATGTATCCCACATCCGAACAATATGCCGCCATCAAATCACGCGATAATCTGGAAACACTTGAGCCGCCGCAGAAATTGAGTCCGGTTGCAGGCAAAATCACCCTGAACTTTCGCCTTCCAGTACATGGCGTATCCCTGCTGAGCGTTTCGGACAGGCACTAAAAATGCGTCTTTGACTTTTGTCGTAAGGATACTTTCGACTTCATGAAACTTACTTTTCTGGGTACGTCCGCCGCAACTTCATATCCGCTAGCTTTTTGCAGGTGTAAATACTGCAATCAGGCAAGAAAAAATGGTGGTAAAGACTTTCGAAAAAGATCGTCGATGATGATCAACGATGATCTTTTAATTGATATGGGGCCTGATATGATGTCAGCCTCGTTTATGCACAATAAATCAATTGCTGATATCCGCTATTGCCTGCAAACGCATTCGCACTCTGATCATTTTGATGCTTCTCACTTTGTAACCAGAACGCCTGAATACATGGGTGAGGATATACCACCGCTACAACTCTATGGCTCGGAAGAAACCCTTAGAAAAATGTCGGACATGCTTAGGGATGTGGGTTATATAAATGATTTGTTCGATTCCGATGTAAAAACAAAATTGAATGTCGAAATATTTCCGGTGAAAACACTTCAGCCTTTTTGGGTAGGGAAATATGAAATCGTTGCCTTTCCAACCAATCACGACATTTCTGTAAAATCCCTCTTATATTCTATAAAAGAAGACGACTTCACCGTTTTTTATGGTACGGATACAGATAATTTTCCTGATGAGACGTGGTATGGTTTTCGTCAATTGAACATGCGTTTTGACATTGTGATTCTCGATCACACCTATGGTCCTGACGCAGACAGTGGCGGACACTTAAACGCCAATCGATTTATTGAACACATAAACAAGATGAAAACTGATCATCTCTTAGCGGATAATGCAAGGATTTTTGCGACACATATTTCGCATGAAGGTAATCCGCCCCACGAGGAGCTGACTAAATATGCCGGGCAATTTGGATACGAAATAGCTTATGATGGCCTCATAATATGAAAGCGCTCCACAAAATCGACTTTTGAAGCAAGTACATGTCAACCTTGGAAATTTTACCGTTTCAACCTACGCTACTACCGCTTTAAGCGCCTCGCCTTTGTCTAATATCAACAAGGCCGTGTGCCTCAAAATCCCCCTAAAGATCACAATTGACCCCTAGCCGAGTTAGTGGCATAGTCGAGGCGAAACAACTCTGTTTCACTTAAATAAATAGCTACAGCGGATATTCTGTTGAACATCCGCCGATTAACTATGTGTTGAATCGCCATAAACAGGAGAATGACGTAAATGACTTTCCACGTCCTCGTACCGGACAGCGTCAATAAGAAGGCTGTCGAAATTTTAGAGCAGGCAGGCTTCAAAGTAACTGCTCCCGGCCAGATGAAGCGCGAAGAAACCCTCGCCGCAATTGCCGATGCCGACGCGCTCATTATCCGCAGCGCCACTAAAGCCGATGCCGCGCTCATCGCCGCTTCAACCAAACTCAAGGCCATCGCCCGCGCCGGTGTGGGTGTAGATAACGTTGACCTCACAGCCGCCAGCGCCCAGAAAATCGCGGTCATGAATACCCCTGCGGGCAACACGGTTGCCACCGCCGAATTCGCTTTCGGTTTGATGCTGGCACTTGCCCGTCATATTCCGCAGGCCTTCGTCTCCATGCAAGCTGGCAAGTGGGATCGCAAATCGTATCAAGGTGTCGAACTGCGCGGCAAAACACTCGGTATCGTCGGTTATGGACGCATCGGGCAAGCAATAGGCAAACGCGCTGCCGCCTTTGATATGAACGTCATTGCCTATGATCCCTATATTCCAGCAGACACAGTTCGCAAAATTGGCGCTGAACCTGTTTCACTGGATGAACTGTTCGCCAAGAGTGATTTCATTACCCTCCACAGTGTCATTACCGATGAAACACGCGGCATGATTAACGCGGCTAACATCGCCAAGATGAAGAAGGGTGTGCGGATCGTCAATGCGGCACGCGGGGCACTCATCAACGATGCTGATCTGGCCGAAGCCCTCAAGAGTGGTCAGGTAGCAGGCGCAGCGCTCGATGTCTATAACGAAGAACCACCGCCAGCCGGTCATCCGTTGATCGGACTGCCCAATGTCATCCACACGCCCCATCTGGCAGCCAGTACCGACGAAGCACAGGTCGCCGTCGCCGTCGAAGCCGCCGAACTCATCGTGGCAGCACTACAAAAGGGCGAATTCACCAACGTAGTGAACGCCGACGCCTTGAAATAATCTCAGTCACCGAAAATCGAAATATCCCGATGTAGGGGCGGAACATGTTCCGCCCTCCTAACCAATCACGTACTATTTGCCTCATTCAACCCGACGTTCTCTATCAAATTGCTATTAATCACGAAATTCGTATTCAGGTTTAGACTGACAAACTACCACAAACCATTCCCCTACGCTTTTCAAACACAGCAAACCCTTGCACTCCCTCAAAACCGTTAGTGCCAACACTCAAAAAGAGTTACCAAATGTTCTTCCAAATGGTAACCCATTCCATTTCCATATCGAATACACTATTCATTGGAGCATCGCTGTACGGGTTTGCCGCTGGCAAACCCTTTTGCCCCGCGCAACTTAACATTCTATTTTGGCAAATCCGGCACAAAACCTCCCATTGCCATTGCTGAAATTGCTGCCAGTTTTGCCAAATAGCGCAACGACGACATAAGCGACATTTCTCGGCTAATCACAGGTTTTTGTGGCGACAATAACGACACTTCCGCCATAAATCTTTTCTGGCGGTTATCGATTGATTATCTAAAAACGAAAACTTCACTTCCGAATCTGAAGAATCTGAAGAATTTTCCGAATCATCAGCAGTTGGCTCTCTCAAATCCGCTGTCGAAACCACCTGTTGCAACTACAACATTTGCAACATTTGCAACATTTTGAATCAATTGACTGAGCCATCGTCTTGGTACGGGCTTGCCGGTGGCAAGCCCTTCTACTTGTAACTTTAATCTTCCGACTAGATGTTTACCGGCAACGCCTTCATGCTGTGCAGCAAAATGCTTTCGTTCCAAATCAGTTCTTCCGGCTTCACAGCCAAGGATAGATTAGGCAGCCGCTTCAAAATCGTATTGAAAGAGATCACCCCTTCGATACGAGCCAACGGCGCACCGAGGCAGTAATGGATGCCGTTACCAAACGCGATATGAGGATTAGGATTGCGAGTAATGTCGAACACATTGGGGTTTTCAAATATTTCAGGGTCACGGTCAGCACCCAGCAGCGAAGCCAGCACCATGTCACCAGCCGGAATAACCTGCCCGTGAATTTCGACATCTTCCAACGCCCAGCGCATCGTAGTCGAACCCAACGGGCCGTTGTAGCGCAAAATTTCTTCAACCGCGTTGTCAATCAGCGCCGGATTTTCCCGCAGCTTTTGCAGTTGGTCGGGGTGAGTCAGCAGATCGAGTGCGCCATTTGCCAGCAAGTTCACAGTTGTTTCGTGTCCTGCAACCAACAGCAAGAAAACCATGCTGATCATTTCTTCAGAACTCAGTTTGTCGCCCGCTTCTTCAACCTGAAGCAAACCGCTGATCAAATCATCACCGAGATTAACACGGCGTTCTTCAAACAATTGGTGGAAGTACATGATGAATTCCAGTGCGGCAACACCTGCACGCTCACCCGCTGTACCCCGGCTGCCTTCCACCACAATAATCTGTGTCCACTCGCGGAACTTCGCTTGGTCACTAGCGGGAATACCCAGCATTTCAGCGATAACGGTGATCGGCAGCGGAATAGTAAAATCGGCCATCAAATCAATCTGTGATTTACCCTGCATATTGTCGATTAGACCATCAGCAATTTCCTGAATACGTCCGCCGAGTTCGCGCATCATGCGCGGCGTAAAGGCTTTATGCACAAGGCTGCGTAAACGGGTATGATCTGGCGGATCAACCGTCAACATGTGGCGGTTAATCGTCGAAGCGGCTTGCCGCTGCATATCATTGGGATTAACAGGTCCACTGCTTGGACGGCGCAAGAAACTTTTGGTAAATCGGTCGTCTTTAGTCAGGTTGATGCAATCGTCATAACGGGTCAGCAGCCACGGATAGTGGTTCATTTCTTTATGGTCAAGCTTGTAAACCGGTGCATCTTGACGCATTTGTGCCAGAATAGGATGTGGATTACGAAGCGCTTCTTGTGTAAATAAATCAAAAGTCTGTTCAGTTGCAGAATACATAAGGTCTAATCATCCTGATAAGTGGACAAGATATGCTACACTGTATATCATAATACATAGGTTCTGTTATAGAGTCGATGAGAATTATGTAAGGTTTTTTAAAAATTATGGAAAAAGTAGATCGGCGAATCCGGCGCACGCATAAATTATTGGCTGACGCGTTAGTCGCACTCTCACAGCAGCGGGGATACGATGCAGTTACTATACGCGAAATCACGGAGTATGCTGATGTCTCATACTCCACTTTTTTTCGGCATTATACGGATAAAGATGCACTACTGCTGGATATGATCCAGAATACTGTTGTGGAGTTACGCCGTCTAATTGGGGAAAATAGACCTGCCAGTGGAAGTGGTAAGGTTTTGTTTGAGCATATCGCGGACAATCAACCATTGTATCGGGTTCTGCTCGGCGGACACAATTCCAGCGCTATTGTGCAGCGGCTCCAAGAGATTATTGTCGACATCATTCTGGCATTTGACTCGAATAATTCCGATAGCACCATCCCACCAGAGATTAAAGCCAACCATGTCGCCACAGCCATACTGGCTTTGGTGAAGTGGTGGCTCGACCATGACACGCCTTATCCACCGGAACGCATGGGAGAGATTTATGCTGCTCTCATCATGCGTCCGGCACTTGGAAAACCCTAGACCAAAAATTATTTATACAACGGGCTGTTCGCGCTCGAAGAGCAAAGCAGGAGCCGCAATCCCTAGCGCAATTGCACCGAGGATAAGCGCTGTGCGGACAGCATTGGTAGCCGCAGCAATCAGCGCGGCATTAGCAGTAGCGGCATTGCCCGTTGATAACTCAATGATGGCTAACATCGTACGATAGGCAAACGCCCCCGGAACCATCGTTATTGCCGCACAAAGTGTAAAAACGGCGATGGGAGCGTGCCATCGCCCCGAAAAATACACGCTAACAAACCCTGTCAGCGTGGCACCCACCAGTGTTGCCACTTCAATATCTACTCCTAGCTGCATGAGCAGCGTACGCAAACCATGACCAAGACCGGCTGCAATCGCGCATCCCAGTAACAATGGTGACGGAACATTAAACAAGATACCAAAGCAGACAGCCGCAACTGCCGACCAGATGCCATCCTGCACGACAAAACCAACTATATTCAGTGTATTCATAATCCATTGACTCCAAGCAACCGCATTGCCAGCACTAATCCCAACGCGATACCCAGTGACACCATGCCACCGACCACACCGCGTACAATCCCCGTAACCAAATGTCCGGCAATAAGATCGCGCATAGCATTAACTAAATGGATGCCGGGAACAAGCAGAATAACCGAAGCAATCAGCGCTGTTTGAGGCTGCGGGCTCAATTTGAGGACAGTAGCCAATCCGCCAACCAGTGCTGCAACAAAAGCTGTTACCACCACCACAATCAAGGAATTAAAATGTCGCCGTTGCAGTTCTTGGCGTACAAACTGGGCAATCCCTGCGGCAAAAAAGGTGACAATGAATACGGGCCAATCCCCACCAAAAAGACGGCTAAAAGCAGCACAACCGAGGCCGATCATCACCACTACAGTCCAGCGATTGTATTGGGACTTAAGCTGGCTGAGGCGCGTCAACGTCTCACGCGTACCAGCACGATCAATCTGTCCCCGCTCAACCTGATGCACTAAAGTTCTTATCTCTGCAATAATCTGCATATTCACGCCCATCGACACCACACGGCGGATTTTGGTACGGAACTCTTGTCCGCTAGTCGTCGTGACCAGAATGGCATTCGGCGAAACAAGAATATCCATCCAATGAGCGCCTAAAGCAGTCCCTAAACGGTGTACGGTTTCTTCTACGCGGGCAGACTCAGCACCATTTTGGAGCAACAACTGACCTGACCATAGGGCAAGGTCGATTACATCGCGCAACGTTTCATAATCGAGTGGTGGCTTTGGCATAACGGGTGTTGGGATTCGGCTCATACAATTTCCTCATGTGTCAACAACAAATCGCGCTTAGAATAGCACAATAAGGAGTGTACACATGCCGAAGTTTGTCACCAAATTTTCAGGGCTTCTATCAGCATCCAGCATCGCGATGGCTATTCTAGTGGGCATCTTGATTGGTACTGCGCTGACCTTTGCAGTGATTACATTATTTTGGGGACGGCCTGATCTGTGGCTCCTGCACGTAGGGTAAAGACCGTAATTTCAGGGCGACAGTTAAAGCGTACAGCAGGCGCAATGGTGCCTACACCGCGATTGGTATAATGAATCATTTCTCCGACTTGATAGCGCCCCATCGGATATTTAATGCTGTAACGGGGTAGGAGAATGGCACGGTTTATGATCGGGATACGTACTTGACCGCCGTGTGAATGACCGGAAATTTGTAAGTCAAATCGACCAGTCGCTGAACTTATATCCGCGTAATCTGGTTCGTGAGCCAGTAAAATCGCGCAGCCTTCGGCAGGCAACCGTGCCAGCACATCATCTAAACGATCTTGCCGTTCCCAATAATCATCAACACCTGCTAGATGCAGCACAGCGTTCCCACGTTGGATGGTGTAGGTGCTGTTGCTCATATCAACCAAGCCACTTTGACGCAGCATCGTGCGAACAGCCGTCGGGTCTGTCCAATGGTCGTGGTTACCCAAAATCGCGAATGATCCATCTTTTGCTTGGAGTTTGCTCAATCCTTCAATCAATCCCGGCAGCAGAAATGTGATGTCGCCTTCGGTCACATAATCACCTGTCACCGCAACCACGTCAGGGTTTTGCGCATTCACCATTTCGACGATGTGAATCAGACGCTGGGTGGTGATCCCCGTCCCCATATGAATGTCACTAATTTGCACCAGACGGTAGCCATCAAAAGCCGGATCAAGATGCGGCAGATGCAGTTCCACTGGAACGATTTCGAGATTCTCCGGTTCGACATCATGAGCGTAGGCAAAACCACCCACTCCGGCAATCACTGTGCCAACAGCAGAAACAGCACTAAGCTTAAGAAAACGGCGGCGGGAAATGACGGGCATAAACTAAAATCCTCATTTTTGATGTTCCAACACCTTCCACTTTACGCCCGTTACATTAAAATAAACCTTGCTTTGAGCGGACACTAGCCCACGATACGACAACGCAAAACCGACGAAAGCCACTAAGCGATCATCAAAACAAACCTCGCGGGTTGACGAAAAATCATCACCCGCGAGGCAGTTATATCAATTAGAAGATTGGGTTAGGGAAGGACTTTACAGGGATTGCTGATCTTGCCGATGTTCTGGATTTCCACATCAACTACATCACCATCTTTCAGATATTGCGGTGGCTTCATGCCCTCGCCCACTCCCGAAGGTGTACCGGTCATAATCAAATCACCGGGTTCGAGTGTGAACATCCGTGAGCAGTAGCTGATCAGCGTCGGGATATTAAAGATGAAGTCTTTGGTGTTGCCATCCTGCATCACCTGACCATTCACGGTGGTTTTGATGCTCAAATTATGCGGATCAACCAGTTCCTCGCTCGTCACAATCCACGGGCCGAGCGGGCAGAAAGTATCCAAACTTTTACCGCGTGTCCATTGGCTGTCGGTGCGAATTTGCAGGTCACGGGCGCTGACATCATGCCCGACGGTATAGCCAAAGACATGCTTCATCGCATCTTCTTCGCTCACATTACGCGCACGCTTACCAATGACGACTGCCAATTCACCTTCCCAATCGACCTGTGTTGTGATGCTCTCACTCCACGTAATCGCGTCACCAGTAGCGATAATGCTGCTGGGGAACTTAGCAAAAATAATCGGTGCAGTCGGGACAGTGCCGCCCGTTTCTTTAGCATGTTCGGCGTAGTTCTTACCAATTGCAACGATCTTGCCGGGACGCAGCGGCGGTTGCAGCTTGACTTCATCCAGCGCTAACGACTCGTGACGTTGGGCAGGCATCAGCCCACGCCGGATCATATACTGCATCGAATCCAACTCGCTGGTCATATACACGCGGTCTTCAACCACTGATCCTACACGCGTGCGTTCTTTATAGGTAAAGGTTGCCAATTTCATAATACGTATCCTTCGCTTGGTGTAACTATAAGAAGATGTGCCAACCACCGGGACAGATATAGTTTCTCACATTCGCGGTTATTGGTCTTCGGTTTATTTGTGACCTCTATTATCGCCGCTCAAGGTGTGCCGCCGCAAGCTGTCCCCAGACCGAAGTGGCATCATCGTACCACAGGCTGTAGAAGGCAGGCTGCGCGTGACGACGATCCGCAAGTAGATCATAACTCAGCGCCCGTAAGAATCGTGCAGCACTATCCAACGGAGTGCCGGGACGATTGCGTTGTAATGTATCCAGAATATTCAACACTTCAGCCGGATTATCACGCTCTAGCAATGCGTCATAGGCTGTTTGCGGCGGTGTGAGAACAGTCGGTAAGGCTGCTGGCGGTAGTTCATAACCGGGGGGTGTAGAAATTGATTCGGCAGTGTATTGCTGTTTAGTTACGGGTGCAAAAGCCCACCATTGATTATCTGAGAGATCGAAGAGGTATGCAGGGCGATCCACTTTCCCCACCTTATGAATGATGGTCTTTTCAACCACACGCAAGCCTAAAGCGGCGGCCTGTTCTTCGATGGATTGTTCGCGGTTAAATGGTTGTTCTTTAAATAAACGCGTCAGCACAGCGTTGACATCACATGCGCCATGCTCACTGGCAGATTGTAAAGCCGCACAGATGACCAAAGGTGTAGTGTTCAGTTGGTCAACCGCTTTTTTAAAGGCTTGCACCTGCTCATCCAACCATGTTCCGGGCTGCGCTCCGGTCGATAGTTGGCTAATTTGTTCAAGGGCAACATCGGGTTTGTTATCAAGCACATTGAGCATGGCAACCATCACAGCGGCACGTCCGGCAGCCTCAACATCATCAGGCCCGGCTTGGGCGGTGAGGTTGCCAATAGTACGAATCGCATCAGATGGGGAGAGTGCGTACAACGGCTCAACTGCTGACAGCCGACAAGCCACAGTGTTGCGTGGAGCAAAGTCGGGCATGGTTGCGGGCGGACGGAAGAAATTATTTTGCCAGCGCCAAGTCACTGTCCGTGAACCGAAGCAATTCCATATCGAATCTTTAACAGTGTATTCTTCTACGGTAAAACCGGAACCGTCAGATAGTGTTTGCGGTGTGCCCACATAGTAAACCTGCTTACCCGGTTCAACTAAATTGGCAACTGTACCGTTACGCCAGCCATAGATATAAAAGCGTTCATTGATTTCATCGGGAACTTTTACCGTCAATGTCAGTTCATTAATTCCATCGCCATTAAGGTTATCGACCAATGCCGAACTATTTATTGTCGTGCCAATTACTGGATAAGGCGACTGCGATTGCGGAACATGATAGAAACCTTGTGCATCAATAATCGCCATC
Organism: Aggregatilineales bacterium; assembly: GCA_038251275.1. Classification (GTDB taxonomy): domain Bacteria; phylum Chloroflexota; class Anaerolineae; order Aggregatilineales; family Phototrophicaceae; genus CFX2. The sequence continues at coordinate 74,163 of JBBSBM010000003.1, forward strand.
GCAACATCACGAAAGGCTGGATTGCCATTATCAGGAAGATAAGTCACTATCACTATAGCACCCATCCCAGAATGTCCGTCAAGATTAGCAGCACGAATGATGAACCTGAAGTTTTGATAATCAATGGACGTGGGCGCAAACGTAGGCATGTTAAACGAGGGTTTCGACGAATTCAGCAAAGCCTCAATATAAGGGCGCAGTACAGGACGCACATCTACAGTGCCAAGCGGCGCGGCTAACATCGCCTGCAACAATGCTTCACGGTTAGATGCACTTTTCGGTGTGCCGGGGAAGCGACGGACAATTTCATACTGGAATAGTTGCATCGCAAGGATACGATCCGTGTCATTGGCTGTAATGTGTCGTACTTGATCAATCCATGCCAACGTCAGATTATTATCATCCCAACGACGCAAGGCATACCGATCAGCCGAAGTATCGGGCGCAGCATTCATCATTTCAGGCTGCGGAGTATTAGTTGCCAACAGTAGCGGAGCAACGGTTGGCATAAAGGTTGGTATGACCGACGATGCCGGTGTATTCGTCACAAAAAGTGGCACAGAAACAGACGGTGTATTGGTCTCTAAGACAACATCCTGTGCAGTCAGTGGGAATTGCCCCAATACAAGCAGCAACCCCACGCTCGTAATAACCGCCCATAGAAGCAAGAGACGACGACCCATAATGCAGCCCCCTCACGCCAACATTCGAACACGGAGAGTGTGCCACAAAATGGCTACCTGTCAAACTGATAACGTCACCTTACGCGGGCGGAATGCGTACATCGCAAGTATTACTGCCCGCCACTACCGGACAACGTGCAACTTCAGCATCATTCCACAAGATGCGGAAGGTGCTGCCACCGGATGCCGTTCGCCAGAACCATTCGTTGGACTGCAAGTTTGTCCGTTTTGAATTAAAGACTTTACACTTGGATGGATGTAAGAACTGGCTGAACTGTACCGGTTCTAATGCGCCACAGCCTTGTGAAGTTAGGTTCGCATTTTGGGCTGACCAATTATTACCGGCGTATGAGACAGGCAGCGGATTACCGGTTGCATCCAATGCTTCAAATTTCAATGACGAGAAGGGAACACTTGAACCCGTGTTGAAGACATAAAAGCTGCTGTCATTATAAATGAGTTGTAATGGTCGTCCCGTTGGGAAAGCAACGGTTGGCGTGAGATCGACGACCGAAACCGCTTCGGTTACTTCGGCTGTTGTCTCAACAGTAGCCGCGACTTTAGTTTCTGCAATAGATGTCGCAGCTAAACTGGTAGAAATCGGCTCAATAGTTGGGGTAGCAGTAACATCATTAGTGGGTGCAATGGTCGTTGAAACCGCAGCCACTTGGGCAGTCACAGTTGCAGTCGATTTAGGCGTATTCATTCCGGGCAGCACAACGAAAATCAGCAGTGCGGCAATTATCGCCAATACAACCAGAGTGCCAATAATTATAGGGATTCGCCCTGATTTCTCAGCTTTAACCCGTTTCTCGATGGCGGTAATGAGATGATTAATGTCTGGATTAAAGTCTGGATCGTTACGAACAACCACACTATTTCGAAATGCTAAATCTTTGAGCGCAGGAGGAAGCGCTTCAGCGGAAGGCATAACAGCATTATTGACCAGCACGGGGATAACGAGAACGTCATTGCGCTTGAGAGCCGTTTCAACTTCAATACGGACAAAGTCGGTAGGATCATTTAAACGACGCTTACCTTCATCATCTGTTATCATCACCCACTGTGGACCAATAACGATGACGACTACATCAGCCACAGTCAGTGCTTTGTCCAATACGCTGCGGAAGTCTTCACCCGGAGGAATATCTTCAACATCTTTGAACACGTGGCGTGCCCCGAATGCATTGACCAGCCGGTCATAAATACGACCAGTAAAAGCCATACTATCTGCACGACGATACGAAATAAAAATGCTGGTCATTATATTTCCTTCAATTACGTGTAACAAAAATGCATACAAAGTCAATTGTAACAAGAGTGTAACGCGAATTAAAGTTTTATACACAACGAAGTTAGGGAAATGATTAGAAATAAAAAGGACGAGATTTGAACCTCGTCCTTTAATAAGCAGCAATCTGTCGAATTACATGTGGCGGATAACAGAGAGTACCTTGCCCTCGATACGGACTTGACGTGGCTCGACATAAATCGGATCCATGTCAGGATGCGCGGGCTGAAGACGAATGCGTGCACCCTCGGTATAGAAATACTTGAGTGTGGTTTCATTTCGATCCGTCAACCATACAGCAACCATATCACCGTTCTGGGCGGTTTCCTGCCGGCGGAAAATCACGATGTCGCCTTCGCGGATCATGGCATCGATCATCGAATTGCCCTTGACGCGCAACGCATATGCATTAGCGGGGTCAGTGCCACCCAACAAATCCTTAGTGACTTCGATCATGCTATCTTCGTCATAGCTGTAATCTTCCGGCACAGGAACGGGTTTGCTGGCATAAATGTTACCGATAACAGGGACACGAACCTGAGCGACTGCTGCGTGAACAGCCGACTTCTTGCGTTCGCCACCGGGTACCGGGCCGGTCAAACGCAGACCGCGTGAGACGTGCTGCGAACGGGTCAAATAACCTGCTTGCACCAATTTATTTAGATTGTAGTTAACCACCGAGGTCGAATTGATGCCCGTGTTTTCGCCAATCTGACGAATGGTGGGAGGGAAGCCGTTATCCGCCGTGTACTTCTCGATATAACGCAGCATGTTGCGCTGCCGTTCTGAGAGTTTATTAAATTCCTTCATCATTATGTCCTTACTTTAACCCTACTTTGATTCTATCGCGAATGATTGTTCTAAAGTATACCCGAACAGGGGTTCGGTTGTCAAATATCTGTTCGCATGTTGTTAATGAGGGGAGCATAGATCAAAGTTTCTTTGTTAACCGTTGGCAAATTTGTGCTATCGCGACTAGACTTGAGTATATGATTTAACGTCATGTACTCGCACGCAAAATAACAAATTTCACCGAAATTGGGATCGAAACATGCAACTCGAATCCATCATTACTTGCCCCCATTGTGGATATGCTCGACAGGAAACGATGTCGACAGATAGCTGTCAATTTCTATATCGCTGCACCAACTGCCAAACAGTATTGCACCCAAAATCGGGGGATTGTTGTGTATTCTGTTCGTATGGCAGTGTACCGTGTCCGTCGAAGCAAGAAGATGCTCAAAACAAACCACTTTTACACCTATGAAAACACTCAATCTCACCCTCCAAGATGATACCGATGCTGGACTACTGCCTGTATTGGCAAAGGTCTGGAAAGTCAACATCGTCGGCCTAGAACGCACAAGTGCAATTGCCACTTTGCGAGATGCTATGCTGGATTCTGTGCGCGCACAAACAGTCTGGACTGCCCTAGCGGATGACCAACGCGGCGCTATCCAAATGTTGATGGGCTCAGGCGGGAAAATGCCCGCTGCAAAGTTCGGCAGACTCTTCGGGGAAATCCGGCAAATGGGTACGGCGCAAATCGAACGTGAAAACCCACTAGCGAAACCTGCCAGTGTGGCTGAGGCGCTTTATTATCGTGGGCTGGTGGCGCAAACCTTCGAGATGGCGGATTCTGGACCACGTGTGGTGGTTTATGTACCCGATGATTTAGGACGTTTACTTTCGGCGCAGAAGAATTCTTACTCTGACTTAAAAGATGAAGTTGCTAGTGCTGCCATCAGTGCAGGAAAAGTAGAAGATGACTTACCAGATGAGGGGTTAGTTGAACCGCTAGAAGAAGTGACAGGTATCAGGCAGGCCGATACCTCGGTAGTAGATGATGTAGCAACGCTACTGGCCTACCTACAACTTTACGGCCCAACCTTGGATGGCTCAGTCTTGACCGAAGATGATCGCCTTCAATTGCAGAAATACATGCTCAAAAGTGAGGAAGGTCGACTCGATTTTGTTTTCGGGCTTGCCTTGAGCGCTGACCTTTCAGAAATTCAAGCTGGTAAGGTGTTCCCCAAACGTGCCGAAGCCCGCCGTTGGCTTTCGGCAACACGTGCCGAACAAGTTAAAGCATTGGCAGAAGGTTGGAAAAGTGGCATCACTTACCGCGACTTGTGGCATGTTCCCGGCTTGCATCCTGAACCGGGCGGTGAATTAGACGATTATAATGCGGCTGTGGCGCGGGGTAGTGCGCTCGAAATCATGCGTGACCTTGTGCCCAAGCAAGAATGGTGGGCATTAGAAGGCTTCATCATGGCAGTCAAGGAAACCGAGCCGGATTTCCAACGACCGGCGGGAGATTACGATAGTTGGTACATTCGAGGCGAGGACAGCGAGGAATATCTAACTGGCTTCAACAATTGGGAAGCGGTCGAGGGCGCTCTGCTCGAATATTACGTCACAGGGCCGATGCACTGGTTAGGTTTGGTTGACCTTGCGGATGAGGCAGCGCGGTTAACCGCTTATGGACGTTCTTTCCTTGGTCAAGCGGCATGGCCTACCCCGACTGAACCTGAAGACAAGATTGTGGTCAAAGATGATGGCACGCTACTCATCAGCCGCAAGGTTTCGCGTGTAGATCGCTTTCAGGCAGCCCGTTTCACCAGTTGGATTTCCGCAGGTGATCCTTATACCTATAAAGTGGATGGTGCGGGTATTCAACAAGCTGCCGAGCAGGGAATCAACACCGGACACATTGCCAGTTTTATCAGCCGTGCGTTAGGTGATGCACCTGTTCCAACTAACATAACCCGCTTGCTGGAAAATTGGCGTGGTGGCGCATCAGCAGCAGTATCATTAGAAAAGTTGCAAGTTATGCGGACAACCGCACCGGAAACATTGGATCGAATTTTGGATACACCCGCACTGCGGCGATATTTAGGGGCAAGATTGGGGCCGATGGCTGTCATTGTGCGAACGGGGCAATGGGATGGGTTAAAGGCTGCATTAGGTGAGCAAGGAATCATGGCTGAGATTATGGATTAAGGAAGCGTTAATTCTCACCGTTCTCAATAAATTTATCATCAATTATAGGGTTACAATCAAGATAATGGACAATTTATCCGAGTAACCCTAAATGGTCGCGTCTGTTAATCTCTATAAACTCATCCTCGATGCAGTTGACACGCTGCCAGAAGACGATAAAGAAACAGTTTATCAACTTTTGGACAGTGAGAGCATCACGCCAAAACACCTCGAAGAAGCGCTGGCTATCCATACCCAACACCGGACACCCATGCGCGACATTTTAGGATCGATGGGTTATGTTAATCCTAAAGATTATGCAGCGCAGCTTGCACAAGCCAACAATACTGGCTACATGAGTGACTTGGTCGGCTCGGAATTCTTCGATTATGACGGCGATTTTGTGCGCCGATTTAATCCGGCTGATCTCATTCGTTATCTCTTTTGTCCACTTCGGCAGCTCGACGACAGCACCGTTATTATCCTAGCGGTTGATCCGAACGAACCTGCTCTCGTTGAGATTGTGCAGCAAGTTGTGCCGGGTGCAGAACTTTTGCCGATGGTTGGGACTGAAATTAATGTCACCCGACTGGTCAACAGCCTATTTCAAAAGCCATTGCTGCACCATGCGGTCAACCATCTACGCGAATCCCGTCCCGACGAGTCGGCTTCGACAGTATTTACGTACCCTCAAATTGCGACGGCGATTATCCTCGCGTTTCTGTTTGTCCTAGGGTTATTTCTGAATGCCAGCGCAACTTTAGCAGCCTTCGTGGTGGTTATCAGTGTCATTTACACAGTGTCGATTTTCTATAAATTAGCACTGAGTTTGGCGAGTGAAAATCGCACAGGCGATAGTTTGCTAATGGATCAAGTCAAAGCACTTGATGACGCTGAGCTACCGATTTACAGCATCCTCGTACCCGTTTATAAAGAACCGGAAGTCGTACCACGCTTGCTGAAGGCACTTTCACGCATTGATTATCCGCGTGAAAAGCTCGATGTATTGATACTGATGGAAGAGGATGACCTCGAAACGATTGCGAAAGCTAAAGAAGCCGCACCACCGAGTTTCTTCCGTTTTATTATCGTGCCGGAAAGTTTGCCCCGCACCAAGCCCAAAGCCTGTAACTACGGACTGAATTTCTGCCGGGGAAAATATGTCACGATTTATGATGCCGAGGATATTCCTGAACCTGACCAATTGAAAAAAGCGGTGGCAGCCTTCGAAGCAGGCGGCGACACGCTGATTTGTGTGCAGGCGGCACTCAACTACTTCAATGCGGAAGAAAATTATCTGACGCGCATGTTCACCTTGGAATACACCTACTGGTTTGACACGCTATTACCGGGACTTGACCGCCTCAAGCTGCCAATTCCGCTCGGTGGAACCAGTAACCATTTCCGACTGGATAAACTGCAAGAATTGGGCGCATGGGACCCGTTTAATGTGACCGAAGATGCTGACTTGGGAATCCGTGCTTCGTGCAACGGTTACACGGTTGGCGTTATTCGCTCGACCACTTATGAAGAAGCCAATAAAGCTTACAAAAACTGGTTGCGCCAACGCAGTCGCTGGATCAAGGGTTACATGCAAACGTGGCTGGTACATAACCGCAATCCGTTGAAGCTGCTGCGAAGTGTCGGCCTCAAAGATTGGTTGAGCTATAATTTGTTCATCGGTGGAACGGTTGCCATCTTTTTGATTAATCCCTTGATGTGGCTGTTTTTTGTGCTGTGGTTACTATTTCATCCGGTTTGGATGGGTGATATTTTCGCTGGTTGGGTTTGGTACGTGGCATTCTTTAGCCTGATTGTGGGTAATGGTACGGCTATTTTGCTCAACATCATGGGCGTTCTTAAACGAAACAACCACAAACTGCTTTTATATGCCCTTACCAATCCGTTGTACTGGTGTATGCACTCGATTTCAGCTTATATCGGGTTGTGGCAGTTGATTACTAAACCTTTCTATTGGGAGAAGACTGACCACGGTTTGACTACGGTGAACACTGAAGCCTTGTTTGAGGAAGTGAAAGCTTCGTAATCCGACTATAATGATCTCCACTATCGAAAGAATTACCGATCTAAGCGGTGGAGATCATGAAGCTACAACTCATTCGCAATGCAACGCTGCGCCTTAAGTATGCCGGTCAAATCATTCTGATTGACCCGTATTTTGCCCCTCAATTCTCACTGCCCACTTATACAGGTAAATCACCCAATCCGATGGTTGAACTGCCGATATCTATCGAAGCTATTCTGAAAGATGTCACGCTAGTGATTGTCTCGCACCTGCATAGTGACCATTTTGATACGGTGGCGCATCAGCGTGTGCCCAAAAATCTGCGGTTGTTTTGCCAGCCGGGGAATGAAGAGTTCATTCGCGTCAAAGGGTTTCTAGATGTTATGCCTATTTCGGATGAAGCAAAGTGGCAAGGAATCCACATTACGCGAACTGATGGGCATCATGGACTGGGATATGTTGAAACACAGATGGGCAAGGTTTCCGGCTTCGTGCTGCAAGCGCCCAACGAACCAACGATCTATTGGGCGGGAGATACGGTACTTTGTAGTGAAGTTGAGCAGGCAATTGAGCGTTTTCAGCCAGACGTGATTGTGACACATTCGTGTGCAGCAAAGTGGCCTGATGACCAAAATCAGCGGCAGTTGATAGTCATGGACGATGCACAGACGATTGCGGTGAGTAAAGCTGCGCCTGAAAGTATCATGATTGCTACCCATATGGAGGCACTTGACCATGCGACAATCTCGCGTGAACAATTGCGAACGGCGGCGAATGACGCGGGCATGAATGCAGCACAACTTCGCATTCCTGCCGATGGTGAAACCGTCGAAGTTTAAAGTGGCTGATCAACGGAAAAGGCATACCTTTTCCCTACACAAATCCAATGAGCTGAATTGCATCTTTATGAAAACTATTCCAGTTATTTTATTTGCTATCCTGCTGCTGATTAGTCCAGTACATGCTGAAACATCCGCGCCAACGGAAACAGGTTACCCGACAGTCACGGCTTTAAGGCAAGCGGTTGTGCCGGTGGCAGATGCGGTTGATTTAGCACGTCGATTTAAAGGTGTGCAGGCTTTACCGACTCCACCTGTGAGTGCGGTGACGCGTCAGATTGGTGAGGTCGAACAATTTTGGGTGGAAGATACGGATGCGAACCGTGAGTTCCAGATTTCGGCTACTCTGCGCGTCGTTGGTCAACATATTTATATGTGGGTGCAGACGGATGTGAGCGTCAACGTAGAGGAGCTTCAAAAATTGGCCGATGCCTTTGACGCAAGTGTATACCCGAAAGTACATGAGTTGTGGGGGAAGGAAGCCAGTCCCGGTATTGATGGCGATACCCACCTGTATGGTTTATTTGCGCGTCAACTCGGAGGGAGCGTAGCAGCTTATTTTTCCAGCCGAAATACATTTCCAAAACAGGTGTGGCCGACCAGCAATCAACACGAAATGTTCCTATTTAACTTAGATACATTGGGAACCACAAATCTTGCCAACACGCAGATTGAGAGTGTGGTTGCCCATGAATTCCAGCACATGATCCGCTTCAATATCGAGCGGAATGAAGACATCTGGCTGAACGAAGGTTTTTCTACCTTTACGCAACTGCTGCTGTACCAAGATGGGGGTTCAATACCTTATTTTTTAAACCTTCCCCAAACGCAGCTCAACGACTGGCCGCCTGATTCGGATACCGCTCCTCATTACGGCGCAGCGGATCTGTTCGTGGCGTATTTTTACGAGCGGTTTGGGGAAACTGGACTGCAAAAGCTGAGTAACGAGCCGGAACGTGGATTGGACTCATTTGACCGTGTTCTCAAGGAAATGGGGCAAACAGGAGTCAATGATTTTTTTGCGGATTGGGTACTGGCGAACTCCCTTGTTGATACTAAGCTCGACGACGGTCGTTATGGGCATTCATTGCTGTCGGCTGGATATGGTGGTGCATCGCCTATCGCGACTGTGACGGAGTACCCTTACAGCTATACAGGTACGCTCAACCAATACGCGACTGATTATCATGTTTTGACCGGCCTTGCGGGTAAACAGTCGGTTGATATTCATATGGATGTGCCCTCAACTGTGATGTTGATACCAAATAATGCACCGAGTGGGCGCTGGATGTGGTACAGCAATCGAGCAGATTTGAGTGACATGAGGTTGACACAAGCTTTTGACCTGACAAAGGTGAAATCAGCAACGCTCAACTATAAAGTTTGGTATAACACCGAGCAATTTTATGACTACGGATACCTGACAGTTAGCAGCGACGGTGGGAAAAACTGGCAGATTATCAGAACTCCGACCAGTGACAGCACAAATCCGGTCAATAATGCTTATGGGGCGGGTTACACTGGTGTGAGCAACGGTTGGCGAGATGAACAGGTTTCCTTGAGTGAATATGCTGGGCAGAACATCTTACTGCGATTTGAGTTTATCGCAGACGACAGCACGACAAGTAAAGGGATGGCGATTGATGCCGTGAGCATTCCGGAGATTGGCTACCAAAGCGACTTTGAGCAGGATGATGGCGGTTGGCAGGCTGAAGGTTGGGTTCATACTGATAACCGTTTGCCCCAGCAAGTATGGGTGCAGGCTGTCCAACAAACAGGAGAGCAGGTATTTGTGAAGCGGTGGCTAGCTCCAGTTGAAAGCGATTGGCAGCTACCGATTGAAGCGGGCGCGAACACAGCGCTAATCGCTATTTCCCCATTTGCTCCGGTGACGAACACACCGACTCGTTATACATTAGCGGTTAAATAATTACGAACTTCGAATGAATTGGACACGGCATGTCGAGTTCCTACACCGATTTGGGTTCTATCTAATTCGGTTCTCCATAAGCACTAATCGTCAATCAAATGCTATTCTTCGAAATGTTGAAAATATTGCCCTAAAGGACTTTACAATGGTCGCAGTTGTGACAGGTAGTTTTGAGAGAGTCATCTGCCGAAACTGCACAAATTTCGTCACATTCTTCAATTTCACAGTAAAAAGTTGTCAAGTAACAGTCCCAAGGCAGAAGATTTTATGTCGGAAATGTCGGAATGGTCGCAACAACATTTAGCAAAGTGAGAATGTTCGAAATATTGCTGCCTCACCAAACTGATTTTGTAACATTTACAACGATTGACCGTTATTAACGGTAGAGTAGGATTTGCGAATAAGAAAGTATCATCCGTAAAGCTTTTCAACCCAATGTCTATGATATGCGATATTGCAATGAAAGGGGTTACCATTTGGAAGAACATTTTGTAACTCTTTGGCAAGGTTGGCACTAACTTTGGAAGGGAGGGTTTAACTCAAACTATTTATTAAGGGTTTGAAAATGGTTTCGACACAAACTTAAAATAAACCCCAATCCTATAATTTACACAAAATTTACCTTAAATTCATGGAAAATAAGCCGGATGGCCTACAAGTCGATTATTAATGAGTGATACATTTAGGTATAATTTGGTCATGCTCATCGAAAACCTATGAATTCATTGTAGGCATATTCATGAGTAAGCTTGGAATGATTATCATGAAACGTTTATCCCTTATCTTATACGGTCTTATCCTGTCCGGTATCATCGTTATACCCGTTGTAGCTGCCGATTGTCCTACTGTAGTTAAGCAAGCTCTAGCCGCTACTGACGCAATCTGCCAAGAAACGGGCAAAAATGAAGCCTGTTATGGCAATATCAGACTAAAAGCTACTCCGCTTTCGAGCAGCGCAAATTTCACCTTTAGCCAACCGGGTGATCATGTGGATGTAAGCAATATTAAGTCGTTGCAACTGTCCCCCATGATGATCGATACGGGCGAATGGGGGGTGGCGCTGATGAACATCGAGGCCAATTTGCCCGCTGCAAAGCCCGCAAATGTAACCTTATTAGCATTCGGTGATGTGACCCTTGAAAACAGTGTTCCTACAGCCACTATGATGGATGTCAGTACTCTAGGACAAAGTGCCATCAACGTGCGTTTAGTACCGAATTTAAAAGCGGGAGTGGTTGGTACGGTTAAACCAAGCCAAACAGTGACGGCTTTAGAACGTTTGACAGACAGCTCATGGATACGTGTAAAACTCGCTGATAGTGAACAGACAGGCTGGGTTAAGAGTGAGTTCATGAGCGCTAAGGGAGACCTTTCGGCGTTAAATATTGTGAACGCGTCACAACCGCATTATCGTCCTATGCAGGCGTTTACTTTCAAGAGCGGAAACGAATCACAAAGCTGTGCTGAAATTCCTAAAGACGGTCTGATTATTCAAACGCCAGAGGGTTCTGGTGAAGTCCAATTGTGGATCAATCAAGTGGTCGTAAAGCTGGGATCAACGGTTTATTTTCAGGCTCAACCGAGCGGCAACATGACAATAACAACCGTGGAAGGGCATGCTACTGTCACTTCAAATGGGGTTACCCGTACTGCGGTTGCAGGGAGCAGCATCCAAATTAAGATGGATGCGGATATGAATCCCGTTTCTTCACCCAGTTTACCGCAAGCTTATGATATGACAGATGTTGAGAATTTACCGATTGAAAACTTGGGGCGAAAAATAAGCATTCATGCGCCGCTTACAGTGGCAGAAATAGCAACCGTGCAACAGGAACAAAGTACTCCAATTTGTCCTGCTAATTGCCCACCAGATGCAAATGGAAATAGCGGCAACAACGGAAATAGCGGTAGCAATGGCAACAGCGATAACTGCCCCGGCAACAGCTGCCACAACGGAACTAACAATAACAACAACGGTAACAGCGATAACTGCCCCGGCAATAGCTGCCACAACGGAACTAACAATAACAATGGCAACGGTGGGAATAACGGTAATGCCGATGGGAATGGCAACGGAAAAAAGAGCGGTTAAAGATTAATTCCGCTACAGATTTTGTTTTACAAAACGAGGTTCGTCTTACGATGAACCTCGTTTTTATTTGTGGTGATGATTGACAAAATCATGGCAATAACCTGTCGGTATTCAGTATCCGACTTCCCCGAGACAGGTTACAATTCTCATTGAAGAATCTACAGAAAACTTGTGATTAAAAAACTCACTAAGGATTTTATTATGGGTAATTTATTTGATCTTACAGGGCGTACGGCGCTTATTACTGGTGCGGGACGGGGCATAGGGCGCGAAATCGCCCGAACACTAGCAGCAGCAGGAGCAGATGTGGCTATCGCGGAGCTTGATCCGGCAACAGCGAACGAAGCGGCTGAGGAAATACGTAGAATGGGGCGGCAAGCGTTTTCGGTAGAGTGCAATGTGCGTGAGTCTGCCAGCGTAAACAATGCAGTTGCCAGCGTTTTGGAGCATATGGGCAAAATTGACATCCTCGTCAATAACGCGGGTATTGCTCGTTGGACAAAGGCGGAAGAAACGTCGGATATGGATTGGCTAGATGTGATCGACATCAATTTGAACGGCACATTCTGGGGCTGCCGCGCGGTCGCGCCTCACATGCTGGCACGCGGGTCGGGGAGCATCGTCAACATTGCGTCGATGTCCGGTTCAATCGTCAACAAACCACAGCCACAATCGGCTTACAATGTGTCCAAAGCTGGCGTGATTATGCTCACAAAATCGCTGGCGGCCGAATGGGCTGGACGTGGTGTGCGCGTAAATTCAGTATCACCGGGTTACATTGCCACCGAGATGACACGTCAAGCTGTCACTACTTATACTGAATGGTCGGCGATTTGGCACGACATGACACCTGCTGGTCACATGGGTGAACCGAGTGATGTGGCGCATGCGGTCTGGTACTTAGCGTCGGATGCTGCCAAATTTGCGGTGGGAACTGATCTGATAGTAGATGGTGGTTATACTGCGTGGTGATAAGGGTTGAAGTGGGCGGAATAAATTCCGCCCTACAGTACACGTGTATTAATTGCGGGAGATAATCCGGTCGAGTTCGCGAACAAAGCTGGTATCATCCAGCGGTTTTGCAAAGTAGGCATCGAAACCGGCAGCAAGCGCCTGCTGTTTAAGTTGTGATGAATGAAAAGCGGTTATTGCAACACAGGGAATTTGAGCATTTGCGGAATCGTTACGCATCGTAGTAACGAGTTCGATACCATCCATAACGGGTAAACCCAGATCAATTACGGCGGCAGTATATTGATTTTGGCTCAGTAAATGCAGCGCATCTTCGGCAGTACCAACCGCATCTGCACTAATGTTGAAATAGCCCAAGATAGCCTCTACGACTTCTTGCCCATCAATTTCATCTTCAACAATCAAAACACGCCATTTATCCATCGGTAACATGCTGTACTAACCTTTCACGTCTAGCAATTTTATGTTCATCAGTTCGGCCATTGCGGGAGTATCCATTACCAAATGCAGAAAATCATGTATGAAAGTCGCCGGCTGTAACGGTTTGCTCAGATAATTATGAAAACCGGCGGCTAATGCACGCTGTTTGTCGCCTGTCATAGCATGAGCTGTGAGGGCAATCACGGGAATATCCTTGGTCTTAGGATCATTCTTCAGAATGTGGATCATTTCCCAACCACTCATGACAGGCATTGAGAGATCAGAAATAATGAACTTCGGTTGGAATTCGCGTGCCATTTCCACCCCTTCTTGTCCGTTAGCGCCGATGCTGACATCTACATCACACATTTGCAACAGTACAACGACAACCTCTAGATTATCCGGTTCGTCATCAACAACCAGAATTTTTTGTCCTTGTAGGATAGTGTTTTCATCGAAGCTCATGATACGGCTACCTTTTCGTCGGCTGTCTCTAAGGGGAGTACTACGGTGAAGGTGCTGCCCTCGCCAACAACGCTTTGTACATTGATTGTGCCATTTAGGGCCAGCGTTAATTTTTGAACAATCGCTAGACCTAGCCCACTGCCACCATGTGTACGTTTGGATGAACCATCGACCTGACGGAAGCGTTCAAAAATGACATCGTGCATGTGAGTGGGAATACCAATACCGCTATCCTGCACAGCGATAACGATAGTATTATCCTTTTGTGTCAAATCCAGATTTACCCCACCCTTTTCGGTAAACTTGAAGGCGTTACCGAGCAGATTGGTGACAATCTTGGTGATCGCATCTTCATCAATGAAAATAGTCGGAGGTAAGGCAGGATCAAGATCAACATTGAATTTCAGGAGTTTTTCCTCAGCGAGAACACCCATTTGCGATTGCAGACGTTCGATCAAGTCTGAAAGTGACACGTCCGATTTCACAAATTGCATACGACCGGATTCAATGCGACTAATATCAAGGATGTCGTTAATGAGCGTCAAAAGCCGGTTAGCATTGGCTTGTGAACGCCGCACCATGTGAAGTGAGCGATCATCCAACTTGGCAGCCATGAGGAGGATACCCTGAAAACCAATCATAGCGTTCAAAGGTGTTCGCAATTCGTGGCTCATAACAGCCAAAAATTCATCTTTCAACCGACTGGCTTCCTGTGCTTCCCGAGTGGCGACGCGGAGTTCTTTGGTGCGTTCCTCGACACGTTTTTCCAATACGTTATTAGAGGCTAGGAGATCTGTATCGCGTTTCTGGATCGATTCAGACATCTTGTTAAAAGCCATCGAAAGTTGACCCACTTCGTCGTTGACTCCGATTTGGGCGCGCTGTGAATAATCGCCATTCATCATACGGATGGCAACAGACTGTAGTTGAGTGATGGGGCGTACAATACGACGCGCAATCAAAAAGCCGAGCAAGAGCGCCACACCCATGACGACCATAATTGAAATGATGTTAATGTTAATGGCTGAGGTTGTCGTATTTTGAGTAGCCTGAATGTTAATCTGAAACTCTGTTGTTTCTTCTGCAATTGCTTCATTAACTGCGTCATTGAAAGCTTTTTCAGCAGGCTCAATACGTTGAGTGGCCTCGTAGATCGCCGTGTCATCCACCTTAGCATCAACCACATCAATTACGTGTTGGGTGCGATCAATATATTCTGGAAGAGCAGCAATAATTGCTTCATAGGCTGCTGGTTCATTTGTAACCGCCTTGAGTTCATCTAGACGATTTATCAATTCTAGCTTTGCGTTACTATATTCCTGATCTTCAATTGAGGTTGCACCAATGCGGCGAAACAAAGCATGGTGAATGACCGTTTCACGCATATTATTCCCCGCAGCCTCGATTTGACTCAAAGCTGTAAGTGAGGGGCTTGTACTGTTGACAATGACATCAGCAGACTTCGCGATTTGATTCGCTGTCACGACACCCACGATACCTACAATAAAAACCAGCGAGGCAATGATCATAAAACTAATGATTAGTCTAAGACGTAAACTCATGTATCAGTGCTCCAATTTGAAGGACAGAAACTTGGGAAAATTAAAAGTATTGTTCGCTTAGATTGTATTCAATCCCTTTTTTTAATATATCATGCGAGTTGTGAAATCTTTCGTAAGATATTGGGGCTTCACGGGAAATTCACTGTTATGAAGTTCGTGAGTTACTTGGCGGACAACTACATCTTTAGTAACAAACATAGCAATTTTATATCGGCCAAAGTGTCGATATTTCATCCGTCCAATTCCCGATATGTTATTGCTAAAAACATTCTACGATAAGTTTTATGGAACTTTTGCTTTATTTTCAGCGTACTATAAATATTGGGCAGCCGATTATGCCCAGTGAATAAGCTCAATCAAGGAGGTTTTTGTGAAGAAACTACTTACATTATTGGCAATCATGGTTGCCGCGTTAGGGACGCTGATTGCACCAGCGATGGCCGCGCCTACGGCTGATTTGAATGCGCTGGCGAAATATTTCCCAGCGACTGCACCCGTGCTTGTTAGTTTCCGCACGGATGATGCTTATATCAAAGAAATTGATGATCTTTTCGCGAAAATTGCGGCTCAAATTCCGGGTATGAAAACCCCTGACAAGATTGCTGACCAATTTGATAAAGCAGTCAAGGAAGTCATTGGCAGTGGAGACTTCAATTCTGAGATTCGGAGTTGGTTGGGCGATACTGCTAGCATCGGACTTTTCTCGTTTGAAGGCATGATGGGACGTGGTGCTGCTCCGAGCGAAACGCCTCACTTCCTAGCGGCTGTGGCAATTACGGATCAGAAAACAGCAGAAGCTTTTTGGAAGGCTGCGCTAGAGAAATCTGCAAGCGGGAAATATGAAACATCGACCGAAGGTGACTTCACACTGCTGACACCGAGTAAGGATGCACCAAAATCAGCCTCGGGTATCATCGCCATTGGCAAAGATGTGCTGTTAATTGGTGCATATAAAGAAGATTTGGCGCTTGCTGGTCAAAAGGATGCCCTGAGTGACAGTGCAACGTTTACCGACAGCATCAGCTTGCTGCCTGAAGATGATTACAACATTACCATTTATACCAATCTCGGTGATGTCTTCAAAAAGCTGATTGCGACTCAAGCAGAAATGATGAGTAGCAATCCTGCTCAAGCCGACATGATGAAAAGCCTAACACCCTTTCTGGAGAACTTTCCTCCTGAAATTGTTGGCTTCACAGTTCTTGATGACCGCTCACTGACAATTGATTTCGCAGTGCCTTATGGCGATTTGTTGAAAGAAGCTGAAAAAGCTGGTTTCAGCACAGCGATGCCGGTCGCGGTTGATCCTGCGTTTGCAGCGAATATTCTCTCCGGCTCACCGCTGGTTCTGCACAGCACCAATTTGGGAGCTTCATTGGTTGGCATGCTGAACAACTTCCAAGCACAAGCTGGAATGATGTCATCTTCAAGTGGCATGTCAGCGGATGAGATGAAAAAGAACTTTGACCAGATCAATAAAGCTGTACTGCTGTTCACGAAAAAGGATCTGGAAAAAGATATTCTGCCCGCTATGACCGGTAACTATGCGCTGTATCTCACTTTGAATCCAGCCTTGAGCGATGTTTCAAGTCAGGCAGACTTGATGAAGCAACTGCCTGTAGACTTCGGCTTCTTGACGGAAATGAGTGACCCAAGCATCTCGCAGGCGATTATGGATGGCGTGAAAATGGCCTTCACCATGAGTGAAACCAAAGAAGCGAAACTCACTACCGAGAAAATTGGTGGAGCAGACGCGTTGGTGATCACCGGCACAGCAGCAAATATGCCATTCCCGATTGAAATGGTCATCACCGGTAATGACAAGCTGTTTTTCTTCGGCACACGGCGCGCGGCAGAAGCAGCATTAACGGGTAAAGGTGGATTGGATGGCGATGCTTCATTCCAAGAAGCAGCAGGCTATTTGGTTCCTTCCCCGTCAGTGGTAGCTTATCTTGCCAGCGAAGGACTGAAGCCACTGGCTAAAATCATCAGCCTTACGGGTGGCAAAAGCAGCGGAGAGCAATTCAGCGCGTTCCTAAAACTCTTAAGCAGTGCCAGCATTAGCAGTACCACTCAAGACAATGTCGGTTATGGACGAATCGTCTGGACGCTGCCTCAATAATTTCTTCGTTTAGATATTTGCGGGAGTGGGATAATACCACACTCCCGCACTTCACAAGTCTTCTTGCTCGCAAATTTCTTACATTCTATTTCAACATCGCGTTACAATTTTGAAACATTTACCTTTTTCAGGACTAAATTCCTATGCGTCAGTAAACAGACCGCGCTATCATATACAAGTCCAATAAGTTTGAAATCATACAAGTTAGCTTTTAGGAGGCGCGGCGTGAGTGACCATATATGCCCACGATGCCAATTTGTAAACGCGAAGCAATCCCCTGTTTGTGTTGAATGCGGTCAACTTTTGGATGATGATTTGGATGCAACGCGCCCACTGACTATGCCTAATGTTCGTCAACCGATATATACCCTTATCTTTCAAATTGGCGACGACCAACTTTCAATTTCACTCAAGTTAGCTGAACGCCTTATTCTTGGGCGGCAATCTAACCATATGACTGACCGGCCTGACCTTGATCTGGGGCGTTTCAAAGCAGCCGAACATGGTATTTCGCGCATTCATGCGACGTTGGAAAGCAACGAAGCCGGTGTTTACCTGATGGATTTGGGCAGTCGTAATGGGACGTTCGTTAATGGACAGCCCTTAGGTGCGTTTAATCCGTGTTATTTGAATGATGGCGATGTGTTACGTTTTGGTAAACTGACAGTGACGCTGGCATTGGTAACGGAAGAAAGCGGAGACAACCGTTTTGCCGTTTCTACCCATGCACGTTCAAAGACGGGCAAATTAGAAGAGAGCATTCGTTTGATGCGGGTGTAGGATTCTTTTCTTAGCAGCAACAATCAATAAAAATCCCTGTCGGCTTGACAGGGATTTTTTGTTGGCAAAATTGTTGGATTAAGCAGGCGTTCGTTTGAGCCTCGCACGACGGCGCAAAATGATAAGCGGCGCAATGAGCAGGACAACAATCACTACGCCTAATATAACCAAGAAAATAGCACCGATTTGATTGGCACGTACCCAACAAGCACCCCGTTTGACGAGTGGGTTGAATGTGCCCTGTAGACGTTGTGAAAATGAACCCGCAGGAATCACGAACGAACTCTCATCAGAAATCGTATGTGCCCAATCGTGGTCTACAGAAGTTACTTTTAAGTAGTAGGTTGTGCCGAGTGTAAGACCCGTCACGACCAAGCTATGATTTTGCGAGAAACTGGTATCGATTGCGGCGGGCGTAATAACATGATCGGGTTCTGTGCCATACCAAACTTGTCCTGTGCTATCGACATCGGTTGTCCAAGTGATGGTCGCGCTGGTTCCATCAACGGAAGCCTGCACATTACTAATGACCGGCGCTTTGACATCGCTAACACTTTTTATTTTGTCAGTTGGTAAGGCGGGATCGGGTGCATCCGAGCCATCCAAAATGATGTTGGCCGATGGTGTGGTTGGCTGCGCACCCATGTCGGCAAACACATTGTAAGTCATTTGGCTGATGTAGGGATCCGGCGGAACGACTTCCAAACCATGTGCTCCTAAACCCCATGACCATTGAATGCTGCCACTGGCAAAAACAATTGCGCCACTGGGTGCAATATAACGGGTAGCTGTTGCATTGCCCACGTCCACATTGCCATTGGTATAACGTCCTGCGTCCTTTAGCATGAAACCGTAAACGGGCGTGTCTGTAATGACCTGTAAATCTTGGGGTACTAGGCCATTATCGACGGTCGAATCCCATTCCCAACCAATGATTTGATCGCCTACATCAATAAAAGAATCAGCAGGCATATCTTGCAAACCGGTATGGCGATATAAGCGATCAGACGTGTACTCAGAGGACAAACGCAGCGGGAAATACATTTTGTCGTTGTCGCCAATATACATCACACCCAAAAGCGAATTTTCGGGGTTATTGACACCTTCTGGATCACGCCATGTGCCTGTCGGATGACCACTGGGATCGGGACCACCGCTTTCTGTGGTCTTATATGTGACCATGACACTATCCGGTTCGTTGGTGACGGGATCTGGTTCAAATCTGACACGCCAATAAGAGGTATTCGAGCTAAAAAAGCCAATACTCACACCCGCATCACGGGCGACGGTTATGGCATCATGCATTTCCTGTGACCAATATTCGTCATGACCGACCGACAAGAATACTTTGTGGTCAAGCAGCGCATTGTGCGCGCCGGGTTTACCAGAGCGATGGGTATCCAAACTGGTTGAATAAGTTACGTCATAACCCTGTTCTTCAAGCCAGCGTACCATCGGGTATTCCGCACGGAAATAGGTGTTAAGGTAATTATTGGGGTCGGTGAATATGGCGTGGGCTTCGGGACGGTTCAGCGATACTTTTACAGCCCGTGTGGAATCCGCAACCGTGAGGCATACATCACTATTCCAATAATAAGTTGATTTACCTGCATAGGAATTATAGGCTGTGAAGGTGGAGAGGCTTTCTTGATATAAGATAGTTGATTTTCGACTGTCGTCGCGTATGACGAACTGAATATAATTTTCGCCGCCTGTATCGTGTCGCAAAAGTTTAATGACATATACACCGGACACCCAATCGGTTGGGATAGACAGGGTGTAAGAAGATACCCAATTCGAGCAGGTTCGGAGCCCCGTATCTTCATAACGGTTGCAAGTAGGCTGTGCCTTGCCTGCTAAATCGCTGATTGTTTGGACGAGCCGACCACCAGCCCCGCCGTAATAGCCACTTCTAAAAATCAAAATATCGAAGGTAGGCGCTGTGGTATTCACAAAGAAATCAATTTTCTCGCCAAGATTGACACTTCCATCGGAAACATAGCCTTCAATATCGCCCAGATAATTCCGCATTTGCCAATCTGCACTTCCGGGCAAACAGTTTTCGGCAGCGACCGGATTATCTGGCTTATCATTGCAAGATGCAGCGGCTTCAACCGTTAAAGGTGATAAAAACCGCGCAAAAAGCAGCAAGAACGCAGGTATGAGAATTACAAATTTGACCGGCCCAAAGCGTGCAGCAACGTTTTTTATCGGCATAGATATTTAGGTACTCACTTTTTTCCAGATGGTGTAATCGCCTATGGTTTGGGCAACTTCATAATCGGATAAAAGTTCAGGCGGATAAAAATTAGCCCATACCCCTAACCGACCGACAATTACATAATCCGGGTCTACATAATCGTGGAAGTTATATACATTATCACCTGAAGTACGTTCCCTGTACAATTTACGAAACAACGTGGTTTCCGAAACCTGAAGGGGGAAGTGAAACTTGAAATCGCTAACGGAAGCAAGTTCAGGTTCATAGGTTTCAATGAGGGCATCCGGTTTGGCGTTATCGTTGAGATAAGTCGCCACTGCAAAGGTCGCTTGATTACCACCATCGGATTTGACAGTAAGCGCCTGCCCGACCAGAGGGAAGACAGCGAGATTTAGGACAAATATCACCGCTAAAACACGGACTATCCACACCTGAAGCTCTCCGTTGCTGATGCGTCCGGCAAATAGATTGCGCCAATTCCACTTTTCACTGAAAGCAATCACCACAAGGCGATAGACCAATGCTGCGATAAAGATCGGGATGATTGCCAAGCCGGGAATGCTGTAGCGCTTCCATTCCACAACACTGAGCAGATACATGCCGAAGTTGAGCAGAATGAGCAATAAGACTTGGCTTTTGTCCTGGGACTCTTTGTTTCTACCAATGCTGAAGACAAAGCCTGCGATCAAGCCAGCGATGACAATGCCCGCATAGGCATCAATGCTCGCAAGGTAGTTAAGACCGTAACGAATGCTGCGAAGGTCAAAGGTAAAGGCAAGAGAACCAGCGCTGCGAAAGGCAGCGATATTTTGAGACGCGTTTGCGGGATTAGGCAAGATGACAATGACGTAGACAAACCATAAGCCTGCCACAACACAACCGACGAAACCGGGGATGAAGTAGTAATACCACTTATGCTGCCGATACCATACAAGGTCGAGTACAAACCCTGCTACGATACAGGGCATGACGAGCAGCACAAATTGAAATTTGGTAACGCAAGCCAGACCAAAGAATACACCTGATAGAACCAGTTCCAGCCACGTTTTACCTTTAGGGTGTACCCAAAAGATCAAGCCCGTCAGGATAAAAAATACGCCTGCTAAATCGCCCATCATGGCGCGGGCATTGAATATCATGCTAAGTGCGGGTGAGGCTAAGGCAAAGATGACTGCAAGCAAGGCAACTGACCGGTTAAATAATTGATTGGTTAAATACCAGAGTGCCAGCAGCATCAAAACGCCGTAAATGGCACTGACAATGCGACCGTAGATGGGATTCACACCAAAGATCTTAAAGAGGATGGCGGTTGGCACAATAACGGTCGGACCTGTACTAATCACTGCGCCGTTATAGCGGTAGCCTTCGCTACTACGGTCGGCATACACACCCTCAACCGCCAAGGTTTTGCTGACGCGCAGAAATGCACCTTCGTCAACAAAAAACAACGGGTAGTTATCTAAGCGATAGAACAGTAAAAAAACGGTGACGATAACTGTAATTATAGCAGTGCCGATATACAAGTAATTGGATCGAGGCAGCGCACCAGTCTTTATTGTTTCGCGATCTACAGTATCCATGAAATTACCTTACTGACGTATCTATTTATTTCAGTGCTATTTGATTCAAAATACGAGGATTGAATTACTTTAATTCGCTCATTACTGCATCTACGACCTTTAATGCAAAACGTGTAACCGATTCACCGTTCCCCAAATCAGGGTAAATCATGACAGTGTTGCCCATGTAAAGACGATCTACAGGGGTTTTAATGTTGGGAATTTCGTTCAGTGTGTTCATCGGGCGAATCGGTTCCACGAACTTGGCACGCTGGACGATAAACTCTACGATGTCGCTGTCTTTGAAATCCGGGAACATCTGATGGAAATATTTCATCCATTCAGTTTTCACTTGTTCATCCGACCAATTGGCGATTGGGCTATCGGGCGCAAGGTACTTGGGCAGATAGACAATGTGATAATCCTTGACGTATTTCGGATCAATCAGATTGGTGGTTTCCACAACCGCCGTGAATGGTATTTTTTCATCAGTGATGTTTACCACGTAATATGGAACCAACTGCTTCTTCAGGATCAACAGCGGACACATGACCCCAAGGTACTGCTGTTTAGCTAGCAAATCCCTAAAAGTTTGATCAGCTTTGGGAATAATGCTACCAAGAATGGGGGAAGCCATGGTACTGATAACGGCATCATAGGGGTGAAATTCGCCTGCGATTTTGACACCCGTGGCTTTGTTATCCTCAATGACTACTTCTTCAATAGCGGTTTTGAGATGGAACTTCACGCCAAGTGCTTCACACTTTTTGGCGATGGCCTCAATGAGTGTGTAATAACCATTTTCGAGATAGCACATCATCTCTTTGGAGGTGACTCCCGAACGTGTTCCCATCATGCGTTTGAGTCGTGACCAAATGTAGGTTGCGGGTACACTCTCGGCGGTGGTATCAAATTTGGCGCGAAGGAGGGGTTTCCACACTTTGTTGTATGCGCCGCGTCCACTGACTTTTACAAGCCAATCTTCTACCGGAACGCTGTCCATCTTACGCCAATCACTCTCGAATTGGGCATAGATGACTTGCAAGCCTAAACGGAAGCGCTGAATGAGGTTCAGAGGTGGGAACATCATAAAGTCAACAGGTGTGTTGAAATCATAGAGCTTGCCGCTGTCATAAAACCCTTGTTTGGTTGCGGTAAAATGGCGCTTATCTGCTACACCGCCCTCTTCCATCAAGGATTGCATCATGGTGTCGCTGCTGAGAATGGTGTGATAGAACCGATCCATCCGTACACCGTCATACAACATATAACTGGCTAATCCACCGAGATTATCACCCCGTTCATATACATCAACTTTCATCCCCTGCTGCCCCAATTTATAGGCGAGTACTACGCCCATAATACCGCCACCGATCACCGCAATTTCTTTCGAAGTCATTACCTAACCCTTAAAGGCCAAATGCCACAATGAAACTGTATCGCATTATTTGCGCTTATAAATATGATAAAGGCCAAAGTCTTCAATTAACTCAAAATGTTTATCCACTTCTTCCCAGTTATAAATACCAGTCAGGTTATTGAAGCGACCCAAGATGAGATAGTCAGGATTGGCTTGAAGCATGTCATAATCAAAAACGATAGGCTGATGCATAGCCAGATCCCAGATTGAAGCAATGACATAAACCGAATCGGGATGATGAACATTGAGATGATCGCTTGGCGAATCAAGCTCCCATTCCCAACTTTCAATAAGTGCTTGTTGTGGAATATTGGTACGAATAAAATCCGTAACCTGTTTAGCACCATTCACGTCGGGATCATCCCAAACAAGTATCGACATAGCAATCAGAACCACCGACACGGTTGCTACAGCGATCATGTAGAAGTTTATGTTTCCCTGCTGAAGCTGTTTGACCCATTTATGCTCTGGTTTATAAAACAAACGCGTAATTACATCCCAACCCAGCTTGGATGCGAACAAGCAAGTTAGTATAAACGCCGGGAATAGATAGCGCTCCCAGCCTACCGAAAGGTCGAAATACCATATCAAGTAAAAGAGCGCAAAGGCGATGATGGTCAATTCTGCCCATTGGCGATTGGTGATTTCAACTTCTTTTTCTTTGCGAGATTGCCATGCAAGTAAAGCAAGTCTCAAGCCGATAAAAATTGCAATGACCGCAGAAATCAGTACGACACGACGTTCCAAGACCCGCCCAAAAAGTCCTATAATGTAGTGAACCATGATTGCAAGCGTGGTGATATTGGAATATTCCGGTCGCAATTCGGCAGGCGCAGACAACCTTTGAAAGCTCATCCATGTAATAACGGAGAGCACAACAAGACATAAAGGCAAAAAATAGAGAAAAATATAACGACGATTTTTAAAGGATCGAAATGCGGCAATAATAAATAAGGCCGGGGCCAAGCCAAATGCCGTTTGCATTTTGGATAACACCCCGATGCCACAAATGACACCAGCTAAAACAGTCAGCTGCCAACTGTGGCGATCCCAGCTTTTAAACCATATAAGAAGCCCTAACAAAATCATGGAAATAGCCGGTACTTCGCCAAGCACCTGACGGCCTAACATTAAGGGTGATAAGTCTAAGTTGGCAATATTGACCAACCACTGAAAAATGACCAATACCCCTAACACCGTCAAAAAAGCCATCATTTGCCCGTATAAATAACGAGCCAAATAAAAAAGCGATAAACCTAGTAATAAGGAATAAGGAAATAAAGCCAAGCGACCTTGCTCAACACCCTCACCAAACAATTTAAACGACACAGCAATCGGGAGCACAACACCGGGGCCGCTAGAGACAAAAGGATCATAGGGGCTAAGCCGTAGACCGTTATAGGTTCCGTAGACTCCTTTTTCAACCAGCAAATGAGCAACGTGAGTTGTATAGCCTTCATCAAACCAAGACAAAGGATAATCCGATAGGCGGAGCAGTATCCCCACAGTAATGACTATTACGATGAGCAAATGAGGTAAATAGATACTCCAAGGTGAACCTCTTTGACTCGACTCGTTGATAGGGGGGGAAACAGGCTGCCCCACATCAGCATTCTTTATTTTTAGCATATCACTACGAATCGCCCATCATTTTGCGTAAAAGAATATCTAGAAGAAGGCTGCTAAAAGCATATTCACGGAACAAGGCACCGAATTCGTGCCCTGTCATCAGAGCGTCTTAACTCCGGCTGCTAATCAACACACCAGAAATGATGACTACAATACCCAGCAAACGCATCACCGTAACACGTTCACGGAAAATGAAGTATGAGCCGATGATGATTCCGATGTAGCCCAGGCTAGCAAAGGGATAGACATAGCTGAGTTCGAAACTGGAAAGCGCCAACATCCAATTGACTACGCCCATCGCATAAATGATGAGTCCACCTATAACCCAAGGCGATAGGACGATGCGCTTGATCATTGCTATGCCTGCTGCCGATTGACCAATGCTGCCCATTCCCCGTTTAAGCAGCAGTTGTCCTGTGATTCCAAAGATGGTGCTGAGTGCGACGTAAATATAAGGTGACATGACTATGAACTCCGCTCTACAACCTGCGGGAAGGCTGATTTCCCGAACAGCGATTGTAGCAATAAGCGCCATTGGAACTTCAAATGGCTGCGCGTAACACGAGCGATTTTGATACTGGACTGACCAAAGGTACGAACATGAAGCGTGGTCGGGAACTCGGTAACACGGAAGCCTGCCTGAATGGACTTGACCAGAATTTCAGTTCCCGCCAGAAAATCATTACTTTCAAAGGTGATGGTTTCCACAACGCGACGGCGATAAGCACGGTACAAGGCTGTCCATGTGTGGATGCGCCAACTGACTAAAATGCGGTAAAGGAGCGACGCACCAAAGCTGAAGATCAGCCGATAGCCGGGAACCCCTTCAACGTGTCCGTTGGGATGATAAGGTGAAGCACTACAAATATCACAATCATCAGCCGCCATACGGGCTAACATTTGCGGAATGGTGTCTAAGGGATAAGTACCATCGAAGTCAGTGGTAATAATCACATCCCCTTTTGCCTGCTTCAAACCGGTACGGATGGCAGCACCTAAACCACGATTAACTTCATGCGAGACGACCCGCACACGGGCATCATCTTTATATTCGGTTTCGAGTAAGGCAGCGGTGTTATCTTTGCTACCATCATTCACGAAAACGACTTCAATGTCATGCGTTTTGCCGAGTTGAGCCAGTAAGACACGCATGGCATCGGCGGTTTGATGCACACCTTCGGCTTCATTGTAGGCCGGGATGACCAGCGAAAGTTTCATTTTTGCCATTTCCTCATAGCTGGATTAAGTAAGCTTTCAATATCAAAATTAGAGTAACATTTGTTTGGGCAATCCATGTAACAGATGTTAATATTTGATCTAAATAGGACTTTAGGACTAGCGCCTTGCGAGAGGCTAAACTTTCGTCTAAACGTTTCTGAATTAAACGTGAAGATTGATTAGTTTATAAATATTTTCACTGTCTTTATGAACTTATTTTAATCTGAATCAACAATCAATCTGCAAGATTTAGCCGTTAAAATAGCAAAAAAATGATTGCACATCGTTATGCTAAGTAATAATATCACATTATTAAAAGCTTACTTTGCAAAACAACAATTAAACTTCTAAATATCTTCGCACATGCATTGCTTTAGCGCAATTCGTCAATAGGTAGCTATAAATTATTGGCAACAATGCTCAAGTTATAGGTATATTAAGGAGGTATACTTCATTCTCTTTTAAAATAGGCTGCCCACATAAGCTATGTCTACTAAACAACGTCAAAGTCAGAGTAAGAGTCAAAGCACTGCTGCCCCATTCGTTAAATATCAACTGGACGAGGCTTATGATGAGATGTTTGCGCCGGAAGGCTCATCCCGACCTCAATACGACGCACTTTACCAGAGAGTTCTTGATCTGACGCAGGAAGAACTCAAGCATCGCCAGCAAGAAGCTGATCTCTCTTTTTTGCATCAAGGGATTACGTTCACTGTTTACGGACGCAGCGAAGGGACAGAACGCATCTTCCCTTACGATTTGCTACCGCGCATCATTACTGCTGACGAATGGGCGACAATTGAGCGCGGATTGACACAGCGCATTACGGCACTCAATCTCTTTTTGCAAGATATTTATCATGACCAGCGCATTATTCGTGATGGCATTATTCCACCGGAACTGATCTTCACGAGCCAACATTTCCGACGTGAAATGCGCGGGTTACGGGTACGACGTGACCTTTATGTATCGGTGTGCGGTACGGATTTGATCCGCGTGCCGGGCGGCGACTTCGTGGTGTTAGAAGATAACCTGCGCGTACCGAGCGGTGTGAGCTATATGCTTTCGAACCGACAGGTGTCAAAGTTGGTATTCCCGCGGTTATTCAGTGATTATGGTGTCCGTCCTGTCGAAAATTACGGGCGGGCGCTGCTTTCGACCTTACAGCACCTTGCACCCGATAACCGACCTGAGCCAACCATCATTGTGCTTACCCCCGGTGTTTATAACTCGGCGTACTTTGAACATGCCTTCCTCGCCCGTCAAATGGGTTTGGAACTGGTTGAAGGCCGCGATTTGGTGGTGCATGACAACACCGTTTATATGCGAACAACCAAAGGGTTGCGACAGGTCGATGTGATTTACCGCCGTATTGACGATGACTTTATTGATCCGCTAGCGTTCCGGCCTGACTCAATGCTGGGTGTACCGGGATTGTTCAATGCTTATCGCGCCGGAAATGTGGCACTGGCGAACGCAATTGGTACAGGCGTAGCTGATGATAAAGCGTTCTATTACTATGTACCAAAGGTGATTAAGTATTATCTGGGTGAAGATCCGATCATCAACAATGTTGAAACGTATATCTTGACGGATGATAAACAGCGCGAATATGTGCTGGCGAATCTGTCAAAGTTAGTGGTTAAAGCTGTGGGTGAGTCGGGTGGGTATGGGATGCTCATCGGCCCACACAGCACTGCCGAACAGCGTGAGGAATTTAAACGGCGCATCATTGCTAACCCGCGGAATTACATTGCCCAACCGACATTGGCTCTTTCCCGCGCACCGTGCTTTGTTGAAGGTGAAGTCGAGGCACGGCATGTCGATTTGAGGCCTTACATCCTGTGCGGCGAAAAAGTAACGATTGTACCGGGCGGGCTGACACGAGTGGCTTTACAACGTGGATCGTTGGTGGTCAACTCGTCACAAGGTGGTGGAAGTAAAGACACATGGGTATTGGACGAATAGTTTGTGAGCGAGGCATTAGGGAGCAGATATAGGCCATATGGCTTATCGAAAATTGACGCGATGGGTGATGTTTTGGTTGACGTTATTGACTATCCTTGATATTGAAAAAGACCTCAATAAAGGATGGTAGTATCATGATGAAAACCAAAATCCAAACTTTCCACACCCACGTTGATCTTTCTGAAAAGACACGTGACCAGATGATTGATCTTCTCAATCAGCAACTTGCAGATGTATCTGACCTTTATACCCAGACTAAGCAAGCACATTGGAATATCAAGGGCATGGACTTTATTCAGTTGCACGAGTTTTTTGATGATCTTGCAGAGGAAGTTCTGCCTTATGTCGATAGTATTGCCGAACGCGCTACATCCATCGGTGGTGTGGCAATGGGAACAGCACGGATGGCTGCGGCCAATTCGACACTGCCGGAATTTCCATCAGGGCCATTTGATGGCAAGACGATGGTGAAGACACTGGTCGAAATTTACGGGCAGTTTGCCAACAGCACGCGAGCGGCAATTGATACGGCTGACGAAGCGGGCGATAAAGATACCGCAGATTTATTCACCACTATTTCGGGTGAGATGGATAAGCATCTGTGGTTCCTTGAGGCGCATATTCAAGTATGAGGCAAAATGTCTGAACCGTCTCAATCAAGTGGTTGTTTCACTTTAATCCTCACGCTAGTAGCTGCCATATTCGGTTCGTTTATGGCAGCTTTTAGTACCTCTTCCTCGCTATCTATTACCCCCACCGAAATTGTAATTCATGTAAGTCTCGCTCCAGTTGGCACTTTCACAACTGACGAATTACAACACGCGGCGACCGTGATTACCAAACGGCTCAATGGTTTGGACTTATCTACTGCAACGGTTGAGATTATCGCCGACAAATCCATTAATCTCGGACTGCCACAAGTCGAGAATTTGGATGATATCCTCGCAACTTTGAGCGCGCGTGGATTGCTGGAGTTTGTAGACTTTAGCGATGTGCCCAATATTGGTGAGTGGAAAGATCGAGAGATTGTAACTACAGGCCAAGGCGAGCATCCAATTTCTGACACCGCTTTCAAAAATCCAGTAACGAATGCCCCATTTGAAACGGTGTTGACCGGCGAAGGCGTTCAATCAGCTACTTCCTTGCTCAACCAAGATTTCGGTGGGCAGTGGCAAGTGTCGGTGGAATTTACAGATGAAGCAGGGAAAATCTTAGGCGACTATACAAGCGCCCATCTGGGTAAACCGCTGGGAATTGTGCTGGATGGTAAGGTATTGAGTGTTCCGACAATTCAAGCAGAAATTAGCACTCAAGCGGTTATTGCGGGTAATTTCACAGAGCAAGAAACAAAACGTTTAGCAGTGCAGCTTGGTAGTGGTGCGCTGCCGTTTGAGATGCAAGTTGAGTCGGTACAGTAATTATAGTTCAAGGATAGAGCCAAATGCTTTCACGCGTAGCCGATAACCTGTACTGGATGAGCCGTTATTTGGAGCGAGCGGAACATACCGCGCGGTTGGTGGATGTGCATCTGAACCTTGCGCTGGAATCCAACCAGCAGGAGCCGGGAGCGCGGTGGGAACGCCTCAACACTGTTTTACACGTCCCCCCAAAAGAGGATTTAACGCTCGACGAATACAACATGACCCAGCGGTTGGCCTTCGACCAATCCAACTTGAACTCGATTGTAGTGTGCATCGCCAACGCCCGTGAAAATGCACGGCAAGTCCGCGAGAAAATCAGCTCGGAAATGTGGCTGCAACTGAACACCTTGTATCTAGATTTGCGGCGCACGAGTATTGATAGTATCTGGAATGAGCAGCCGCATTTGTTCTTCCTCGCTATTAAAAATGGGGCGCATCTCTTCCAAGGGATTACTGACACAACGATGGTTCATGATGAGGGCTGGCAGTTCATTCAGGTTGGACGCTATATTGAACGAGCGCTTTCGATTGCCACGATGCTCGATGCCCATCTGAGCGTCTACCCTGCCTCACGTTTCACCAGCGAAACCGATGATTATTTCGAGTGGTTGGGATTGCTGAAATGCTTCACGGCTTTTGAAGCTTACTGCAAAGTTTACAACGCGGATTTACGCTCACATCGGATTGTCGAATTCTTGATGTATAACGCAGAATTTCCACACGCCATGCGCTTCTGCATCGAACAATTACAAAGCTCGCTGCAAACGATTGCTGACTCGGCAGCGGTTAACAAAAACAGTCGGGTTCATCGCTTGGCAGGTAGACTACGCTCCGGTATGAGCTTTGATACGGTCGACGATATGCTGGCAAGGGATACGCACATCTATTTGAAGGACATCAACGACCAGTGTGC
Source organism: Aggregatilineales bacterium (assembly GCA_038251275.1). Lineage (GTDB taxonomy): Bacteria > Chloroflexota > Anaerolineae > Aggregatilineales > Phototrophicaceae > CFX2. Next base: position 104,676 of record JBBSBM010000003.1, read on the forward strand.
CTATATTCACAGTGCCTTGTATGAGACTTATATCACATATGCGGTGGAAGCCGCATTGGGGTAAGATGTTCAAAAAATAGGTGGAAGTGATTTTCAGCGGACGAGGAGTGCCTCGTCCTAAAAAGTTTTGCCCTCAGCTATTGACAGCCATTAGGCTGAACAGGGATTCATAACCCATTATGTATTATACGATTCGCCACATAACCCGTTTTCGTTATAGCGCTCCTATTACGCAGAGTGTGATGGAAGCACGGATGCAACCGCGTACCGAAGGCGGCCAACGCTGCTTGAGCTTTCAACTTTCGGTAACACCGGCTGCGCGGGTGCTCAATTACCGTGATTATTTGGGCAATGTCATCCATAATTTTGATATTCCGGCTGAACATCGTCAACTGAGTATTATCGCTCAATCGCAGGTGGAAGTGCGACCAATGCCGGAGCTTCCAGCCAGTATGCCAGCCAGCGCATGGGACGAAATCAGCCAGAATGAGTATGACATGCTTGTTCCCAGTCACTTCACTCACCCGACCCCTTTGTTGATCAATTTGGCAGCCGAGCTTGATGTTCAACGGCGCGATGATCCGCTATCATTTTTGCGTGAACTGACGGCAAGGATTTACGATGCGTTCGCCTATGTACCAGAAAGTACAGCGGTTGACTCACCGATTGACGATGCGCTAAAAGCACGACAAGGGGTATGCCAAGATTTCACGCACATTATGCTGGCACTGCTGCGTCCACTGGGTATTCCGGCGCGATACGTCAGCGGCTATTTGTATCCCCGACAAGGTGGATCGCGTTCGACACCGGGAGCCAGCCATGCGTGGATTGAAGCGCTGTTACCGGGATTAGGTTGGGTTGGGTTCGATCCCACTAATAATTTGATTGCTGATTACTGCCACATTCGGGTAGCGATTGGGCGGGATTATGATGATGTGCCGCCGACACGCGGTGTGTTCAAAGGTAAAGCTGATACTGAACTGAGCGTCTCTGTTCGTGTTAATCTGGCGGACGAACCGCCACCCGAAGATCCGCCGATACCGGCTCATTGGGATACATTAGGGCTTGGTAACGAACAACTCAGCCCGCAAGAAATTTATGAACAACAGCAGCAACAACAGCAATAATGACGACTGAAAGAACCGAGATGTGGTGTGCGCCACATCTCAACCATCTGGCACTTCTGCGGGCAACTTACACAACTTACGCCTACAAGCGCCACTTCCATGATTACTTCGCTGTTGGTGTGATTGAAGATGGCGTGCAGACGTTTTCCTGTAACAGCACCCAATATGTTAATCCGGCTGGCGGCATCTTTATTATCCAACCGGGTGAAGCACATGATGGTCAGTCGGCAACCGATACGAGCTTTACCTACAGTGTTTTTTATCCACAAGTCGAAGATTTCCAACGCATCGCCAACGAGATGGGAACAAAATCCAGCGGATTACCGGTTTTTGATCAGCCTGTAATTCGGGATAAGACCGTGTCCAAACGGCTGCTGCATCTACACCAAGTTTTGCGGCATAATAAGCCGCGCTTGGAACAGGACTCGGCACTCATTGATACGTTCGGCCAACTACTTTATCGCCACACAATTGACCGTCCCCAATTGGAGACAGAGCATAAGGAAAGCCAAACAGTAGCGCGACTGCGTAGTTATATTGAAGATCACTATGCGGATGATATTTCGCTACATGATCTGGCAAAGTACGTTAATTGGAGTCCGTTTTATTTGCTGCGTGTTTTTCATCAGGAAGTTGGTTTGCCGCCTCATGCTTACCTCGAAAGTGTGCGTATCCGTGCAGCTCAACGCTCTTTAGAACGCGACACGCCGCTGGTTGAGATTGCTTATGCTACCGGATTTTCCAGCCAGAGCCACTTTACCAACGCCTTCAAACGCTTCATCGGTTTGACTCCGGGACGATACAGAGCAATTTTTTGCAAGACGAACGCGAATGCTTTGATTTACACTCACTGAAACAACCTTTCAGGAGTAGTGTTTATGTCGATGACGTTTGATACCAAGATTGCAGTTGTTCTCCGCAACGACCTCCAAACATGGCAAAAATTGAATGTAACGGCCTTTACTATCAGCGGTATCGCGGGAACCGTGGCGGATATTATGGGCGAGAAGTATGAGGACGCTTCGGGTAACCGTTATCTACCGATGTTCAAGCAGCCGGTGATGGTGTTTGAGGCGAGTGCCGAGCAAATCCAACGGGCTTATTTGCGGGCAATGAAGGAGGGTGTAGCCTTCAGTGTATTCACCGAGGATTTATTTGCGACGGGCAACGATATTGACAATCGGGCGGCGGTGATTGCTAAACGCAGTGAAGATCTCAAGGTGGTGGGGATGGCACTGCGGGAGCGAAAGAAGTTGGTCGATAAGGTTTTGGATGGACTGAAGCTGCACAAGTAGTCCACAGTCAAAAGATTCAAAATATTGCTGTTGATGCTGTTGATGTTGTTGTTACAGCATGGTTTTGATGGCGGATTTGAGGGAGCGATTTGCCGACGATTCGCAAAATTCTTCAGATTCTTCAGTTTCGGAAGTGCAATATGTCAGAAAAGTCGTCAGTGTCACGGCTCTACGGATGCTCAAGCATCCATCTGAGTAAAAAAGGGCGCTGAAGCGCACTGTTGGCAAATTTGGCGGCAATGGCAAAGGTGAGTGAGTGCCAAATTTGCTAAGAGAGATGTTAAGGTGCGCGGTCGGGATAAATCCCCCCTACAGAATAGTGTAAACGATCTCTATAGCAAAAGGGTTACCATTTGGAAGAACATTTGGTAACTCTTTTTGAGTTGTGGTGCTAACTTTACAGGCGAGGATTTTGGGAAGCGAGTTGATGGGCAGTTAGAAAACGGTTAACCCGACAAACTGAAATTAAACCTCAAACATAAGACTGGACGATAGCTCATTCAACCCAATCGGGTTCGGCGGAGGGTTCGAGGCCAAGTAGATCGCTCATGAGGATGCCGCCCTCGTTACGCTTGGGGAGGCGACTGAGATAACGTTCGGTGACAGCGACATTGGAATGACGCAGTAAGCGGCTGATTTTCTCGATGGGCGTACCGGCTTCTTCGAGCGCCCCGGCAACCGAACGGCGCAAATCATGTGGGGCGACATGTCCAATGCCGGCTACGCGGGCGGCTTCGGTGACAATGAACCAGATCCCATCGGGCGTGACGGGCCCTTTGCTGACTTTGCCGCCCTTCCAGATCCGACGGAGCAGCGGTGATTTAGGATCGGGTGTCGGCGCTAAAGGGTCAACGGCTTTGCCCCAACGCATGAGCAAGGTCATAGTGGCGCGAGGTACGTCAATCATCGCCGTTTTGCGGCCCTTACCATGCACACGCAGAACGATGCGATCATTCTGCATCGACAAATCACCCCAACGGGCATTTGCCAATTCATCACGACGCAGCGCCATCGTACACAGTACCGAGGTGATGACATGGTTGCGAAGTTCTTGATTATCCGAGGTGGCAACAGCGCGTGAGGCAGCAATCAAGAGTTTAATCTGGTCAGTGGACAACCAACGACCGGGACGCTGACCGTCTTCAGCTTTGGGTGGACGTACATTCTTGAGGCTGGCGCTGGTGTAGTCATCGAGCAGTTCGGCTTCAGAAAGCAAACTGGCGAGGGTGATGATGGCGGCTTTAGCCTGTGTGATACCCTGTTTGCCGTTGCCTGCCTTCACAAGCTGTCCTAACCATGCACGCAGTTGTGAGGCGGTGATGCTATCCAATAGAACAGGAAGCGGGAGCATACTCATGCGCATGACGCGCGCGCGGCCTTCTGTGGGCTTCAGCCCTGCAATCGCCACCAAATATTGGTCAATCCAGCGAAAGTAGGCGCGTTGAGTGTGTATACTGCTGGCACGTCCCGGCAGGAGCGCGGCAAAATTAAAGGTTTTGTCCTGAAGTTCATTCAGGGCAAGGGCGTTATTGGGTGGGTGGCGTCGCGCTAATGGTGGCATGAAATTTAACCACAGAGTACCCCTAACCCCAACCCTTCCCCCATAGTAACAGGGGAAGGGAGCAATGCGGAGTAGGCGGTGTGTCTCTGTGGTTTAAATCGATATTATTCTTTGGGTGGTGGGACGGGCAGTTGGTCAACAAGGGTGTCTTTCCAACGTGCGCCCTCTTCCACCAGCATGACCGGAAGGCCGTCACGGATAGGATATTTGTAACCGGAGTCGGCGCTGACTAACCAGCAGCCTTTGACCAGTTCCAAACGTCCGGGGTCAGCCCCTTTGTCGGTGAAGTGGACGGCGACCGGACAGCGCAGAATTTCTAGCAGTTTCGGATCAATCGGTGCAGCTACTTCGCTCATAGCGATTTCCTCTATTTCGTTCGTCAGTATGCTCCACAGTATAAACGGTGGTCAGTAGACCGTCAATGTGGCCTGTTTTCCATGAAAGAGATTGAGAACGATCGTTATAATCTATTGGTCAACGCCAATGCATAAAATACAATTGAACCATCAAGACACAAAGAACGCCAAGATCTAAAGAAGAGCATCATAAACAGGTAACACCATGACGATTGATTTCGGTTTGACGGCGAATGATTATGCGCGGCATCGGGCGGGTTTTCCAGAGTCATTTTTTGAGCGTGTAGCCGCTTACGGGGTTGGGTTGTCAGGCCAAGTGGTAGTTGATATTGGGACAGAGACGGGGACACTGGCGCGAGGATTTGCGCGGCGAGGCGGCACTGTTATTGGAATTGATCCAGCGGCGAATATGTTGGAACAAGCCAAGCAACTGAGCGCTGCCGAAGGTATCACGGTTGATTATCGGGTAGCAACAGCCGAGGCAACTGGCTTACCGAATGAGTCAGCGGATGTGGTGAGCGCGGGACAATGTTGGCATTGGTTTGATGGGAATGCTGCTGCAAAGGAGTGTTACCGCCTATTGCGTCCGGGCGGTAAAGTCGTGATCGCGCACTTCGATTGGATACCGCTCAAAGGGAATGTGGTTGAGGCCACCGAGCAGCTTATCCAGTCTTATAATCCGGCATGGAAATTGGGTGGCGGCAGCGGTGTTTATCCACTTTGGCCGCGTCATCTGGCAGAAAATGGCTTCGTAAATTTAGAGATGTTTACCTACGACACCTTTCCGGTTTATTCACATGAAGCGTGGCGCGGACGGATTCGAGCCAGCGCGGGAGTCGGGGCGAGCGGTTATTTTCCAATCTCGATTAAGTGAGTTGACCTTATCGCTATTGGTACGGCGGATTTCTGCGGGTGAGATGCCATCACGGACGAAAGCGGTCAAAAGTTGAATGCCATTTGCTAATCCATCCTGTGAATAAAGGCTGGGATGTTGCAGGTGGTAGCATAAGACTGTCAGATGATGCACTTCCCAACGCGAGGAGTCTTCATGTTCCCAAAACAACATTTGATGGAAATCATTTTCGCAGGTTTCACCATCATGCCATGTTGCCCCACATTCAGGGCAGATATTAGTATCCATTTACAAGCTCCAATCAAAATACAAATGCAATTGAACCACTGAGAGTATATAGAAGTAAACAAAGTTATTTTAAAGGTTCACAACAGCTCATTCCAGCCTTTTAAATAGGTAAGCGAATACAGGAAAAGGCATGACTTTTCCCTAAGTTCACAATCTACGGTTCTTCAAATGACCTGTGCGATTTTGCGGTTCGTAATAGTCCTCGCTACAATCTGCGCTTAAATATTTTCGCCCAAATTAGGAAGTCTATTTATGTCGGGGACACGCCTGTTTTTTGCCGTATGTCTATTGATTAGTGTCGTGGCCTTTGTGCTGGCTATACCATCGACTCTGCCAGAGAAAGCCATGCCACCTGCGCCGAGTGTTGGTATGGGTGTGTGGCAAGAATACAAGTGCGAGGGATGCCACACGCTTTATGGACAAGGTGGCAATTATGGGCCCGACCTAACTCACATTTACGCCACACGCGGCGGCGATTATCTGCGCGAATTCCTGCTCAATCCGGCAGCATTCCATCCCAATCAACGTCAGATGCCGATGTTCGGGCTGACGAAATCTGAAAGTGACAATCTATTAGCCTTCCTGCAATGGGTCGGTGAACAACCTGCGGCACAGACTTGGCCTCCCCGTCCAATTAACGTGAGTGGTGGCGGGAGTTTGTCGGTTCAGCCTGCCAACTCATCGAGCAATAATTCCAGCGCCGCAAACAGTGCTGATCCAGTCGTGCGCGGTCAATATCTATTTAGCAATGCGCCCGCCATTTGCTCGACCTGTCATTCGTTGTCAGCCGATGTGGTGATTGTCGGACCGTCGCTGTCAGGTATTGCCAACCGTGCAGGCAATCGCGTAGCAGGGTTGAGTGCAGAAGAATACATCCGTAATTCGATTGTGCATCCGAGTGATTTCATTGTGCCGGGTTTCCAAGATGTGATGCAGAAGAACTTTGGTGATGTGCTGAGCAGTAACCAGATTAACGATTTGATCGCATTCCTGATGACGCAGAAGTAGTTGGTAGTTAACAGTCGACAGGTATCAGTCAACAGATCAAGACGAATGCAATTGAACCGCCAAGACGCAAAGAGCGCAGAGATCAATGCAGAGAGTTAAGCAAGGGTTATGGAAAAACCAATTTACATCATTGACGGTGATCGTTTCGATGATTTAGAAAGTTTCTACGATGAAGTTGAACGTTCTTTGATACCCGATGTCGAGTGGGGAAGGAATCCGGACTCATTCAACGACATTTTAAGAGGCGGAGTTGGTCTGCCTCGCACTTTTATACTTGTTTGGAAAAACAGTAAAAGATCACGTCAAACACTTGGATACGAGGAGACGGTAAAATTCTGGCAAGAAGTAAAAGCAAGATCGATTAGAACTTCTCTATATGTAGAACGACTTCATCATCCAGAAACTAAGAATATTAAAGATGAAATCCTCATCACAAAAATCCTCGAAAAAGACGAAAAAGACAAGGTATGGTTAGCTAAGCTAGACGACAAAATTGCCGCAGCACAGCAAGGGCAAGGCACAACAGTATTTGACTGGCTTATCGATATGATTCGTGATGATCGAAAAGATGTTGAGTTTCGACCTGAATAAGGATTTATAAGTTTTATGACGACCTCCCAAAAAATCATTTTTCGTTTTTTTCAACAGACCGTGATTCTGCTGATCCTGTACGTAATTGCCGCGTTGATCGCTGGCGTGAAGTTCCTCGCGGCGGATGATCCGCTGTTGACGGTGCTGCCCTACAACCAAGCAGGTGCGCTGGCGAATGTGCTGCTCAATCTGACGGTGCTGACGGGGTTAATCGGCGGCGGATTGTATGTGGCGGCTCAACGGCGAATCAATCTATTAGCGCTGCGATTAGCTGGAATCGTTTGGACGATATTGCTGATTTTGGCGGTGCTAGCGGGATTATTCGGGTTACTTGGCGGACGCAATCTGTTAGAACTGCCCTTGGTACTGAATGTGGTGCTTATCGTAGGGTTAGTGCTGGTGCTGCTAGCGGTTGTGCCAAGTATCCGCGCGCCGCTAGTGCAATTGTGGGCTTTGGGAATGGTGCTGACGATTATTGGCATTCTCATTGGTTTGCTGCCCGTTGGCGATTACGTGCAAGATCGCGGTTTACGGGTATTGGCGGTCGGGTTGCAAATGAACATCGCTTATCCGTTGATGGCGCTGACACTCGGCTACTGGTTAATGCACCGCTTCAGCGATTTAACACCGGCATGGTTGGAACATGACATCTATATAGCGGCGGGATTGGTGCTGGTCGCAGGCGTATGCTTGACCTTCGCACGGGTACAAGTGGCTGCGGATTGGGTGATTAGTGTTGGCAATTTGGCGGGTGTGCTTGCGCCCCTTTTATATTTGCTGGTGATCGCTCGGTATTATCCATCACTGACGCAGCGCAATGGCACACACACATTGGCAGCGCACTGGTTCACCCTGAGCTTATTATTATTCTTTTTAGCATTTGGATTAGTCGCGGCGGTGCAGATTGCTCCCGCTATCCGCCCCTATACTCTTGGCACACGATTGGCTGATTTGCAAAGTACCCTCACTCTTTTAGCGGCGGTCGTTATGAGTTTGGGTGTAGTCAACCAAGCTGCGGCAGAATTACGCGGACAGAATTGGCGTGTGACCGGACTCACACCGTTCTGGTTGGTGTCAGTAGGTATTCTCGGCGGTGGATTGGCGCTGGCGGCAGCAGGCGTAGTGCAGGTTTATCTCGAACGGTTGTTGAGCATTGGCTATCTCGATACCCAAGCGCTTTTAGTACCGCTGTACATTGGCTGGGTGATGGGCTTGATTACCTTACTGCTAGGCATTGTGTTGTATGCGCTCGGTTTTTGGTCACATAGACCACAACGAGGTTAACAACGATTTCGAGAATGAATTATGGCGGATGATATAAATCTAGTCCTAATTATCATAAGCAAAAATCGAATTTCGCAACATATCAGACCATTGGCTGATAAAAATCAGTACTTCCGCTCATTCAACTTGGAATTGGTTAGGCGTATATTGATCGTAGGTTACAAAAAGTCAAAATCGTCCTAAGCTAGTAGATGTAACAGAAATGTAACAACGCAAGTTTAATCGTAATGGCTGTTATATCCGTTGAAGTTCGGGGGAACATCATGAAGACAGTGTTATCCGTTTTAACTCGCCGCTGGATGCTAGCCATCTTGGCGGTCATCTTTGCCCTGCCAGTGGCGTTTAGTCCATTGGGGGCGCAAGTCGCAGCCGCCCAAGCCTGTATTGTACGGACGGATTGGCCGGTTTATGTCGTCGTTCGTGGCGATACGCTCAACAAGATTGCCCAACGTTATGGCACCACAGCGGGCGTATTGGCGAGTGCCAACTGCTTGCCCAACATCAATACGATTTACGCAGGTCAGCAACTCCGTGTACCACCTGCCCCAATCGTGTTGACACCCGTGCCGCAGCAACCGAATACCACCTCATTTAATGTGCGTATTCAGTACCAGCGCTTTGATAACGGTTTCATGTTCTGGCGCGCTGACAACGGCGAAATCTCGGTCTATGTTGGTCAGGCCAGCGGAACAACCTTATCATATCCATCCTATACCTACGGTTTGCTGCCTGATAATCCGGTCAATGAAGCCACACCAGCAGGACACTACCGACCAGCATTTGGCATCGGCAAAGTATGGGGCAATTACTTCAATGTCCGCAGCAATCTGGGCTGGGCTATCTCGCCAGAGGTCAGTTTCGTGACGACCGTCACGCGTACAGGCAGCTATTTCAACTTCAATATACCGGACGGACGGCTCGTCTCCGTCAATCCCAACCGGACGTGGTCAACCAACGGCGCACCTATACCTTACCCAACGGCTGTCCCACCAACAACTGTGCCGGCTGGTCCTACCGTTACAACCACCAGCGCTACCTATCAACCGTATGATGGTGGTTTCATGATCTGGGAATCGCGTACAGGCAACATTGTCGTTTTTTACAACAACGCCACCTATACCGTTTTTCCAGCGTCCCAATATGCGAACTTGACGGATGGCTTGGCATCGCTTCCTACACCCGCCGGTCGTGTACATCCAATGGCCGGAATGGCAAAGGTATGGAGCAATTTCGCCGAGGCTTATAATAATTTAGGTTGGGCTTTGACACCGGAACAAGGTTTTACCGCAACCTTCGTCAGCAGTTCAAACAGCACCCAGTCTCAAACCTGTTTCGTCCTGCCTGATGGTCGCCCTGTCACCTATGTGCGCTTTAATAATGGTGTCCGTTCTTGGTTGTACTCAGGAGCCTGTTCATAACAACTAGGCCATAACCAGCACCAAATAAATAGCGTGAAGCCTTAAACCGCTTCACGCTATTTGATTGCTCTCGCCTCGATTAGCCGGAGCGCTTCAATGCGGCGAATGTATATTCGACCGATCCCCAAAGAATTTCATCAGCCGCAAAGCCCAGCGCATGGCTTTCCTTGCCATCAAAGATGAAAATGTCGCGCGGTTCATCGACTTTTTTACGTGCGCCAAGATAAGCGACCGATTGACCGTGAGGAGCGACAGCACTATCCGAAATAAACAACTCGTTATCGAGCGTTATCAAGTAGTTACCATTACTATCAGAAACTACCCAAGCGATTTCACCCACAAGCAGCCCATCAAGGACGATGCGTAATGACGTGTCGGGAGCATTACGACTAATAGTGTTCACCTTAAAACTAGATGTAACTTTTTCGCTTTTACCATTGAGTAAATCGAGCACATTCGGTTGAGGCCCTTTGGCAGCAATCGTGAAGTATCCAAATTTATAGCGGTTGCCGATATGGATGGGGTTGTAATCCGACATCCACGAATTGACATCTTGTATACCATAGAGTTGAAAATCAAATTGGTTGTTTATCTTATTGTTGTTACCAAACAGGACAAAACGCAAATTGCCGTTATAGTCGAGCGCCGTGAGCGCCGCAATCCCCCCCCTGACTGGATAGAGATTGACAAAAAAGTTATCAGCCGTGAGAGGCGGCGGGATTAAATCAGCCACCCGTTGATCCATAGCAGTCTCAAGGTCGTAATAGTGCAGCGTGCGGGTAATCGGTTGGTCACCAAGCGGGCGCAATTCCACCACGAAGTACAGGCGCGAACTATCTTGTGACCATGTTAGTTTGCTATAGGTCTGAACGGCATGGGAAGCAACCGCATCCGCAAATGTAGCAGCCTGATTGGTCACATTGATATGTTCGCCAGTGGAAATATCAACGATATAAATGTCATTTGGATTGCGTTGCGCCAAGGCCGTCGCCTGATCGGAATAAGCCGGATCGAGAATGGCGCTCAGGCCAGCACTATAGGCAAGGCGGGTGTTATCTGGCGAGATGCCCCCCAAGTCAATGCCAAAACCTGAGTAATTTTCCTTGAGAAGTTGGCTGAGTTCAGGCGGTACTTCATCCAGCAAGCGAGATTCGCCTGTATCGGGTGAAACAGCGTACAGACTGCGACCTACACGGGTAATAATGGGCGCGTTAGAACTAATTGTTGGAGTTGCCTGATTCGCTTTTACCCAGCCCAAACCGGCAAACATAACCAATAATAGAAGCAGGCATTTACGGATAAACATGGTAATCCTTTACGAATATTAGTGAAGTCATTTGCTCAACAGTATAAGGAGCAAATAGGTGTGCTAGCATCCGTCTAAAGCTGTAGAAGCAAATGCGAAATGACGGACGGTTTGTACCCGGTTACAGGTTAAGGAATGAGCAACCCAAATGTTGATTATCCTTGCGACATTCGCTTTTTGGGTTTGATTTAAATCACGTTACAATATCATCACTTGATTCAAAAATGACCTTTTACGGATAACCCTTTATGACCACACAGCCTACCGAACTCCCCTCGATTCCGATTACTACTGCGCCGCCTTTTAAAGTGACACGCAAACGCCGCTGGTGGCGATGGGCGGTTGGCATTCCGCTGCTCTTGCTCGGTGCGCTGCTGATAGCAATGGCCTATACGCCTGTACCAGAGGACAAACCCCTGCCCTTAGCACAACAAGGGGGTGGTGCGCGGCAGGAAGGCGGCGCGATCAACGGTTTGCAGGCGGCATGGCCGGAAATCCCCGCGCCTGATCCCCAGCAAGCGGCACTCGGTAAGCTGCTGTTCTACGATCCGATACTCTCAGCGAATGATGATCTGGCATGTGCAAGCTGCCACCATCCTGATTTAGGTTTTAGTGATGGTAAGCCGGTTTCGGTGGGCGCACATGGTGATAACCTGCGACGTAATGCACCGTCGCTGTGGGATGTTGCTTATGCCACCAGTTTGTTCTGGGATGGACGTGCAAAAACACTTGAAGAACAGATGCTTACACCACTGACCAATGAGAATGAGATGGCAGCGAACCCTGATGAATTGGTGTCGCAGCTTGCCAGCATTCCGGCCTATCAGCAGGCTTTTAGTGCCGCCTTCAGCGATGGACTAACGATTAAAAATGTCGGGACAGCGATTGCTTCGTTCGAGCGCACACTCGTCACCCACAATTCGCCTTTTGATCGCTATGCGGCGGGTGATTTCAATGCGCTGACTCCGGCACAGCGACGCGGCTTTAATGTCTTCCGCAGTGCCCAAACCCGCTGCTTCGAATGCCACACATGGCCTACTTTTAGCAACTATACATTTAATGTACTGGGTGTACCGGATACTAATCCACTGAAACCAGACTTGGGACAGGTCGAAATTGTCAACGGGCCGGATTCAACACGCTCTTTCCGCACGCCGAGTTTGCGAAATGTGGCCTTGACCGCGCCTTATATGCACAACGGTGTGTTCGCTACGCTGGATGAAGTCGTCGAATTCTATGCCAAAGGGGGTGGGCCAGCCTTCGGAGTCCAAGTTGCACCGGACGAATTCTTGCAAGGCTTTACGATTAGCGACCAACAAAAAAGTGACCTGATTGCCTTCCTGTATGCATTGACTGACGAACCCAGTGATCTAACGACCATCCCAACGGCTGTGCCGTCTGGTTTAGTTGTGGTGCAGCATATCGATAACCCTGCCCGCGCGTTGGTGGAACATTCAGAAGTGCCACCAAACGCAGCCACAGTCACCCGTGCGCCGCAGATCATCACCGTTCATGTAGGCGAGACAATTCAATCGGGTGTCGACCAAGCCCAACCGGGTGATACCGTGATGGTTGAGCCGGGTGTGTATCACGAAACGGTGTACGTCGATAATCCGAAGATTACCATCAAAGGCATTATCAACGGCGAAGATCGTCCGTGGTTGGATGGCGAAAAGAAGTTAAGCGACGGTTTCAATACAACGGGTGACGACTTCACGCTGGAAAATTTCGGTGTGCGCAATTACATCGGCAACGGCGTATTGACCACCCGAACCGAGCGCGTGGTGTACCGCAATAACATCATTCAGGATACAGGTTTATACGGCTTGTATCCTGTAGAAAGTACCGATGTGCTGGTCGAGAATAATGTCGTCAGCGGGATTGCCGATGCAGCGATTTATGTCGGGCAAAGTCGCGGGCCTATCACGGTACGCAACAACGAGGTTTTCAATAACGTCACCGGCATCGAAATCGAGAACAGCACCAATGCCGAGGTTTACGAGAATTATGCTCATGATAACAGCGGCGGTATCCTTGTATTCTTGCTGCCCAACAATCCATCAAAGGTTGGTTATAACACACGGGTCTATAACAATCGCATCGAGAACAATAATCATCTGAACTTCGGCAAGCCCAATTCAACGGTATCCAAAGTGCCGCAGGGTACAGGCATCATGATCATGACAGCGGACAATACCGAGGTGTTCAACAATACCATCAAAGGCAACCAGAGCTTCGGTGTCGCACTGACCAGTTTGTATACGCTTTATAGCCGCGACACGGTATTTGATCTGGGTGCGATACCAGAGAACAATTGGATACACGACAACACGTTTGAACATAACGGTTACGACGCGCAAGGCATGGTTAAAGAACTGGGCTTAGATGGCGCAGATTTGATGTGGACAGGCGAAGGTTGGAACAACGCCTTTGATGAGCCGAACGCCACCAAGTTCCCTCCGCTGCTGCCAAGTCGTCATTGGGCTGATCCCGCCAAGCGCCTGATCTGGCATGTGTACGACATTCTGATCGGTGCGCTGTTGTAATTGAGTTGAGAGTTAACAGTTTACAACAGGGTGAAGCTCACCACTTCACCCCCTAATCTCATAAACCACTCATACCCCTCAACCGTTCTGATGCTTCCTTTTTGCGCCAACCTCCCTACAATAGCCGGACGTTGGAACTCGTTCATAGAGTGAACAGAAAAAGAGAAACATTCCCATGAAAAACCGTTTCGTTCCTATTCTCGCACTGGCAGGCGTGCTGATTGCAGCCGTCGCTTGCAGCCCCGCCGCCGTAGTAACACCAACTGCCCAATCGTCGTCGGTTGACAGCACACCAACAGCCGAATCGCTAGGCGCTCCTGCGGCAGCCTCCGCTGGTGGTACGGGTGGAATCGCACAGCAACCCGTCGCTACCTGCAAAGATGTGACTGACCCGAACATCACTATGGCAGCCAACAGCAATCAGCAGCAGTTCTCTGCACCGGAAAAGGTGATTGAAAACTCGCACACCTACTGCGCCATTTTCATTGTTGAACACGGACGTTTTATCGTCCAACTGTATCCGCAAAATGCGCCCCAGAACGTCAACAACTTTGTGTTCTTGGCTTCAAAAGGATTTTACGACGGGATGGGCTTCCACCGCGTAATTTCTGGCTTCATGGCACAAACAGGTGATCCGACCGGAACAGGTGGTGGTGGCCCCGGTTACGACAATATTCCGTTGGAAGCGACTGGGCCACTCAAGTATGACAAGCCGGGTGTGGTCGGCGTTGCCCGCACCAATGATCCTAACTCGGCAGGCAGCCAGTTCTTCATCACTTTCGCACCGGCATCCTTCCTCGATAACCAGTACACCATTCTGGGTGAAGTGGTTTCGGGCATGGACATCGTCAACCAGATCAAACTGCGTAATGTGGATAGTGACCCCAACGCCGGTTCGATCACACCGGAAAAGCTGGTCAGCGTGCGCGTGGTCGATATCGGCGCGAAGTAGTTCTTAGTCGATAGTCTATAGATTAGTTGGGGTGAGGCAGCCGCTTCACCCCTTTTATTTGGAGGGTTGAATTGCTCGCTTTGGGCTTACGATGAATATATCCATTAAGCAGGAGCTATCAGCCTAATCGTGGAAAAACTCACAAAGCCCAAACTCAAAACAAAGTGGTCGGAAGCACCACTAATTTGGCAGTCCAAATATGAATTTGACGCGCCCTACAACTTTGAAGAGTGTATTCGGCGTATTAATGCGTTTGGGACAAAAAATTGGAATGAAAACCAAGAACTTTGGACGTTATTTTTCCCTTCGTACACCTTTGGAATTGATTCCCAACAAGATAATGGCGGTGTTTTCAATTTCAAAATCAGTGGTAGTGCAAGTAAAGTCATGTTTGATGCTGCGCTACGGGGTCAGTTGATATATGAAAGTGATAATCAAAGTAAAGTAAAAGTGCGGGTGGGATTTAAATTATGGTCTGTCGCGTTTCTCCTCGCCCTATTTCCGTTGGCTTGTATATTAATTCTTGCGCCGTCAGGGGATTTGAGTTCAGGGCTTTGGGTTATTGGTGTGTGTGTGTTTGGCTTGGTGTTGCTCATGCAGCTGTGGTTAGGCTATGTGCTTAAATTCCAACTGCGTTACGATATACAGGACGCGCTTACGAAGCCTTCAAGCACGGAGCAACCGCCCGTAACATCATGAACCAGTCCGCAAAGGCCAAAGAAAAACACTCATCATCTCAACTCGTTTGGACGACGGAATATGAATTGGTTTCGCCTTATACAGTTGAACATTGTATTGCTCAATTAAATCCACTGACAACGAAATACAAAAATAAGCATTCCCCATTCTGGAATATCGTTGATTTTGAATTTGACAGTTTTCATGACAATGGTGGTGTCGTTCAATATAGCATTCTAGCCAACACGGAGAAGTTAGGAATCAACGGAAAGGCGTTCGTTCAACTCCTTTATCAGAGCGAAAACAATACAGTAGTAAGGGTGCGTATCGGACTTACGAAATGGCAGCTCATTTTATATTGTATCTGGATAGCATTTCTCAATGTCGTATTTATTTTCGGCTATTCCCCCTCATATGCCATTCTATTCGCAGATGTGTTCTTTCTAGGGTTGCAAATCGCTAACTGCACAGCACTGAAACCGGAATTGTATAAAACACTCTGCGAGGCACTCGCCATTTCCGAAGCGCCTCGCCCTAAGACTTTGCCCCCTTAAATAACCTATGCCTTGACCTTACTCTTCGCTGCCTTCGCCATTCTGTGATCAACCGTTTTTTGAATATAAGACACAGCATCCGGGGTCTTACAATTGGTCAGGCCGTGATCGACCTTCACTTTGCCGATACGCCTGGCTTCAGCAACCGCGTTGGCTTGCAATGCTGGATTACGTGCGCCGATGGCGATCAGTGCGTTGTTCATTTCATGGCGGGTACGGTTGAGCGCGTTGGGCAAATCGCGCTCGATTACTTGTAACAAACCCTCAAAATACGAATCAGGCAGCGTAGTATCATCCATAGCTAAATGGGCGATCACATTCCAACCTGCACTGCTGACCCATTCCTTATCCGATTGTATCCACATGTCCGCCTTCTCTTTCGCCAACGGTGTTTTGGCGATATAAGCGCTAAATGCATCGGTCATGACGTAGTTGGTCAAGGATTGCACCCATTGATCTAGTTGCTTGGAGTCGGCCTTCTGTGGATCAGCAATCATCAGCGACAAAATTTGTGCATCATGGATACCACTGTTCCACAAATCGAGCGCAATCTCATGGTTGGTTTTGAGTTTCTTCTGAAATTTGCCGAGGTCGGAATAGCTCACGCCATATGCGTTATCCCCTACACCATGCCGTTTATAGGTTTTTCGAGCCTGCTCGGTTCCTAAACCTTCCATCTCGGACAGAATTACATTGGCATTGGTCACGTTCATGGTCGGCCTCCATAAATGCTTCTTTTTATCGCATTGTATATGGATTTTTGTTCTAGTGCAGCATTATCTGAACGACAAACAGACCTCAAATAACTTCCCAAACTATCCTCTAACACTCTGTCAACCTTGAGCAAGTGATTCCTCCCTCAAAACCGTTAGTAAACTCGTTAACAAAGAGTTACATTTTGGTAACCCATTCCCTCCTCTTTTCTGCTATCCTGTATCTATCTCTGCGTCACTTTCTTATGGTGTGTCTATTAACACTCTCTACATTTTCTCTGTGCCTTTGAGCCTATGCGCCTCTGTGTTAAAAATGCATCTGCCTTTGCATTTTCGGCGGATCGTTCCCGTGCAACCACCCTGCACATGCCAATATCTGCACGCGGCGGATACAGCCGAGCCAACCGCTGCACCAGTGCCATTTCAGCGGTATCAGGCGAGCCAGCCACCATGCGAAAATGTCAATTCAGCGGAGATACGGGAGCTTCCCGCCCGTCATTTCAGCGGGAAAAATGAAAATATTGCAACAAAAAGGCGCATCGCTGCGCCCTATAAAATAAATAGTCAGTGCTTCAACTGCCGCTCATAGGTGTAGCCTGCATCGACATATTATTGTCAGGCGGGGGCTGGACAGGCACAGCAATTTTAATCTCGCCAGCTTGAGCAAAGGTCAGCGTAAAATCGAGCGTTGTACCTGCGACAAGCTCTTGGGTCAGCCCGATTAACATCATGTGCATGCCACCGGGTTGCAAAATAACCGCGCCACCAGCTGGAATAACGATGCCGCCTTCAATCGGACTCATTTGCATCACGTCACCGCTGCCCATTTTCATTTCGTGCAGTTCGACGGTGCTGACTGCGGGTGTATTGGCACTGAGAAGCATGTCATCGCTTCCCGTCAAATTCACAAGAAGCGCATAAGCCGCACTGTTGGGCATTCCGGGGCCAGCGGGTCGTGCCCATGCGCCCAACACATGCATTTTCGCGCAGCCATCAGGCCACATAGTCATGTCGGTGGGCGCGGTAGATGTCGCCATCATTGAGGTTGAACCCATAGAAGGTTCCATCGTCATTTCCGAATTCATGCCGTCCATAGTGTTAGTCGTGGCATCAACAATCGGCACAACAACCTTCACCTCTCCAACATGCTCGAAAGTCAGTGTCAAGTTCAAGCTCTCGCCAGCCACTAACGCCTTCTTCAAATTAACAAGCATGATGTGAAAGCCACCCTGCTTCAATTCTTGGAAGCTCTGTGCAGGGATAGACATTCCACCTTCGACGGGCATCATCTGCATAACATCGCCAACACCGACGCTCATTTGATGTAACTCGGCAACATCAGCAGCATCGGTATTCACGCTAAGAAGTGTGTCGGGTTGGTCACTCAAATTGGCGACTAAACCATAAGCCACACCGTTCGGCGCTCCGGCAGGTGATGAAGCCGCCCACCCATTGAACAGGGTTGCGAGGTTGCAAGTGGAGTCCGTTTGCGCCGAAACAAGCGACACAGCTAAAAGCAGCAGCATTAATATAAATGAACAAGCAAGTAAAAATCGAACCTTCATGACTTTTCCCTTTGTACTCTGGAAATCTGTAAAAAATAGCCGGATCTATAAGATGGTTTTCAAATCGGCTAAAACATCACGATAGTCTGTCCCATACAGATACTGCACTTTAAGCTGTCCATCAGGGGTAATCAGGAATAACGACGCGGTATGATCGACCAAGTATGACAGTGGCGAATCACCTACCTGCCGCTTTTCGGCAACCACACCAAATTCTTTCATAAGCTGTTTAAGACCCTCACCATCATCGCGTAGGCCAATGAAGTCACCGTTGAATCCATGCACGTAGAGGGTCAAATTGTCGAGGGTATCGCGCTCAGGATCGACGGTCACGAAGACAACCTTCAGTTTATCTTTGGGCTGCTTCAATACGGCGTAGATTTGGTTCAACTCGGCAAAAGTAGTCGGACAGAAATCGGGACAACTTCGATAACCAAAATACAAAAGAATGGTCTGACCTTTGTGCTGGCTTAAGGTGAAATCGGTTCCGTCGGTGGATTTCATAGTGAAATCGGTGAGGACACGGGGTGGATCAAATATCGCACCGTGCATTTGAACCGCACTTTGGTTAGCTGTACCACAACTTGATAACAGCGCTGCCAACCCAATAATCCAGAACCATCGCTTGAACATATTCACCTCGTATCCTAACCTGTTACCAAACGAAGACCTTCATAATCACGCATCAACGATGATTTTGATGGTCGCTCGTACATTGGCACTGCATTTCCCTTGATAAGTAGCCGCTCGTGTAAAGGTCTGCCGCAAAGTCTCGCCTGCCCGTACCATGTATGGCCCAATAGTGTGATCGACGATGTCATTATTTTGAATAACAAGCGTATTCAGACCATTCACATTCATGTGTACTTCGGTTGGGATAACATCGGGCGCTTGCCCCAACAACATCAACATGCGTGTCCCCTGTGGGATAACCACATACAGTTGGTGAGTCGGGTCGCTATTCACATTCTGATCCTGACTGACGCTGCGATATTCAGCCGGACCGCCGGGGTTATCGACTACAGTTGAATACACATAAACATTAAAGGTATCGGTTACTGTGCCCAGATTATTCGGTAATCTGGCACTGACATTAATCATCCACTGCCCCGCCATCGGCCATGAAATGGGCACCTGATACAAACCAGCGTTTGATTTGACCGTCCGCGGATTAATGGGCAGCATCCCTTCCATCATCATCTCGGCTTCAACCGTCAACTCGGCATCAACAGGTGTGTTACTGCTGCTCGTGACCGCAAAAGACAAGGTATTATCCTGTCCGAGAACCAGTGGAAAAGGATCAGAATACATCGTAATTTGTGGGACGTTCACGTTAGGATTGCGGTTCAATAGCCAGAATGCTGAAATCCCGATGACGAACGCGATGGCAATGCCAGCCCAAGCTTTCATGCATGCCTCTTTTAACGACAAATGCCAACTATCGTCAAATCATACGTGATAAGAGCAAAAGGGAAGTATGACGAAACTCATCTCTAAAAGGGGCGAATCGTCCTAATGAGGTGTGCTATTACGCGCTAAGTGATGACATTGTAACGCCATCACTTATTCGGCGCAGAATTATCTGTTTAGCCATCTAGATCGACTTGAAGGGCTGGCGGAGGATGGTCTTGAGTTTTTCCGGTGCGGATTTACTGGGATCACCGATATAAATTTCGTGGTGCTTGCCGGAGGGCACACCGCCGTGTTCCACAATATAGGCATGAACACGATCAATGTTCGGTTTTTCAGCGCTATAAGGTCCGATATGCAGCACTTGTGCGGCACGCCCCTCCTCGCAGCGTTCGAAGCGGCAGCTCGGCAGCAGCACCGGATTCTTTTTATGAAGCACACTTTCGACAGCAGCCTCATAGAATTCATTCGTGATGTGTTCGGGCTGCATGATCATGAGCGTCCATTTCCAATCGCTGCGATCACCGATTGTTGGATCGACAGGTTTTAGATCTTCTACCCACCATAATCCTTCCAACGGCATCACCCCGTAATCCTGCCCTAACTGCTGTTTACTGGCGAACTTCAGGGTGTAGCTCAACCCATATAAAACTTCGGCACGTGGTTGAAACTCCGCCATATTATTGGGATCACCCGTGCCGTCCACCATAATGTAGTTCATCGGAGGTACGACCACTTCCGAAACCGCTTTGGCAGATGGGTTATACAAATCTTTGAATGTTTTCTTGAGATCAAGTTTAGTCATGACATCCTCCGTTTAAAACATCAGCTCGTAACTTTTTCCACAGGCCATTGAATTTCCACAATCGGGTCACTATCTACGCCCTGCGCTTTCAAATAGATTTCGCGGGATGCACCCGCAAGCCGGTAGCCATTGGCCTCAATCCATTTGCCAAGTGCTTGGTAGGTTGTGGTTAAGGTATCGTAACTGCCGATATGGACGACACATGCGGCTGAAGAGATCGACTGCAAATTCCGAACAGTAAAGGCACGTCCATCAGATGGCAGCATACCTTGTGTGACCGAAGCGGCAACCGGAATGACGACTTCCACATCCATTTCAGTGAGTTTGAATTCATCATCGTAGTAGATAGCTTGGGGTGCGGCTGCGGGTTGGATGCCCTGCTGTGCCAGCGCACCAAAACCTTCGTTGAGCAGCTTGCCGACATAAGTTGGCGTTGGAATAGTCTCGCGAATCGAAATGACGTGTACGGGTTCGATGGATTTGAGGATAACATCTTGGTTGGGCATTTTACCTTCCTTTTCAATCTCGCGGAGGCGTGCGGCCACCCGCGCTAAACGGGCGAGTTCATCATCGACCTGCTGCTGAATTTTGGCCTGCTGTAAACGGAACATCCCGCGCATCTCATCTGCTGAAACGTCTTCATTGAGCAGCCGCCCAATTTCCTCTAGCGACAAGCCCATATCCTTGAGCGCTAGTATCCGGTTGAGGCGTGGTAGTTGATCCAGTTCGTAGTAGCGAAAACCTGTGAAACGGTCAATCTGTGCGGGTACAAGCAATCCTAAATCAGCGTAATAGCGCAGCGCTGACACCGGAACCTGACAAATCTTAGAGAAATCACCGATTTTGAACATAAACCGCCTTCAGCCGACATAAGTTATCTGTGTACCGTTAGTGTGCCATCTCAAGCGGCTTGAGAGTCAAGTATGAAATCGGTTTGGTAGTGGTGGCCTTCTCCCGAAAATGGCATTAGAGTAATAGAGTATTTATTTACAAGCTATAGGGAGCGAACTATGCACACCAGCAAAAAAATACTTCTTACAATCGGATTTCTTATTTTGTGCCTGTTCAGTCTGTCCACAGTAATCGTTGCCCAAGACGCAACCGCAGAAGCCACCAGCGATAACCAAACGCTCACTTACAGCGTGGCATCAATAGGCGAAATTAGTGACAGCACGTTTTCCCAAGTATGGACACTGACAACCGCCTCGGCTGATCGGATCAACGTGCATGTGGAACGGACAGACGGCAATTTACTTCCTACCGTTTCGATTTTGGATGCGAGCGATAAACCCATTTCCCAGAGCAATGTCGATCAAACTGGAGCGGCTTCCGATATTGAGAATCTTAAACTGTCCGGTGCCGGAACTTTTAAGGTGCTGGTGCAGCGGGTAAATGCTGATAAAGGCACAAGCACCGGAAAATACAGCTTGCTGATCACACCGCTGGCAACCGCCGAGGATAATCCAAATAACACGGTTATATTGGGCGATGTTGAATATGATAAGCCCATCAATGGCGAAATCACCTCGACCCAGTGGTATCAACGGTACAGCTTCACAGCCAATGGTCAGGATGTGATTCGCATCAGTGCTAAACGAACCAGCGGAACGCTTTACCCTGAAATCGAAGTCTTGGATGCCAACGGCGCATCACTCAACAAGGGCTATACCGATGATACGGGTGGTCAAGCGACGCTTGAAAAAGTAAAACTGCCAAGCGCAGGTCAATATACGATTGCTGTAACCCGTGCCAGCCGTTTTAATGGGGCAACCGCAGGCACTTACCAATTGGATGTGACATTAGTCGGTGCGGGCGAAGACAATCCGATGCTGGCTGCGGTACCGGATACGATCAGTTATGACGCCGAACTTAAAGGTTCAATCAACGCGCTGTGGTATCAAGATTGGACACTCACAACCGAATCCGCTGACCTCATTACGATTAGTGTTGCCCGTACCAGCGGCGATTTACTCCCACAGATTACGTTGTTGGGTGGCAGCGGCCAAGAAATCAGTAGAGCGAATACCAGTCCGACAGGTGACAGTGCTTCTATTCGCCGTTACCAACTCCGCACGGCGGGAACATTTACGGTTCGAGTTGGCCGCAGCCAAGGCAAAAATGGAATTACGAGCGGCGACTACAGTTTGAAGGTGGAACTGGTCGGCTCCGGCGAAGACAGTGCAAATCTGGCGGATAAGGGCAATACAATTGAAAATGGGCAGCCACAGACCGGAACTTTGACAGGTATGCGATGGATGGAAACCTATACCTACACAGGAACACAGGGCGACAAAATTGATATTGTAATTGATCGTACAGATGGCACGCTCATCCCGCGTCTTGAGATTCAAGATAGCAACGGTCAACGGCTGCGTTCGAGCGCCTCAAGTGACAGCCGTGATTCAGCATCCATCGTTAGTTATACCCTACCGGGAAGTGCTGATTACAAGATTGTCGTCTCGCGGGATGGTGGACAAACAGGCTACACGACAGGCGGTTACAGTGTCAGCATTTCGCTAGCCGCCAAATAATATTCATTTACTCATGCTCATTCCAGCAAATTGGAACTAGAGTAATACAGGCTGTATTTAATAAATGGAGTCACATATGCGTAGTACAAATCGACGTTTCCTCACTCTGGCATTTTTTCTTTTATTTGCTCTAAGTCTCTCATCAGTAGCATTCGCGCAGGATGCGACAGCCGAAGCCACACCAGAGGCAACAACTGCCGCAGTTGACCTCAATCTCACTTACAGCGTTGCAGCCAGCGGCGAGATTACTAACAGCACGGTTTCCCAAACTTGGACATTGACCACTGCCTCGGCTGATCGGCTTATGGTACGGGTCGAACGCACCAGTGGAAACCTGCTGCCGGATGTATCTATTTTGGACGCTAGCGACCAACAACTTGCCACCAGTTATGGCAGTGACCAAACGGGTGCAGCCGCCCAAATTGATAATTTCACTCTACCTGCCGCAGGTACTTATAAAGTGTTGGTGCAGCGGGTTGATGGTGGCACAGGCGTAACCGAAGGCCAATACACCATCACCGTGACCCCGCGCGCAACAGCGGACGACAATCCTAATAACACGGTATCCTTGGGCGAGATCGTCGCAGGTACACCCATCAACGGCGAGTTGACAGGTACACAGTGGTATCAACGCTACACATTCAACGCAGCGGGCGAAGATGTCATCCGTGTGACTGGCAAACGTACAGGTGGAACACTCTTCCCTGAAGTCGAAATTCTGGATTCCAATGGTACATCGCTTAACGTGGGCTATACGGATTATGGCAACGGCGACATTGCACAAATCAATTCGGTTGCACTGCCACAAGCCGGAACTTATACCATCGTCATGACACGTGCCCAACGCTTCAACGGTGAGACGGCAGGTACATACGAACTGAACGTAATGCTGCTTGGCGCAGGCGAAAGTAATCCACTGCTGGCAACACCCAAAGGCGATGTCAAATATGACACGGCCTTAACTGGCGACATCGGTGCACAGTGGTATCAAGATTGGAAACTGACGACCACCGCTGGTGACGTGCTAACGATTGAGGCCGACCGCACCAGCGGCAACCTGCAACCGGAAGTCATTTTACTCGGTGGCAGTGGACAAGAAGTGACTCATGGTTACACGAGCAACACAGGCGACAGTGCCATTATCTCCCGTTATACCCTTTCCGGCCCCGGCAATTATGTTGTCCGTGTCAGCCGTGCACAGGGTAAAACAGGCTACTCAACGGGCGGCTATAGTTTGATGGTCACACTGGTTGGTTCCGGTAAAGAGAGTACAGCACTGAAAGAATCCAGTGGCGCGATTGAAAACACTCAAACCCAAACTGGAAAAATAACCGGTGAAAAGTGGTCGAATACATGGACGTATCAAGGCACAAAAGGTCAGGTAATTAACATCACCGTTGCCCGTACCAGCGATACTCTGAACCCACATGTCGATATTCAGGACAACAACGGACAGGTTTTGACATCGGGTTATCCGAACGCCAGCCGCGACGGTACCGAAATCAAGAACTACACATTGCCGGGAACAGGTGAATATAAAATCGTTGTGTATCGTGACGGCAATGAAACCGGCTACACCACCGGCAGCTACACGCTGAAGGTCGGCCCTCCTGCACAGTAAAATAAGTCATAAATAGAATTATGATAGAGGCTTATCAAAAGAATAAGCCTCTATTTGTTTTCCTCTCAATCGGTTAATTGAGTAGAATAGATCATAAAGATTTCTTTGGGGAGTTTTTATGGCTCAATTACCGATCCGACGTTTGCGTTTGTTCAAACAAGGTATTGCCTATTATGAACGTCAAGGCACTATAAATGGAACGACCACATCACTTGTTGTTCCGCGAGAAAGTACGAATGATGCCCTTAAAAGTTTAAACATTGTCGTAAACCAAGGTGGGCCAATTCTGAGTGTTGATTATGAAACACCAGAAGATAAATTTCGCCTTCTCAATGAACTTCCCATCAAAATTACCGAACGCACAGGTATGGTTGATCTTTTCAACAGCTTACGTGGCTCAAATGTGAAACTCCAGATGAATGATGGTTCTGATGTTCAAGGTCGGGTAATCGGTGTCGAAGTTCCAACGGCCTCAGAACAACTCCCCTTACTTATCTTGCAGGGTGAATCGGACAATGCTCAAATCCGCATCATAACGATTAATACGGTTCAAACTGTCACTTTAAAAGATGAGCGTACAGCTCAAGACATCAGTTTCTTTTTGGATGTCAGCCAGACCGAACAAACCCGTACCACATTAACCGTACGATTGAGCGAAGGTCAGCATAATTTAAGTATGAGTTATTTGGCTCCAAGTCCAAAGTGGCGTGTTGGCTATCGCATCATTAGTAATGAAAATGGTCAAGCGCAACTGATTGGGTGGGGTTTGTTTGACAATACACTTGATGAAGATCTTGATGAAATATCACTTACATTGGTTTCAGGAAGGCCAATTTCGTTCGAATATGGTCTTGTAGAATCGCGTACACCTTCCCGTCCAAAAGTTTCTGATGATCCGGTCGGCTCGGAATCAGGTTCAAATGATCCACGATTAGTAGAGGCACTTTCAGCCATTTCACATGATTTACGCTCACCACTAAGCCTGTTGCTCAACAGTGCGGAGTTATTGCAGCGTGTCGGCACGCTTACCGATCAGCAAGCCAACCTCGTTCAAAAAATGCGACAAACAACAACGCGCATGAATGAATTGGTCAACAACTTACTCAGTTTAGTCCGGCTTAAAGAAGATGACAAAGATGGCATTGGTAGTCCCGCAAGTATGACTTACCGATCTGGGCCATTGGGCGATCTAAAAGTCAGCAGCAGTTATTTTATGCCATTGTTGATTGGCAACGCTGATCCCGAATATATGACCTATGAAGTTAAAACACCTGTATCAGTACGTCGTGGACAGTCCGCACTGGTACCAATTATTGAAGCCTCATTGGCATATCAGGAAATCTGCGTTTATAACGGCGATAAAATGCCAAACCATCCCTTGCGTGTTTGGCATTTGCAAAACACAACTGGACGAGCACTTGAGCAAGGGCCAATCACTCTAATTGGTAACAAAAATTATCTTGGCGAAGGTTTATTGCGCTTTACAGGCGTTGGGGACGACATACAACTTCCATTTGCTCTAGAATTTGGCATCCTTGTTTCAGAAAACATTGATATAACTGACAAGGAACTATTGAGTGTTAGTTTTGACAAAGAACAAAAACAAGCGGTTATTAATCGCTACCAGATCACATCTTTTCAGTATGTGCTAACGAGTCGTATCACTCGCGATTTGAGTGTCGAAATTGAACGACGTGATCCAACAGATGGCGAATACTTTGAAATGCCGCCCCCCTATTCACAGCAAGCAGGACATACCCGTTGGGCTGTCGATGTCATCGCTAATCAAGAAGCAAACTTTGTGATTCGCGTCCGTGACGTTTTTGAATCGCGCGAAGATGTTTCGATATGGAGCGAGAAGTTTATTGACGACATCCATGATGCTGGTCTAATACCCAATACGACTTATCAAACTTTCCAGAACTGGCTCCAAGAAAAACAACAAGTGACTGAAAAAAGCGAACAGATAAAGATTGTCCAAGGGGAGTATTCGACCATTGTTACGCTTCAAGAACAACTTCGCAAAAATCTGGACACACTCGGTCAATCAGAACGTGAACTCGCGATTCGCAATCGTGTGTTAGACGATCTCGAAGTCAGCGAAAATCGCCGACGAGAAATCGAGACGTTAACAACAAGCTTGAACACGCAGATTAAAAAAAGTCAACAAAGCTAGAATGATTTAATCCAACAAATATATGGGACAACAGTGTGACCACCATCATCTTTGGCGGGACAGCCGCTTACCACCTCAAACTTCCTGATTATGCTCAAGTGGGTGAACGCCGGATTATCGACACAACTTATGGTGCTTCGTCCCCATTTATCTATTTGACTGCTAACGGTCACAGCGCATGGTTTAGTTCGCGGCACGGCGAAGATGGCTTGCAACGGACAGCCGCCTTTGTCAATCATCGCGCTAATTTATGGGCAGCACGAGAATTGGCTGCGACACGTATTTTGTCATGGAATGGTGTTGGAGCAATTGCGCCGGGATTAGCCGTTGGGCAGGTGGTTGTTCCTGATGATTTACTCGACATGACACGGGCGCGAGTCGCCAGTTTTGATTTGCCGGAATTGGCAACACCCGCTGGATCGCCTTTTGCATCCGAACTCCGTCAACAACTAGTAGAAGCCAGCCAGTCGCAGGGATTTGTCTGCGCCACACATGGTACATACGTTTGTACCGAAGGGCCACGACTCGAAACCGCAGCCGAAATCGCCATGTACGGTTGGGGTGGCGCGGCGGTCGTGGGCATGACACTCTCACCGGAAGTGTGGCTGGCAGCAGAACTCGGCATCCCATATGCCTCGCTATGTATCATCACCAACATGGCAACCGGACGTTGGGCATTTGATTCACGCCGCGACTTTGGCCCCGCTGTCGGTGTCAAAGGGTTGCAGGTCACGTTAGCGGCGGCATGAATTGCTATGAAAACGTGTTCTTATGAATTAAGTAATTTCTTTTTAGCTACCAAGAATTCTGTTTCGGTAATTACACCCTGACTTTTAAGTCGTCCTAAGCGTTCCAACTGAGTTATGAAATCTGTTTCTATCGAATTGACAGGAGAATCATTTGCTGAAATTGTTGTATCATCTATCTTCTCTTCTACAAAATCAACAAAATCCACCCATTTTTCCTCTGCCCTGCTGACTGAGAATTCTACTTTAACAACATTTCCATTTGCAGAATTTGTTAAAATATGCAGAATAATTTTAGTGGAGGAAAATAATCCAGCTTCTTCAACCTGAATCGTAGCTATACTCCCATATGAAAATTCCTTGTAAAAAGGTTGGGGAGATTTAAGAAATCCTTCATCTTTTGTACCTGCAAAGAAGATACGTTTATTGGTCGCCCAAAGATACCCTCTGCTTAACTTAGGACGGTCATACAAAAATGATGCCTCAGTTACGCTTTCAGGTATTTCATCCACTTGAAAAAAATCGGCTGCCATTTTGATTGCTTTTTCATCTCTACCTAAAAGGTAGTCTATTTCTTTGTCAGTTTGATCCGAATAATAGATTTCAATTAAATCAATTGCATTTTTTTCATGATTATTCATATTCATCTCCAAGTAATTAGTCTAGGAGTCAGGATTTTTAATTATATTTATTACATTCTATGTCTTTATCTAGAAAAGAGAAAGTAAAATAGCAGTAGTTGAAATTAATATCGCGTTGGGTTTATTTTGTAGAAAAGACAAATTTTACCGGCAAGAGCTTGTTTTCAACACGAAAGCAACCTTAATTATTACTGAAAGCTTAGAATAATAATGAAGTATAACGATTCAAAAACAAGCTCTACTGGCAAAGATAGATCATATAGATTTGATCATCATCCTATTTCAAAAATGCGATCCGTTTCGCGCAGTTTGACCTTCACCTCAATGCCATTGGCAGGACGTACCGTCACCAACTGTTTCGGCACAATCTTCTGCCCCGGCACCAGACTCAAATCAGCCTGTTGAACCATCGTCGCCAAAATGAGACGGGCTTCCATCAGGGCAAAGCTGTTGCCAATGCACACGCGTGGTCCTGCTCCAAACGGCAGATAACCATAACGAGGAATACTCTTTTCATTTTCCGGCGAGAACCGTTCAGGATCAAAGACTTCGGGATTGGGGAATACTTTAGGATTACGATGTAGACCATAGATACTCAAAGTCAGCAACGCACCCTTGGGAATAGTGTAGCCGCCAAGCTGCACATCATGAATCGGTTCACGACCAACTGAGGGAGCTGGAGGATACAGTCGCATCGACTCTTTAACCACCATATCGGTATATTTCAATTTGGGGAGATCTGCCATCGTGGCTGGACGATCACCGAGGACGCTATCCACTTCAGTTTTCAGGCGCGTCATAATTTCAGGATGTTGCATCAGCAGATACCATGTCCATGTCAAGTTCATAGCAGTAGTTTCGTGACCGGCGAGAAAGATGGTCATCAACTCGTCATGCAGTTGCTTATCGTCCATCCCACTGCCATCGTCATCACGGGCTTGCAGCAGCATCGAGAGCAAATCACCTTTGTCCTCGCTTGACTGCCGCCGTTCATCGATAAAGCGCTGAATGATCACATCCAACTCGGCAATGTCTTTGTGCATCTGGCGTGTCTTGGGTGTAGGCAGCCAATCCGGCAGCGGCACGGCTGAATTGATACGATCATTCGAGGCTTCCAAAATACGGGTCAACAAGTCGCCTACGTGGTCGGCCTCACCGGAAACATTGGCATCAAATAGTGTCTTGGCGACGATGTTCAACGTCAGCTTCATCATTTCACGATCAAGTTGGCGGGCTTCGCCGGTTCGCCAATTTGCCAACATGCGACGCGTATAATCCACCATGATGTCGCCATAGGATTCGATGCGCTTGTAATGAAAAGCTGGTTGCGCCAACTTGCGCTGCTTTTTCCAAGAGTCCCCTTCGTTAGTAAGTAAACCATTACCCAAAAACGGCCCTAACGCATACTTGATGAGCTTCAGTTTATAAAATTCTTCCGGTCGCTCAACCAGAATTTCGTGCATCAGGTCGGGGTCGGTAATGATATAGAAACCGATCCAACCGAACTGCGCGTAGTGGAAATCACCAAACTCTGGCTGCATGTCCGTCACAAACTGAAGCATATCGAACTCTACACCCGAAATTATTGTGCGAATCATGCCAACTGTGCTGGTACGGATGCCGGATGGATAAGTTATAGCCATAGTTTTACCCGTCTCATTTCTTTCTTTTGTATACCAATTAGCTACATGTTAAAATATTCACAATCACTCGTCAACTCATCAGGAATGATCGTATGTCAGTTATAGACATGAATCCAACAAACCGTGCTGAACGCCGCCGGATGCTCTCGCATCAGCTGCTGCTACGTGCGACAGCCGAACTGATGATGGAAAAGAGTTATTCGGCTTTAACCATCAAAGCCATCACTGAACGCGCTGATTTAGGGTACGGCACGTTTTATCTACATTTCAAAGATTTAGACGATGCAGTGTGGGCAGTCATTCATCAAATAACCGAACAGGTACGCATCGACACCGAAACCAAGATTCAAAATCTCCCTTTTCCAGTGCGTGAGTATCAATCGTGGGTCTACCTCTTTGAATTCGCTGGTGAGACTCGCCAAAATATCATTGACGTGTTCGGGCGCAACGGCAGCGCTCAATTGTTACAGCGCTATCAAGATTATTTGGCGGCACTGCACGAAGAAAATTTAGCCACCGGCCGCTATTCATCGGGTTTGGATTTGCCGCCTGCCTATCTGGCACAGTTCATCACTGGCGCACTCGTACGTTTATTAGTCTGGTGGGCGGAAACACCCAATAATTACACGTCGCAGCAAATGGCCGATATGATGTACCAAACGGTTTATCGCCAACCACCACCGCGCTAGATCATGAAGCTTTATCTAAAGGAAGTCGAACGGTAAAGGTGCTGCCAACTTCTGGCTCGCTGTCTACAGTAATCGTACCACCGTGAGCCACCACAATCATTTTTGTCACGCTCAAACCGAGGCCGACACCGCCCGAATCAACACCACGCGCTGTATCAACCCGATAAAACAACTCAAAAATATGGTCGAGGTGTTCCTGTGAGATACCAACCCCTGTATCTTGAATAACAATCTGTACATCCTTTTCAACCAACAAGGTTTTGATCGTCACCACGCCACCGGACGGCATGAAGCTCAAGGCATTACGCAAGAGTTCCCGAAACGCACGCCGCAGTTCTTCAGCATCCGCATTCAATCGGGGTATATAACCGTTGGGTTGAAATACAATCATCTGGTCATGCTGCTGTGCCTTGCTCGAATATTCAATCACGACATCCTTAATCAAGTCATTTAAATCACAGGGGTGACGCTGTAAATTGGTCAACGACGAAATTACATTTAAATTTTGAAGCTGCACACTCATATGAGTTACCGAGCGGCGAATAACATTCAGTTTGGCAATCGCTTGATCGTCTTGAGACTTTTGCATCAAATGTTCAGCCAAATAGCGACTGGTCTCAATCGTAGCCAAGGATGTGCGAAAATCATGGGAAAATGCGGTTACAAAATCGCGCACCAGTTTCGCACGTTCTTCCTGCACAACCAGATCGAGTTTTTGCGCCTCTGCAATCTTTTGGGCAGTAATATCTTGGGCTACGCCGTAATAGCGTACAACTCTATTTTCAGCTGCGTCCCACACCACATTACGACTGAGTCGTAACCAACGTATTTCACCCTTTTTGGTAAAAAACCGAAAATCATCAGTGCTGGATTGACCTGCGTAAGCTTTCTGCACACTTTCATTGAAACGTGGCAAATCATCCGGATGAAAAAGTTTACCACTAAAGTCATTATCAATATCGGCAATGGTATAACCCGAAAGCCGTGTGAATTCTTCAGTTACCCAATCATTCCGAACCAAACCATTCTTCTCAACCAGAACACTAAAAACGTAATTAGGAATGAGGTCGGAGACCATTTTGAAGCGGACTTCGCTTTCTAAAAGTTGGCTCCGCTGTACATCCTCGATTCGTCGACGATAATAGGCAAAAACCACAATTAAGGCTGTCGCCACCACATAAAAAGTCATTGGGCCTTTTACCATTTGCTCTAATCTCACAAACGGTATAATTGAAGGTAGCAGCGCCATCATCACCAGATGAAAAAATGCGACCAGTAATGTAAAACGGATTGAATAAAATTGGCTAGCAAACAAGATCAACAAGATCAGGAAAGTCAGTGCCGATAGATAAGCCACCATCGAAACACTGATTGCAGCTAACCCCAGCACCAACAGGGTGGACTGAATAACGACCACGATGCCAGCCAACACGCTGTATCCTTTGCGGAGGATCACGTAAGAAACCAGCAGCAGTCCGCCGCTTAACCAAGTAATGATAAGGCGCAGTTGAATGTTAGGAACATCAGGAAATAACAAAAAACGCAGCGTCAGGATGCTGGTGATAATCACAAAAACAATTAAAACCAGTTGTGCCAGAAAACGCACACGAATACGTTCGTCGTTATCTTTCACCGTCATAGCGGGCGCAGTAAGTCGCTGCCATAGGGGTGCGATGTTTTTAAACCGTGTTAGCAGCAAATGTTTATTCACAGTAATCCTGTAATAACGTTGATATGTCTCAATTTTACATCTTTACAAACAAGCGACCTATAGCTAAAGAGTATAACGAACAACATGATTAATCATCACTGGCCCGTTTACGGGCATGAGTGGGCAATTGAACACCTCCGTAAGAGCATTGCAAACGCACGCATCCGCCACGCTTACCTGATTGTCGGCTCAGAATCGATCGGCAAAGAAACGCTGGCACGCGCCCTCGCCATGACTCTTAACTGCACAAACGAGGACGAAAACGCCCGTCCCTGTGGACAATGCAGCAGTTGCAAACGCATCGCCAGCGGCAACCATCCCGACATCATCTATTCAGAATTGGATAGCACAACCGGTGCGCTGAAGATTGAAGAAATCCGTAATGTAACCGGCAAAATCGCACTAAAGCCTTACGAAGCGCGCTACCGGATCGCCATCTTGCGCGACTTTGACCATGCCCGCCCTCAAGCACAGGATGCATTACTCAAAACATTGGAAGAACCGCCCCCACAAGCCCTGCTCATCTTGCTGGCACCTTCAACCGAGTCGTTGCTGCCAACCATCACCAGCCGCAGTCAGGTGATTCATTTGCGTCCATTGCCCACTGAAGTTGTCCATGATGTATTAGTAAACCAAAAGCATGTGCCGGAAGATCAAGCCGATTTACTGGCGCGATTAAGTGGCGGACGTATGGGCTGGGTGATGCAAGCTTTAGCTGAACCGTCCATGCTCGAACAGCGGACAGAAGCGCTCAACTTGTTGGAAAATTTAGTGCCGATGAACCGCGCCAAACGCTTTGAAATCGCTGAAGACCTCAGCAAAGATAAACTCGCCCTCTATCCTCTATTGGAACTCTGGCAAAGCTATTGGCGAGATGTCCTGTTAATTTGTCAGGGCATTGGAGAAAAGCCCGCCAATATTGATAGACTGACGACCCTCAAACAAATCGCTAGCAGTACCACTCCCGACGAAGCGCTCACCGCTTTACAGGCCACACGCACTCTGTTAAGCAACTTAACCACTAACCTCAACCTGCGGCTGGCAATCGAAGTCATGTTCTTGGATTATCCCGGTCTACCGAATAAACAATAGTGCCGTGGCTCCACACAAATTTTAGCCTCAGTCACTAGCTCACTCGAAATGTGAAAATCGTAAAATGTAGAATGTCCTATAGTGGATTGTCTGAGTGGCCTAGGTAATGGAGCTAAAGGTAGATTATAGTATTTGCGTAAGGTAAAACGATTACGAGTTATTACATTTGTAGGCATAAAACACAATGATCTCTATCAGAATACACTTTTGAGTGTTTATCCTCGATTGATCACTTTATGCTATGAGCTGAATATTCATATCTTTCAGAGATTGAGCAGTCATTGAACACCGTCTGAACTGTACGGCGTATCCGGATCGACTAACAATATATATAGTCTTAAAACCTGATTCGGAGAGAACCGTGATCTCAATATTTCAAACCTATGCTATACTACCTTTGCGTTCCAACCAGCGGGAAAAAGGCCGCATGAGTCAAACTACTGAGTTATTATTACTCCAGCGGGTGCAGGCCGGAGACGAGGATGCACTTATCGCGCTTCACAGCCAATTTGCGAACCTTGTCTTTTCGGTAGCTTACCGTGTCTTAAATGACCAGATGGCTGCTGAAGAAGTCACCCAAGACACTTTCATGCGTTTGTGGAATAAATCCTATAGTTATGATCCTGAAAAAGGACGCTTTACCACGTGGTTGCTCACCGTTACACGCCGTTTGGCTATTGATGTCTTGCGTTTGCGCCAGCGACGTGAGCCAAAATCCGGTATGCTTTTCATGGACGAAGACCCTTCACTGTGGGAAAATATATTATCTGTAGACGGAGGCAGCGATTTACGCCGCAATCTCAAGTCTGTTTTAGGTCAACTGCCGCCTGACCAGAGCGAACTGATTGAATTGGTCTACTTTTATGGGATGTCTCACAACGACATTGCCGAAACAAAAGGCATTCCCCTTGGTACAGTCAAAACGCGCATTCGTTTGGGAATGCAAAAATTAAGATCAGCTTGGACAGGTGATGACATTAAATCCAATTAAGCTGAATGCGTCGTAATGATTGTTATGCAAATGAAATGTCATCAGCATTAAGGTAATACCTAGTTATGTGCCATCCGAGCACACATTGATGTAAATACAGATGGACAGAAGCGAACTCTTAGACCTGATACCAGCTTATGCCTTAGAAGCCCTTGAACCCGATGAAAAACTTGAGGTCGAGGCTTTATTAAAGGTGGATGCTGAAGCTCGGAAAATCCTTGCAGAGTATCAGGACATTACCAGCAACCTCATATTGGCAACGCCTGCCAAATTCGCCCCATCGCATCTGCAAGCTGATCTCCGCAAACGGTTGGCGGCTAACCGGCCTATCTCAGCGCCTGTTATATCCTCTGCTCAATCAAGGCCATCTCGTCGGCGGATAAATGTTTGGTTGCCCCTATTGGCCGCAGCAGCCATCGTCGCAATTGTTTTTGGGGCAATCAGTTATCTCAACCGCAATCCGGCTCAAAACGCCTATAACGAAATTGTCGCCATGCCGGATCATCTAACCATGCCTATTCCAGACAAAGATGGTAATCCGATTGGTGAAATGGTGGCTTCGGCTGACGGCACAAAGGCCGTTATTCGTATGACCCGTATGCCTGCGTTGCAATCGGATCGCACGTTTCAACTATGGCTCATTGATGACAGTGGCGCGCACAGCGGGGGATTGTTTCCCTTTACCCAGCCCGACTCGAATTATTATGTGGTCGTCCCGCTACAGAAAAATGTTATGGACTACAAGGCTTTTGGTGTATCAGTTGAGCCAGCCACAGGCAGCCAAACACCTTCAACCACACCTATTGTAGTCATCAGCACCGCCTGAAATCTAATCAGTTTGCCCGTTAACCAGATCCATCAGGGTACGTTCTTCCGGTGATAACCCAAAGAGTGATCTGCTTGCGCGATAGTGCTGGTACATCGGCAAAAGTTTGCCCGCCGTATAAGCTTCCATAATCAGCGGATGAATATAATACTTCACACAAACTGACTTGGTGTTGCCCAACAACTGCGACACATGCTTTACGCACTCACGGCACATTTTCTCGCTTGGCTCGTCGGGGCATTCTTCACATAAATATTTGATCGCCAAGACCGAGCCGCCCCATGTCCGAAACACCTTTGCGGTAAACGGCTCACCCGTGATTTCCATTAAATAGGCATTCACATCAGACGAACCAATCGTTTGGTGATCGCCATTTTCATCATAGTATTGAAACAAATCATAACCGGGAATATCGCGGCACTGCTTCACAATCCTCGCCAAGCGCTTATCTGCCAGTGTGATTTCATGTTCTTTGCCGCTCTTACCCACAAATTCAAATGTGACTTTATCACCTTTGATATGAGCATGATTATCATGAAGTGTCGTCAGTCCGTAAGAGTCATTGGCTTCGGCATACTCAGTATTGCCAATCCTAATCAGCGTCTTTTCCAGCAAGCGCACAATGGTCGCTAAAACTCGCGTGCGTGAGAGTTGATGTTTACGTAAATGTGTTTCCGTCACTTCGCGAATGTGGGGCAGCGCTTTCCCAAACTTATATAGCATTCCGAACTTTTCTTCGCTGCTCATCTTGTTCCAGCGCGGATGATAACGGTACTGTTTGCGCCCTTTACTATCCCGTCCGGTTGCTAAAATATGCCCGTTCTTATGTGGGCTAATCCAAACATTTTCCCATGCTGGCGGTATAACCAACGACTCAATCCATTCGACAATGGGTTTATCGTGAATCACATTGCATTTTGTATCCAGATAAATAAAGCCTTTGCCCTTTTTCCGACGGCTCAACCCTGCTTTATCAATATTCGAATGACGTAAATGGGCATCAAGAATCATGTCTGACAAGATAGTCAATAACCTCAGTGCTATTTTCTATACTGTAAAATGGTCAATCAGGTTTTAGATGAGCATGTTAGGCAGGCTTGAGATAGGTCAATTGGGCAAACAAAAGCTCGTCAAAGCAGTTTGCAAAACAGGGTTTGCATTTTATACTCAAGCTTATTAAGAGGATGATGCTAATGCTGCCAACGGATCGCGCCCAAACTTTTGCCAATGCACCCATGCAAGATTTGCTGAGTGTGCTGCTGCGCCAACTTAAACGTCCCTTGGCTACGCAGGGCTTTAAACTCACTGACGCGGAAGCCAACCGTCTGGCAACCGAGCGTGTGGACGGTAAAATTCCACAGCGCAGCCTTGAACTCGTTGCCGCATTAGAAAGCATCGTCCACGAGAGCGAGACGGTATTAGCAGATTTGGAATTAACCTTTCAAACATCATTTGATGCCGATCTTAGCATTATTGGCAACTGGCATACAACCGCCGAATTTCTAGACATCGCCAACGAAAAATCCAATGCCGAACTGCGGATTACACTTGGTTCAGCGCTCGACATGGCTTTCGTTGGGGATGATCAATATGCGCCTTATCTGCTGTTTCTAGCCGAAGGCGATCATGGGGATGAAACCGTCATCGCCCAACGTATACTCAGCTTCGCCACCGGAATCGCGGTCGATAAACCCGATTGGCTCAAACAAGTACGCTCATGGCTTGACGATAACCCTTGAATAGCGTCTAATTGTGTCATTCTTGACATTCGAACAGCTTAATTTTCACATTTTCTTTGGAGCAAAACCCTATGTCCGAACCTATTGTTATCACCCAGCGCGATGATACCGCTATCCTTGAGGACATTTATCACCTGCTTGCCACCTATCCTCCGCTTGCCAATGACCGTCACGCCATTCAAGTTAGTGTTGATAATGGCGCAGTCACCATCAGCGGTCATGTCATGACCACCAATACCCGCCGTTTCTTCCTTAGCCGCTTGACCAGCATTGAAGGCGTGAAATCGGTTGATGCCGAAAATTTGCATGATGACACCGCCATCCGCATCCAACTCAGCCCGCTTATGCCTGCTGGTGCACAAGCCAATATCCGGCATGGCGTAGTGATTCTTTCCGGCGAACCACCTCAAAATATTGAAGAACTCGCCAACAAAATTCTTGAACTGCGCGGTGTTGAAAAGGTCGTCAGCGGTTTCGGGGGGTAAATGGCGACAACTGTGACCATGTTATAATCTGAGTAAGTGAATCTGAAGGAGGCAATATGGTTGCTCAAGGTATTCTCGGAAGCCCCATAATCATCGAAACAGTGATTGATGATGACCATAGACTCACCATTGATTTGCCGCCAGGTACCCCGACTGGTCAAGTTGTGGTGCAGCTCATTGTCCGCCCCATCTCCACTGCCAATGAAGCTGCTGCATTAGCGGAATGGCGCGCGGAATACGAGCGCCTACGAGCGAAACTAGCTGCGGCTGGTGCTTTGAGTACCATTTGGAAAGCACCAGAAGGCGCAGTCGAACTCACAGAAGAAGAACGTATACGTATTGGAACAATGCCACCCGGTGCGATGTCCTCTGAACAACTCATCAGAGAAGACCGGGGTGAATATTGACCGCGTATTTTTTCGATACCAGTGCATTAGCGAAACGCTATCTGGTTGAAGCGGGTTCAGGGTGGATAAAATCATTTTTTATACCCACTGTGAGTCATGTGATTATCATTTCAGAATTAACTCCTATAGAGATGTTTTCGTTAGTAGCAAGGCGACAACGTGAGGCATATATTTCACCTCAAGACGCTGCTGCTCTTCGTATTGATTTTTTGGTTCACTTTGAAAAACAATACTTGGCCGTCACCCTCGAAAGTCTCATCTTCTTGCAAGCGCGTTCACTCGTCACCACCCATAAGTTAAGAACATTAGACGCGATTCAACTCGCTAGCGCTATCCATGCAGCAACTCTCTTGGGTGAAAATCTAACATTTCTCTCAGGGGACAACGACCTTCTAACGGCGGCAAGCAACGAAGGTTTCGTTGTATTTAATCCTAATGCCCACCCCTAAGACAAACTGACCTCATGCGTATTTTATTTATTGCGGCTCTGCACCATCCCGAAGTCCTACAAGCGGCGATTGCTGCTACACCTGCCGGACAGCAACCACCTTTATTCCCGACCAGCACCGCCCAACACTTTTGGGTAAAAGCGCTCCAAAAACGTGGACATGTCTCTGACGTGTTCTATCGCAACCGACCGTCTTGGGGCTGCGAAATCAAATCTCAGCACTACACCAACCGCTGGACACCGGGACGGATTGCAACCGCCATTTCCCATCACATCCCACCGGAGTTCAATCCGGATTATCGCTTGCGTAACCAGCATCTCATCGAAAAAGCCCGTGCCTTTAAACCGGATTGGCTGTGGATGGTGGGCGATAACACTATCATCACCGCAGGTACGCTCGCCCAAATTAAAGCCGAAACCGGCTGTAAAATCATCTACACCACCGGCACATCACCGATTGTCTTTTCTCGCCCCATAGAGCGCAAAGCCGCCCGTTTATATGATCTGGTGCTAGTCAATGACTACTATCACGGCATCCAATGGCTGGAGTTGGGCGCAAAGCATATGGATTGTATGCCTACCGTTGCCTGCGATCCTGAATTTCATCACCCTTACACGTTGACCGAGGAACAGCGCAAAGCCTTCACCTGTGACATTGCCTTTGTCGGCACGTTGATTCCAGATAACCTCTATAGTAAGCGCATCCAAGCCCTTGAAGCCTTACAAGATTTTGATCTAGGCGTGTGGAGCGTACACGATTTACCAGCTTCACTGCGCCCTTTTGCGCGTGGCAGTGCGTTAGGTGGCGATATGTTAGAAGTGCTGTCCGCCGCCAAAATGACCGTCAACACACATGGCGATTTCATGCGTTACGGGGGTAACATGCGTTTATTTGAGGCCGCCGCCGTTGGCGTGTTTCAACTAGCAGATAATCTCCCCGGTGTACAGCACTGGTTTACCGAGGGCGAAAACATCGTCACCTACAAAGATCATGATGACCTTCGCTCCAAAGCGCGTTACTACCTTGACCACGACACCGAGCGTGAGGCCATCGTCCAACGCTCCCGTGAACATGTTTATGCCCACCACAGCTACGACCAACGTGTCCTGCGGCTAGAAGAACTCGTCGCCGCGCTCTAGTTAACCTTCAGGTTTGAAAACCCGAACCGATTTCGCTTTACATTTATGAACTTTTGTTCTACAATTAAAATTGGCGATGGTGACACGGTAAGTGATGAATTATGCATTCATAAAGTGCAAGGCATCCTGTTTAGAGACTTTGCACTACCATGCCCCTACGGAAGCCTCGCGAAAGTGCAACATTAAGCTCTTTAGCATTTACGATGTAAGCACTACCCAATAAAGGATAGGATGCATGTTCCCTGACCTTGAAGAAAGACCATCTGCTTCCCCGCTTGTCGAACGTATCTGGCGTAGTAACAGTGAACGCGCTGGCTCGTTCACCTCAATTTCTACGGTCTGCTGGTCAATGGTCATATCGAAACGTAAAGGGCGAATAGCTATAAGTCTACATGGCCCGAAAACAGGGGCGACATATATGGATTTGCCAGCAGAATTGGAATGGTTTGGCATCGATTTTAAGCTGGGAGCATTCATGCCAAATATACCACCCAGCTCCGTAACGGATGGGAATATAACCCTGCCTGATGCCACAGATCACGCCTTCTGGTTGTGTAGTTCAGCATGGCAATTCCCAAATTATGAAAATGCGGATACTTTTGTGGATCGGCTTGAGCATGAAGGTCTACTCACATGTGATCCAGTCGTGAATACAATAAATCAAGGACACTCACCAACATTGTCATTACGCACTGTTCAGTACCGTTTCCTGCATTCTACGGGGTTGACCCGGAGAACAATCCAGCAAATCGAACGCGCCCGCTATGCGACGGCACTTCTCAAACAAGGTGTATCAATCTTCGATACGGTATACGAGGCAGGCTATAGTGACCAACCGCATCTCACCAGATCGCTGAAACATTTCATTGGTCATACGCCCACTGACATTCTGACCACCCCCATCATCGGCTTACATCCCTCCGGATAAATTGCGTTATTATTCAAGACTTATGCCTTTTGCCTATGCTAGGATACAAACATCAGTACACTGCAACTGACCTTATGAAGGACAACAACACAGGTATGTCCGAATTGAGGAGTGGTTCAACACCATAGACATGAGGAGAAAATCATGGGAAAAGTAAACGCTGGAATGGTCCTGTCATTGGATGGGTTTGTGAAGAGCCGCGAGGGTAACACCACACCTTTGTACACCGCGTTCGATGACATGATGGCGAGTGATCTCATGCAGAAGATTATTGCAACCACGGGCGCGGTAGTGATGGGCAGAACCACTTATGATATGTCTCAGGGTGATTACACAGGCTATGAGTTTCAGGTTCCGCTATTTATTGTGACCCACAAAGCGCCTGAGACCACCGCCAAAGGCGAAAATGACAAGTTGTCGATCAGCTTTGTCACCGATGGCTTGAAAAGCGCCATCGAGAAAGCCCGTGCGGGAGCGGGCGACAAAGACGTGGTGATCGTTGGTGGTACCAATGTGATTCAGCAATGCCTGAAAGCAGGGTTGATTGACGAACTCCAAATAAGCATTAGCCCTGTACTACTCGGAAATGGATTACGGCTATTTGAGAATCTAGAGAATGAAAATATTCAACTCGAAAAAGTCAAAGTAGTTGAATGGCCGGGTGGCATTACTGAAATTAGGTTTCGTGTGTTGAAGTAAATGGCCGGGTGATGGTGACACAGTAAGTGATGAAATGATGGATTCATAAATGTCCATTTGTCCCGTTGGTCTATTTTTATAAGGAGATGATGATGAGCCAGAATGCCTTGAAACGTCTTTATCTAATGCAGGTTGGGGATATGCCGGAATACCAGATTCCGATTGTGTGCTATCTGGTGCAAACGGATGACGGCAAGAATATTCTGATTGACAGTGGCCTCCCAGAGATTATGCCTGAAGAAGAAAAGGACTTCGAGAATGGGCAGGACGTTATCCAGCAGTTGGCGAACATTGGCTTAAAACCGGACGACATTGATACCGTCATTTCGACGCATTATGACATTGACCACGCCGGAAGACACGCGGCATTCACGAAGGCGCAATATATTGTTCAGCGTGTTCATCATTTAGATGCGGCGACCAGTCCCCGTTTTGCTGCCCTTCGATCCCAATGGGATCAGCCAATGGAGCGCATTCGGCTGGTGGATGGCGATACGGAACTGCTGCCGGGGCTGGAGATGATTGAGACGAGTGGGCATGTGCAGGGACATCAATCAGTGCTGGTACGGCTGCCCAAAACTGGGGCGATTTTATTGACGATTGACGCTGTACCCTTCGGCGGGGCTTTTACACGTGATGAGCCGGCAGAGGGTAGCAACCCGAACGGCGAAGCGGGCCGCGCCAGTACGGTTAAACTACTTGATCTGGTCGAGCAGGAACATATCGGGCTGGTGATTTTCGGTCATGACAACGAGCAGTGGAAAACACTCAAAAAAGCGCCTGAGTTTTACGA
The DNA here is from genome assembly GCA_038251275.1 of Aggregatilineales bacterium. Classification (GTDB taxonomy): domain Bacteria; phylum Chloroflexota; class Anaerolineae; order Aggregatilineales; family Phototrophicaceae; genus CFX2. The sequence continues at coordinate 146,292 of JBBSBM010000003.1, forward strand.
CTAAAGTTGTTATATTTTTTGCTCACTCGTATTGCATTTTGGCGGCTCGCTCCTGTACATCTGCCAATGCACAAACTGCAAAAATGCAGCGGTGGCAACAGCCGGGCGATCCGCTGCAAAAGTGCTATTTCAGCGGTCTTAAGCGAGCCTCCCGCCGACATAAAATGTCGATTCAGCGGCTTCTCCCTTGCTAGCCGCCGGACAATTCAGCGGAAGTATTGCAAAATATGCAATTTTGCCGCATTTTCCGCACATTTTGAATCATAATCCACCCTCCAAAACCTTATCCATAACGGGTGCTAGCTAGAATTCCATTCCGTCCTATGCTAATCTCCTCATCACGTCAGCATATGGATTAACGATGAACGAGACAACTTACGAGGAAAAGCTAAAAGCGGAAGCCGAACTTTGGGGAGATGAATTTGCTCAACTCGCTCAATCTGCCCCGCCCGATTGGCGTTACTATCGCAACCTACGCCACAACGTCATCATGCACACCGCAGATGTTGATGAACTGCTCACCCACATCAGACCCGGTATGAAAGCCTTGGAACTTGGTTGTGCCACCGGTTGGATTTCCCTAGCAATGGCGCAGCGTGGTGCAATCGTCACAGGCAGTGACCTCAGTGAAAAAGCGATCACTATCGCCCGTAATTATTACGAGTCGATTAAAGATCAAGTATCGGGCACTGTTGAATACCAAACTGATGATATGAACACCATTCAACTTCCGGAAAACACCTACGATGTCATCGTGGTCAAGTCGGTTTTACACCACTTGATTAATCTCGACCATACCATCACCGAAATTCATAAGGCGCTCAAACCGGGAGGCTTGCTGTGGGCATCCGATACCGATGGTGATGAAGCCTCATCAACTGTCCTTATCGCTGGAGCATTGTGTTTAGTTTTACCCACCGCAACATCGTATGCGGATAAACTCCGTGCGCTGCTCAAGTTTGGGGTAAATGCACCCTCTCGCGTCAAAGCCAGCATCCAAGCCGCAGGGTTATCGCCCTTTGAAGGTGCAGGTCGGGAGCACGACTGGATCAAATTAATTGAGGGACAATTTACTATAGAAAAACGTGTCGATGCACCTGCATTCACCGGATATGTCACCGCCCAACTTAAAGCGCCAGATTGGTTTGCACTTCCCTTACTGAAAATGTTTCGCTGGATTGATCGCAAACTTGTCAACCGTAAACTGCTACGCAATACCGGCGTTATCCTCTATGCCCGTAAAACATAGGCGGAAAGCACCTCATGCCTGATGTTTCCATCGTCATCGTCAACTACAACACCTGTGAACCGCTGCGCCGCTGCCTTCAATCTATCCAACGTGAAGCAGGTGATTTGTCTATTGAAGTGATCGTGGTTGATAACGGTTCGAAAGATGACAGTGCTGCGATGGTACATCAAGTCATGCAGCAAGCCGTCTTGATCGAACCGGGACGCAACACATGGTTTAGTGGCGGGAATAATATTGGTTTTGGGGAAGCCAAAGGTGATTTCATCTACATCCTCAACGCGGACACTCGCCTACAACCTAACGGCCTCCAAACTATGTTGGCCTATTTGAAAGCCTATCCGAAAGTTGGCGCAACCACCTGCCGCATGGAATATCCCGAAGGTGGCTTACAACAAACCTGTTCGCGTGTACCCGTATATATTGATCTCCTGCTCGGTTACACATTTTTAGGCGTATTGTTACAGGGTTGGCGCGACCGACGAAGACATATCATGTGGTATACGGGCTGGAATCGGGATTCAGCGCGCTCTATAGAAGTTGGCCCCGGCTCAAACTTGCTCTGTCCACGTCCGGTTATTGAACAAATAGCAGGCTTTGACGAAAAGCTTAAACTGTATTTCACTGAAGATGATCTCTGCAAAAAAATCTTGGACGCGGGCTATGAAATTCATTTTGTCGAAGGTGTGCTCTTGCTGCATGAGGAACGTGCCAGCACCAGCCAAGTTTGGCGACGAGCCTCGTATATTTACTTTGAAGATCTACTCACCTTTTGTCGCAAATATTATGGGCCAGCCCGCGCAATCCTCTTACAGACATTGATTGTGCCGACGCGCCTTGCCATGAACTTCGCCCAACGCTTACGTGGAGAACGAACAGCGCTTTAAGACTGGCAACTCCAACGGCTTCCTTGTAGACTGACACTCTAAAATTCGCCTATAAATCAATGTTTAGATTAGAGTCAATCAAGATGACTGAACCTATTAAATTTGGTTCCCGCTACGACACGACCCGTCAAGCATGGGAACACATTTGGGACACCGCCTCGGTCGAGCGCGAGTTGGAACTGATTCAAGTTACACGGGCACAAGCCACGCTCAATGCTTATCTACCCTATTTGAAAAAAGATGGGATTCATTTGGAAGCAGGGAGCGGTCTAAGCGCCATCATCATTACGTTGCGAAAAATGGGCTATAACGTCATGGGTCTGGATTACGCTGAAAATGCCCTTCATACCTCACATGCCTATGATGCATCACTACCGCTGCTCGTCGGTGATGTTCATGCACTGCCCCACGCTACCAACTCCCTCGATGCTTATCTATCATTCGGTGTTTTGGAGCACTTCGAACATGGGATGCAACCCGCCTTAGCCGAAGCGTTTCGCGTTCTCAAACCCGGTGGCATTCTGGTGTTGACCATTCCTTACCCGAACGTCATCAACCGTCTCGTGGCGTGGAGACGTAAACAGCAGGGTATTACGGTTCTGAATGACGATGATTTTTATGAAAGCACCTACACTCGCGAGGCACTCAGCCAGAATGTGAAGGCGGTTGGCTTCAAACTGGAAGCTGTCGTGCCCACCAGTCATTCCTATACCTTATGGGGATTAGGTGGCCCATTCCGTGCAAAAGGCTATTATCAAACCAGCGCCCTCGCCGAGTCGCTCGGTGGAATGCTCAAACGGGTGCTGCCGTGGCCGTTCAATTTCATGACATTGGTTGTCGCGCGCAAACCCTAACTGTAAATCTCGCTAAGAGTCTCCTACAGTCTCAATGATAATGCCAGCTTGTTGGAACGGAAGCATTTCGGCATGTGGAACGCCGCCTGTCGTGATAATACGGGCGATGTCGCGCGCAGCCGCATAAGTGTACGGCGCGACCTTCCCCCACTTGCTCGCATCAACTGTAATGACTTTGATGATACAGCGGCTCATCAGCGCACGCTTCATTTCGGCTTCATCGGGGCCAATTTCGGTAATACCCGCCTCAAAGGTCACCCCTTGAGCACTAAAAAAGCCTACGTTCAAATTAATATCAGGCAGCGAACCGGGGTTACCGACCAACGATATCGAGTCACGGCGCAGTGTTCCACCGGGCAGCAGCACCCGAATGCGTGGCGAATCCAAAAATTGCTGGGCAATGACAAGACTGTTGGTGACAATCGTCAAGCCGTCGTAACGCTTAAGGTATGGAATCATGGCAAAAGTCGTGGTACTTGAGTCAAGTGCTACTCCATAACCATCCTTGACGAGCGCCGCAGCACAACGTCCGATTTCATCCTTTTCACCCTTATGTTTGCGTCGACGAATGTCAAACGAAAGCTCTGCGGCTGTGCTGCTCGGTGTACGCAGCATCGCCCCGCCATAAGTTCGTTCAAGGATGCCTTCATCCTCCAACGCGCGTAAATCCTGCCGGATCGTCACCTCGCTCACATTGAGCTTATCGCTCAAGGTTTTAACACTCACCCGACCATCACGTCTCAAATCATCGAGTATCAGTTGGCGGCGTTCCTGTAAAAAAAGGACATTAATCATTTTGATTTGGCTCTACTTTTGGGTAACATTAATTTGAAAGAGAACGAAAATAAATGGAACTCCTCTATTCTACAGAATTTTCTTATGAAAGGACAAATTTTATGGATTTTAAACCTGATTATGACCGCCTAGCAGAAAAATTGACGGCTAAAGGTATCTCCGTAGCTGATGTAAAAGCCAAACTTAAAGCGCAACATATCGAAACACCGTCTTGGGGTTATGGCAACGGAGGAACCCGTTTCAAGGTTTTCGCATGGGAAGGCGCCGCCCGCAACATCTACGAAAAGATCGACGACGCCGCTTATATTCACAAACTCAGTGGTATTTCGCCCTCTATTGCTATCCACATTCCTTGGGACAAAGTAGATGACTATGACGCTTTGGGGCAATATGCCAAAGACAAAGGCATTGCCATCGGTGCAGTAAATCCAAACTTTTTCCAGGATGATCAATATAAGCTCGGCAGCCTGACCAACCCATCTCCGACCATTCGTGAAGAGGCGATGGGACACATGATTGAGTGCTGCGAGATTATGGGCAAAACAGGCAGCAATCTCCTAAGCCTGTGGTTTGCTGATGGCACGAATTACGCCGGACAAGACAGCATCCGTGAGCGAAAACATCGTCTCGAACAAGGCTTGATGGAAACCACAAAGTATCTACCAACGGACAGCCGTATGTTGATCGAGTATAAATTCTTCGAACCGGCTTTTTACCATACCGATTTAGCCGATTGGGGTATGGCTTACGCAATGGCACTCAAGTGTGGCGCACAAGCTCAAGTGCTGGTGGATACTGGTCATCACGCCCAAGGGACAAATATCGCCCACATTGTCGCCTTTTTGTTGGACGAGCGACGCTTGGGTGGATTCCACTTTAATGCACGTCGTTACGCTGATGATGATTTGATCGTCGGCACCAATAACCCGTACGAACTATTTGAGATTTACACCGAGTTAGTACAAGCAGGCGATAAAGCCGATGATGTAGCTTATATGATCGATCAGAGCCACAACATCGAACCCAAGTTGGAAGCCATGCTCTTGAGTGTCCTCAACTGCCAAACAGCTTATGCTCGTGCTTTAATTGTCGACTACAAGAAATTGGGGGATCTACAACTGGCAGGAGATGTACTCGGCGCACAGCAAGTGATGGTCGATGCCTTCGACACCGATATTCGCCCACTGCTCATGCAAGTGCGGACTGAAAAGGGACTCGATCCTAATCCCTTAGCAGCTTACCGTGCCGATGAATATGTGAAGAAGGTCGCCAAAGAACGCGGCCTGACCATCTCAGCAGGCAGCGCCTTGCAGTAATCTATCCTGAGGCAAGCATAGGACGTAAACTGAAATACGTCCTATGCCACCTCCGATTTACAAATTCAAACGCTCTACAATATCTACAGTGATTTCATCCATATGCGCTACGACATGACTTGCCAACGCCAATATTTCTGTCGATAAGTCAAAGCCTTCGCTGGGTGCAGCAATAATCTTCATACCTGCATTATGTAATGACCGTATTCCGTTAGTTGAATCTTCGATACCCGCCGAATTCTCCGGTCGAACATCTAACAAGCGTAATGCTTCGAGATAAATATCTGGAGCTGGCTTACCGTTGGGGATAGTGTCACCATATACGCGCACTTTCAGCAGCTTCCCCAAACCGCTTGTATCCATCGCATGGTCAATTACTGAGGTTGGTGAACCCGAAGCCAATGCCACTTTATAGCGAGCTGCCATCCGTTCGACTGCCCCGATTGCCCCATCACGCAGCGGAAGGCGTTCGTCATATTGGGCTAAAACGCGACGAATTGTATCATCGATGATGGCATCCAATGACCAGTTAAGCGCCATGCGATCCTTCATTACTTGTGCCCATTCAACTGTGTTCCGGCCCATACAAGCCCGTTGATCATCCATTGACCAAGGCTTACCAAGATCACGGGCAAATCCTTCGCGCGCTACTTTCCAATATGGCTCGGAGTCCATCAGTACCCCTTCCATGTCAAAAACCACAGCTTCGATGGGCATTATTTCACCATCCTTAAAAATGAGAGGGTGTATTTCGGCTAATTTTGCACAACTTATTGCATGCAGTTATAAAACGATACTCCGATTGCGGACTGCTTAAACTTAAGACAGCCTCGGACGTAATGCCAGAACAGGAAGTGACTTTTGCACTGTCGCTTCAAGTATTTCCGGCGATGCCTCAAACAGGTTCAACCCCATAATAGAGCTTAACTCACGTGCTGCAAAGGGATGCTTATCACGATAATCGATGAGGAGCTGTGCACCTTCTTTGGCAGACACTGTTTCGACATGCACATCCAAGTGCCGACGGCCAATTTGAATGGTAATATCTGGCGTGGTGCGCAAGTTCTGATACCAATTTGCTTTGTACCCCCAACCGGAAATAATGTAATAGGTATCGCTGGCGTTTGCGTGACCTAAAACCTCAACCACTGTTTTGTGTGCTTGCCCTGTTTTGCGCCCAATGTGATTAAGCAGGACAAATCGCCCGTCGAGCAGCCAGCCCATCCGAAAGCGATAAAGTAATAGCGGCATCCGCAGCGCCAGACGAAGTAAGCCAATAGGCGGTTTTCCCACCAAGGATTTTTCTGTCAAAATGACACCTCCATTATCGTTGGTTATGCCGCCAGAATACTCCCCGCGCCAAACTGTCGGCGGAGCAATCCAACAAACATATCGCGCAAAATAATCTTCATCATGACCTTTTGAGCGGTCAACCCCAGCTCAGTACCGGGAACGAAGGCCTTAGCGAAGTCACGCGCACCTTTCTGGCGCTGTTCGATTGCCGGTCGCATCATCGTTTCGTAGTGCTGAAAAGCCTCCTCATAACGACCCTGTTCTTGTATTGCCTGTGCCAAGACGTATGCACCCCCCATTGCCATCGAAGCACCCTGCCCTGAAATCAGTGTCATGCAACCACATGAGTCGCCAACCAATGCGACGCGCCCTTGATGCCATGTAGGCATATGAATTTGGGTTACGGTGTCCATAAAAATTGTGTCGGGATCAACCACATCATTCAGTAGTTGAGGTGTCAGCCAGCCCATGCCATTAAACACCTGCTTCAGACGGGGCAACCGTTTCTCACGTGAGATTACTCCTTCATCTTGTGCTTTAAACATAAAAAGGGTAACGACTTCGCCTTCCCTATTACTACAATAGGCTCCCACTTGACGATTGGGTTCAGTGTAATTCTTCCATGCGTGACCTATTCCGTAGCTGTCAGGCAATGAGTAGCAAGCGACATAATAGCCCATGAAACGACTGAAACTCGATTCCGCACCAAATACCAGTTGGCGCGTATTGGAATGTATGCCATCGGCTCCAATCAACAGGTCAAACGATTCAGTCGTGTCATCGTCAAATGTTACCGTCACAGCCGACGCATTTTGATGCACGTCTTTCAAATATCTACCAAAGCGAATTTCGACATCATTTTCAATCGCTTTATACAACACATCCTCTAGAGTCCAATGCATTAGCGCCATGTAATTGCCGTACATCACTTTTTCCATCAGGGAGATGTCTAACTTCGCGATGACCTTATCAGCAGCATCCACATAGGCGACGTATTGAATTGGAATCACGTTTGGTTGCAGTTGGTTAATCAATCCCATACGGGACGCAACATCATATCCAGTTCCGAAAAAATCAATGCCGTAACCATCGTGCCGAATAGCTTGCTCACGTTCGACGATTACGGGTGTAAATCCATAATGGTGCAGCCAATAAGCCAGTGTTAATCCGGCAAGACCACCACCAGAAATAAGAATTCTCATCATTTTCCTCCTATTATCATTCCCGATGCTTCAACCCTTCGATGAGTAAAGCAATTGATTTCTCAAGCTGCTCGCTTAAGTGAAACCTGCTTGGCATGACTCCCCATACCAACAATGCCCCTTCAAAAAGTGTGATAATCGTCAGAGCCGTTGACTGAGGGTCAACTTGCCTCCACTCGCCGTCTGCAATGCCCTGATCAACCAACTGCGCGATGTAGCCCTGATACAAATCAAAATATTGAATAAGATGATCGCGCAGCAGTTTGTCGCGAGCCGCTAGGGCATAAAACTCTAAGGACGATGGGAATTGTGATACCATCTCTTCAAGATCACTGCCGCTCACTTCGATCAGCCGCATGAGTTTTTCGGCAGCTCGTAAATTTTCATCTGCAAGAATCGCCTTGATAACGGTTATTTGTGCATCAAAAAACTGGTCGAAGACTGCGGCGACAATCTCGTCTTTACTGGCGTAGTGCCAATACACACCACCTTTACTCAATCCTGATGCACGAACAATGTCATTGATGCTGGTCTTTACAAATCCATTTTCCGCAAATAACCTCAAGGCAGTCGCTAAAATTTTTTGTTTTGCGTCTTCAGGCATATTCCCCACCTTCACAAACCAACTGGTCGGTCTGTGATATTAGAGTACAACATTCAGACAGGATTTGTCAATAAGTGCTATAGGAATTGAAGAAGAAATACGGTGGATATTCGCTTGAAAATGCAGGCGCTAACTAAAAGTGACTTTCCATATCGACTTTATGAGAGGTACAATAAAAACATTCGTTCGACTCAAGGTAGAATGACTTTGAAACCCCTTATCATTACCCCAACCCACCTCCGAAACCTTGTCACCTGCGAACGGCGCGGTTGGCTGGACACATTCGGTGAAAAAACTGAACAAGTGGATATTACTCCTGTCGGCGCGATGTATGGTGTGGCACATGAAAAAGCTATCCAAACGGTTGCCAGTCCCAACGCCGAAACGATGCCTGTTGCCTCGTGGGACGAGGGTATTAACATCACACAAGACCTGATGAACGAAGGTGTCAGTGTCATCATTGGCGCTTACGTTGAGCAGCGTTATGAGTTGGAAAACGGCGTTGAAGTCAGCCTGCGCGGGCGGGTTGATCGCCTGACGCGCAATCCTGAAAGCCATTTGTATGAGCCTGTTGAAATTAAGCAGTACATCAATATTGCCAAAGGGGATGAACTCCAACTCGATTTCTATTTGACTATTCTGCAAGGTATGCAGGATGCTAAGCTGCGCGGTTACTTCTGGTTAGGTTCAGATGCTCAGAACCATCCACGCTATGTTTTACAGCACATCTTAAATTCAGCACATTTACAACTGATGCTGCGCCGAGCTTATACCGTCCTTACTCAAGAGGATGCGCCGCCTGTTAATTTGGTCGCACACTGCAAAACCTGTCCGTGGTACAGTGCCTGCATGGAGGTTGCCCGCAGCAATCTTGATCTATCCCTGCTGCCGCGACTCAACAGCCAAACTCGCAAACATTTGGAGCGCAGTGGAATCACCAGCTTGCAGCAACTTGCGGCTCTTTCAATTGAAGAGCTGCAACGGTTTAAAGGCATCAAAAAGACGGCGGCCTCACATCGAGCCAATGCGCTGGCCTTCGTGGAAGATCGTCCGGTGTGGGTGGATACGATGCCCGATTTGTTACATCAAGGCGGTTGGATGTTTGACCTTGAAACCGCTGCTTTGCCGGGTGGTGATGGCTCACCGTGGTCGCTCGGTTGGTGTGATGAAGCCGGTAACAGCCAGATTGCGATTGTCGCGCCTACGCAGCCTAACCGACGGGTGACGCTCAATCCAATTGGTGAACTGATTACGGTGCGCGATAAAGATGAGGCGTGGCAAGTGTTTCATAAAAGTGTTGGTGTGGACGATAAACCCATTTATCATTGGTCGGGTTTCGATGCGGGCGTGATGAAGGCTACGGCTCCCGACGCAGTTAAGAACGCGCTCTTAGGACGTATGCATGACCTGCACCATACGTTTGTCAACACGGTTCGACTGCCTTTACGTAGTTACTCGATCAAGAAAGTGGCGGCGTATTTCGGTTTCAGTTGGTCGGGTTATCAAGAGTGGTGGGCCGCCGAAACTGATTATCGCAAATGGCTTGAGTCCGGTGAAGTCGAACACATCACCCACGCCTGTGAATATCAACGGGATGATGTGCTGGCGCTGGCGGTGGTTTGGAAGTGGCTGATCGAAAACCATCATTTAGCTAGCGATAGACAAGTCTGAAATTGATTCACAAACTGCACGATTTGAATCATGCAGGTTTATAGCTTCAGCGGTTTTGAGAGAGTGAAATGCCGAATATGCGCAAAATTCTTCAGATTCGTCAGATTCACTCGTGCATTTTTATGTCGTCGTTGTCGTCCATGTCGGCGGTGACATTTGGTCATTTTATGGCGGCAGTGGCGGCGGCATTGACATTGGCAGTACTCGAAATGATGCAGTTGATGTTGTTGTTGCAGTTGAGAATCGGTGATTTTTGTCACATTTGCAACGATTGACGGATGTTAAGATGCAGCGAGAGAAATCCTCACCCCCTGCCCTCTCCATTTCATGGCAGAGGGGAGCAAATGCAGGTGGTTCTATGAACATTATACGACAGGTGCGGAGCAAAGGGGTTACATTTTGGAAGAACATTTTGTAACTCTTTCATGGGGTTGGGACTAACCATTTTGAGGGAGGTGGATTGTTAAGGTGGTTAGTAGAGAGTTGGAGAAAGGTTTGTCGGATTAACCAAAAGTAAACCAAAAGAGTAACAAGTTACCAGCGGCAAGCTGCAAGTTGAGAAGAAAAATGCGAGCGAAGTACAGAGACGCAAAGATCAAGACAGAGTGTAATAGCATAAAAATATGAGTATGTTTGCGCCGCATGAGGCTAAAGCCATGATGCTAACCATAAGACAAGTCTGCTAAAGCGACTTCAAAGACATTTAGTGATGTAACGCACTTGGCCCATGAGCAAAGAGCAGGTATTAAATGCGACTTAAAGTTAAGATTATGGTTATATTTTTCGCTCTAGTCATAGTAAGAATAGCTATAGGCCACATAATGCTCTCATCAAGAAATTCTATCCCTAAATTCTTGATGCCTGAATCAAATTTACAATCGATTAATGGGAATATTTGCTTTGGAATAAATCAAACTGAATTGTGGAATTTCGGAGATCATGGAGATGAACTACAGCAGTATTTGATATCAAACACGCAAATAGATATTGACTCTCAGCAACTTAGCCACAACCAAATTACATTTTTTAACACCGCGTTGCTGTTATTTGCTAATGATCAAAATGGAAATGTAATTGGATCGTATGGCACTCCAATTAGAACCTGTTTTCAAACAGATGGTTTATCTAAAGGATCACATAACGCGACAATCCAGATAAAAGACCGAAGTGAACAAAGCTATCAATATCAATGGACATTCAATGTTAGCTAAGTGGTGGGTGAGGCACGGGCCGCACCGTGTCCATTTTGTGAATATGCAATCTGTTTCATTCCATTTGGAGATGCGGGTCGTTGGTGTAGATCCAAAGAAAAAAATCAGGGCGCACAGCCGTGCACCCCTACAGAGATAATCCAAACTGCGGCAATGATCTACAGAAAAAGTCAGCGGCTGAGGCGCGCCTCAGCCCTACTCATCACTGTTAATTGGATTAAGGTGTCGCGGTTGCGCTGCCACTGACAAAGCGAATAACATCCAAGGCAAATGGCAAACTCGGCTTAGAAGCTGTGACCGCCAGTGAAAATTGATCCCAATTGGTGACATAGAGTTTGTCCGGTGCGGCATAATCCACATCGCTCGGCCCACGAAATAGACCTGCGATGTAGGTGAGATTTTCGCCATCCAACCGTGCAATCCCGCGTTGACCAAGTGCCGCTAGATAAATCACACCTGAAGGTGTAACGGTCAATCCATCAAATCCCGGTGGAGTTGCCCGCCCTTTGTGCCAATAGAGCAATTCGCTCTTATCCGGCGCATCAACTGGCACGCGGTAGAGAGTGTCATTGATGCTGTCGGTAATGAGGATGGCATTCTTGCTAGCATCATAGGCTAATCCGGTCGGCGCATAATGATCCACGCCATCTAATTTGGGCGGCGTCCACCATTTTATGCCACCACTGCCATCCGTATTGAAGCGCCAAACTTCCGCACGGGCGCGATCACTGACATAGACATTTCCGGCTGCATCAAGCGCGACATCATCAGGACTAATAAAGCCGGATTCATCGGCGGTCGTGGCGAAGGCTGTCACTGTTCCATCAGGCGACATGCGCTTGACATTACCACCATCGGTACGCGGATCGGCATCGGTTTGGTCAACAATATATAAGCTTCCATCAGCCGCAGCCGTCAAGCCGGTAATCGCATGCAATGTTTCGCCTTTAGTCGCAACAGCAGTAACTTCACCTTGAGGCGTAATCACCCACAGCTTGCCGGTCTTGTAACTGCCCGTATATACACGTCCATCAGCAGTCACCGCTAATGCCGCAGGATAAGCATCGTCATCGGGCAGTGCCGCAAATTGACTTACGACAACATCCTTGTTCAGTGCAGTACCTAAGGAACGGTCACCGGGTGTCAGTGTTCCACGAATCAGCAGCACGGTAATGGCTATCAAAACAAACAAACCGCCACCAAAAATCAACGCGAAAATCAGAAGGCGCTGCCCACGCGGCAAACGCTGAATACTTTGCAACACGTCATACTCCCACACAGCTTACTTTCAAATGTGTGGGTTATTATAACAGTCGACTCAGGCAGTTTGATGATGCAAAAAGCAGGATGTCGCTTTAATTGAATGAAGCAGTAGCTTGAGCTTATTGTGCTGGTTGTTTGGATAACTGCGAGGACAGCAGTTGGATGACCGTTTGAGTCAGTTGGCGGGTGTCAATTGGTTTGGTCAAGTAGACATCACCAGCGAGCGCTTTAAACGCTAGGCGTGATTCATAATCCGGTGTAGCCGTAATGATCATAAATGGCACATCGGTCGTGGCAGGATTTTGCCGCAGCACCTTTAAAAGATCCAAGCCCGTAAAGTGGGGTTTCATCAGATCGGAAATTACTAATGAAACCGGGTTACACAGTAAGTAGTCCCGTGCCTTTTTACCTTCAGGGACAGATACCGTGCGGAGGCCAACCCTCGCCATCAACACCTCGTACAAACGGGTGATTTCTGGCTCATCATCACTCAGCAAAATTGGGGCGTAGTGCGTGAGTGTTTCAACATCATGAACTCCCTGTTCAGCAGAGAGCATTAATAGATGGGAATTAAAATCGCCACTTTGCCCAACCACACTAGGCCTTTCTGAGTTCAGTTTAAACGTCTTCATCATCTACCTGCTTATAATCGTCCCGCAATACTCAGAATTGTTACAACACAGCTTAAATTTTAACTCTATTTATAGCGTAAAGCCTATTCCGTGAAAAAAGTAAAAAGAAATTTGAAAATTGTTACATTCTCTTATTTATCCCTCATTTTTAACCCACAGTGCTTTTGCTTACTGTTATTAGGGTAGCCAAACACTATGGAGAAGCAATGGAGAATTAGCGTAGATTTGAGTAAGATACACATGCATTAGGATGAAGATAGGGGCGTAACGTGGCACAATTCACAAGGCGCATGGGGGCAGCACGGTTTGAGGCAGATGAATATTATCGCCAAGCACTAGAGGCCTATCGTAAGCGCAGTTACGATACCGCCATCAACGACATGAATGACGCGATTTCGCTTCAGCCGCGCCGTGCCGAGTTTTATGCCGCGCGAGGTTTCTTCTATTTAGAAGATGGTGTCGAGGATAAAGCACAAGCCGATTTCCAACAAGCGTTAAAACTATATCCTCAGGAAATGTTGGCTCACTATGGACGTGGTGTGATTGCCTACAAAACCGGTAATATGGAAGAGGCGCTGGCTCATTTTTCGGATGCTTACAAGGGTGATCCGAAACGACCTGAAACGCTGTACTATCTGGCATTGATTTACCATCGGCAAAAGCAGCACGAGGTTGCGCGTCGGTTAATGGATGTGGGATTGAATGCCCTGCCAGCGGAAGACAAGCGGCGTGGCGATTTTCAAAAATGGCTGCGTGAGTTTTACCGTATCATCGCTGCCGACTCGAAAGCAGCACCCAAAATGAATGTTATGGGTAAGCCTGACGAGCCGAAGCTGTTGGAATAATGTCCTCCATTTTTATTTCTCATCTCAATTAGGAGTTCATGGTTTATGACAATGTTCACCGCCGAAAAGGCAATCCGCGCGATGGAAAAAACACCGCTGGTTCTGAAATATATTATCCATGATTTGACCAACGAACGCGCGCTACAGCTTGCGCCAACCGCCAAAGGTTGGAACGCGGTGGACGTGATGTGTCATCTGGTTGACTTTGAGGAAATATTTTTCGCACGGGCCAAGCGCATGATCAGTGAAAACAAACCGGAGTTTGAGTCATCCGACCCAGATGGACTGGCAATCCGGCACGACTATGCTCATCAGGATATTCACGATATGTTCGCGCGTTTTGTGCAGTTACGCAAGGAACACATCGCGTTTCTGACACCGCTGCATGAAGAAGAATGGTCACGACGCGGCGTACATTCGGCAGCAGGCGTGATTACGGTGCTTGAACAAGCCACCAATATGGGTCTGCATGATCTCAATCACATCGCCCAAATGACTGAAGCGTTAGGTGGGTAAATATAAGAGGGGTTTGCCGACGAGCAAACCCCTTTTGAAACAGATTTAGACATTTTTCCCGCCAGAGGCTAAAGCCATCCGACTCCATTTTCCGGCGGGAAGTACCCTAAAGGGCACTCTAACCCGCCGGGACACTTTTGCGGTTATGGACACGGCGCATCAAAATAGGCACCGTTGAAGTCTGTTTTGTCCTTAACTTGGTGCAATAGGGGTTCGGCGGCGGTAACCCCTAGGATTCGCAATTCAGTGAATTAATCCCAGCTAATTATTTCCCTAATCGCTTCTTTAGCTCTGCCGTCAGCGGAGGGATAATCTTGTACAGATCGCCCACTAAGCCGTAACGGGCCAGCTTGAAGATTGGTGCTTCACCATCTTTGTTGATAGCGACAATGACCTTGCTTGTGCGCATACCAGCTTGATGTTGAATCGCGCCGGAGATACCTGCTGCGATGTACAAATCAGGGGCAACACTCTTACCCGTTTGTCCGACCTGATGGGCATAGGAAATATAACCGGCATCGACTGCCGCACGACTCGCGCCAACTGCCGCACCGAGTACATCGGCTAAAGGTTGAATAGTATTTTCGAAGCCGTCTTTGGCTTTCCAAACCGCTGCATCCGTACCTGCTGGAGCATCTTTGGGATTGTTCGCCATCGCACGTCCACCGCTGACGATAATCGCCGCGTCGGTCAGATTGACAGTGCCAACTTCTTCCTCGAAGCTTTCAATCTTGGTGGCAATATCGGCCTCGGCTAAAACGGCTGGAACGGTTGTTATTTCTGCCGCCGCGCCCGTGTTTTCAGCGTTCGGTTTGAATGCCCGTCCGCGCAAGGTAATGAATTGTGTGCCTGCCGCACTGCCAACCGCTTCGCTGATGATTTTGCCTGCGTAAACCGGACGAGTCACTTTGATCGCGCCATCGGCTTGCACTTCAATGCTAGTGGCTTCGGTAATCAGGCCGCTGTCGGTATCGGCTGCTGAAGCGGCGAGCAATTCACGTCCGCGCGTCGTGCCGATTGCCAGCACCGCTTTCGGTTTGTTATCGGTGACCAACTTGCTCAACAGCGCTGCATAGGGTTCCAAACGGAAACCATTGAGAGTTGCATCATTAGAAACAATTACTTTATCTGCCCCATAAGCAGCAGCTTCCGATGCGACTGCGCTGGCGTTCTCACCAAAGACCAAAGCGGTTAGCGGTACATTCAGTGATGTGGCAACTGTCTTACCTGCGCCTAAGGCTTCCCAACTGCTGTTAAGCGCTTTGCCATTAAACGTTTCGATCCATACATAAACTGCGCTCATTACAGCACCTTCTCTTCCAACAAGCGATCAACCAACTTCGCGGCCTGTTCTTCGGGTGTACCGTCGATCATCTCGACCTGAACATTCTTAGGCGGCAAGTTCATGAACTTGGTCACTTTGGCCTGTGTAGCAGGTAAGGTCACACCTAAATCAGCCACCGACCATTCGGGAATCACGGCTTTGGATGCCTTGCGAATACCAATGAAGGATGGGTAACGAGGTTCGTTGATGTCCTTCATCACACTGATGACGGCGGGTAGTTTGCTGGTCACAACCTGCTTGCCCTGTTCTAGCAAGCGTTCGACTTTGATGGTCTTGGCATTGTAATCTATTGCCAATATTTTGGAGACATAGCTCAACATTGTCCAACCCAGCTTACGCGCGGTCTGGTAAATATGCTGATCCGTGCCGACATCGACACTTTCCTTGCCGCAAATCACCAGATCAACATCGCCCATTTTCTTGACCGCCGCAGCCGCAGCCGTGGCAAAAGCCAAGCTGTCTGTGCCTTCGAGGGAGGCATCCCATACACGCACGGCATCATCTACGCCCATCGCCAAACTATGCTTGAGTGCTTCGTTATTAAACTCAGGGCCAATGGCAACTACTGTGGCCTTACCACCTGCGTTTTTGGCCTGAACGATACCTTCTTCAAGGGCGTATTCGTCCCAAGGATTTACGACGGTAGCCGCGTCACCCCAACCGACCGCGCCATTCGCGCCGACATCTACTTTCGCCGCTGTATCCGGCGTACTCCGCGTAAAAATAACGACATGCAAGGTAAAACCCTCCTCAATATTGTTCCAATAGCTATTTAGGAAATATTGTACTCGAAAACTTCTAAAAATCGAATCATGATTCGATTAACAGTTGGTAATCATCGCTCTCCCACTGTTTAGCCTTTTCCATTCATCCTTAAGTTGCTCGTTACGGGTAGTTGCTGTATGCTCAAACTAGCAACCGAAGGAGAGCATCAGCATGTCGAACCCATTAGTAGCCTACGTCAGCGGTATACCCTCTCGTGCAACTGTCAACATTCGTTCCGGTCCAAGTACCAGTTATGCACCTCCGATATTTGAAATTCCGGTTGGTACAGCTAATCTACCTGTACTTGAAGTCCGTGCAGATGAGCAAGGAACCAATATTCAGGGCAGAACTTATCAATGGCTTCGCCTTCAATTCCCGGACGGCCAAATCGGCTGGTCACGCGATGATTTGGTTATCATCAGCGGTGATGGCACTGCATTCGGATATGGTGTAATTGTCACACCGACTGTGGCTGGTAATCTTATCCGTTCGTTTGTGCCTAACATTCCCTCTGCACCCATAGCGCCGGTTGGGGTTGTACCGACCGCTCCGGTTGCGCCTGTGCCTGCTGCACTGGCGGCTCCAACTTTACCATCGACACCTACACAACCTGTGACACCTGTGACGGTCATGCCCGTGACGCCTCCTGCTCCTGTAGAACCATCACCGACAGTGGTGGTGGTTCCTGTAATCATACCGATTACCACAACCGCGCCTGCTGCACCAGTTGCTCCGGCTCCAGCTGCGCCCACTGCACCTGTCCCACAACCAGCCGCACCAGCCCCAATTGCACCTGTACCTGCCGCGCCTCCCACCCAACCCACAGCGATCATTAAAACAATGGGCGCTGCACCGACCCGACAAGGTCCTAGCACGACTTTCGCACGCACTGGTATTCTGCTTAACCGCAACGGACGTTACCCAATTGTCGAAGTTCAGCGCGAAAATGCCGGACAACAATACCGCTGGTTCCGTGTCAACACCGGTGGACAATCCGCTTGGATACGTGAAGACCTTGTGACCTATGATGGTGATACAACGGCTTTTAGTCTTCCAACCGATTTGTATCCCGCGCCGATGAAAGACAACTATTGGTGGGTACGCGGTTTCAACATGCCACCGAATATGGATCAAAACCTTGTACAGCATGATGGATGGGATTTGGGCGCGGCAACTGGCGAACCGATTTACTGCGGACCAAACGGTGGCACGGTCGTTAAAACCAATGTTTGCGCCAAATGTACGCCCGATAGACCCAATGCGGCTATGAGTGGTTACAGCATAGGCGATCCTGCCATCTTCAGTGATCCGGGTTGGGGATATGGCTATGGAACTTATGTGATCGTCTGGTATACCAGCGGCCAACTGCCCCAATCGACACGCTCTTTGTTAGCTGCGCGCGGCTTTGGCGATCAGGCGGCTATGGGGGTTATGTATGCCCACCTCTCACAAAAAATGGTTAATGATGGGCAGGTACTTACACCGGGTCAACAAGTCGGCATGTGTGGCAATACCGGCAACTCGGAAGCCACGCATCTTCACCTTGAAAGTCGGGCATCCAAGAGTTCACAGTTCATCGGTTGGGCCAATATCCGCAGCGGTGTTATGGATGATATTGCGCTGTTCAAACGCTAAGGGATAATGGGTTCTTAAGCGAACATGGCATGTGTCAGGCGACATAGGGTTAGAGTAGGAAGAACGACATTAGGTTAGATTAAATGAGTCGGTGGTTGCGCCGCATGAGGCTAAAGCCATCATGCTAACAGCCAGACAAGCGCACTGAAGGCGCTTCAAAATACAGTTGATCTATCCTCATATCATTTGATTAATCGGTAGTAGCCCTGAGACGAGTTGATAACTCCAATTTGAGGGAGAAATCTTCGCAAATTTTCATTCACCAACTCGCTAGAGGGTCACCACCAATTAATCTAACTCTGTGACGAACAACATATGCTGTGTCTTTACAATCGTTTGTGTGCCATCCGTCTTAAAAATTAATCAGACTCGTTACTAATCGCCAACCGCTAAGAGGCCTTAAAAATGTCAACCACTCCTTTTTTAGTTACCGTGCGCGGCATCCCCAATAACCCGATTATCAACATCCGCAGTGGCCCGAATACTACCTATACCAAACTAATCGAACTGGCGGTTGGAACGGCTAATTTGCCTGTGCTGGAAGTCCGTGCAGATGACCAAAATACTCAGCTACAAGGTCGCACTTACCAATGGCTGCGCTGTATACTCCCCGGTGGACAAACGGGTTGGATGCGCGATGATCTGATTACGGTTCAAGGTGACGGATCACGCTTTGGCTATCCAGTTGTCATGCAAGCTACTCTTGCAGGCAGTCTGACTCGTACCACACCGCCGCCTGCTGGATTGAGTACACCCATTGCGCCCGTGGGCGTTGTGCCAACCGCTCCAGCCAACCCAGTCGCACCACCTGCACCCGTTGCTACAACACCCGTCCCTGCAACACCTGTTACAGCACCCGCGCCTGTACCAGCAACCCCAACTGCGCCTACTCCCGTAACGACTACCGCAACCATACCTGCGCCTACCGTCCCCGTCGCGCCGAATGTTGGTTCATTGGATCGAGTACGTCGAGGGGCTTTTGCCATAACATCAGCTTTTGAAGGTGGCGGATACGCGACCTACCAAACTTATGATAGCGGCATCATCAGCTATGGACGCTTCCAATTTACATTAGCAGCCGGCAGCTTCATCACGGTTATTACCCGTTATATCAATCAAGCCAGCGGCTCAACCGTCGATGGGTTGCGTGGTTATTTACCGCGTATCAACGCCAGAGATGAAAGTTTACGCAAAGACGACGGTCTCAAGACTCTGTGCAAAACCGCTGCCGCCGATCCCATCATGCAAGCCATTCAGGATCAAATCGCCACTGAGAGTTATTGGGGTGACGTTATTGGCCTGAGTATCACACCACGTAACATCAAATCGGCCATCGGTTTCGCACTGATATTTGATACCGCTATCCAACATGGTAAGTACAACTTCTTAATTCCCAAGACCGAAACGGATCTGGGTGTACCGAGTAAATCGCGCGTGGGCGAAAACGGTGTCACCGAGCAGCAGTTCATCGTCAAACTCGCCCAGAATCGGAAAGATAATCTTTATGCCCTCGCCGCAAAGCTCAACCTGCCGGGTATGCAAAAGCGTGGCGATTTCTGGGTGAATCTGGTGGCTGCTAACGACTGGAATTTACAGGGCGATGCCAACGGTAACGTCAACATCAACGGCAAGATCGTACAGGTGCGTAATCCGGTTTGATACAAAACCTTGCTAATGACATACTGCAAATGCTGGATTCACCCCATCCAGCTTTAAGGGCACGGGGTTTGCTGCTCATTGGGCAGATGGAGATGATACCCTTAGAGCGTCTCGATCAATTATATGAGGCAGGCAATGATGAAGTTCGTATTGCCGTTCTCAAATATCTAGCACGCAACTTGCCACCCGGGCACATTACAATTGCCCTCAAAGCCTTAGTAGACTCATCGAATAGTGTCGTGCTAGCAGGCGTTCAACATCTGATTGACTTTCCGAATACTAATGCCGCTTCGATTTTAGGAAGTCTTCTAAACAATCCTGCATTTCCCCGCAAAGACCTTGTCATTCGAGCCTTAGAAACCTGCAATGATGGTCGCGTTCTAAACCTTTTTCTGCCTATTCTAAGGGATGCTCATCATCCTTACCGCATGTTAGCTAGTAGCACAATCAGTAGAATTGATGCACACCCAATCCTTCATGAATTGCTAGAGCTACTGGTTTCTGAGGATGAGATAACTGTCTTTATGGCAACCATAGCCTTAGCGGCTGTCAGAGATGAACAAATCATCGAACCAATTTTGAGTGTTATTGATAAGTGGTGGTCAACTACAACATCGCGAATTCCTTATGAGGCAGTACATCTACTCGATAAATTTCGTAACCTTCGTATCCGTAATGAACTCCTATATTTGCTCACTACTAAACCGAATTTACCTAATCAATATGGCAATTTGGCTCGCAGTCGTGCTATTCACATACTCGGTAATTATTCCGAACCGCAGGTGATTTCATACTTTGTCCAACTGCTCCAAAACGGCGACTCGTGGGATCGCAATGCCGTTACCTACGCATTTACTAAGATGAAAAGTCCAGAAGCTGTAGATGCACTTATGGCTAATATTTTATATGAAAATGACCAAACCATTTTAGCGAATTACAGTTATGCGTTTGCCGTTCTCGGTGATAAACGCGCCATTCCAATACTTGAAGATGTGCTAAAGCGCGTTGATCCGCACACTAGAAATACTATAGAAGCCAATTTGCGGTCATTGAATCCATCGCCAACGGCGAATACCCCACACAAAAACTTGTTTTCAAATCTCAAACTGCGATTACGACATAAATAAATGAGTCTGAAAACTGCTACAAAATATCCCCGCCCAAACAATCCCATGCGCGAAAATCTAAAAATTCAGGCGGTGTATGAGCGAAGGGTTTGACCGTCAAATAATAGGGTGAGCGACTGTAAGGCATTGTGAGGCAATACCCCAAGCGATTCAGTGCGGGTCGAAGTTCACTTTGCTGCGTAGTCAACAGATGAACAAATCTTATGCCTTCATCTTGTAGGCTTCTTGACCAGCGCGTAAGTAGTTCGATTGGTTCGGCTCCATAGACTGCCAATAGTGCAGCGCCTTTCAGACCGCCGATATTCACATGGCGATAAACAACCACGCCCGCTACCTGACCATTTTCTTCCCACACGCCAAACTGATACCTTCGGAACGGATGCCGCGCAAAACGATGCTCTAAGGTTTCAGGTGTGGATATGAATTTTATTCGATTGCTTGATAATTTAACGTTATCGGAAAAGGGTAATACAGGCCATTCATCGGTCAAACACAAACGTTCGCTGTTTTGCCCTTTTAGCCAAACAACCACCGATTGCATTTGACCGACAACCTGATAACCATAACTTTTGCTCTTGAGATCAACTTTCACACCCTGTTTATTGGAAAAGCCGACACCCGCAATCCCACCACAGGCCGCTACAGCTTCGTATACCGGCTGCGACACATGCTTAATCAGACCACGTCCGCGATAAGCTGGATCGACTGCCATGTTAATACTCATGCCAACGGTTGCTGTGCTGCCGTCTGCCAACTGGAGATTCATCATGCAGCAGTTGTATTGTGCTGCCAATTTATCCTCATCCCATGCGCCCCAACCGATCACTTTGTGTCCGGTGTGCAGCCAATCGAGTAGGCGGAGCATATCCTGCGGCGTGCGGTCAAAAGCGGTTGCTAGGAGCGATGCCCATTTGGGATTGTCTTTGGAGGTCAGTGGTGCAACGTGCATGTTCAAAAATGTGCTTTCGTTGAGTGCAATTGATACTTAAATGATAAGTTCAACCTTCTGCCTGAAGATCAGCGCTTTGGCTACGCCTCAACTACTATTACCCAACAAAAAAGGCCATCCGTTTCCGAATGGCCTTTTCTATAAACTAACGACTACAAGCTAGCGACTAACTAACCTTCTGGCGTTTCCGCAGCAGGTTCTTCAACCGCTTCTAACAAGAGTTCGCCATCTTCGCCCACGTTCACGCGGACTTCGTTGCCGATCTTGAACTTGCCAGCCAGAATACCATCGGAGAGCGTGTCTTCGATCTCATTCTGGATCAAGCGGCGCAGCGGTCGCGCACCAAATTCAGGATCGTAACCTTTGACTGCCAGCCAATCACGGGTGGCATCGGTTACATCAATGGTGATGGCGTGTTCAATCAAGCGTTCGCTGACCTTATGCAGTTCAAGGTCAACAATTTCCTTGATTTCTTCACGTGTCAGGGACCGGAAAATGATGCTCGAATCGACGCGGTTCAGGAATTCAGGCCGGAATGTCCGTCGAACCTGTTCCATGACACCCTTCGTCATTTCGGCATACATCAGCTTGTCAGCCTTGTCCGGGTCCTTCGGCATATCGAAGCCCAGAACCGGCCCGCGCTTGATGGTGTCCGCACCGACATTGCTGGTCATGATGATGATGGCGTTACGGAAGTTAACGGTGCGCCCACGCGCATCAGTCAATTGACCTTCTTCCATCATTTGCAGCAGCATGTTAAAGGCTTCAGGATGTGCCTTCTCGATTTCGTCAAAGACGACAATGCTATAGGGACGGCGACGAATGGCTTCCGTCAACTGTCCTGCATCTTCGTAACCGACATAACCGGGGGGCGCACCCACCAAACGAGCTACCGAGTGCCGTTCCATGAATTCGCTCATATCCAGTTGGATGAGCGCATCTTCACTGCCGAACAAGAATTCAGCCAAAGTCTTGGTCAATTCAGTTTTACCCACACCCGTCGGCCCAAGGAACATGAATGAACCAATCGGACGGCGCGGGTCTTTCAATCCGGCGCGGGCGCGACGTACAGCCTTACTAATGGCCTCAATCGCCTCATGCTGACCGACGATGCGCTTGTGCAACGCACTTTCCATCGCCATCAACCGTTCGCTTTCTTCACCAGCGATACGCATGATCGGAATGCCCGTCCACATGGAAACGACTTCCGCCACATCATCTTCACCGAGACGCGGTTGGTTAGTTTCCGGATTCCAGTTCAAACGGAATTCATCCATCACTTCGCGTAGATTATCGCGTTGGACTTTCAGCCCAAACACTTCTTCGCTCTGCGGATCATCCTTCTCCATCATTTCCAGATCTTCTTCGATCTGTGCCAGATCACGCTCGGCCTTACGAACCTGCGCGGCTTCCGGACTCTTGTACATCCGTAAACGAGCCGCACCTTCGTCGATCAAGTCAATGGCTTTATCGGGAAGGAAACGGTCAGGGACATAGCGCGCTGACAAGTTCGCAGCGGCTTCAATCGCTTCGTCGGTAATTTCGACGTTGTGATGTTCTTGATAAGGAATCTTGATACCTTGCAAGATTTCGATGGTTTCTTCCACTGAGGGTTCGTCCACCAAAATTTGTTGGAAGCGGCGTTCAAGTGCCGGATCGCTCTCGATATGCTTGCGATATTCATCAAGGGTCGTCGCACCGATACATTGCAGTTCGCCGCGTGAGAGTGCTGGCTTGAGGATATTGGCTGCGTCGACACTGCTGCCTGCGCTGCCTGCACCCACTAACATATGCACTTCATCAATGAAGAGAATGCTGTCCGAGGATTTGAGTTCTTCGATGACACGCTTGAGGCGTTCCTCGAATTGACCGCGATACATTGTACCGGCGACCAGTGAACCGACATCTAACTGAAGGACGCGCTTGCCCAGCAACGGCTTGGGGGTTTCGCCCATGACGATGCGTTGTGCTAAGCCTTCGACAATGGCGGTCTTACCGACACCCGGCTCACCGATGAGCGCAGGATTATTCTTACGACGACGGCTCAAAATCTGAATGACGCGTTCGATTTCGGTTTCGCGTCCGACCACTGGATCGAGCTTGCCCTGTTCAGCCAAGGCGGTGAGGTCAGTCGCCAACTGGTCGACCAGCGGCGTCTTACCTTCTTTAGAGCGAGCACCGGCTCGCGGTTCTGGACGATCAGGCGGTGTATTGGTTTGTACCGGACTTTCTTGCAGTACACGACGGGTTTGCCGACGTACTTCTTCCGGACTAACACCTAGACGTTTGAGGACATCAATCGCTACGCCTTCAGACTGACGCACCAACCCCAGCAGCAGATGTTCTGTGCCGATGTAGTGATGCCCCATGCGGCGAGCTTCATCAACAGCCAGTTCCAAGACGCGCTTGGTTCCGGGTGAAAGTTCGGCGGTCGTGGCGGTGGTTCGGGCGGTTGCGCGGGTCAGTTCTTCAACCAACTCCTCGACACGCCGCTGTTCCAAACCGAGGTCACGCAGCACACGCCCCGCTACGCCACCTTCCTCGCGTAATAATCCCAACAGTAAATGCTCAGTACCGATATAATTATGGCGCAGCCGTTCGGCTTCTTCTTGCGCGAGGCTGAGTACCCGTCGCGCGCGCTGTGTAAAACGTTCCATCTTATTGTTTGGCACGGTTTATCCCTCCGCCACCTGTGGCCGAATAGCCACCTTTCTGACCGATTGGGTGATGACCATCATGCACAATCATTAAATCCACTTTATCTATTATAACAGCCCAAATGCTTCTATGTACATTGATGCAATATCTACGTTCTATTAGAAACCTTTAGACCTTACTCAAACATTACAAAACCAAAATCAACACTAACTCTAATGAAACAGGGGGCAGCATTTATTGCTCCCCCCTTGCAAACATCTATGTAGAGATATACCACGCTGTGCCAATTACGGCAACCTGCTCATAGGTCTAGGCTATCCCCAATCCATGTCAAGGTATTCAGCCGAATTCACTTTCTTCAGGCTTAACCCAAGACGACGATCTTCAATATCCATCTTGACGACACGCAGTGTAACCGTTTCGCCTTCTTCAAGCACTTCGCGCGGGTGATTAACACGCTGGTCAGAAAGTTCCGAGATGTGTACCAAACCTTCAATTTCCGGTACATCCACCAAGCGGACGAATGCACCGAACTTGGTCATCTTGGTAACGATGCCCTGCACCAATTGCCCAATCTGGTAATTGATAGCAACTGTATCCCAAGGATCCGCTTCCTGACGCTTCATGCTCAGGCCGATGCGCTTGTTCTCAGGATCTATACTGATTACTTCAGCCTTGACCTCTTGCCCGACCTTCAAGAATTCTTTAGGATGTGTGACATGCTTCCATGAGAGTTCGGTTAAGTGAACCAAGCCTTCGGCACCACCAATGTCCACAAACGCGCCAAAGTCCACCAAGCTAACGACGCGACCGGTCCGCACTTCACCTACCTGCAAACGACCAATCAAGTCTTCTTTGCGGCTTTCGCGGCTTTCACGGGCGGCCATGCGCTCGGACAAGATTAGACGGTTACGAGCGCGATCGACTTCCATAACCTTGATGCTGATGGTTTCGTTAACCATCTTGCCCCAACGTTCTTCAGGGGTTTCACCATCGAGCAGGCGGCGGCGATCACTACCGATTTGGCTCTGTGGCACAAATCCACGCAGACGACCAAAGCGGACGATCAACCCACCCTTGTTATACCCCGCCACATGGCTTTCATAGACTTCTTGACTTTCGCGATATTCTTCCGCACGTCGCCAGTCTAATTCTTCCAAGGCACGGTTAAGCGAGAGCAGTGGTCCACCGTCTTGTGAATGGGGGTTAATCACATACACACTAATGCTCGCACCCGGCTTGAGCAAATCGAGTGTTTCGCGGTTCATCCGTTCCAGTTCACGACCGGGGATAACACCCTCGGCCTTTGCGCCAACATCCACATACACCGCTGTGGGTGAAGTGGCGGTGACTACACCGTCGATGATTTCACCGCGTTTTGGCCCTTTCATGTCAGACGTGTCTTGAGCCAGCCAATCGCCTTCCGCAGGCGTTTCCGCGTCCACACCTTCCGATGAAGCCTCCACTGTGGCGGAAGTTACATCAACCGGTGCAGCCTCAGCCTGCTGTGGCGCAGTTTCAGCTTGAGTCGATTCGCTCGCTGCTTCCGGCTGCACTGGCTCACTTACTGAAGACGCATTCGTCACTTCAGTCTCTTCCAGCCCTTGTCCATTTGAATTCATAATTATGTCTCCGCACACATGGGTACTCGGCGGATTATTATAACGGGGGAATCGTGAAGAATCAAACTGCACTATACCAAGTTTCTTACGCAACACGCGTTCGAAATGAACCTTCAAAAACTCTCTTGACATAATTAGTACAATCAATAGCCTAATCGACCGTATCCTAAACTGCGCGATTATGGCTGTTTATGAACTTGCATATCAATGCGGTGTATTGCTGGCCTTCTCTATGAAAAGCCATTTCACCAGCTGAATTTAATCAACGGTTTATGTTGGCTTGACTCGTAAAAAATTCATTTCCGATAGATGATTAGTCAGCGATTGACACTTAGGTGTCCCATCAACATTCACAGCTTGTTAAACTAAGGTTTGATGTTCGTTTTGCCAATCTAATTTTAAAGATTTGAAACCAATATGACACTTCATTTGACCGGACAAAAAATCAAACTTCGCCCTTTGCAAAGCAGTGATCTTGAAGCCATACAAGTGGCTTACACTGACCTCGATTTGCAGCTTATTACAGACGGAGATAGCCCCCCTTTAACCGATCTGCAAGTGCGGAAGTTTTGGGATGAGATTATCGCCAACCCCGGTGCAAATTTACGTTACTTCGCCATTGAACCTGTCAACCAGAGTGGTCGATTTGTAGGTGCGTGCAGTCTGCAACAGATCGACCTCCGCAATCGCCACGCGGAACTGAGTATTTGGATGGTAAGTGCGGAACAACGCGGACAAGGTTATGGGACGGAAGCAGTGCGACTGCTGCTCATGTATGCCTTTGAAGTGCTGCGGTTGGATAAAGTTTATCTTGGCGCTTATGACTTCAACGAAGGCGGGCTACGCGTTTATGAGCGGTTGGGCTTCCATTATGAAGGCCGCCTACAAAATATGCTGCACTACGAAGGGCGTTATTGGGACGAGTGGCCGATGCGCATGTTGCGGAGCGAATGGGAGCGCAGTATTCAAGCACCTATTGAGGGGCTGCGTTTTTACCATCCCAATGATTTGGATGCGGCGGTTGCGATGCTTTTACAAGAGCGAAATTTGCCTGATATAGAAAGCGCTCGAACGATTTTACGTCGCTGGTGGAGACAGATTGACCGCGCCGTTTACAGTTATCAAGCTGAAGGGCAATTGGTAGGATTGGCGACGGTTAGCACCGATGGTGACTCGCCGCAAGTATTGGATGTGGTGGTACGCGAGATATATGATGCAGCATTTGTAAAGGCGCTGCAGGAGTTATAGAAATGACGAACGACACCCAAATTGGTTATGATCGTGTCGCTGAGCAATATGCGGAACGATTCATCAAGGAATTGGATTACAAGCCGTTTGACCGTCATGTGCTGGCGATGTTGGCTGAGTTAGTTAAGGGACGCGGTGTAGTCTGTGATATTGGCTGCGGGCCGGGGCAAATCGCGCGTTATCTACATGAACAGGGTGCGGAGGCGATGGGTGTTGATCTGTCACCCAAAATGGTTGAGCAGGCGAGGTTACTCAACCCCGATCAACGTTTCGAGCAGGCCGATATGCGAACACTTCCATTTAAGGATGGCGAGTTGGCGGGTATCACGGCTTTTTACTCGGTGATTCATATCCCGCGAGAAGATGTGACCAGCGTCCTCAAAGAATTTCGGCGTGTGCTGCAACCTACTGGTTGGCTGCTGCTGACGTTCCATATCGGTGATGAGGTACGACATTTTGATGAGTTCTTTGATAAGCCTGTTTCGCTGGATTTTACCTTCTTTCAAATGGCTGAGATGCGAGGGTATCTGGACGCGGCAGGGTTCAACCTCAAGATGATTACCGAACGTGCGCCTTATGAAGAGGAACATCAAAGCCAACGGGGTTATTTGTTGGCGCAGGCAAAGAAGATTTAATTTGAACCGCTGAGTGCCTGAAAGATAATCATACTAAGCGATGAAAATGAAAATCAGTACCCCTAACCCCGACCCTTTCCCCGTAGTAACAGGGCAAGGGAGCATTCGGTGGTTATACAGTGAAACTTTCAGAGCAGATGTAGAGAATGCCAAGACAAAATAGAGAGTTTAAGAAAAGGCTGAGACATGGTTAGTGCTGCTGATATTTTTGCTGCCCGTGAACGACTGGCTCCATACCTGAAACCGACACCGTTTGAATACATGCCGCAGATTGGGCCGAAAGTGTGGTTGAAGCTTGAAAACGCCAACCGCACACACTCGTTCAAGATACGGGGCGCGTTGAACGCGATGATGCTCTTAGATGAGGCGGCACGGGCGCGCGGAATTGTGACCGCTTCGTCAGGTAATCACGCTCAAGGGGTAGCGTATGCCGCGCAGTTGCTCGGTTTACCGGCTAAGATTTTGATGCCGATGCACACACCGAAGCGCAAAGTCGATGGAGTTCGCCGTTATGGGGCAGAAGTGGTGTTGTTTGGTGCGAACTATGACGAAACAGAGTTGGAAGGCCGCCGATTGGAACGGGACGAAGGACTGACGTTTGTATCCCCTTACAATGACGAACGGGTAATCGCAGGCGCGGGAATGATTGGTTTGGAAATACTGGATGAGCTGCCGGATGTGGAGCGAGTGATTGTGCCTGCAAGCGGCTGCGGGTTGATTTCGGGCGTAGGGCTGGCGATTAAAAATCACAGCAAGGCGATTGAGGTGGTGGGCGTAAATGCGCTGTCTGCTCCGGCGCTCTATAACTGGTTGTACAAGCAGACTCTTTCACAGGTTTGGGAGACATTAGCCGAAGCTCTTTCCGGTGAAATCGAAGCGGGTTCGGTCACATTTGAACTTTCAAAACAGGTGGTTGACCGCTGCCTGTTGGTGACGGAAGAACAGATTGCCCACGCGATGCACTGGTTGATGGTCAATGCGGGATGGATTGTCGAAGGTGGTGGATCGGTGGGTGTGGCGGCGCTTTTGAGCGGCGTGCTGCCCGTAGATGATCGCAAAACGGTGGTGGTCATCAGCGGCGGGAATGTGGATGAGGCGACGTTGAAAAAAGTGCTGAGTGCTGAGTGCTGAGTGCTGAGTGCTGAGTGCTGAGTGCTGAGTGCTGAGGAAAGGCTAAAATCCAGTGGTCAAGAAGTCCAGTGATTCAAAATGCCGCAAAAACTGCAAAAACCGCAATTGCAACAGGTGGTTTTGACGGCGGATTTGAGGGAGCGAGATGCCGAATATGCGGCAAATGCGGCATATTCGGCATATTCGGAAGTGAAGTTTGTGGCGGCGATGTCGGATGCTCAAGCATCCGCCTGAGTGAAAAAGGGCGCTGAAGCGCACTGACATTGGCAAAACTGGCAGCAATTTCGGCAATGGCAAAGGTGGATTTTGTGCCGGATTTGCCAAGATACCCCTAACCCCAGCCCTTTCCCCGTAGTAACAGGGCAAGGGAGCCAAGACAAGATTCAGTTAACATCATAGCGGATATGAGCGAAGAATGGGTTACATTTTGGAAGAACATTTTGTAACTGTTTCACGAGGTTGGCACTAACTTTGCAGGCGAGGATTGAGCGGGTTTGGTCGGTAGATGGTTAGAGAACGGTATGCCGACAAACGTAAAGTAAACTTATTTAATAAGAAGATAATTTAATGAGACTATCAGCAATAGCCAAAACATCGGCTTTACAACCCTGATTAATCTGAGTATTCCCCAACCTCATTACCGTATTCACAAATGATTGAAACTGCTGCGTCGTAATAAGTGTTTCAAGCGTGGAACGGGTAGCAGAATCCAGATCACAGAACGCTAGTGTATCAATCAATTTCTGCGCGGATGGTGCGGGAACAATCATCTGAAGTGACCCATCAAGAAAACTGGTCAACAGTGCAGCAGAGTTATCATTTGGTGGAACAGGGATCGTCAAAGGTTTGCTGCTGTCAATCGTCATCATCAATCGACCACCGTAAGGACTTTGATCAACAGCACGGATACCCGTTCCAAATATGTGTTCGTCAATAAGCTGTCCTGTTTGCACGTCCCACGTTCGGATGATATTTGTACCAATAACAACCGTCAACTGCTTCCCATCCGGGCTAAAGAATAATGGATTCGGAGCGCGTTCCAAGCCATCAATCCGCCGCGTAACATGGCCTGATGCAATATCAATCATATCCATAGCATAAGAAGGTGAACTATTAGTGTCCAATATAAGACTGGCAGCAACCTGTTGACTATTCGGAGTCCATACAAGAGTCTCAATAAAATCGTTGAGATGGTATTCAGCGACTATACTGCCTTCGTCCACGCCTATTACGACTAACCACTTCCCTACAAAGGCTGCGAAATGTCTATTGTCAGGACTCCATGCAAACGACTCAAAGTAACGATCCTCCGTGGATATATGTTTTACGATTTGATCACGTATCGGATCAATGAGAACTAGACCTACCGATTTGGGATCGCGCGCATCCATCAATGTTCCGTCAGCGTTCCATCCGCCCATTGCCCAATTCCCCGATTGAACAGTTTTCAGCAATTGAAGGGTGTTCGCATCGTAAATCTCATTCGCATCTACTTTGAGCTTGGTACCATCAGGACTCCAAGAGAACGCATAGTGAGGCATCTTAGGATCATCATGTGGCAGCGACGCAAGCAGTTGGAAATTTGTATCATAGACATTAATTGCCTCACTCGTATTGATAACCAATTTGCTTCCATCCGGGCTAAAAACCATAAAGAAAATGTATGGTTCACTTTGGGCAAATGACCTTGGGCTGAATATCAACGAGAAGAGGGTCATCATCACAATTAGTGAAATCATCTTAAGCGGAATTTTCAAGAATTTAAGACCTTTCAGCATCAACCGAACAGGGATAAGAAGTCTTGTTGATAATGTAGATTTCATGACAGCATCTTTTATAGCTATCAGAAGAAATTTGATCACAAAAACCCATTTTAGCTCGGTATGGTTCTTTCAGATGGTCAATCGAAAATCGTAGGGTAATCGGCGGAGAATTGGGTGCAAAGCCTTGCACTCCTACAAAGCCACTATCTACGGTGATTAGGCGGGCAGTTTGTCGTAGCGAGTAGTGCCTTCAATGTCGAGGACGAAATCCGCGCCAAAGGCTTTGGAGGGTGTCAATGCGCCTTTGTAATTGCCATCCAAGACGCGCTCGACCACCCGCACACCCGCAACCATTGTGAATTGGTAGCCTTCAAGCGTTTCCAGCCATGCTTCGCGGGTTTCACCTGTGCCGTTGCGTACCATCACATACACAGCAGAGCGCCCCTGCTCACGCGTATGTTGGCCGGGTCCCGGCAGCATGCGATCAACCTGACGTGAGGCAAAATCACGCACCGATTTGATCTTCAAGAGGTTTAAAAACAACGATCCAAACAGGCGAGATGACCACATCACCATCGGCGGTAGACTGAGGTAGACATTGATGTTAGGAATGCCGGTGGTGTGATAACTCATTTCAACATCACCCCACGAGGCAGCCATGACGGTTTTCGTCCCGCGCGGGAAACGCACCTTTCGCATCCCCGATCCCATTGGTATCCGCACGAGCTTGGTATTTTGACGCCGCAAGGTGCC
Organism: Aggregatilineales bacterium; assembly: GCA_038251275.1. Taxonomy (GTDB): domain Bacteria; phylum Chloroflexota; class Anaerolineae; order Aggregatilineales; family Phototrophicaceae; genus CFX2. The sequence goes on from JBBSBM010000003.1 coordinate 177,917, forward strand.
GATAGCGGGCAAAAGTTCAATCATCGATTTGACTGTACCCGCGCTCAAGCCACCGGACGCATCACCACCGCCCGCAAGTGCATCGACAGCCACTTCGAGATGGGTGGCATCCGGCAGTTGGTCGGCTACGTATTTGACGAGACAATCACTAGGAATGACATCAAAGCCAACACCAGGAATAATGGCGATGCCTTTTTCGCGGGCAGCATCATCGAGGCTAAAGGCATGTTGATAAACAGGGACTTCACCGCTGATGTCGAGGTAATGTGCGCCTTCTTGCAGACAAGCGCGGAGCATGGGTTCGCTGGTATGAACGAATGGGCCGGCAGCATGATAGACCAATTCCACCGAGCCGACCGCTTTTGCCAGCGCGTCGGCATCATCAAGACCGACAACGGCATATTCCAAGCCCAAACGCTCGGCGAGTGGGCGCAATTTGGCGGCAGAACGGCCTGCCAACAAGGGCTTATGTCCACGCCTAACGGCTTCTTCTGCCACCAATGTTCCGGTATAGCCTGTCGCGCCGTAAATCATCCACTCGCCCATGTTATGCTCTCCTGTTGATGAAACAGGGATTGTAACACGCTGAGGAGATGTTCACCTTGTATCTTAAGCCTTTTCTGGAAGCGTTTAAACATTTTCGAAACGCCGCATCAGGCTGATGGTCATTTTTAATTAGCATGGTATTTGACCGACGGACACGGCATGCCGTGTCCCTACGCAAAATCAATCATTTGAGATGGGGTGTGGGAGATTAATTTGGGCGGCGTTGCGCTTGCAGTGAACCTAGTAATCCCCACCATCCATTCTTTAGCTGAATACCTGTGTAACCAACCTCATTCATCATTGCCACAATATCTTGAATACCATTCGTGAGCCCACCATGAAAAATGACAGTCATACCGATTTGTTGCAAAAAGTTGGTTGGACGGCTCATATCCACAATCAACAAACGGCCTTCAGGCTTGAGCACGCGGTAAATCTCAGTAAGTCCCTGCTTCTTCAAATCATCTGGCAAGTGATGAAACATGAGGCTGCTGAGGACAATATCAAAGGTAGAATCTTCGAAAGGGAGCGCTTCAATAACCGCTTGCCGAAAGGTAACATCACAATTTTGTTGATGGGATTTTTGCCGTGCCACTTCGATCATTTCCGGTGCAGCGTCGATGCCGAAAACTTTACCTTGTTCTCCAGCTTCCTCCTTTGCCAACAAAGCGAGCGTTCCTGTACCACAGCCAACATCCAATACGGTTGCACCGGCTGGTATGGATGCCGAGCGAATTATGTTTTTGCGGAACGCTTTTTCTTGTCCAAACAGCAGCAAATTGACCAAAAGATCATAATGGCCTGCCATGCGGATAATGCGCCCCTTAGTCGGTGTGACGGTTTGGTGCGGATGGGAATGGGTGTGACTGTTCATGTTTCCTCTTTATTCATCAGACATTATGTTCAATAGTGAACATGTTGTTCGCTTCACAGTATAATCGTTACTCAGTAGTGTTGGTCAACAATCAAGTTTCTAAAAACGTTCGCTACTGAACAAAGGGATGAATTTGTTCGGGAAGGAAATCATTTAATGAACCATCCAAAGGATGATCGACGCTCCAGACGTACCCGCCAATTACTGGGGGATGCGATGGTCGAACTGATGCTGGAAAAGCGCTTCGACGATATTACAGTTCAAGACATTCTTGATCGGGCGGATATTGGGCGCTCAACTTTTTATACACATTACACGGATAAAGAGAGTTTATTGATGAGCTTGATTGAGCGAGTCATTCATCAGCTAGAGGAATACACTATCCAAGCGGGTGATAATTATCATGGGTTACTGCCGAGTCTCGAACTCTTTCGCCATGTGCAAGGGCACCGTCGTTTGATGCAGGCATTTGTGTGGGGGAAAGCTGCCAATATCTATACGCATGATCTTCAGCGCAAGTTGAGCTTATTCATCGAGCAAAATTTGCGTTCATTATTTGGCGATGAGGCTGCATTTTCGATGCCGTTGACGGTATTGGCAACCTATGTGGCAAGTACCTTTTTGATGCTGCTGCGCTGGTGGTTCGACGAAGACATGCATCACACACCAGAGCAAATGGACGAGATATTCCAAAAATTGGTTATGCCCAGTATTCAAGGCGCGATGAAGTAAGTTTTACAAGCATTCAGTGATTGGTATCGGGAGAAAAAATTATGATGAAAGACACACGTATTTATCCGATGGGACAAGCCTTACTTGCCGCGATCCTCTTTGGCGCGAGTGCTCCACTAGCCAAACTCCTTCTTGGTGAGGTTGAGCCGATTGTGCTGGCGGCATTTTTATATCTTGGCAGTGGCATAGGGGTACTGTTATTTAAATTATTTCAGAAGGCTCGTCAGCCGGATGCAAAGGCCGAGGCACAAATTACACGGGCTGACTGGAAATGGTTAGCGGGAGCGGTGATTGCGGGTGGTGTTGCTGCGCCCATTATTCTGCTGTTTGGTTGTAACTACTCAGGTAGGGGAGGAAGGGAGAAAAGGAGCAGCATGTAAGGCAGCAGAGAGAGCATCAAGGAGGTTGACACCCTGTTTGCGAGCGGTGGAGAGGTAGCTGCGAATGAGGCAGAAGCAGTCAGCGCCAGCC